>CAZUDI010000028.1:0-46492 GCA_964618975.1 uncultured Bacteriovoracaceae bacterium | reverse complement strand
CTTCGCTGCTGAAGGCCGACAACCAGATCGTCCCCTTCGACGCGGCGACGGGTGAGTTCACCTACGAGTTGGCCCTCAATCCCCAACCCATCTACGATATCTGCACCTTCGAGGTCTTTGACCAGAACTTCATCGCCAACCGGCAGAAGATCGCCCTGGCCGTGGGGGATTCGTCCGACCCGGCCGGGGAAGGGGTGGTGGACAATGCCCTGGGGGTGCTCCTGACCGATGCCTTCATGGACGAACTCGAGGAGATCATCCCCATCATCCTGGATCCCATGATCGACGACCTTTTGACCGATCAGCTGCCCATGGTCGTGGAGATCAGTGATCTCCTGGGTGACCTCGTCATCGAAGACATCCAGATCGGTTCGATTGCGGTAGCCATCGATATCCTGGAGGGTGATGAAATCGCGGCCAGCATCACGATCACCCCGCCTCCCGAGGGCGGCAAGGCCCTGGTCGTCGACGGCTACCATGCTGGCCTCCTGTGGGATACCCCGGTCGGCTTCTCCGCCGACAAGCTGGAAGTCAACGACGTGCGGCTGCGCCTGCGGGTGGACGAGGCCAGCGGGGATATCCTCGCCATCCTCGACCTCGGCAGTGCCGACATCGACCTCACCAACCCTATCGTCAGCTATGGTGCGCTGGATATCCCCTCCTGGCTGACGACCCTGCTGATCGACATCGTCGATGACTTCCTCGGCGACCTGCTCGGCGACCTCGAGCTGCCGGTCTTGAACATCAACGACCTGACCACCGAGCTCGAGGGTATCCAGGTTGCGGCCTGGCTGATGAACACCGAGACGATCTTTACCTCCACCGAAAGCACCATGTCCATCGACCTGGGCCTGAACGCCCGGACCCTGGATCCGATCTTTCCCGCCCTGACGTGCTTCTATTCCACCCCCGGGGATGTGCTCCCCGTGCTGGCGCCCAGCGGCGAAGAGAACCTCATGGTAGCCATCAACGACGACATGATCAACGAGGTGGCCTTTGCCCTCGTCCAGGTGGGCTTCATCCAGAATCTGGATGTGAGCTCGGCCATTGCGGACAGCCTGGGTGAACTCGGTTCGGGCCTCAAGGCTTACGTCACCCTGAGCACCCCGCCGGTGGCCGATTTCTCGGGACAGCCGCTGCCCACGGACAGCTTTGCCGATATTATCACCGACTTCGGGCGCTTCGTGATCCCCAATCTCGTCATCGAGATCAAGACCCCGCTGCTCTTTGGCTGGACCTACTCGGCGCGCATCAGCGTGGATGTGAACGCCGCCCTCAAGCTCAAGCTGAGCGACGACGGACGGCGCATCCAGGCCCAGATGGATGCCTCGCAGACCAACACCTCCATCACCGTCCTCTATGACAACACCACCAACGCCGCCCTGCTGCCGGAGATCGGACGCGACGTGGCCAATGTGGTGGTGGGGCTGGTGATCGAGTCGCTCATCGACATCAAGATCCCCCTGATCGACCTGGAGGGGGCCGAACTGGGCATCGCCCTGATGGGCACCGAGCTTGTCGGCAACGAGAATACGCTCGTGGCCAAGCTGCTGATCGAGAACGCCACCTCTGAATGAGGCCCTGACAGAGCCGTCCTTATGCCGGCCCGGCTTTCCAGAGGGAAGCCGGGCCGGCCCTTTCTCATCTGTCCTGCAGCCCCGTCCCGGGGGAAGTCCGCAGGGACTCAGGGTGCATCGGAATCCTTGGCCTGCCTGCCGATTTCATCTGGACAAGTCTGCGGATGCGCCTGTATATGTTGATTGATGAAAATGGGGATCGTGTGCAAAGAGGAGCCCTCGGCCCTGGCCCTGGCCTCTCGGGTGCTCGACTGGCTCGAGCAGCGCGGCGTGGAGTGTCTCTTTGAGGACCATGTGGCCGGGGCCTGTTCGCGGCCTCCCAGTGCCGACGTCTGGGGGGCTTCCGATCTGGTCGTGGTGCTGGGGGGGGACGGAACCCTGCTGAGAACCATCCGCATGCTCCTGCCCCGCGAGGTACCCATGCTGGGTGTGCACATGGGATCCCTGGGCTTTCTTACCGAGACCACCGAGGCCGAGGTGTTTGCCGCGCTCAAGGCCGTCACCTCCGGGGGCTGTGTCGAGGACCGGCGCGCCATGCTGTCCGTGACCCACGTCCGGGATGGAGAGGTGCTGAGCACCGAACACGTACTGAACGACGTGGTGATTACCAAGGGGGCCCTGGCACGCATCTTCGACATGGAGGTCTGGACCAACTCCACCTTCATCACCAACTTCCGCGCCGATGGGCTCATCGTCTCGACCCCCACGGGATCCACCGCCTACAACCTGGCGGCCAACGGCCCCATCGTACATCCGGGGGTGGAGGCCGTCATCCTCACGCCCATCTGTCCGCACCTGCTTTCCAATCGCAGCATCGTCCTGCCCGATTCCCAGGAGGGCACCATCATCGTGAAATCCACCAAGGCCTCGGACAACATCCACCTCACCCTTGACGGTCAGAAGGGCTACCCCCTCCAGGCCGGCGATGCCCTCAAGGTGAAGCGCGGCCCTTACCAAGCCACCCTGCTGCGTCTTCCGCAAAGCAATTATTTCGGGGTGTTGAGGACCAAGCTCAAGTGGCAGGAGCGATGATCGAGATACTGAAGATCTCGTCCATGGCGATCTTCGACGAACTCACCGTGGAGTTCGAACCCGGTCTCAACTGCATCACCGGCGAAACCGGCGCCGGCAAATCACTGCTCATCGATGCCCTGACCCTCCTCATGGGCGCCAGGGCCAGCGGGGATATCGTGCGGCCCGGCTGCGACAGGGCCGTTGTCGAGGCGCTCTTTTCCCATGGCGAGGGTGAAACCCTCGTCCGGCGCGAGATTACCGCCAGCGGCAGGAGTCGCTGCTATCTCGACGGAAGGCTGACCACGGTGGCCGAACTGGCCGAGGCAACGGCCAACATGGTGAGCATCTACGGACAGCATCAGTATCAGGATCTGCTCCACCCCAACCAGCACATGCGCATCCTGGAGGAGACGGCCGGACTCGACCGCGAGGCGGTGGAAGGCCCCTTCCGCGAGGCTCTGGCGGCCCAGGAACATCTGGACAACCTGATGCGGGAACTGGAAGAGCTCAAGGGCGAACAGGAGCGCATGCACTACAGTCTCGAAGAATTGCAGGGTCTCGAGCTTAAGGCCGGTCTCGAAGACGAGCTCGTCTCCGGGCTCGAGCTCTCCCGCGCAGCCGAGGAGCTCAACCTTCGGGCGCACGAGGTCCTCGATCTGCTCTACAGCGGAACCCCTTCGCTCAGTGACGGGGCCTCCCTAATCCGGGACCTTCTGCTCGCTATGGCCAACCACGACGCCTTCCTGGCCCCCTATGCAGACTGCATGCAGGCCATGCAGGCCCAGGTGGAGGATATCACGCTGGGTATCCGTCAGCGAATGGGCAGATACGAGTATGACCCCCAGCGCATCGAGGATTTGGAGGGGCGCCTGCATACCCTGCGGGATCTCATGCGCAAGCACCGCACCGATGAGGAGGGGCTCATGCGGGTACGGGAAGAGCTCAGCCGTCAACTGAGTACCGTGGAGGATTCGCGGACGCTCCTGATGGAGGCCCGCCAGCGGCTGGATCGGGCGCGGGGAGCATACGGCGCAGGGGTTGAGGCCTTCCTGTGCACCCGCCAGGCATGTGCGAGACTCATGGCCGAGCGGATCAACGAGGATCTGGCCCGGCTGGGCATGCCCGGGACGCGTTTTGTGGTGGACCAGAGGGAGGTTGAGGGGATAGGCACGAGCCTGTGCGAGGGGGCAGATATCCGCAATGCCACCCCCAACCAGCTCCTCAAGGGTGAATTCCTTATCTCCACCAACGTGGGGCAGAACCTCCTGCCCCTGGCACGCGTGGCCTCCGGAGGCGAGTTGAGCCGCATCATGCTCGCCATCAGGGTTCAGCAGACCGGCTCCCCACTTGCCACCCTGATTTTCGACGAGATCGACGCGGGCATCAGCGGCGAGACGTCCTTCATGATCGCACACCGGCTCAGGGAGATCGCATCACAGGCCCAGGCCATCGTGGTGACACACCTGCACCAGGTCGCCTCGCAGGCCGACCATCATCTGGTGGTTTCCAAGGAGCGCCGGGGGGGCAGCACGGTCTCGACCCTGAGGAGGGTCACCGACATGGATAGGGTCATGGAACTGGCCCGCATGATGGGCGGGGAATCTCCCAGTTCGGTGGTGATCGAGCATGCCAAGGAGCTGATGGGTTCCCGCTGAGGACACCGGCACCCGCGGTTTTGTCTCACAGCTTCCTGATATCATGAAGCATTTATTTCATGTTTGACAGGGTATTGAGAAAAGTGCTGTATTCGCAAGAAAAAAGGGATACTAGGGGATGATTCGCAAACCGTTCATCAACGATGCCAAGGTGATCAAAGGACTCATCGATCCTTTCGTGAAGGAGGGGCTGTTGCTGCCTAAATCCCTACACGACATCTATACCTGCATCCGCGATTTCTGGGTCGTCGACAGCGGTGCCGGTAGCCAGATACAGGGGTGCTGTGCCCTGCATGTCTCCTGGGAGGACCTCGGTGAGATCCGCACCTTTGCCGTGCGGCACGAGGCCCAGGGGTCGGGCTTCGGACGCTCCCTGATCGATACCTGCATTGAAGAGGCCCGCACACTGGGGCTGGAGCGTTTGTTTGTTCTGACCTTTGTTCCTGATTTCTTTAGGAGATATGGTTTTCATGATGTCGACAAGGCCACGTTGCCGAACAAGATCTGGGCGGACTGCATCCATTGCCAGTTTTTCCCCGACTGTCGGGAGACGGCCCTCGTGTATTCACTTACCGTTTGAGGCATGGACAGGGGCATCGAGCAACTCAGCCATCTTCTGCAGCGGCAGAAAATCACGTCTTATGAAATCTTTGGCCAGAGCGTAGACAGCATCCGCGCCGAGGCCCGTGACGGCAAGACGAACTCCCTGGTGCGCGCCAAGGAGACCGGCTTCGCCCTGAGGGTGCTCGTGAAAGGGTGCATGGGCTTTAGCTTCGGGGCCGAACCCTCCCTGCCGCTCATCGAGGCGGCCGTGAGTTCGGCCCACCATCAGTTCAGCGACCAGCGCCTGGGCCTTCCCCCTGCCGAGCCCCCATGTTCTGCCCCCGGAATCTATGATCCCGTGACAGCAGCGCTTACGGCCGATGACTGCATCGAGCAGGCCCTGCTGCTCGAGCAGGCGGCGCGGGGCTCGGACGAGCGCGTAACCCAGGTGCGCAAGGCGACCTTCTCACGCTCCCTGAACGCGGTGAGGATCGCTAGCTCCACTGGCATCTGCGCGTCCGGGAGTGCCACCCACGCCACGGCCGCCATCATGGTCATGGCTCAGCAGGGGGATGACCAGCAAGCGGGCTTCGAGGCCGACCGGGGACACTTCCTCTCCGAAATAGACGTGGCCAGCGTGGGTCGCAGGGCGGCCGCCAAGGCCTGTGGGATGCTCGGTGCCCGGACCGTCCCGTCCATGGATGTCGCGGTCCTTTTCGACCCCACCTGCAGCGCCGAACTGCTGGGATTCCTGGCCGGATCCTTCAGCGGTGAGCGCGTCATCAAGGACACCTCCTTTCTCAAGGACAAGCTCGGCAGGCCCTGCTTCGCCTCCGTGATGAGCCTGTATGACGATCCGCTGCATCCCCGTGCCGCAGGCGCCTTTGGCTTCGACGGGGAAGGGGTGCCGTCACGGCGTACCACCCTGGTGGAAGGGGGGGTCCTCAAGGCTTTCGTGTATGACACCTACTGGGGGGCGGTAGCGGGAGGGAGCTCCACCGGGAACGCCGTGCGGTCTTCCTGGCGTGCGCGGCCTTCCTGCGGCATCCGGCACCTGCATCTGATGCCGCAAGGGGGTTCTCTGGACGGGATATTGCCGACGCTAAAGCAAACACTCAAAATCACCGATATTATGGGTATGCATACGGGTGACCCCATTTCAGGCGACCTCTCAGTAGGCGTGGCCGGCCACCTCATGGAGCGCGGCCAGATTCTGTATCCTGTCCGTAGTGCCGCTTTATCAGGAAACATATTCGAGATGCTCACGCGCGTTGTCGCCTGCGGTGATGATCCGCGACCCTTCGGAAATGTCCTGTGCCCGTCCCTGCTCATAGACCGGATCGATATCAGTTCGAGGTAAACATGAGGATAAAATCACGCTGGACTCTCCTGCTCATACCGGAAGACAATGCGGGTACGAAAAAATTCCGCACCTCCACCACCACGGTGCTGGTCCTGGCTGGAATTTTTGTGGCCCTGATCGTCTTTTCGGCCTTCGCCGGGATCAGGCTCTACACCCTGCGCACCGATCTCGCGCATGTGGCCGCCCTCAAGGAGAAGAACCGCGAACAGGCCCGTCAACTGAACATGCTCACCGCCAAGGTCGCTTCCATCGATAAGGAAATGATCACGCTCAGGAGTTATCACCGCCACTTGAGCGAGATCGCCAAACTCGATTTCGATGCGCCCGAGGAGATCATCGGCATCGGCGGAGGGGGAGCCGGGCTTGCGGGTTCCCCGACTTCAGCGGCCAAGAACAGCGAGATTATCACCGATAAGATAGTCACCCGCCGGTTGCACGCGCATCTCAAGCAACTGCGCGACGACGTCGATATCGAGACCGGGGTATCCCGGGAACTGCTCACGCAGATCGAACGCCAGCGTTCGCTGCTGGCGCACACACCCTCCCTCTGGCCCAGCCGGGGATGGGTCTCTTCGCGTTTTGGCTGGCGCAATTCGCCCTTTACCGGCCGCCGGGAGTTCCACAAGGGGGTCGACCTCGCGGCCCGCAAGGGGACCCCGATCGTGGCACCGGCGGACGGGGTGGTCACCCAGGCCTACCACAACGGGGCCTATGGCAACTTTCTCGTCATCCATCATGGTTATGGGACCGTCACACGCTACGGACACCTGCTCAAGTGCGAGGTGGAGGTCGGGCAGCAGGTTTCCAAGGGTGACAGGATCGCCTGCGTGGGGAGCACGGGCCGTTCCACCGGTCCACACCTGCACTACGAGGTCCTCGTCAACGGCATCCATGTCAATCCCCAAAGATACATGTTGAAATAAACCGCTCCATATTCTATTTTTCTTGCGATGACTGTTAGCGCAATGAGGGATCAGGTACGCCTATGTTTGAATGGTTGGTGAAGATCGTCGGAAGCAAGAACGAACGGGAAATCAAGCAGCTTTCCCCCCTGGTGGAACGCATCAACGCCCTTGAGGACACCTACCGCGCCCTGACGGACGAGGACCTCAGGGCCCTTACGCCGCATTTCAGGGAAAGGTTGGCCCGGGGCGAAGAGCTTGACCATCTTCTGCCCGAGGCCTTCGCCACCGTGCGCGAGGTCTCGGGTAGAATGCTGGCCATGCGGCCCTTCGACGTGCAGCTCATCGGCGGGATCATCCTGCACCAGGGCAAGATCGCGGAGATGAAGACGGGAGAGGGCAAGACCCTGGTCGCCACCATGCCCGTCTACCTCAACGCCCTGACCGGTAGAGGTGTGCACGTGGTGACGGTCAATGACTATCTGGCCCGACGCGATTCCGAATGGATGGGGACGATCTACCGTTTCCTGGGACTGGACGTGGGCGTCATCGTGCACGGCCTGGATGATCGTCAGCGCAAGGAGGCCTACGGCGCCGACATCACCTATGGTACCAACAACGAGTTCGGGTTCGACTACCTGCGGGACAACATGAAGTTCGCCTTTGATGACTATGTGCAGCGCGAGTTTTTCTACGCCATCGTGGACGAGGTGGACTCGATCCTGATCGACGAGGCCCGCACCCCGCTGATCATCTCCGGTCAGGCCGAGGAATCCACCTCCAAGTACTACGAGGCCAATTCCGCCATCGTGGAGCTGCTGCGGCACACTCAGGCGGACCAGTTCATCAGCAAGGACGAGAAGGCCAACACCGTGGTGCTCACGGAAGAGGGCACCGACATGGTGCAGAAAATCCTGGGAAAGAGCAACCTCTACGAGCCCTCCGAGTTCGAGACCGTCCACCACCTCAACCAGTCGCTGCGGGCGCATACCCTCTTTACGCGTGACGTGGACTATGTGGTCAAGGATGGTGAGGTGCTCATCGTGGACGAGTTCACCGGGCGGCTCATGCCGGGAAGGCGTTACTCCGAGGGTCTGCATCAGGCCCTGGAGGCCAAGGAGAACGTCAAGGTCGAAAACGAGAACCAGACCCTGGCCTCCATCACCTTCCAGAACTATTTCCGCATGTATGAGAAGCTCGCCGGCATGACCGGCACGGCCGAGACCGAGGCCCTCGAATTCAAGAAGATCTACGATCTCGACGTCCTCGTGGTGCCCACTAACCAACCCATGGTCAGAAAGGACCACCCAGACGTCATCTACAAGACCGAGCATGAAAAATTCAAGGCCATCATCAATCAGATCGTGGAATGCCATGCCACGGGGCAGCCGGTACTCGTGGGCACCGGCTCCATCGAGAACTCGGAGAAGATCTCGGCCCTCCTGAAGAAGAGGGGGATGCGCCACGCGGTCCTCAATGCCAAACACCACGAGCGGGAGGCGGAGATCGTGGCCCAGGCCGGGCGCAAAGGCGCCGTTACCATCGCCACCAACATGGCCGGAAGGGGTACGGACATCGTACTGGGCGGCAACCCGGAATTCCTGGCGCGCCAGCGCGCCGCCAGCGACGAATCCCTGCTCGAGCAGATGCGGCATGAATTCCAGGAAGCCTGCCGTCAGGAGCACGGCGAGGTCGTCACTTCCGGCGGCCTCTTCATCCTGGGCACCGAGCGCCATGAGAGCCGTCGCATTGACAACCAGCTGAGGGGCCGTTCCGGCCGGCAGGGTGACCCGGGGGCCTCCCGCTTCTACCTTTCGCTGGAGGACGATCTGCTGCGCATCTTCGGCTCGGAGCGCATCTCCTCGATCATGGACCGTCTGGGCGTGGGCGAGGACGAACCCATCGAGCACGGCCTCATTTCCCGCAGCATCGAGGGGGCCCAAAAGAAGGTCGAGGGACGCAACTTCGAGATCCGCAAACACCTGCTCGAATACGATGACGTGATGAACAAACAGCGCGAGCTCGTCTACTCGCAGCGTCGGACTATCCTCACCGAGGAAAACCTGCGCACCTTCGTGGAGGAGATGCTCGATGAATATCTGGACGATCTCCTGGACGAGCACATTCCCCCCAAGGGCAACCCCACGGAGTGGGTCCTGGACGGGATCAGGACGGCACTCAGGACCGTCTTCGACTGTGACCTGGATTTCACGCCCGCCAAGGGCCAGGGCCGCGATGACCTCAAGGCGCATATTCTCACGCAAGTCCACGCCATCTACGACCGGCGCGAACAGGAGTTCACCCCGGCCGTCATGCGCATGCTCGAGCGCCAGATCCTGCTGATCACCCTCGATACCCTCTGGAAGGACCACCTCCTGTCCATGGATCACCTCAAGGATGGCATCGGGCTGAGAGGCTATGGTCAGAAGAATCCCCTGCGGGAATACCAGCGCGAGGGCTTCGACATGTTCCTCTCCATGTTCAGCCGCATGCGCGAACTCTCCCTGGAGAGACTCTTCCGGATCCAGATCCAGCGCGAGGAGGACGTGGAACGGATATCCAAGAAGGAGCGCCGGCAGCGCATGCAGCTCGGTCGCGGCACAGGAGGGGAGGGTCCTTCAACCGTCAGGCGCGACGGGAAGAAGGTCGGCCGTAACGATCCCTGTCCCTGCGGTTCGGGCAAAAAATACAAGCAGTGTTGCGGGAGACAGGCATGATCCCCGAGGGATTCCGCTTTGCGGCCACGGGCGCCGGTATAAAATCCGCCGCGAGTACACGCCTCGATCTGGGACTGATCTACTGCACGCGCCGGGCCACGCTCTCAGGTGTCTTCACCCGTAACCGGATCAAGGCCGCTCCGGTGCTGATCGGTATGCAGCAGGTCAAGCGCGGCACGCTCCGCGCGGTGCTGGCCAATTCCGGCAACGCCAATGCCTGTACCGGGCAGACAGGCATCGAGGATGCCCAGGCGCTCATGGCGGCCGTAGCGGCCGCTCTGGGGCAGGGGATCACGGCGGACGAGGTCCTGCCCCTGTCAACAGGCGTGATCGGTATGCGTCTGCCCCTGGAGCGCATGCTGCCCAGTGTCCCAACCCTCGTCGGCAATCTGGGCGAGGATGCAAAGGGCTTTGCCGACGCGATCATGACCACCGATACCTATCCCAAGATCGTCTGCCGCCAGGCGGGCAGCTCCCGGATCATGGGGATCGCCAAGGGCTCCGGCATGATTGCACCGGACATGGCCACCACCCTGGCGGTCATCCTTACGGACGCCAGGGTACCCAAGGAACATCTGGACAACCTTGTGCACCTGGCCGTGGAGGATACCTTCAATGCCATCACGGTCGACGGGGACACCTCCACCAACGACACCCTCATCGCAGTCTCCAGCGCACTGGTGGATGTGGATCTGGCGCTGTTCGATGCCGCGATGCACGCGGTCATACGTGAACTGGCCTTGCTCGTGGTAAAAGATGGCGAGGGTGCCACCAAATGCATTGAGATCAGGGTTACCGGTGCGTGCAGCGACCGGGAGGCCCGCCAGGTCGCCATGACGGTGGCCAATTCGCCGCTGGTCAAGACCGCCTTTTTCGGAGGCGACCCCAACTGGGGCCGCATCATCGCCGCCGCCGGAAGGAGCGGCGTGGAGATCGTCCCCGGATCGATCGATCTTGGCATAGCCGGGATGAAGGTCGTCAGCGCCGGAGAGCCCACGCTACATTTCGATGAGCACACCCTGAACAATGCCTTGCAGGGAAAAGACATCCTCGTAGAAATGACTTTGGGGGAAGGCCCTGGGAGCTTTACCGTCTGGACAACCGATCTTTCCTATAAGTATATCGAAATCAACGCCGATTACCGGACATGAAACAAGTAATCCCCAGATCGAGCGAACCCTTCCGGAAGGGGGAGTGGTCACCGGCATAGGCGTATGAATTAGATGTCCGATAATATATGTTATGTTAAATAACAGACGGAAGGCATCTATCCCGCACCAAGGCCCTTCAGTCATGATGCACGCAGCCTATGCGCGAGTGATCGATCGTTTTTATTAACCCTCCATGACCTCCGGTAGTCGTATCTCGGTGAGTGTTGTTGAATTCAGGATGAACTCACCCCTTGGCCTGCCCCGAGAAATGCAGTGACGGTCAAATGGTGGCGATTTTATATTCAGTGATATTGAATAGTTGCAAGAGGCGCCCGTCGGCAAGGGGACAGGCGCCTCTCTGACCTACATGGGGGCGTCGACCGAGCGGGAGATGATCTCATCGATCAGGGCCTGGATCTTGTCGGGCAGGCCCTCGATCTTGAGGTCCAGAAAGCCCCGGATGATCAGTGCCCGGGCCTGTTCCTCGCTCAGGCCTCTGGTCCTGAGGTAGCTGAGTTCCTCGCTCGAGATCTTGCCCACGGCGGCTTCGTGCGAGAGGTTGATATCGGGATGGGCACCCCTGAGTTCGGGGATGGAATGGATGACACCCTCGCTGTTGATGAGCAGGCCGCTGCATTCCATGTGTCCGATCGCCCCGGCAACGTTCCCTGTGAGCATCTGACGCGAAATCACGGTCCCGCCCTCCGAGACCACGCGACTGATGATCTCACCCGAGGCCTCCTCGCCGTCGAGGGCGGCTTGTGAGCCCATATCGAAGTAGGCGCCGCTACGCGCATAGATGATGGAATAGAAGCGTGCCGAACCGCCCTTCTTCACGTAGGCCACCGGGTTGGAAACGATCTTCTTGACCGCGGTCATGGCGACATAGTTGGAGATGTAGTGCGCGCCTTCCCC
Organism: uncultured Bacteriovoracaceae bacterium; assembly: GCA_964618975.1. GTDB lineage: Bacteria > Desulfobacterota > Desulfomonilia > UBA1062 > UBA1062 > CAZUDI01. The sequence goes on along the minus strand of CAZUDI010000028.1, from coordinate 34,655 downwards.
CACCGCCACGGCACCGGACGGATATACCTCCACCTGGGAGCCCCAGTTGTGGAGCATGGTGTATCCGAGGGAGGATTCCTCCCCCAGGTAGGTCTCGGTGATGCCGATGTGTCTCCCGCCGCGGCCATGCGCCGCTGTGGTGCACCCGTTCACGATGTGCAGACGCGCCCCGCGACCGAGTTCGATGATGTTGTGGATGACCTGAGTGGACCCTTCGAGTGCCAGCAGAAAGGCCGCCTGCATGGGCTCTTCCACCGTGACGCCGTCCTCGACGCGAATATAATAGCCCACCGGTGGGAGCTCTGAGGCCTGCCTGGTATATTCGTTTTTCTCGCGGTCGATGAGTCCGAAGAAGAGCTTATCCTTGACATGGGGATACTTTTCGAAGGCCTCACCCAAAGGCAGCACTTCCAAACCATCGATTATTTTGGATGATTCAATAATGTCGTGGTCGAGAACCAGGAAATGACCGCTGCAGGCCGCCGTGCGATCGTACCCGATATCCTCCAGCCGCTCGCTTGAAATCGTAGGAATCATTGTTCTGTGCATAGGCTGTTGTCCCTGAATTTTTCTGCAAAGCAATGGGAGCACTGTTTGTATCCGTTGAGACGGATTTCCTCGAAGATCTCCGCGGCCGACCCGCAGCCGAGGACGTGGCCGTCCATGATGACGTGCGCCACATCCGCTCGTATATAGTCAAGGATGAATCCGGTATGGGTGATGATCAGTGCTGATCGCTTGCGTTTCTGGATGGGTTTCTCCTTCTCCAGCAGCAGTTTGAGGGCATTGGCGATTACCGAGATATTCTCGATGTCCACCCCGGATTCGGGTTCGTCCAACAGCAGCAGGTCGGGTGCCTGTACCATGAGCTGCAGGATCTCGGAGCGCTTGCGCTCGCCGCCCGAAAAGCCCACATTGATGTCCCGCTCGAGGTAGGTGCCCATATTGAGGAGCTCGGAATACTGCTGGATGAGTTCCTGGTCGTCGGTGAGCGTCTCCAGCATGGTCCGCAGACGCACGCCTTTGATGGCCGGCGGGTGTTGGAACGAGATTCCGAGTCCCATGCGGGCCCGTTCATCGATGGGAAGTGCCGTGATATCAAGGCCCTGAAAGATGATCGCCCCCCTGGTGACCCTGTAGCCTGGCAGACCGCAGATCGCCCCCATGAGGGTGGACTTGCCCGAACCGTTGGGACCGAAGATCACCGCGGTCTTGCCCTCGTCGATCTCCAGGTTGATGCCCTTGAGGATGTCCTTCCCGTCAGCAGATACATGCAGATCGTGGATTTCCAAGAGTGCCATAGTGCGCCACCTTCGTGAGTTGATGAATGTGTCCGCTGCCCTTATTAGCGATACGGTTGGGAAATGTCAAGCATGGGGGCCCCTGCCCCCTATAGTAGCTGCAATTCAAACCTATCTGGATGATATCTCGGCTGATATAATGCATAATTGGGAGGCCTGCCCCCCTCCCCTTTCTCAGGATCGCTGTCGGTTCAGCTTGCCACGCTGATAGCCCTCCAGGTCCAGTCCCACGCAGCGGAAACCCACCTGCTTGAGGTATGCGACGATCCGTTCCCGCATGGCCAGGGCCGTTTCCGGATTCTCGACCTCGACCAGGGCGGTTTCAGCAGGGAGACAGCGTACCCGTACCACCTCGAAGCCGAGACCGCGGATGAAGTCCTCGGCCTGCTCCACCCGGACAAGCGCTCTGTGCGTGATGGGCTCTCCGTAGGGGAAGCGCGAGCACAGACCAACGGTCGCGGGCCGCTCACTCCCCGGCAGACCGAGGTCGCGCGCCCAAGCGCGCACGGAGAGCTTGGTGACCCCGTACACGATGAAGGGGTGCCAGATCCCATCCTCATTGGCGGCCACAAGACCAGGCCGGTAATCCTGCAGGTCGTCCGCAATCATGCCGTCGGCCACGGTGGCAAACCCCTGGTCTCTCGCCCAGGCAAGGATCGCCCGGTCGCGGATTTTGCGGCAGTGATAGCATCTCTGGGGGGGATTGAGGGCGAATTCTGGGTAGGCAAGTTCGTCCAGCGCCAACAGGACCTGGCCTATACCTATGTTCTCCGCCAGGGCCCTGGCGGCAGCGAGTTCGTATCTAGGGACCACAGGCGAATCCACGGTCACGGCAAAGGCCCTCTCGCCCAGCGCCGTACGCGCCAGACAGGCCAATACGGCACTGTCGAGCCCACCCGAGAGCATCACGGCGATGGGCGCCCTCCTGCGGAGGTCCTCAACCAGATTTTGCCGAACGTCCATGCTCGATGGCCTGCACAATGCGTAGCGCTGCGGCCGCGGCACCCACGGTATTGTCGATGTTTACCACCGTAACCCCCGGGGAGCACGACTGCAGCATGGTGACCAGCGCCCCGTACCCCTGTCCGCCCATCCCGTAACCCACCGAGGTGGGCAGGGCGATAATGGGCTTGCCCGTCAGTGCTGAGAGTATGGTGGGAAGCACGCCTTCCATGCCGGCCAACACAATGAGAACCTCGGCAGACCTCAATTGCTTGAGACAGATGAAGGGCCGATGAATTCCGGCCGCACCCACATCGAAGGCGGTGATCACCTGTACCCCCAGATGCTCCAGCAGCAGAGCACACTCCTGGGCATAGGGAATATCCGAGGTGCCGGCCGTGATGATGCCTACCGTGCCCTGGACGCTCAGGGGTGAGGCTTCGCGCACGATGGCCATGATGCGTCCCGCCTTCGTAACGGCAAAGGCGCCGAAGCGCTGACGGATGAGGGCCTCACGCGCATCGCTGACGGTCGAGATATAGACCGTGCCGCGTTCCTCCAGGATCCTCCCCATGATCTCGAGCAGCTGCACATCGGTCTTTCCCTGGGCATAGACCACCTCGGGAAATCCGATGCGCTCCTGACGGTGCAGATCGAGCATGAAGCTCTCGCCCTGCTCATAGAAGAGCTGCATAATGCGCCTCTGGGTCTCGGCCTCGTCCAGATCGCCCTGACGGTACGCCCTGAGTATCTCCTCGAACACAGCGCCTCCTTTCTTACACTACTCGGCTGAGGGATCGTCGTTTGCGTTCCGGCCCTGCCCGAGCCGGGCCTCGATCTCCTGGCGCAACCTGAGCACCGGCAGACCTTCGCGGGCGGCGATGCGGTGCAGATCCCGGTATTCAAGCTTGCAGCGCCGCTTTCCGTCGGGCAAGACCACCTCCTTGACCCCTACGGGCCCGTAGGGGGTCTGCAGGGTGAACTCCCGGCGGGAGAGGACACGGCGCTCCACGGGATAGCTGCGCACCCCGATGGATGTGGTATGCATCAGCAGGGCCTCCATCAGGGCCTCGGGGTCGCGCCGGTCCGCAATCACCTTGAGGCCGACCCCCGGCCGTCCGTGCTTCATGATGCGCTGCGTGAGGCTTATATCCAGTGCGCCCAGGCGCGTAAGCTCCTCGCGCACGGCCTCCCATTCCTCGGGGTTCATATCGTCCACATCGGCCTCGATCATCATGACACCCGTCTCCCCCTTTAAGGGGGGGGTCTGAGCCAGCAGGCATCTGAAGAGATTGAGCCACTCGCCGATCTCCCGGTCGCCGCAGCCGTAGCCTACCCCCTTAATCACCAGCTCACCCGGGGGCGGGCCGGGGGTGGCGAGCGCCTTGATCACGGCCGCCCCGGTGGGGGTGGTGAGCTCGCACGCCTGATGCGTGAAACGCACCGGGGTGTCTTTGAGGATCTCGAGGGTGGCCGGGGACGGGAGGGGAAGCCTGCCGTGCTGGCAGCGGGTCATGCCGCCGCCCAGGGGCACGGGCCGCGCATAGACGGCCTCAACCCCCAGTTGCGTCAGGGCGGCGGCGATGCCCACGACGTCGAGGATGGAGTCGGCGGACCCCACCTCGTGGAAGTGCACCTCCTCGGGGGCAACCCCGTGGACCGCGGCCTCGGCACGCGCCAACACCTCGAAGATCTGCAGTGCGCGTCGGGTGGTCGTCTCATCCAGGGCGGCGTCCGCGATGAGGGCCCGGATGTCGCGATAGGTACGGTGATGGTGTTCCTCGTCGATATCGAAGTGCAGGTCAAAGGTGCTTATCCCCTGCACCTCCCGGATGCCGGTGCGGATGGTGAAGGGCCCGAGGCCGAGACGGTCGTAGCACCGAGTGAGCGCCTCCAGGGGACAGCCCAGGTGGATGAGGCTGCCGAGGATCATGTCGCCGCTGGCCCCGCCCACCGGGTCGAATATGAGCACTTGCATGGCCTTTCCCTCCCGTCCTGATGAAAAGCTTTTCCTCACGCGTGATACTACTGGGGAAGATCGCAAGAATCAATACATTCCGTCCCTGGGTACACCCCGCCGCGTCAGGAAGATGCGCGAGACAACCTCCCCGGAAGAAGGTCACGTGTAGGGGCCCGCAAAAGGCGGGCCCCTACAGGCAAGGATTCCGGATCAGCCCACCAGGATGGCCATCAGGCGCCGGGGGCCGTGCATGCCCTTGAAGGGGGTAGCCTGAATATCGGCGGTCATGCTCGGTCCGGTGATGAAGGCGAACTGAGAGGGGAGCTTTTCCCCGTTAGCGAAGACCTTCTCGATTGCCTCCTCATAGACGTGGCAGAAGCGCTCCGTGGGGATGATGACGATGTGCAGGGGGGGGGCGATGGAATTCAGGCGCGGCTGGTCCTGATTGAAGATCAGGCCGATGGTGCCGGTTTCGGCCACCGCGAAGTCGGCACCGGTAATGCCGGCGTCGACACTGAAGGCGGCGTCCTTGAAGTCATCGAAGGCCGCGAAATCGGCGGCGGCAAGGACCTCGACCCCGTGTTCGGCGCCCCAGTCTTTCAGGCCGAGGGGTGACAGAACGTCATCACTGGAGGCCAGGACGCGTTTGAGACCCTCTTCACCGGCGATCTCGGCCAGTTTGGCAAGGGCGGCCGGGGCGTCGGCCACGCGGTGCACCACCCCGGTTTGGGCGGCGAGTTCCTCGCTGAAGCGGGCGATCATGGCCTCCTGGTCGAGGGCCATTTCTTTGAGCGGCGGCATGTCTGGCCGCGGCGGGGTCTTGCCTTTGCGGGCGGCCTTGAGTTTGGCGAGTATGGCGGCACGTGAAGGTGATTCCATGGCATTCTCCTTTTTCATCCCTTGAGGTTCTTCCAGCGTTCATGGAAGGTCTGAGATGGAATGGCCGGAAGATCCCGGCAACAAAACCAGCCCGCGGCCAAGCTGACCGGGGCACGCGTGAGGAAGCCACCTGCGGCCTCGTGGTTGAAGAAGGGCCGTACCAGTTTCACGCCCAGATTCCAGGCCCAGCTGTGGTTCATGCCGAAGGTCACCAGCTGCATGACCAGCCTTTCCGCCAGGGGGCGGTTCTTGGTCTGCATGCCGACATCGCCTTCGACATCCTTGGAGCGGTAATAGAGGTACAGGCTCGGGTGATCGAGACCTCCCGGGCAGACCGATTTACAGGCCCCGCAGAGGGTGCAGGCCCGATAGAGGTCCTGGGTGCGCTTGAGTCCCAGGAGCAGCGGGTTCAATACCTGGCCCATGGGACCCGAATAGGCGAAGCCATAGGGGTAACCGCCGATCTTGGCGTAAACCGGACAGATATTGAGGCAGGCGCCGCAGCGGATGCAGCGCAGCACCTCCCGCGCGGCGGTATCCTGGTAGATGTCCGAGCGGCCGTTGTCGACGATCACGACATAGAGTTCCTCGGGCCCGTCAATCTCTTCCGGACGTTTGGGGCCCGAATCCAGGGAGACATAGGAGGACATCTTCTGGCCGGTGCAATTGCGGCACAGCATGCGCATCAGGTGCAGGGCATCGGCCATGGTCGGGACGACCTTCTCGAGGCTCATGACCGAGACCAGGGTCTTCGGTGATGACTTGGTCATGCGGATGTTGCCCTCGTTCTCGACGTTGATGATGGTCCCGGTCGCGGCCACCGCCATGTTGACGCCGGTGATGCCCATCTGGAGGTGATGGAACTTGTCGCGCAGGAAGAGCCGGGCGGCATAGCCCAGCTCGACCGGGTCGACAGTGGGTTGTTCGAGCCCGGCCTTTTCCATGAAAATGTCGCGGATCTCTTCGGGTGGCACGTTGATGGCCGGGCCCACGATATGGAAGGGCGGCCGTTTGAGCTGCTGGGCGATGAACTCGCCCAGGTCAGTCTCGAAGGGTTCGATCCCGGCCGCCTGGAGTTCATGGTTGAGCCCGGTCTCCTCGGTCACCATGGACTTGCCCTTGGAGACATAGCTGACGCCCTTCTCGCGCGCCAGGTTGACGATAAAGGCGTTGGCCTCTTTGGCGTCGCGGGCCCAGACCACCTTGGCTCCGTTGCGTTCGGCGTTGCGCTCGAACTCCTCGAGCAACTCGGGCAGATTGGCCACAACCTCGGCGCGGATGGCCTCGGAGAGTTCCTGGGCCGCATCCGGATCGGGGAAGCTGGCCATGACCATCTTGCGCATCTGGGCGATCACCGGCGGCAGCAGGCCCAGAAAGGCCTGGGCCCGCTGGTCCTTCATCTCGACCTGAGCAATTTCACGAAATCTCTCGGTTCGAACCTCCATCGTCAAACCTCCTTTCCTGCCAGGAAACTGGCCATGTGCATGACCCTCTTTTGGGGATGATGCCGGTGCACGTATCCGTGGATGTTGAGGAGGCAGCCCGGCTCGCACAGCAGCAGCACATCGGCTGAGGAGTTGATGAAGTTCGTGACCTTATCCTTGACCATGGCCTCGGAAATCTCGGGATAGTTATTCGAAAACTCGCCGCCGAAGCCACAGCAGACGTCGGCGGCATTGAGCGGAATGTATTCGCAGCCCCTGACGCCCGCGATCAGCTTCTTGGGCTGGTCGGAGACCCCCAGACCGCGCAGGATATGACAGCTTTCGTGGTAGGTCACCTTGCCGTTGAAGGACGCCCCCACGTCGCTCACACCCAGCACGTCGACGAGATACTGGGTCAGCTCGAAGATGCGTCCCGCGAGGTCCTCGGCGCGCCTGCTCCAGGCGGGTTCGTCCCGCAGCAGTTCGGGGTAGTGGTGCTTGACCGTGCAGACACACGAGCCGGACGGACTCACCACCACCTCGTCATGTTCGAAGATACGGATGAAATGCTTGGCCAGCTTGCGGGCCTCGTCCTGGTAGCCGGCATTGATGGCCGGCTGGCCGCAGCAGGTCTGCTCCTTGTGGTAGACGGGTGTATGCCCCAGACGCTTAAGCAGTGCATACATGGACTCACCCACATCGGGGAGCATCACGTCCACCGTACAGGGAATAAACATCGAAACCGTGCTCATAGTGTCCCCCCTTGCTCCCGGGCCCTTAAGGGCCCGGTCTAGTGTCGGCTACCTGTAGGACTCGATCAGTTCCCGTCCCCGATCGTAGGCCTTGAGGTTCATCTCCAGTTTGCGTTCCGGGATGCGTTCGAGCACCGCGGATTTGAAGTCCTCACGCTCCATGGGGAGTACCTTAAGTGCCGAAAGCGCCCCGAGGATGATGATGTTGCCCAGGATGTGATGTCCGAGCCTGACCCCCTCCAGGGTGACATCCAGATACCAGATCTGGTGCACCAATTCTTCCAGGGAAGCCTTGATCGTGTCAAGGCTTGGATAGGTCCGGTTACCCGAAATCACGTTCACGGGGAAGATGGGATAGGTGTTCGTGATGGCCAGCACCTCGGGATTACCATAATCCTTGAGTACCCGGGCCACCTCGATGGGCTCGAGGGAGATGATCACATCCGCGCGTCCCCTGGGAATCTGAGGACTCCAGTTGTCCTTTCTGGAGATGCGGATGTGGCTCATCACCGATCCCCCGCGCTGAGAGGCGCCGAAGGTCTCACCGATAGTCACATAGTAACCCTGTCTGGCCATCATACCGGAAAGCACGCGCGAGGCCATGACATTGCCCTGGCCGCCGATGCCCGTGATGATGATGCTGTAGGGATCCTTTTTCAATTCAAGAGCTGCCATGTCGTTTATGCCTCCTCCCTTATGATGGCCCCCTGGGGGCAGATGTCCGCACAGACCCCGCAGCCGCTGCAGAGCACCTCGTCGATCCGTGCCCTCCTGTTCTCCGTGTCCCAGACGAGACCCGGACAGGACCAGATACGCGTACACAGGCGGTTGCAGCCGCAGCTGTCGCCTTTGCACAGCGATGCATCCACGCGCAGGCTGAATTTCTTCCTGTTTTTCTTCTCGGGGCTCAGGGCGCACATCTGTCTGAGGATCAGCACCTTGAGTCCGGGGTTGTTGATGAGTTCGTCCAGTACGGCCTGCGTACCCGCGATGTCGAAGGGGTCGGATATACGCACCGTGGCGCCGATGGCCTCGCTCACGCGGGCAATGTCGACCTTGGGGGCGCTGTCATGCATCAGATCGAAGGTCAGTCCCGGGTGGGGCTGAAAACCGGTCATGGCGGTGCCGCCGTTGTCCAGCACGACCAGCGTCATGTTGGACCGGTGGTGCGCGGCGTTGACCAGGGCCGGCAGGACGGCGTGGAAGAAGGTGGAATCACCGCAGACCGCGATAACAGGCTGGTCGAGGCCGAACTGGTCCAGCTTGCCGAAACCGCTGGCCACCCCGGCGCCCGAGCCCATGGCGTGCAGGGTCTTGGCGGTCTCGAAACCGCAGGATTGCACCGCCATAGCATAACACCCGATATCACCGCAGACGAATCCCTTGCGGTTGTCAAGTGTCAGCGCATTGTGCAGGCAGAAGAAGGAGGCCCGGTGAGGACAGCCCGGACAGAAGGTCATGTCGCGCGGCGGCGAGTTGATAAAGGCTGCCATCAGGGACTTCTGCTGGTAGTCAGGCGTCATGGGAATGTAATCTTCGATAGCGAGGATCCGGACCAAGGCCCCGATCACGAAGTCCGGATTCAGTTCGCCGCAGGAAGGGATGCTGCCGTCGTTCTTGCCGTAAAAGGTTTTAACGCCGACATCGGCGGCCATCTCGGCCGCGAGGACCTTCACGTTCTCCTCCAGGAAGGGCATCACCTCTTCCACGATGAGCACCTTGTCCGTGGTCTTGAGGTGCCTGCGCACGAGTTTCTGCGGCAGGGGCCAGGTGGTGCCGATCTTGAGCAGGCCCACCCGCTCCTCGAGCGCGAGCTCGTTGAGGGCCTCCTTGCAGTAGAGGTAGGCGGAGCTGCGGGTGATCATGAGCAGTTCGGGCCTTTCCGGACCGCTGTAGGTGTTGAAGGGACATTCCTCGAAGAGGGATTGCGTCTGCTTCATCTTGCCCTGCAGCACGGGGTGGGTCAGGTTCAGGGCGGCCGAGATCACGGCCCCGCTCTCGGGGTCGAGGAAGTTGGGGTTGTCGCACTTAAACTCGGCGCGATTGTGCGTATCAGCGGGCAGGGCCCCGGTGACGATATTGCCGCTGGCGTGCGAGAGGCGCGTGACAGAGCGCATCATGACCGGCAGTTTGATCTCCTCCGAGAGCTCGAAGGCCCACCTGGTCATGTCCTTGGCCTCCTGGAAATCACCCGGCTCGATCAGCGGAAGCTCGATCTGCTTGGCAAGGTAGGCGGTCTCGGCCTCGTTCACGCTGGAAAGCGCCCCGGGGTCGTCACACACCACGGCCACATATCCGGCACGCGTGCCGGATATGGCCAGGTGGATGAGGAAGTCGGATGCCACATTCACGCCGTTCTGCTTCATGGTGCACAGGGAGCGCAGCCCGGCAAAGGAACCGGAGGCCGCCACCTCGGAGGCCACCTTCTCGTTGGTGGACCACTCCACATAGAGATTGCGCTCTTTGGCGCACTCCGAAAGCCTCTCGATGATCTCGGATGACGGGGTGCCCGGGTACCCGGCGGCCACATGGACGCCGGCCTCCAACGCACCACGTACGATCGCCTCGTTTCCCATCACCAACAACTGTGTGTCGGCGTCTTTATGTGTTAACTTCGACATATTCTTCTCCGTGACAGTGCTATCGTTCTAGTCCATTAGCGTTTTGAATACCGGGTCCCGGGGGTCCAGGTACACCAGGTCATCCGCCTTGCCGCTGAGCTTCCTCAGATTCTCAAGCGCGGTCTGCTTCTTGCCCAGGGAGGCCCGTTTGAGCCGCTCGAGATTGCCTTCGGGTACCGCATGGAACTCGAGCACACCGGTTTTCCGGGCACGTTCCATGAGCTCGACACCCAGCTGTGTGCGGGCGATGACCTGGTTCCAGCCCCTGGCCACCTCCCACCCCTCGCCCAGTCGGGCGGATCCGACCGCCAGGTCACTGAACTCCGCCGTCATGTCGAAGCAGTAATGGCAGGCGGGGCGCACACACGGCACCACCTCGTCGAGATCGATGCTCAGCGTGGCCCCATCGCGGGTGTAGACCTCGAGGCTGTGGTACTTGCTCGGGGGGATGTCCATCCCGGTCACATCCGTCAGGGACACCTTGGACGCGATCAGGGCCCGAATTTCACGCCAGTCAAAGGCCCACCCGCAGAAAAGTCCGATGACCAGGGTCAGCTTGTCGATACAGATCGCATCATTTTCCAGGGGTCGGCTGCGCATCTTGGCCAGCGCCAGGGCCTGGCAGGGGGTCGCCACTAAGCCAATACGCTGCGAGGAACCCCTGGCGGCACGATTGAATTCGGCCACCGTGGGAGAGACCACCATCTTGCTCCCGGCAAGCCCCGCCACGGTCTCGGAGTTGCCGCAGGACCTGCCTGCAGGCAGCAGGTCCGGGGTGCCCTGCGAAAGCAGCGCCTCATCGATGATGCCCTCTTCAAGGGCCAGCCGCATGAGGGCACTCACGGTTCCGCCGTGCTGGGCCCGGGCACGGAGCTCGCTGTCGGAAGCACGCGTGATGTAAAAGGCCTTGATGGCACCGATTTCGGGCGTCAGGTCTTCGGGATCGAAGGCATTGCTCCTGAGCTGCGCCAGATCGGTCGGGGTCCGCGGGCAATAGGCATAGCAGCGGCCCTCTGCGATATCGCAGGGAAAGAGCATGATCGTATGATCCTTGAAGGCCTTCTGGTAAGGGCACAGATTCACGCATGCCCCACAGCCCGTGCAGAGGCCGGTGCCAAGCACCGTCTCTTTGAGCCCCTGCTGTCCCATGTTAATCTTAAGTTCGTCCATGCACACTGCTCCCCCTTTCGCGTCTCTCACACACATGCCGGCCGGGATGTGACTTCCCCGCCCCCATATGCAGAAGTGGTTGTGATACCCCTGGTCATCAGCAAGATACATGCCGGCGGCATGCCACCTCCAGCTGCTTGATATATTGCTTAATTATTAATCTTTACCGTCGTGACACCCCGAGTAACGATATCACAGCACCTAAGCGACGATATATCGGCGCATATATCAGGGGGGGCCCTTCCATCTGGCAAGGCATGGACTGGGCCGGGAGGTGAGCAGCGTGGGCTTGAACCTCAGGCCATTAAGCAAACCCATCTCTGCCGAAGTTCGATACACGGTGCGTGCATTTTCCTTATCATGGGGCGCGATCTGTGTTATAATAGCCCTGTTTGGGGTCGCATACCCCGCCGCCTGCGGCTGGCAGAGTCTCTCCGGGGCCTGCCCCGGGAGATGACCTGAGCCTTTGATGCCCGCCGTCTGTGGCTTTAGAAGGGGGAGGCTTGCCCTGGGATCATACCCAGCCTGCCCGAGACCCCTATAGCTTGCCGTTCGCGGCCGGAAAAGGGGTCTTGAGGGGTTGGCCCAGGGCTCCATACCCATGATAATGGAGGTCACACCATGAATTTTACGAATGTCGGTCATGCCAAGGATTGCCTCGAACAGGCCGACTACATCTGTTCCACGGAGATCGCTACCGTGGTCTTCCTGGCCGAGATAACCTGCAAACCGATCCTCGTGGAGGGCCCGGCCGGCGTGGGCAAGACCGAACTTGCCAAGGCGGTCGCCCGCAGCCTCGGACGTGAGCTTATCCGCCTGCAATGCTACGAGGGGCTCGATGAATCCAAGGCCCTCTACGAGTGGGAATATGCCAAACAGCTGCTCTACACCCAGATGGTCAAGGAGAAAATCCAGGACGTCCTGGCCGGGGCGGCCAGCCTGGCCGAGGCGGTGGACCGCATCGCCAGCCATGAAGACGCCTTTTTTTCGGAGCGCTTCATCCTGCCGCGCCCCCTGCTCCAGGCCATCACCTCGCCGGAGCCCTCGGTGCTGCTCATCGACGAGGTGGACAAGTCCGATCCCGAGTTCGAGGCCTTCCTGCTTGAAATCCTGAGCGACTTCCAGGTGACCATCCCGGAACTCGGCACGCTCCGGGCCCGGCACATCCCCTTCGTGGTGCTCACCTCCAACAACTACCGCGATATGAGTGACGCTCTCAAAAGGCGCTGTATCCATCTCTACATCGACTACCCCGAACGTGAGATGGAGCGCAGGATCATCGAACTCAAACATCCGCAGATCTCAGAGCGTCTGTCACAGGCCATCGTCGACATGATTGGGCGCATCCGGCAGCTCGGACTGAAGAAACCGCCCTGCATCTCCGAGACCCTGGACTGGGCGCAATCGCTCATCGCCCTGCAGGTGGAGGACCTCTCCCCCGAAGTCGTGGAAAGCACGCTGAATGTCATCTGTAAGTACCGCTCCGACGTCCTCGCCGCCAGGGAACACCTCCCCAAGCTCATGGGCCATGCGTGAGGACCGATGATAGAGCTGGTGCAGGACTTCGTGGCCTGCCTGCGCGCTGCCGGGCAGCGCGTCTCCACCTCCGAGGTGCTGGACTGCACCCGGCAACTGCAGCACGTGGATATCCTGGCCGAGGAAGAGTTTCGGGCGGTCCTGCGCAGCAACTTCGCCAAGAGCCGTCGTGAGCAGAGCCGTTTCGACGAGCTCTACCGGCTCTTCTTTCACGAGCTGCACCTGAACCCTGCCTTTGTCGAACAAGACGACCTCAACCCCAAGATCGAGGACGTTCTCGAGCTGCTCAAGGCCCACACCCTGGGCGAGCCCGCCTTCGGGCCCCTGCTGGACTTCCTGGCCGGGGAGCCTCTGGGTTATCTGGAGGAGATCCGGGCCATGCAGACCAGAGCGGACGAAGCCCCCGGGACGGCAAGGTTCAATCTGGGCCCCCTGGCCGACCGGCTGGAGATCATGATCAAGATCAATACGCTCAGGGATGCCGTAATGTCACTCCTCGAGGCGGACCCCTCGCGCTTCAGCTTCTCGGAGCGATCACACCTGCGAGCGCACTTTACCGAGCGTCTGGAGAAGGCCTTCCGCGTGCTCACCCATGAGCCGCGGCCCTATCAGGATACCCAGGCACTCAGAAGGACCCACAAACGGCAGACGCAGGACCTCCTGGAGCGGCCCTTTGCCGCGCTGAGCCCGCGCGAGGTAGAGCAGATGCGCCAGGTCGTCGAACAGCTCATCCGCCGGCTCAAGGATATCGTGGGGCTCAGGTACGCCCGGCGTAAGCACGGCATGCTGGATGTCAAGAAGACCGTCCGCCAGGCCTGTTCCCACGACGGCGTGCCCTTCGAGCTCTACTGGCGCTCGCGGCCGCCGCGCAAGGCCAGGATCGTCACCCTGTGCGATGTCTCGAGCTCGGTCTGGTCGGCGGCGCGCTTCATGCTGAGCATCCTCTATTCCCTGCAGGAGTGCTTTGCCCAGGTAAAAAGCTACATCTTCGTGGCCGAGCTTGCCGAGGTGACCGCCATCTTTGAGAACCATGAAATCAATACGGCCATCACCAAGGTGCTCAGTGAGACCGAGATCGACTACCTCGCCCGCACCGACTATGGCGAAACCTTCCGGCAGTTTCGCGCGGACTGCATGGATGTGCTCACCCCCAAGACCACCCTCATCATCATCGGCGACGGCCGCACGAACTACCACAACCCCCGCGAGGAGATCCTCGAACAGATGCGCGACAGGTGCCGCCGGATCATCTGGCTCAATCCCGACCCCGAGAATACCTGGTATACAGGCGACAGCGAAATGCTCACCTACCAGCCCTACTGCAACGAGGTACGGGCCTGTCGCAACCTGAATCAGCTCATGGATTTCATCCGCGAACTGGTCCTCTAACCCCCTGAACATTGATATACTCGGGTTGGCTTGGGCCAGACCCGCAAGGAGGGCCCCCCCGAGCCTGAACCCGGCCTTTGGGGCCTCCCCAGCGGCCGGGGCTTGCTTCGTTCGATATATCATATTATTATATTACATTATTACTTGATATTCCTTATGAGGAGGTCTACATGCCCTTTGACCGTGTCTGGCACCGTCAGTATCCCCAAGGCGTTCCGACCGAAATCGATTTCGAGCACCTCACCCTGCCCGAGATGCTCTCGCGCTCGGCCAGGCGCTTCCCCGACAGGGCCGCCCTCATCTATCTGGGAAAAAGTATCAGCTACGCCCGGCTCGAACGTCTGGTCGGCCGCTGCGCCAACGCCCTTAAAAGCTTGGGCATCGGCCCGGGCGATACCGTCGCTATGCACCTGCCCAACATCCCGCAGATGGTGATCGCCAGCTATGCCGCCTACCGTCTGGGTGCGGTCACCGCCATGAACAACCCGCTCTACACCGAGCGCGAGCTTGCCTACCAGCTCTTGGATTCGGACGCCCGGGCGATCGTCACCCTCGACCTGCTCCTGCCACGGGTGCTGAAGGTGCTCGAGCAAACGCGCCTGGAGCAGATCATCGTCTGCCACATCAATGACTACCTGCCCTTCCCCGCCAGACAGCTCTTTCCCTATCTCAAACGCACCATGTTCCGACGGGTGGAGCCCCACCCCCAGGTGATAAGCTTCCTCAACCTCATGCGCCACCCGGAGGGGGAGCCCCTCAAGAACCGCCCTGCCTGGGACGATCTGGCCGTCCTCATGTACACCGGCGGCACTACCGGGCAGAGCAAGGGGGTCATGCTGACCCATGCCAACCTGTCATGCAACGTACAGCAGCTCAGGGCCTGGGTGCCGGATCTGGTGGACGGCGAAGACAGCACCCTGGCGATCTTCCCCTTCTTCCATGCCGCGGGTTTCACCGGCATTCAGAATCTGAGCATCTATACGGGAAACACCGACATCCTCGTGCCGCGGCCCGAGCCGGGCATGATCATAGATCTCATCCGCCGCTATCGCCCCACCATCCTCCCCGGGGTACCCACCATCTATGTGGGTCTGCTCAATGACGAGCGTTTCAGGCGCCTCGATCTGTCGTGCATCAAGGGGTTCCTCGCCGGCGCAGCCCCGCTGGCACTCGACACCATCAAGGAGCTCAAAGATCTCACCGGAGGGGGCATCGTCAACGTCTACGGGCTCAGCGAGATAAGCCCCATGGGGACCGCCACTCCCTGGAAGGGCCGTGACAGGCCCGGCAGCGTGGGGGTGCCGCTGCCGGACACCGACCTCAGGATCGTGGACGTGGAGACCGGCGAGCGCGAAATGCCGGCCGGGGAGCCGGGCGAGATCCTCTTCAGGGGCCCTCAGGTCATGCAGGGCTACTACAGGAAGCCCGAGGAGACCGCGGCCGTGCTCTGCGACGGCTGGATCAAAACCGGCGACATCGGATACCTGGACGAGGACGGGTTTCTCACCCTGGTGGACCGCAAGAAGGACCTCATCGTTGCCAGCGGCTACAACATCTATCCCCAAGAGATCGACGCGGTGCTCTTCGAGCACCCCAAGATCCTCGAGGCCTGTACCATCGGTGTGCCGGATAACTATCGCGGCGAGACTGTCAAGGCCTATGTGGTCAGGAAACCCGGGGTAACCCTGGAGGCCCCGGAGGTGATCGATTTCTGCCGGACGCACCTGGCCGCCTACAAGGTTCCCACGTCGGTTATCTTTATCGATGCCCTGCCCAAGTCGGCCGTAGGCAAGATCCTCAGACGCGAACTCCGGGATCTGGCTCTCAAGCCCGCGGGATCGTAAGGCCCTGAAGGCGGGCCTTATAGGCCGCATTGCCGTATGACAGACCTGCGCGGCTGTGTTATCATAGAGGCTTGAAAGCGTCGGATCACAAAGGGAAACAGGGTGAGAAGCGAACAGGGTGTATCCCCCTGGGCTGAAGGCATGAGCGCACAGTCCACCCCGGAATATCAGGCCCTCGGAGAGCGTGTGGTGCGCCTGGCGCGCACCAGTATCGCACCCCGAGAGGGCCTGGGTACGCGCGACGAATTTCCCTGGGACATCTGGGAGGCCCTGGGGCGCGCGGGGCTGCACGGATGCTGCGTGCCGCGCGACTTTGGCGGACTGGGGCAGGGCTACCAGGGGCTTTCCCTGGCGGGGCACGCCATGGTCCGGGAGGGGCACAATCTCGGTCTGGCCGTCTCCTGGCTGCTTTCGCAACTCGCCGTGAGGGCCTTTCTGATCCCCTTCGGCACCCCCCTGCACCATGAGCGCTACCTTCCCCTGATCGCCGGCGGTTCGCAGCTTCCCTGCCTGGCCTTTTCCGAACCCACGGCGGGGGCCCACCCCAAGCATCTCAGCACCACCGCCCTCCCTCAGGTTGACGGCTATGTCATCAGTGGCGAGAAAACCTACCTCACCAATGCCCCCCTGGCAGACATCTTTCTCGTGCTGGCCGTAACGGGCAAAGCGGAAAACCGCCGGCGTTTCTCGGTCTTCATCGTGCCCAAAGCGAGCCCCGGGCTCAGCCTGAGCCCGGGGCTCGACCTGCCTTTCCTGAAGCCCGCCCCCCATGGGGGCATCGTTCTGTCCGAGGTTCGCGTGCCCGCGGAGAACCTCCTCGGACAAAGGGACCAGGCCTGGGAGGATATGGTGCTCCCCTTCCGCGCGGTGGAGGATGCCCTGATGCTGGGTCCCCTGGTGGGCGGCATGGAGCATCAGCTTGCCTGTATCGGCCAGGGGCTCAAGGCCCAAGGCCTAGAGCCTGCGGATTCCCTGCTGGAGTCCCTCGGTCGTCTTGAGGCCCTGATCGGGACCCTGGGGCTGCTGGCCAGGGAGGCGGCGTCCATGCTCGACAATCCCCGGCCCCCGAGCGAACTCGGAGCCCTGCTGCCTACGGGCCGCCATCTCGCCGGCGAAGTTCAGGCTCTCGTCGCTCAGATCCTGGCTGACACGGGCATCAAGGATCCGTCTCTTGTGACCATGACCAACGATCTGGTGCACACAGGCCGCATCGCAGAGCGGGCGGCGCGTCTCCGGCTGCGGCGTATGGGGGCCACCCTGCTGGAAATCGCCGGGGCACAAGGCCAGGGCTCGAAGCCAGCTCCATCGAAGGCATGAGCCCCCGGCTCGCGGTTCCGGTCTGCTGCCGGTGGTTCGATGATTTTGATATTGTTTCCCGCAAGGGCGTTTGATACATTGATCTCGTAATAGGATGCATGTTTTTTCATTATGTGAGGAGGAATGGTATGCGATTCGAGGAAATGTCGGACTTCAAGGCTCGGGGGTTGCGTTTTCAGTACGGGTATACGGCGATTTTGGCCACCTTGCTGGGGCTGGTCATCATGCTCTTTCCGGGCTTTTTCGCCCGGGTTACGGGCATCAAAGATCAGGACCACACCTTTTTCGGCATCAGCGGCGCCGTGTATACGGGCTTCGGACTGCTTTCCATGCTCGGGCTGCGACAGCCCAAGAAGTTCGCCCCCATCCTCCTGCTCCAGTTCACCTATAAGATGATCTGGTTTATCCTGGTCATGGGGCTACGCGGACTCAGGGGCAGCCTGCCCCTGACCTGGCCGAACGTGGCCATGCTGATCGGGTACGGCACCTTCGTGGCCGGCGATATCTGGGGTGTTCCCTGGCGTTATCTCTTCAGCAGGGATGACTGACGCCCTTTTTATTAGCCGATAAGGCTCGCTCACGGTCGGCGGGCCTGATCAATCACCCTTAAAAAACATCGGATCTGGTCCCCTCACCCCGTCAGGTGGTGGGCCTTGCAATCCAGAGCTATCAGGGAGGTATTATGAACGCGTTTGACGTTGTCGTCATCGGGAGCGGCTGTGGAGGGGCACCGGCCGCGGGCAACCTGGCTGAGAGCGGGGCCAGGGTGTGCGTGCTGGAACGCGGCACCTGGTGGGGCGAACTCCAGGGCAAGGAGCCCTACCCCCACGGCTATTGGGGCCTGGCCAGCCACCTGCGGGGGATCGGCGTGAGCCTGCCGGTCTTCAAGAAATATCTCCCCCTCAACCTCAAGGCCGGGCTACTGGAGGTCTACTTCGTCAACGGCTACACGATCCTCATCCCCTGCGGCGTAGGCGGGGGGTCGCTGGTGATCGGCGGATTCATCGACAAGCCGCCGCGTGACATCTATGACCACTATCCCCCCGAAATCACCGCCGAGGAGATGGAGCCCTACTTCGAGAGGGTAGCTGAGGTGGTACAACCCACCTATGCCCCGAAAAAAACCTGGTATATGAATGCCATTGAAACAGCCTGCGACAGGATCGACGGGATCAGGGCCGTGCCCCAGCTCACGAGCATGTGGTATGGCGAGAGCCCCGACCAGGACGAAGAGCGCATCAACGCCTTCGGATGCCGGCAAAAAAACTGCCGCTACCAGGCCGACTGCCTCACCGGCTGCAACCGCAGCGCCAAGAACAGCATGGACATCACCTACCTGCAGCTCGTGCCCAAGAACGGGGGCCAGATCCGCGAACTGAGCGAGGTCACCGGCATCCGGAAAACCAAAGGCGGTTATGCGGTGGACTACCGCAACCTCAAGACCGGCACGCACGAGACAGTCAGCGCCCCCAAGGTTATCGTAAGCGCCGGGGCGCTCAACACGATGAAGATCCTCTTCGCCTCACGCGCCAACAAGGCCAGCGGCCTGCCCCGCATCAGTGAGCGTCTCGGGTACCGCTGGGGCTTCAACGGTGATCGCATCGGCATCAAGCTTGCCTGGCACAGCACCCTGGAGCACGGCCACAACCCCTGCCTGTTCCGCTACCACGAGCTGGCCCACGATCGACACGATTTCGACTTTCATCAGTTCGCCTGCGCCTCGTCCTTCATGACCTGGGGCCCGGCCCCTCTGCGACACGTCACCGGAAGAGTCATGCCCTTCCTGGCGCTCTCGCGCGAGGAACCCGTGGGCCGCATCTGGCCGGCCGGCGAGGTGGTGGATATCTACTACCCCTCCCAGGACAGCCACCGCCGGGCGGACATCTCCCAGCGGCTTATCGCCATGGAGGTGGATGCGGTGAATCGGCCCATCAGCGAGGACAAAAGGCAGCGCAGGCGCGAGCGCATCGAACGCATCCGGGCCTGGAAGGGCCCCGGGGCGGTGCACCAGACCGGCGGGGCCGCCATGGCCGAGGATATCCGGCACGGGGTCGTGGACCATACCGGCGAGGTCTTCAACTATCCCGGGCTGTTCGTCTCCGACGCCTCCATCTTTCCCATCGCGCCCTGCTGTGGACCGCACTTCCTGATCATGGCCCATGGCCTAAGGATCTCCACCCTCCTTTGCGAACGCGAGAAATGACCCCCCGGCAGGCGCCGTTG
This sequence comes from uncultured Bacteriovoracaceae bacterium, assembly GCA_964618975.1. GTDB lineage: Bacteria > Desulfobacterota > Desulfomonilia > UBA1062 > UBA1062 > CAZUDI01. The sequence continues at coordinate 15,297 of CAZUDI010000028.1, read as the reverse complement.
ACAGACCCCGCGGGGAACTGTCAACGGCGCCTGCCGGAAGGCTCCACAAGTCTTGATTGTATATTCATGGGTTAGGCGTTATAATACCAATCATCCACGCCATTCTTTCAAGAGGAGGCATGTCCATGTCCGACGAAAGGAAACTGATCGGCAAGGTAACGCACTTCTTCGGCAAGGTAAGTGTCGCCGGCATCGAACTCAGCGACACCCTCAAGGTGGGGCAGACCATCGCGATCGAAGGGTCCACGACGTGCTTCGAGGAGCGCATCGACTCCATGCAGATCGACAACGCCACCGTCGAAGTGGCCGGACCCGGGGACCTCATCGGTATCAAGGTCAGCCAGAAGGCCCGCGTCGGCGACAAGGTCTACCTGGCTTAAGGCGCCTTAAGGCTTCCATTCACCGCTAAGCCTGATATGCCGCAGATCCCCTTGCCGCAGGCCGCCGTGGGGGCCTATGTGCTCCATAACGGGAAGGTATTGCTGGTGCAACGCGGAAACCCGCCCGGACAGGGACAGTGGGCGATCCCCGGCGGACGGATCCGCCCCGGGGAGGACCTGCAGGCCGCGTGCGAGCGGGAGGTCCTGGAGGAAACCGGGATCGTGGTGCGGGCGTTATCTCCCGTGCATGCCTTTGACTACATCGAGTACGACTCGCAAGACAGGCTGCTCTTCCACTATGTGATCGTGGACCTGAGCGCCGAGTATGTCGGTGGCGTGCCTGTGGCCCGGGACGACGCGGCCGCCTCTGGCTTCTTCGCACCCCAGGAACTGGCCCACATGACGCTCAACCCTGCCACCGAGGCCTTCCTGAAGAAGATGGGGTTCCTTGTGACCCGTCCCTGAGAAAAGCGGCGGTGCATGGGCACGCCTGGGATATCAGCCCGTCTGGGGGGGGACCCGCGCTTCCACCTCGATCAGCACGCGTGCTGTGGGGGACTCGCCGTTGTTTCTGAATCGCACCCCTGGGGGGGCATTGAGACGCACCACCACCTCGGTGGTCTCGCGGATCGCTGTCAGATCCACCACTTCCGTATTCACCTTGAGACTATCGGGGGTGACCCGCTTGGGTGCCAGGACACCGATGGTCTGCGGGCTCACCCGGATCCCCTTGAGGGCCAGATCGGAGGCCACGGCACCCGTTGTGCGTACCTGGACCGGGACCATGATCTGGTGGAGTTCGTAGGCAGTGATGCCTATGGTGGAAGGCTGGATATTGACCAGCGAGAGGTTCGAGGGCACCCGGATCATGTCACGATACAGGACGATATCCTGCTCCCCTTCCCTGAGGTTGGAGAGGTCGACGGAAAAGGTCAGTGTGGTGGCGTCGAAGAGGCGGAAGGCCTGGGGAGAACCCATGATGGTGACCGTGGTCTCCTTGGCCAGGGCCTCCTCGATCTCCCACAGTGGTGAGATGTTGCGGTATTCGATGGGGACCACGAAATCACGCTGTACGGCCTCCTTCTGGTAGCCGAACATGAACCAGAGCCCCGTGGCGAGCAGGATGGCCACCGCCTTCTCCAGGGTGTTCTTGCTCAGCCAGTGGGAGGCGGGCTTCTGCAACTGCGAGGTGGTGGTGCCCTCATAGTAGCGTTCGAGGATGGCGCTGAGCTGCGTGGCGCTGGAGAGCCGCCGGAGCTTGCCCTCATGGGCGATGGAGATCGCGCCCCGCTCCTCCGAGACCACAATGCACATCGCGTCGCAGCGCTCGGACATCCCCAGGGCAGCGGTGTGCCTCAGTCCCAGTTTACCGAACTTGGAGCTGTCCATGGACAGCGGGAGGTGACACCCGAAGCGCTTGACCAGCCCGTCATGGATGATCACCGCCCCGTCGTGGCCGATGGAGTGCTTGTCGAAGATGCTGGCGATGAGGGGCTGGCTCAGACTGCCGTTGAGGGCATAGCCGCCCTGCAGGTGGCGGTTGAGCGGCTCGCGGCCCTGCAGGACGATCAGTGCCCCCGTGGAATGCTCGGCACAGTCGGCCACGCTCTCCACCATGATGTCGATATCCTTGCGCCAGGAGGTCTCCTTATTGCGCCGCAGGGACTTTCCGATGGAGCCGAAGACGGCCAGGCGCTCGAAAAAGCGGCGGATCTCCTCCTGGAAGATTACCACCAGGGCGATGAGCAGGATGGCGAAGAAACCCTTGAACACCATGGTGGTCAGGTAAAGGTGGAAGGACTGGGCCAGGATGTAGATCACCCCCAGCAGCGTGATGCCCACAAAGACGAAGCGCGAGGCCGTGTCCTTGAACCAGATGAGGAAGAAGTAGATCAGGGTGGCGATGATGAGGATATCGAACAGATCCTGAACGCGAAAGCCATGTATGATGGATGAAAGGCCTTCCAGCATGCCGTTCTCGAGACCCCCTCCCTTGTCTGTCCACGCCGCGGCGTGCACGTTTGCAACATCATACAGGGGTTCAAGCTCGCCGATCAAGGGCTTTCTTTTCAGCCCCTCAACCGGAGCGCAGGAGATTGGGACAGTTGCACCGAACGGCATCATGCAGGCCCTGGAACTTAAAAATATCTCTTCATTTTTTTACACCAATAGGATATTTAAGGCTATTTACATGCGCCTGAGGCGTCAGGCGGGCATTGCGGCGCATGCAGACACATGAAGGAGATGCAAGCCATGATGGAATCGATTGTATGCAAATTCGGGGGCAGCTCGGTGGCCAATGCGACCCAGATCGAAAAGGTGCGGCAGATCGTCGCCGACGATCAAAGGCGCCAATATATCGTGGTTTCGGCCCCGGGCAAGGATGCGAGCGACCCCCAGAAGGTGACCGACCACCTCTTCAATATCGCCACCGAGGGTGACCACTTCCGCAGGCAGGGGCTGGATCTCGACGCCCGCACGAGCTTCGAGCGTGTCATGGGCAAATTCACGACCCTCATCAAAGATCTGGACATCGAGGGAGGCGACATCCTGGCCGATCTCGAGAGCGACCTTCAGCGTCCCCTTACGGATAAAAGACGCCTCGACTTCTTCGCCTCGCGCGGTGAACACTACCATGCCAAGCTGATCGCCCGCTACTTCGCCAGCCGGGGCCACAGCACCCGGCTCCTTTTACCCGAGGATATCGGTTTTCTGGTATCCGAACGCTTCGGTAACGCCCGGGTGCTCCCCGGGGCCAACGCCAATCTGAGGGAGGCCCTTCCCGGTGACGGTATCGCCATCATCCCGGGCTATTACGGCATCACGCACAAGGGCGAAGTCGCCGTGCTCTCCCGCGGGGGATCCGATCTCACCGGCGGGGAGGTGGCCTCGGCCCTGGAGGCCCGGTGCTATGAAAACTGGACCGACACGGACGGGGTCTACCAGGTCGACCCGCGCATCATCCCGGAGGCGGCCGTGATCCCCGAACTGACCTACAAGGAGATCCGCCTGCTCTCATCGCATGGCTTCAATGTCTTCCATTTCGATGCCATGATAAGCTGCAAGAACAAAGGCATTCCCATCAATATCCGCAACACCGACAACCCCGCCTCTCCGGGGACCATGATCGTGGCGCAGCGCCTCCCGGGGGAGGCCGCCGTCGGCATCGGCCGCATGGACAACCTCGCCTACGTCTACATCGAAAAGGACATGATCGGGGAGACCATTGGTTTTACCCGTGAACTGCTCGATATCTTCAGTGACTTCAACATCAACACCCACCACTACCCTTCCGGCAGGGACGATATCGCCGTTATCGTGGACCAGGGCGACCTGGTGGGCCGTTCGCGCGACCTCAAGGAGGTGATTGAGCGCACGCTCGATCCCAACCTCATCCAGATCAGCTATGACCTGAGTCTGCTCTCGCCCGTGGGGATCGGTATGAAGGATACCCCCGGCGTGCTGGCCGCCGCGGCGCATGCGCTCTATGGCGAGAACATCAACATCGAGATCGTGGATCAGGGGCCCTCGCAGCTGAGTTTCCACTTCGGCATCCATCAGGCGCGGTCCGATGATGGGCTCAGGGCGCTCTACCACGCCATGCTGAAATAGGAGCTTCCGGAACAAGGACAATTATCTGCTATCTAATGACACGCGGTCCGCAGGCTCAAGGCCCCTGCATTTGTCATGGCGCAGGCGTGGTCTGAGAACACGCACCTCCCCCTGTGTCAATCAGGGGGAGGGTCGCTTTTCCTGCCCCGCGGTGCATCCTGTGTGCTCACGCACGCACCAGGTCTTACGAGGGTCCTTCCCCATCCGGGACGTCGAGGGTGTTTGCCCCCTCCAGGGTCAGGTTGCTGCGGATGGCATCCAGACGCCTCGCATCCATGCCCTCCACCGCGAGCAGGGCGTCAATCTCCCGGAACGGGCCGTGTTCATCGCGAAAGTTCACGATAGCAGCGGCGAGTTCGGTATCGACCCCGAAGAGCTGCATGAAATCGGTCACCCCGGCGGTATTGATGTTGATCACCCCCTTGGCCATGGGCGACATGCCTGGCGTCACATAGGCCTGCGACACCGGCATCCATGCCATGATCATCAACACAACCGCTCCGGAAAACACCCCCCACTTCTTCTGCATTTTCTCCTCCCAGGAAACCGTCTAATAAACCCGGGGCAAGCCCTGGCCGCCCCTGACGCCACAAATGGCGGGGAATTCAACCCACAGTTTATATCACAGGCGAGTCCCTCTAGAGATCGAGGGTATCATGGATGCAAAAAACGCCTATCCCATTTTGACATATATGTCAATCAATATATTATCCGAAATCGGGGACATAAATTGAATGGCTGAGGGCGCGCCATGACACCAGGACGCCCTGAGCTGGTCCGTCCAGGCTAGAGGACGATATACAGACATTGTCTACCCGCAACGAAGGCATCACTCTGGCAGATTATGCAATGATTGCCGCGCATACACCTCGGCAAAGGCCTTATGGGTTGATCCCCGCCATCTGCCCCTGTGCAGGGAGAATCTTCCGGAGATCACCCCTTAAGGCCCCTCTATACGCGTTCCTTAAATACCTTCCCCAGCAACCCCTCCGGCTTGATGAGCAGGATCAGGATGATGATGACAAAGGCCACGGTGTTCTTGAGTTCCAGGGAGATGTAGCCCCCGGTGAGGCTCTCAGCCAGCCCGATGATCAGTCCGCCGACGATGGCGCCCGGCAGGCTGTTCAGCCCTCCGAGGATGGCGCCGGCAAAACCCTTGAGGAAGGGCTCGAGCATGAAGAAGGGGTCGAGCAGCAGGGCCGGCGCCAGGAAGAGGCCGGCCAGCACCCCCAGGATGGCGGCCAGGCCCCAGGACGTCGCCAGTACCATGCGGGTGGGAATCCCCAGGGTCTGCGCCGCCTGCAAATTTTCCGAGGTGGCTCGCATGGCCAGACCGATACGTGTCTTCTGGATGAGCAGGTAGAAGAGGAGGCTGCCGGCGATGCCCACGATCAGGGTGCCCAGGCTCAGGGCGTTCAGGTAGACCGGCCCGACCTGCCAGACCATGGTGTCCGAGAGGGGAAAGGCCAGGACCTTCGAATCGGTACCCCAGAAGAAGAGGATCGCGCCCTGCATGATCATGCTCAGGCCCACGGTGAGTGTGATCTGGCCCAGCTGCGTGGCATCGCGGCGCTGTGCCGGCACGATCACCACGAAGTAGAAGACCACCGCCAGCAGACCGCCCAGGAGCAGGCTGAGGATGAAGCCCAGGCTGAAGGGCAGTCTCAGCGCCAGCAGGGTGAACATGAAAAAGGTGCCCATGGTGGCCATGTCACCATGGGCAAAATTGAGGATACGGGTAGAACGGTAAATCAGTACGATACCGAGGGCCACCAGGACGTACAGGGCCCCCATGGACAGTCCCGATATCAGGTATTGCAGAAAGGTTGCCATGAAAATCTCTCCCTCCTCGCGGGCTGCTCTCGGCAGCCCCGCGATTGGCTGCATAGGCTGCGTCTATAACCTCGTCACGATGCCGCGGATGCCTCGCCTCCCCCCGCCACTCAGCGGAAGGGCCAGTTCCTCCAGTAGAGGCGGAACTTGAACCAGCGCCCGGCCAGTCCCAGCGGTTCGAAGATCATGATCAGCACCACCGTGCTGCCCAGGATCACAGGAATCATGCCCTTCCACTCACTGAAGATCTGCGGGATGAGGATCACGAAGGCCGCGCCGAAAAGGGCCCCTTCACAGGAGGCCAGGCCGCCGATCACCACGGCCACGAACATGATCAGGGTCTCCTGGAAGGTGAACATCTGGGGGTCGAGGAACCCCAGCAGCATGCCGTAGAGCGCCCCGTGAATGCCGGTGTAGAACGAGCTGATGGCAAACGAGAGCAGCTTGTAGCGTGTGAGGTTGACGCCCATGACCTCGCCGGCGATGTCGTTGTCCCTAATCGCGATGAAGGTGCGTCCCACATAGGATGAGATCAGGTTGTAGGTCGCAATGGTAAAGATCAGGCACAACAGCAGGCAGAAATAGTACATCGTGATCTCTTTGGACAGGCCCGCTATCGGCCCCAGCCGGGGCACGACCATCCCCATGCGGCCGCCCGAGAGCACCTCGAAGCTGGTGAGGAGCTGGTAGACCGCAATCCCGAAACCGAGGGTCACGATCGCCAGATAGGGACCCTTGAGTCGCAGGGAGGGGAACCCGAGCAGCACCCCGAAGAGGGCCGCAATGAGCCCGGCCCCCAAGAGGGACAGGGACAGGGGCACCCCGGCATGGGTCAGATGGGCATAGGTGAAGGCCCCGATCGCCAGGAACCCGGCCTGTCCCAACGATATCTGGCCGGTGTATCCGATCAGTATGTTCTGCCCGTGGATGCCGATGGCATAGATGAATATGAGGGTGAAGACATAGATGAGGTGCTCGTTCGAGAACCAGGGGAAAACGAAGAGCGCGATGACGAGCAGGCTCACCCAGATGCGGGTCCAGGGCTTATCGATCAGTTTCAGATCATCCTTATAGCTTTCTACGAGATCCATGGCTACACTTCCTGTCTTTGCGGTCTATGGCTTGTCGGCTAGCCTTTGTACATGGAATCGATCAAGTCCCCATACATCTTGGCGATATTGCGGCGTTTGACCTTGAGGGTGGGCGTCACATCCCCATCCTCGGAGTAGAAGCGCCGGGGGATGAGGCGGAACTTCTTGATCTGCTCCACCCGTGCCAGGGTCTTGTTCACCTCGTTGATCTCCTTGAGGATCAGGGCATTGATCTCCTCGTTCTGGGTCAGATCTGCAAAGGTGGTGAACGGGATACGGTTGTCCTGGGCAAATTTCATGACGTTCTCTTCGTCGATGAGGATCAGGGAGGTGATGAAGTGCTTGCCGTCGCCGATAATGACGGCATCCTGGATGTAAGGGCTGAATTTAAGTTTGTTTTCGATGAATTCCGGGGTAATGTTCTTGCCGCCCGAGGTGATGATGATGTCCTTGACGCGGCCCACGATCTTGAGCCAGCCGTCATCGATCATTCCCAGGTCGCCGGTGTGCAACCAGCCGTCGCGCAGCACCTCGGCGGTGAGCTCGGGATTCTTGAAATAGCCCTTGAAGACGCCGGGACCCTTGGCGATGATCTCACCGGCATCGGTGAGCTGCATCTCGAGTCCGGGCAGGGCCTCGCCCACGTATCCGTAGCGGGGTTCCTTGTCCAGGCGCTGCAGGGCGATGATGCCGGTGGATTCGGTCTGCCCGTATCCGTCCCTCAGGGGAATCCCCAGGACATTGAAGAACTCGAACAGTTCCTGGGAGGCGGCCGCCGCCGAGCACAACGCCCAGCGGATGCGCTCGAAGCCGAGCTGCCGCTTGAGGTGGTAGAGCACGCCCCAGTAGCACACCAGGTAGGCCAGTCTCAAAGGCAGCGTCATGCGCTCTCTCTCCTTGGCCTTGACATAGCGCCTTCCGACCATGAAGCTCAGTCTGTAGCACACCTGTTTGATATAGGTGGAATCATCCATCTTGTTGCGGATGTTCGAGGCGAATTTCTCCCAGATCCTGGGCACCGAGCCGAAGATCGTGGGCGAGACCTCGCGCAGGTTGAAGGCCAGGGTATCCATACTCTCCACGAAGTTCACGCAGGCCCCGGTGAACATGGGGGTGAAAACCGAGACGAGGTTTTCGTAGACATGCGCCAGCGGCAGGTAGGAGACGACCTCGTCCTTCTCCGAGACTGGGATGATCTCGAGAAAGGAGAGTACCACGCTGGAGATGTTGGCATGTGACAGCAAGGCCCCCTTGGGCCGGCCCGTGGTGCCCGAGGTATAGATAATCATGGCCGTGTCGTCCAGACCTAGGGCATCGTACCGCCTCTGGACGGCCTGGGGCTGTTCGGTGTGGTAGCTCTGACAGTCCTTCAGGAACTCATCGAAGATCAGCACCTTTTCGTGAGTGAAGCCCCACAGCCCCTTGGTGTCCCACACCACGATGTGATCGAGATCCAGTTCGTCGATGATCTCCAGCACCTTGTCGAGCTGTTCCTCGTTTTCGACAAACAGGATGTGCGTCTCGGAGTGGGTCAGGATATATTTGATCTCGTCGGAGGAGGACGTGGGGTAGATGCCGCACGTACATCCGCCGGCCGTCATGATGGCCAGATGACAGACCAGCCATTCGGGACGGTTGTCTCCGAGGATGCAGACGGTCTGGCCCTGTTCAAGCCCCATCTGCAGGAGTCCCCCGGCGACCTGCCAGACACGCTCGCCGTATTCCTTCCATGTCACCTTGTTCCAGATGCCGAACTTCTTGTGTCTGAGGGCGACCCGATCACTGAAGCCTGCGACCTGCCGGAAAAAGGCGTGGGGAAGCACCACCGGTTGCACCTGCATCACCACCTCCTCCGTTTGGTATAGAAATGCGACTTTTCCGCCGTACCTTCCTTGTCCATCCCGAGATAGAGCTCCTGGACATCTTCGTTTTCCTTCAAACTCTTGGATGAACCCTCCAGCACAATGCGTCCGGCCTCCATGATGTAGCCGTAATTCGCGATATTGAGGGCCATCTTGGCGTTCTGTTCCACCAGGAGGATGGTCATGTCGCGCTGGCTGACCTCTCGGAGTGTTCCATAGACCTGTTTGGCCGCCTTGGGGGAGAGCCCCAGCGAGGGTTCGTCCAGCATCAGCAGCTTTGGCCGGCGCAGGATGGCCCGCCCGATGGCCAGCATCTGCTGCTCGCCGCCCGAAAGCGTCTCGGCCTGCTGATCACCCCGTTCCTTCAGGATGGGAAAGAGGGCGTAGATGTAGTCAAGGTCGTCTCTAACCGCCTTGCCGCTGCGCCCCCAGCATCCGATGTCCAGATTCTCCCTGACGGTCAGCTCGCGGAAGAGCCCGCGGTCTTCGGGCACGTAGACGATCCCCAGTGAGGAGATCTTCTCCGGGTTCAGCCCGCTGATGCGCCGTCCCCTGAATTCGATGAGCCCCTTCTTGGGCTGGTCCTTGAGCAGCCCGGCGATGGTCTTGAGCAGGGTTGTCTTGCCGGCGCCGTTGGGGCCGAGGATCGCGAAGATCTCGTTTTCCCTGATTTCCAGGGAGATACCCTGCAGGGCATAGATGCGATCGAAATAGAGGGTTTCGATACTCTGTACCTTCAACATGCTCATTCGTCGTCACCCACATAGGCCCGAATCACTTCGGGGTTGCGCTGCACCTCCTCCGGCGATCCCTCGGCCAGCTTGCGGCCGAAATTGAAGGCCACCATGCGGTCGGCCAGCCGCGAGACGATTCTCAGATCGTGCTCGATCAGCAGTACGGCCAGTTTGAAGCGCCCGCGGATCTCGGTCACCAGATAGGCGACCTTGCCCTTTTCCTCGCTGGTAAGTCCGGCCACGGGCTCGTCCAGCAGCAGCAGCCGGGGTTCCATAATCAGGGCCCGGCCGAGCTCCACGCGCTTCTGCACCCCGTAGGGGCAGTCGTTGACCAGCGACTTGCGGTAGGCCTGCAGGTCGAGGAACTCGAGGATCTCCTCCACCTTCTCGCGATGGGAGAGCTCCTCCTTCCTCAGCCGCAGAAAGGCGCTCGCCAGATTCTTGCGGAACTTGATGTGCCGGCCCAGCATCAGGTTGTCCAGGACTGTCATATGGTTGAAGAGCCGGATATTCTGGAAGGTGCGCGAGATCCCCTTGTGGGCGATGCTGTCGGGGGAGAACCCGAGCAGGTTCTCCCCCCCGAAAACCACCTGGCCACTATCGGGTTTGTAGACCCCGGAGATGCAGTTGAACATCGTGGTCTTGCCGGATCCGTTAGGCCCGATGATGGCCAGGATCTCGTTGTCCATCACATCCAGGCTCACCCCCTGCAGGGCCTTGATTCCGCCGAAACTTATCGACAGATCCCTGATTGAGAGTAATGCACTCATGGTTGCCTTCTTTCTTACCGGTCTAGAATAGAGGGTCGAACACCAGGAAGTCGGTCTGGGGCACGTGCTTGCCGCCTTCGGCATGACACATGCGGATCGAATTCAGGCCGTAACGGTGCTTGCCGAAGGAGATCGGACCCCCCATGCCCTGGGGCCGGAAATCCTGGATGCTGGCCATGGCCTCAATGAAGGACTCGCGGGTCAGGTCGCGTCCGGCGCGTCTTAAGGCCTCCTCGATGAGCATCATGGTCGTGGAGCCGGTGATGCCGAGGAACTCCATGCCGGTGAGCTTGGGCTCATACTGCAGCAGGGTGGCCACCACCGCGTCGGCCTCCTTGTCCACCCCCGGCATGCTCACGTTGCCGGAGGCCGCCGGGTAGGCACCTTCCCAGAGCTGGCCGCAGATCTTGTACATGAGGGGGTCTCCCAGGGGATTGGCGGTGAAAACCTTGGGGCGGTAGCCGATCTTGGCCATCTCGCGGATGATCAGCGAGGCCTGGGTGGGAGCACCATAGATGACCAGGCCGTCGGCGCCGGTCTCCTTGATCTTGATCGCATGCGCCGACATGGCGCGGTCGGTGAGCTCGTAGGGGATGAATCCGGCGAAGGCGGCCTTGCCGCCCAGTTTTCCCATGGCGCGTTCGATCCCGATCTTGGCGGACTTGCCCCAGTCGTCGTTCTGTCCGAAGAGGGCCAGACTCTTGATGCCTACCTTTTCAATGGCGAACTGGGTGATGGCATCCGCCTCGTCGATGTAGTCCGGGTAAGCGATGAAGAGGTGATTGCGCTTATCTTCCGGTACGTCCAGCCAGATACGGGGATTGGCGTGGATGTGCACCACCGGGACCCCGCTTTCGACCAGCATCTCCTTGCAGGCATTGGCCGTGGCCGAGCCGATCACACAGCCAATGGCCAGGACCTCGTCCTTCATCTCGGTCAGGTTGGCCAGGGCCCGGCTGGGGTTGTAGCCATCGTCCTTGACCATGACCCGGATCTTGCGGCCGTGGATGCCCCCCTGCGCATTGATGTGCTGGGCCCAGGCCGAATTGCCCAGGTACATGGAGGCCCACAGTGCCGCCGGTCCGGACATGGGACAGGTCATGCCGATGACGACCTCGTCATCGGTGACGCCGGGGACCTCGGATTGCGCCGGCAACAATGTCGGCAACAAGAGAGCCAGGCCTAAGAGCAACCCCACCATCAAAGATCTCTTCATCGCACTCCTCCTTTAAGAAAACTATTTTATGCTTCAAGGCTTAAATCTCTCTGAAACGATGCGGCCGCTGTCAGCGAAAAATACGTTTTTCCGCTGAGCCCATTCCCAAGAGCGTTCCCGGGAACGGTATGAACGAAGCAAGTCATGCGCCGGTTCGGCGTACTTCCTCGTGATGATGTTGGACTTGACATAATGGATTTTCAGCCCGCGATCAGCGCGGGCGAGCAGAGACCGGATAAAGATGTCAGGGGCACCCGTCTGCAAGGACGGCTGCATGTCATACCGCTATCTGCCAAGAACACTCCTTTCTTATTGTTTATGCTGTAAACCTCTGAATCTCTGATGCATTCAGAGGAAAGGCCCCAATCCCTTCAGCAGCAAACAATGCATGATATGTTCATGGCAAAAACATTATTATTAATTATTATCACCGTTAACTTAGATTAACATCTATCATTTGTCAAGCACTTTTCTGTACCCTCTCTCATCAGGTCGAGACAGGCATGGAAAATTCCATAATTTCTGAAAATCTATACACAATGGCTCTCTTCCCCGCCTGTCCTTGGATGTCCGGGGCGTTTCTACTTGCCTGAGGGTCGAATCTACCGCCGCTTGCGACGGCGTGGAGGGAAAAGGTTTGCCTGGCATATAAAATCAGCCATTGATGGAGCACCCTACCCTCAGGGCAAGGCCTGAGTTCCTAAGAAGTGAATAATTGAGAAAGCATCTTGAGTACTTGGAATCAGGTTGGCCGAATCATGAACCGTTTCAACCTGCACAAGCATATCTTATATAACAATAAAATATAATTATATCTTCATGAGAGGGGGCTGGGAGAAACTTCTCGCAAGAAGTTTTTCCCACACAATTGAGACCAGTTGTTTCTCTCATCTTAATGTCCGTTTAATTATGCACATATTAGTATGAACCTCCATTGCGATTGAGGCAGGACATAACCGGCGGGGGCATCATTACAAGCCAGCGGTGATGGACGCGCCCCGGGGGCATCGGGGTCGCCAGAAGCCCCGCTTTCCGGGGTGATTGGATCGGAGGGGCTGTCCCCGTCCGGAGTTGCCGCCCCCCCCCCGCTCATTGCCTGTGGCGGGCAAAATAAAATAAGGGCGCTATTCCAGGCTCACGGCCCCAGGGAGAGCGTCTGCGTGGAGCCGGGATACTGAAGGGTCAGGGTCCGGCTTCCCTTGTCGATCCTGACCATCTCCGGGGCTTCCTCCCCCTGTGGATAGATCAGCGTGGGGTGCTCGATGCGGATGACCGTCATCCCCGGGGGCATCTCGAGCTTTGCCGTGTTGAGCTCGACGAGCCTCTGGCCGTCCCGCATGAGGCTCAGGTGCAGGTCTTTGGCCACCACGCGTTTGAGGAGGGCGTTCTCGAACCCGAAGGTCTTCGGTTTCCTGACAAAGAGCCGTCCGGCCTTCATGGTCAGGGTGCATGCACCGAGCCGCTCCACCAGGCAGACATCCCTGCCGTAGGGCCCGGCCGCAATCAGGCGCTGAGGGGCCTTCAGCGGGATATCCCTCGGGTGGGACGGCGATTGCCTCCCTGCGCCATACAAAAGCGCCCCCCGGCCAGGACGCCGACGGCCAAAAGCACCAGGAGCATCTTGACCCGGATATTCATCCCCTGGATGTCCTTCATCTCCCCCCGTCTTGGGTATCTTGAAGCGGGGTGAGTCTCCCCACCCCGCCCGTTGTTGTATCCTTCATTCACCCCGGAAATTTCCAAGGATCAGTATACCTTTTTCTCCTTGAGCTCTTCCTGGAATTTCTTGAGGTGATCGAACTCGGCCACGGAAACCAGGCCGTCGATCTTGGGCATGAACGCCAGAAAGAGCTGATCCAGAATTTGGCCCACCGCCACATCCTCGTTGTGATAGCCCGGAAATGACTGGTCAAAGGTGATCTCTCGCCACTCCTCCTTGATGACCTTGCCCTTGTCGTCGCGTGTAGTATATTTGCAGTATATCTTTCGGAAGTCCACCGAGACGGTGTCCGTTTTCAGCCTGTGGCGCTCCAGCTTCTCCTGCGTGAGCGGGTCCAGGATGACATATTCGAGCTCGGCCTTGACCTTGAGGCAGGTGTCGCTGGCCCCCATGACCCAGGATTCCCCGTTCGGCCCCCCCCGGTCGTTCAGGCGCTGGACAGGGGTGGCCAACGGCTGGAAGGTTACCTTGGCGCAGGGTTGAATGAGGAAATCGCAACGCGACCTTTCCGGATAGGTCATCTCATCGTACGATTCGAAGGGGCCGGAGACGGTGATACCCTTCGAGGTGAGGATCTTCTCGATGCCCGTATTGAAGCCCCCTATGAAATTTCCCAGATACTGCTTTCCCAACTCGGTGACGGAAAGGGCCTTTTGGGGGATGCAAACCACGTCGAGATCCATATTGATGATCCCCACGGTATATCCGGCCGGCGCCCCCTGCGCCTGGGCCGGGGTGAAATCATAGCCCGGATCGCTGATTCCGGCATAGAGTTCGGTTATGGGTCTCTTAGGGGGCGCAATCGCGCATCCACACACCATGACCGCAAGCAACAGGCCGAAAACCATATTTGATATCGTTGTCTTCATCGTCCGCTCGAAATCCATCACATAACCTCCTTGGTTGAGTTCTTGTGCATCGTGTAACCTGCCCTATCCTTCGCTTTCGCTGGCACCGAATCCCCTTCGGGCCCGTCTGCCCGCATCCCGGTCTCCATCAGCTGCCGGGACCACGCTCCTCGGAGTCTGCTTTTCCCCCCTCTCTCAGAAAAACGCACCCTTGGCCCTCGTCTATGACCGGTCACCAGGCCGGTTCCGTCGCAGGAGACAGACCAGCGGGGCCCCCAGGCCCACCAGCGCCAGGGTGGCCGGCTCGGGTACCGGTGCCACATCGGAGGGGTTGGAGTTGAGGGCCTGGACATTCCCGATCCGGTAACCGTCATACCTCCCGCTCAGATACCAGAAGTCACCTCTCCAGGAGATGTCGTAGTACATGAGGCCCGAGAACCCATCATCGGAATCGGTGACGTATATCCCTTTATAATTGTTGTACTCATCATACTCGATCCCCCAGCAGGTCAATCCATGGCCGACGTAACTGCCCCAATAGACAGCCAGCCCCACCCCGTAGCCACTGTGCAGGTAGTCATCGACATAGGCCAGGGTGTCGTTGCTGAGGATCCTCAGTGAGGTATAGTCTGAATAGAAATCCGCAAAATAGTCGCGGAAAGGATAGTCGCGGAAATAGCCGCCCCCACCGGAAACATCGATCCTCCCATTGCCGGGGTCGGTTCCATCCATCCACCAGCGCCACCCGTAGCTCATCTGGCCGCCCCGGTCGACCCAGTGATAGACGAAGCTGTCAAAGATATCCCCTGTGGTTGCAAATTCCTGCGTTTCCCAGCCTCCCCAGCCCAGGATATTGGAGGCAACCGCCGCCCAGCACATGCGGCTGTCCCCCGACCCGGTCTTGTTGACATCCTGCCAGCTGCCGCCGAAGTCCTCATAGCCGAAATAGGGGGTGGCATGGGCGCTCCCTGCCACACAAAGAAAGACCAGCAGCAGATACAATGAGAAAATAGGCTTCTTCATTCCCGCTCCCCCCATTTCTCCTTTCCACGAAAAGGGCTCACCTTAATCGCTATGGGCCGAATCCCCCGCTGCTTGCAGCGGAAAGCAGGGTCATAAGCTTGCCCTGGGGTTCATAGCCCTCATTCCCCTTCCCCCGCATGCTTCAGAGATTATCAGCACACCACCCCTGCTCGCGAGACCATTCGGTCTCCCGGTCCCCGGGTGATGT
>CAZUDI010000027.1:0-47553 GCA_964618975.1 uncultured Bacteriovoracaceae bacterium | reverse complement strand
ATACCTCCCACACCCCGAATCATAATACCTGTGGAAGTTATAATGCAGCCCCGTCTCCCCATCATAATACTGCCCCGGGAACCGCAAATTATTCACCACGCTCGAAGACGCATCCACCTGCGCCTCACCGAAGGCCCCATACTCGGCCGCCCAGACGACCGCGCCGCTGACGCTCGTCATCTGCTGCGGTGTCCCCAGGTGGTCGTTGTGGTAGAAATAGTACTGAGAGCCCTGCTCCATGAAGAGCGGGTCCGTGGTCCAGGTGGAACCGGGCCGGTACCCGTAGCTCTTTATCTGATTTCCGCTTGAGTCAAACTCAGCCACAAGTCCCTCATCGGCATAGCAGAAATAGGTCTTTATTCCGGAGACTTCCTTCCACAGCCGGCGGCCGAACGGGTCGTAATAGTACCCGGCAATGACATTGCCCGATCCGTCCTCCACCCGCACGAGCCGGTTCTCGATGTTGTAGATGTAGTTCGTCACCACTGCTCCCGCGGTCTTGCTGATCATGTTGCCGTTTGCATCGTATGCATAGCTCACCTCGTCATAGCCGGTGAGCTCGTTGTTGGCGGTGTAGCCCCAGGCACCACTGGTATCGGCCGAGGTCAGGCGGTTGCCCACGCCGTCGTAGGTGTAGGCCTCGTCGGCCAGGTTCGGGTTGTCCACCGTACTGAGACGGTAGAGGTCGTCATAGCCGTAGGCATAATTCCCGTGGCCGGTAGCCTTGTGTGTGATGTTGTCCACCGGGTCGTAGGTATAGACATAGTCCATGACCGGGTTGGCGGCCGGGTCCTTCACGCTGATGGTGCTTAAACGCATGAGCGGGTCGTAGCCGAACTCCTTGGTGCCGCCGCCGGGCAGGGTCATCGCCGAGGGCCGGTTCCAGGTGTAGCCCGCATAGGTGATGTAGCCTGCGCCCGGGATCTCAACGCTCGAGAGCTGATTGTTCGCGTCATAGGTATAGTTATAGACCGTGCCGGCCGGATCAGTAAACGTCTCTTTGAGGCCGTTGGTGTAATACGTGGAGCCCAAGGTCTTGGTGAATGAGCCGTATTCGATGGTCTCGCCCAGTTTGCGGCCGGTCGCGTCATAGGTGTAGGTTGCCGCGGTCTCGCCGTCGTCGTAGCCCGTGAGGTTGCCGGCGGCGTCATAGCCGTACACCGTCTCCGCGCCCAGGGGCCGGGTCTCCTTTACAAGCCGGTTGTTGCGGTCGTATTCGAATGCCGTGGTGTTGCCCGCGGCATCGGTGAGGCTTACGAGGTTGTCGCGGCTATCGTAGGCATACCGCGTGAGCCCGCTTACCGGGTCGGTCACGGACACGAGCCGGTTCAGCGTGTCGTAGGCATAGGCGGTGGTGTTGCCCTGCCGGTCGGTCTTGCTCGCCAGGTTGCCGGAGGGGTCGTAGGCATAGGTCATGACCTTGCCTTCCGGGTCGGTCTGCCGGACGAGCCGGCCGTCGGTATTGTACGCATAAGCACTCACCGCGCCGGCGGCATCGGTGGTGCTCAGCAGGTTGCCGTGGTTGTCATAGCTGGGATTTAATCGTGGTCTGTCCCCGTTTTCCGGTACTTGGCAGCACGGCAGGGGAGCATCACGTCCTCCCAGGATCGCTCTGACCAGAGGGGTGCCTCCATGATAAGGCCAATAGAGGACAACACGCTGAAGACCGATGAGATCCTCCCCAAGTGTACCCTATGCGTACCCTTCGGGAATTATCCGTGATCACAAAAAAGAAGCCAGGGTGTTAGGACCCTGGCTTCTTTGAATTTATTTTGGTAGCGGGGGCAGGATTTGAACCTGCGACCTTTGGGTTATGAGCCCAACGAGCTACCGGACTGCTCCACCCCGCGTCACTGTCGACTACCCTTCTACAAACAACGCCGCGGGTTTGTCAAGGACCAATCCTGGAGGGCGCTCCTGCCCGTCAATCCTGCCGCAAAACACCCTGGGATACAAGCGCCGGGCCTGGCCGGGTGGCCCTTGCGGGCGTGCCGGGAGACCTGTCCAAGACAGGCGTGTTCCCAAAACAGGACAAAAAAAAAGCAGGCCGTTGAGACCTGCGCAATATGAGGAGGTTCTACGGGGAATGAATCTTGAAGAACCTGAGTACCCTATCGTCACGATCGGAAAACACTTTAGTATTTTTTGCAGATTTTTTTTGTCAGGCAGCGATTTGTGATATAGGAAATACATGAGCACACACACGCCCCCGCTTGCCCACCGGCTGCGTCCCCGGGTGCTGGACGAGCTCCTCGGCCAGGAGGAGGCCCGGGTCTTCATCCGCGACTTCGAGGGCGGCCGGCGGCGCTCCGTCATCCTCTGGGGCCCACCCGGCAGCGGCAAGACGAGCGTGGCCAGTCTCATCCGCGAAATGTGCCCGGACGGATTCTTCCCGGTCAGCGCCGTCACCAGTGGCATCCAGGACATCCGGCGTGTGACCGAGAAGGCCGCCTCCCTGCCCAGCGCCCCCATCGTGTTCATCGACGAGATCCACCGCTTCACGCGCGTACAGCAGGACGCCCTGCTGCCCTTCGTGGAGAGGGGCAGCATCATCCTCATCGGCGCCACCACCGAGAACCCGTCATTTTCCGTGACCGCGCCCCTGCTCTCGCGCGTGGGCGTGATCGTGCTGCACCAGCTCTCCCCCGAGCATATCGACCTGCTCCTTCAGCGGGCGCTGACCCAGGACGAGATCCTGACCGGACAGGGGCGGCGCATAAGCGACGCATGCCGCCAGGCCATCGCCCGCGCCGCCGACGGGGATGCGCGCGCCGCGCTCAACCTGCTCGAGTACGCGCTTTCCTCCATTGCCTCGGAAACTATCGAGCTCTCCGACATCGAGGGTCTGCTCGAGCGCCCGCTGTACCACGACAAGAGCGGCGAGTCCCACTACGACCTGATCTCGGCCTTCCACAAGGCGGTGCGCGCCAGCGATACGGACGCCAGCCTCTACTGGCTGGGCCGCATGCTGGAGGCCGGCGAGGACCGCCTCTTCATCCTCCGGCGCATGCTGCGCATCGCCAGCGAGGACATCGGCCTGGCCGAGCCGCACGCCCTGCGCGTGGTGCTGGCCTCGCGGGACACCTTCACCACCCTGGGCAGCCCCGAGGGCGACCTGAGCCTGTACCAGGCCGCAGTCTACCTGGCCTGCGCCCCCAAGAGCAACGCGCTCTACCTGGCGGAGAAACGCGTCAAGGAGCTCATCAGAAAGACCGGCACCCCGCCGGTACCCCTGAGCCTGCGCAACGCCCCCACCCGGCTCATGCGCGAGCTCGGCTACGGCAAGGGCTACATCTATGCCCACGACGACCCGCTAGGCGCCCTGACGATGCACTATCTGCCCGCGGGGCTCCCAAAGGGGCCCCTCTATATCCCCAGCGAAAAGGGCTTCGAAAAACGGATCAAGGAGGTCATGCATGCTCGAGCAGCGGCTCAGGGAGATCCGCCAGGACCACCTCGCGGATCTCGTCCGAAATAGGGCGCCCGGCCTGGACCCGGAGCGCCTCGCGCGCGACCTGGAGAGGGTGGATCTCCCTCTCGCACAGCGCCTCGCCCGGGGCGAGGGCCTCTATGACGCCCGGCAGGGCCAGGGCGCGCCGGCCGCGGTGCATGCGGCCGACTTCTCTGCCACGCCCGCCGGCGGCGCGGCGCGCGCCGCCGGCGAGACGCTGTTGGCCGCAGGCCGGGTGGCCTGCGTGCTCGTGGCCGGGGGCCAGGGCTCGCGCCTGGGGGTCGAGGCCCCCAAGGGCACGGTGGCGGTCAGCCCGGTGAGGCACAAGAGCCTCTTCCAGCTCCACGCCGAGCGTATCCTGGCGGTGAGTCGGCGCTACGGGGCCGCCCTCCCGCTCTTCGTCATGACCTCGCGCGCCAACGACGACCAGACGCGGTCCTTCTTCGAGCAGCGGGCCTTCTTCGGTCTGGACCCCGAGCAGGTGCACTTCTTCATGCAGGGCGAGCTGCCCTCGCTGACCCCCGCCGGCGGTTTCATCCTCGCGCGCGACGGGGGGCTGTTCATGAACCCCGACGGCCACGGCGGCACGCTGAGTGCGCTTAAGAAGTGGGGCTGTCTTAACAAGATGCGGGCGCTGGGCATCGAGGAGCTCTTCTATTTCCAGGTGGACAACCCGCTGGTGAAGGTCTGCGATCCGCTCTTTTTAGGGCTGCATCACCAGGCTGGCGCCCAGATGTCGTCCAAGGTGGTCAAAAAGCGCAGCTTCGAGGAGAAGGTGGGGGTGATCGCCTGTGTGGACGGCAGGACGCGGGTGCTGGAGTACAGTGACATGCCCGACGACGTGCGCTATGCCCGCGGCGAGGGGGGCGGCATCCTGCATTGGGCGGGGTCGATCGCCATTCATGTAATCCGACGCGACTTTGTGGAGGCCATCACCGCCTCCGGGCTTTCCCTGCCCTATCATCGTGCTGAAAAGGTGATCCCCACCCGGGACGCGGAGGGACGGCCCTCAGAGATCACGGGGGTTAAGTTTGAGACCTTTATTTTCGATGCACTCCCTATGGCGGCCACCTCCATCACCCTCGAGGTGCTCCGCGAGGAGGAATTCGCGCCGGTGAAGAACCGCACGGGTGAGGACTCTCTGGAAAGCTCGATGGCCATGCAGTCCGCCTGGCACCATGCCTGGCTCACGCGGGCCGGGGTCAAGGTGCGCCCGGGGGTGGCATTAGAGATCTCGCCCCTGATCGCCCTGGAGGA
Source organism: uncultured Bacteriovoracaceae bacterium (assembly GCA_964618975.1). Taxonomy (GTDB): domain Bacteria; phylum Desulfobacterota; class Desulfomonilia; order UBA1062; family UBA1062; genus CAZUDI01. The sequence goes on along the minus strand of CAZUDI010000027.1, from coordinate 42,845 downwards.
GCAGGACCTCGGGGAGCACCGGGACAGGCTCCCGCGCACGATCGAGCAGGACTGGTATCTGGGGTGAGGCCCGGTATGTAATAGATGAAAAAATTAAGGTTCACGGATACAAACTGGGAGGTCATCATCTGGATGGGCTCCTTCATCGTGCTCGGCTTCGTGGTGCTCTTCGCCCTGTATTCCTACAAGAGCGTGGAGAACGAGATGGCCATCCAGTTCAACCGCGAGCAGGGTCTGCTGGCCCAGCAGACCGCCATGGGCATCGAGCAGTACATGGGCGACATCACCAACATCCTCAACCTCACCACCAAGATCGAGGCCGTCTCTCAGGGCAACCCCGATTCCATCACCGTCGCGGTAAACAACGCCTACAATGCGCTCAAGAACAAGGTCGCCTTCGTTTTCTGGGAAGATTCTAGCGGTTTCATGCGCTACCACTTTCCGGGGTGGGTCCTGCCCGAAATCGACGGCAAGGACTTCAGCTTCCGCACCTACTTCCGCGTGGCGCGGGAGATGGGGGTCCCCTTTGTCTCGGACATCATCAAGGTGGGCGGGCAGCAGTATGAGGACATCCCGGGCGGCTTCGAGACCTTCGTCATCGCCTTCCCGGTCAAGGACTCCAGCGGCGTCTTCCACGGCGTGATCGGCTGCGCCATCGACCTGACCAACATCACGGCCCACTATGTGGCCCCCATGCGGCCCTCCAACAATGGCTACGCCTGGCTGCTGGACGAATCGGGCATGATCCTCTATCACCCCAACCCCGCCATGCTCGGGCTGGACCTCTACGACGTGGTCCTCGATCAGCAGCAGAAGGGGGTCAAGATCTCCGGGATCGATGAGATCAAGCACGGCATGGAGCTCAAGAACGACGGCATGTACGAGTTCGTCTTCCCCCACTTCCCGGAGAACGAGCCCACGCGCAAGCTCCTGGCCTTTTCCTCGGTGCACTTCCTGAACCGGCGCTGGATCACGGTGGTCACCTCGCCCTACAGCGAGGTGATCCAGCTCATGTCGGGCACCTTCCTGAACACGCTCACCCTGGGTTCGGTGAGCATCGGCTTCGTGCTCCTGGCCACCATCGTCATGCTGCGCATCAACCGCGCGCGGGCGGCCGCCCACGAGCGCAACAGGTGGGCCGACAAGGTGCTCGTGGCGCACAAGCGTCTGGAAACGATCTTCAACGGGGTCCCCCACTACCTGATCATGATCGACGCCGCCTTTACCATCATGGACGTCAACCAGCGCTACTGCGACCTCTACGGAAAGACGCGCGAGGCACTGCTGGGGAAACACTGCGAGGTGGACCTGCCCCCCCGAGACAATCCGTGCCTCATGGATGTCGTGGAGCGCTGTTTTTGCACCGGCGAGCTCATCGCCGAACATGACCGCCGTGTCGAGATCGCCGGCAAGCCCTACATCTTCGACATCAGTGTCATCCCGCTGCTGGGCGCCCGGGGGGAGGTGGACTGCGTGGTCCAGTACGCCGTGGACATCACGGAGAAGAAGGCCCTCACCGACAAGCTGCTGCAGGCGGACAAGCTCGCCGCCGTGGGCCAGATGTCGGCCCACGTGGCGCACGAGATCCGCAACCCCCTCACCTCGGTGCAGCTGCACGCCGAGCTCCTCGAGGACGAGCTCGATGAGGGCACGGCCGGAGAGGAGGCCCGTGAGCTGCTGGACGTCATCAAGGGCGAGATCGATCGCCTGTCTCAGATCACGGACGAGTACCTCTCCTATGCCCGGCTGCCGCACCCCAAGCTGCAGCGCATCAGCCCCCGCCTGGAGGTTTCCGCCACGCTCGCCATGCTGCAGCCCGAGCTCAAACGGCGCCAGATCGAGCTGGGCATCACCCAGCGCGACTGCCCGGGAGAAATCATGATCGACCGTGGACAATTCCGGCAGGTTTTGATAAATCTTGTGAAAAATGCATCAGATGCCATGCCGTCTGGTGGGAAGATCGAGATTTCCCTCATGGGTATTAAGGAGAACTTCTTGCTGCTGGTCAAGGATACGGGCTTCGGTATCCCGCACGACATCAAGCGCCGCATCTTCGACCCCTACTTCACCACCAAGGATAACGGCACCGGTTTGGGGCTCTCCCTGGTCCAATACATCGCCAACGCCCATGACGGATGGGTGGACGTGGAGAGCCAAAAGGGGTCCGGCTCCACCTTCATCTTTTCCATCCCCTGTGTGCAGAACGGGTCCCCGACCATGGAGGAACGCGCGTGAACGTGAATATGAAACGATCCCTGATCTTAAGCGTATTGGGGCTGCTGCTGATGACCCTTCCCGCCCAGGCCGCCCGGGTGGAGGTCCAGGTCCCCCCGGGGGTGATGAGCGTATCCCTGCTGTCCGCCGGCACGCTACCCGTCCTGGGGCATATGCGCCAGAGCCTGGAGGCCGAGCAGCGCGAACTCGACGAGCGCTTCGGCGTCCAGGCCCTGGCCGAGAAACTGGCGCAGACCGAAACGCTCATCGTCAAGCGCCGTAAAACCTATGAGGACACCGTCGCCAGCACGCGCCAGCGCTACCTCTCCCAGATCACGGTCGAGGTGCTTTCCGCCGAGGCCTTCATCTCGCCCGAGGCCTCGGCCCTGGGGGAGATCACCTTCACCTACCGTATCACCAACCAGACGGACCGCATCGTCTCCGACCTGGTCTATGCCCCGCGCGTCGGCGGGATCTCCCTGCCCACCTCTTCGCGCCAGATGCTGGAGCTCAGCCATCCCGACACCCTGAAATTCGGGATCGCCCCGGGCAAGACCCTCTCCAACCAGGGCGCCAGCCCGGAACGCTTCACCTTTTTCATCGGCGAGCTGAAATCCGACCAACTGGCCTTCATCCGCAAGCATATCCGCGAGAATTTCCACCTCGACCTCAAGGATCTGCACTTCGTGGAACGCATCGACTACAAGGGTCAGACCGCCACCATGGACGTGGAGCAGGCCTTCGCCGCCACGCTCAAGCCCCTCAAAGGCTCCCTGGACGAGGCCCTGGCCCTGCGCGGCAAGCGTCAAAGGGACTATCAGCAGGCCGAGGCGGCCTTCACCGAGCAGCTCGAAGAGGCGCACAAACGCTTCAGCCAGGTGGCCTTCGACCTCAGACACGCGGCGGTGCGCTTCTCGTCCCCGGTCGCAAACAAGCACCGTTGCATCCTGAATGACATCCCCCCCGGGACCTACCTGGTCTACGCCCCCCAAGGCGACGGCCAGGCCCTGCTGCAGGAGATCACCGTGCCCGCGGGCAAGCTGCAGCTCAACCTCGAAACCACCACAAAGGATCCCTTCCTCCCATGAGCAAGAAAATCCTGGTTGTCGACGACGAGACCGGTATCCGCGAATCCCTGCGCCGCATCCTGGAAAAGGAGGGCTTCTGCGTCCTGACCGCTACCAACGGGGACGAGGCCTTCAAGCTCATCCGGGCAGGCGACATCGACCTCCTTATCACCGACATCCGCATGGCCGGCATGGACGGCATGGAGCTCCTGCGGGTCAGCAAGTCGGTCTCGCCCTATACCGAGGTCATCATGATCACCGGACACGCCGCCGTGGACACGGCTCTCGATTCCATGAAGGAGGGCGCCTACGACTACCTCACCAAGCCCTTCAAGAAGGCGGACATCCTCAAGGCCGTGCACAAGGCCATCGAGAAGCAGACCCTCACCCTGGACAATCTGCACCTCAAGGAACGCCTGGAGGCCCTGGAGACCGGGCCGCTCGTGGAGTCGGCCAGCCCTAAGATGCGCGAGATCGCCGAACTCGTGCACCAGGTGGCCCCCAGCCAGGCCACCATCCTCATCCTGGGCGCCTCCGGAACGGGCAAGGAGGTCATCGCCGACATGCTCCATCGGCTCTCCCCCCGCTCGGACCGGCCCATGGTCAAGGTCAACTGCGCCGCCATCCCCGAGACGCTGATCGAGTCCGAGCTCTTCGGCTACGAAAAGGGTGCCTTCACCGGGGCGTCCTCGCGCCGGGAGGGCCGCTTCGAGGCCGCGCACCAATCCTCCATCTTCTTAGACGAGATCGGCGAAGTCCCGCTGGCGGTGCAGGTCAAACTGCTCAGAATCCTGCAGGAGGGCACCTTCGAACACCTGGGAAGCAACAAGACCATCAGCGTAGACACCCGCATCATCGCGGCCACCAACAAGGACCTCTCCCACATGGTCAAGGAGGGTCTCTTCCGGGAGGACCTCTACTGGAGGCTGAACGTCATCAGCATCCAGCTCCCCGCTCTCAGCGAGCGTCGCGAGGATATCCCCTCCCTCGTGCAGCACTTCCTCAACCGCTTCGCCAAGAAGAACGCCAAAACCATCCGTGGCATCGAGTCCCGCGCCATGGAGATCCTGCTGGCCTACGAGTGGCCCGGCAACGTGCGCGAACTGGAGAACGTGATCGAGCGCTGCGTGGTGCTGGACAAGGACGGGGTGATCAGCGAGGACGACCTGCCCCGGGAGCTGGCCCGCAACCGCTCGTCGGGGCGCGAATCGGTCACCATCCAGCTCGGCACCCCCCTGGAAGAGGTGGAGCAGCTCCTGATGGAGAAGACCCTCAAATACACCAAGGGCGACAAGGCCCTGGCCTCCAAGCTTCTGGGGGTCTCCACCCGGACCCTCTATCGCAAGCTCGACCGCAAGGACGACTGAGAGCCAGGCGCCACAGGCGTCCAAAGGGCTCAGATACGCATCAGACCAGGTTCTTACCCGGGTTGATGTTGTACTTGCGGATCTTGTAGTGCATCACCCGCCGGGAGATACCCAGGAGATCAGCGGCATCCTTCTGGACCCAGCGGGTCTTCTTGAGGGCCTGGAGCACCATGGCCTTTTCCTGGGCCTCGAGCTTGTTCAGGCCCTCCCCCTCCAGTGGGGACAGATCCGGCGGCGGCCCGTTCTCGCGCATCCCGGAAAGCATCAGCTCGCCGGGGGTGACGACCTCCCCCTTGCACAACACCACGGCGGACTCGATCACGTTCTTGAGCTCGCGCACGTTACCGGGCCAGTCGTGGGAGGTCAGCATGTGCATGGCCTCCTTGCCGATACCCACCACCCGCTTGCCGGTCTTGTTGCTGAACTCGGTCAGAAAGACCTGGCACAGCCCGGGGATGTCGTCTTTGCGCTCCCTTAAGGGGGGCAGATTGACGGTTATGACCCGCAGACGATAGTAGAGATCCTCCCGGAAGCTCCCGTCCTTGACCTTGGCCTGCAGGTCGGCATTGGTGGCCGCGATCACACGGATGTCCACCCGGCGCTGGCCGACCTCGCCCACACGCCTGAACTCCCCCGATTCCAGTACCCGCAGCAGCCGTGTCTGCATCTCGGACGAGATGTTGCCGATCTCATCCAGGAACAGGGTGCCCGTATCCGCCTCCTCGATGATGCCCTTCTTGTCCTTGACCGCCCCGGTGTAGGCCCCCTTTTCATAGCCGAAGAGCTCGGCCTCGATAAGCGAAGGCGGGGTGGCACCGCAGTCCATCACCACGAATTTACGGTTTTTTCTGCGGCTTTCCACGTGCAGCATGCGCGCGATAAGCTCCTTGCCCGTGCCCGACTCTCCCAGAATGAGCACCGTCGTATCCGTGGAGCTCACCTGGCGTACCAGCGAAAGCACCCGTTTCATGGCCGGACTCTCGGCGAAGATGCGGTGCTCGATGCGGTCTTCCACCTCCTGCTCGAGATAGCGCACGCGCTCCTTGAGTTCGCGCTTCTCGATGGCCCGCCGGATCTTGGCGACCAGATCCAGGGGTTCGAAAGGCTTGACGATGAAATCGTAGGCGCCCTCCTTGATGGCGTTCACGGCGCCCTCGATGGAGCCGTAGGCGGTGAAGATGATCACCTCCAGGTCCGGATCGATCTTCTTGGCCTCCTTGAGCACGGTCATGCCATCCATCTCCGGCATCTTGAGGTCTGTCAGCAGCACGCTGAAATCGTCCTTCCTCAACGCCGCCAGGGCCGTCTCCGGCTTGACGGCGCCCTGCACCGCGAAGCCGGAGGCCTCGAGCCTGGTGATCAGGACCTCGACGATGTTGGGCTCGTCGTCCAGTACCAGTATTCTCGGTTCCCTGCTCATTGCATCCCCCGCCTCTTTTCCGTATTGATATAGATCTCTTCCAGCTTCTTGAGCTTGTAGCGCAGAAGATCTATCTCCTCGGCCGCCTGGTCCTTCTCGCGCAGGCACTGCTCGCACTGCTCATGCAGGGTCTGCATCTGCCGGGCGGATTCGTCCAGCATCCCCACGAGCGCCCGCAGATATCCGGCCTCCACTCGCAGAGGGTACGGCACGGCGGTGTCCTTCCGGATGCGATCCAGGCCCTCGTAGGCCTGCGCATAGGTGCACGTCCCCTGCTGCAGGGCGTCCATGATCAGCACCAGCTCCCGGCGGATGCGCATCTCCGGGCTGGGAAAGGCGGTCGTCTGAGAGGGATCGCCCGGCAGGGCCTTCCCGGAGGCCACCTGGTCCTCGGCCGCCTGCAGGGGATCACGCACCAACTGCGCGGCGCACCCTTCAAGCAGGGCTGCGAGGAAGAGCAGGCAGGGCAAAAACAAAGACGCTGCCCTTTTCCACCTGACTGTATGCACGGATGTCGCCTCCATGGGCCTCGACGATGCGCTTGGCGATCGCCAGCCCGAGTCCGGTTCCACTGTGACCCCTGGTGATCTTCGATTGGTAGAATTTATCGAAAATAAGAGGCAGATCCTCTTCGGGAATGCCTGTTCCATGATCCTCGATCTCCACGGTCACGCAGTCGCTGTCGCGGGTGATCCGGATCTCGACCCCCTGACCGTTCTGGGAATATTTGATGGCATTATGGGTGAGGTTTGTCAACACCTGCACTATCTTATTCCTGTCCGCCATGACCATGCAAGTCTCCTCGAAATAGGCCACATCGATCATAACCCCCTGATTGTCAGCAAAAGGTTTGATCTCCTGGACAAACGCTGCCACGATCGCGTTCATGTCATGCTGCACCATGCCCAGGCGCACCATACCGCCCTCGAGACGCGTGATCTCGAGGAGTTCGTCGATAATACGCAGCAGGCGCATGATACCCTGATTCATGATGCTGACCAACCGATGCTGTTTGTCCGCCAGGGTCCCCCCCACGCCCTCGAGCAGCAGATTGGCCGCCTCCTTCATGGAGGTCAGGGGGGTCTTGAGCTCATGGGACACGATCGAGATAAACTCGGACTTCATGTCGTCGAGCTCCTGCAAGCGGGCGGTCATCTCGTTGAATGAGTTGGCGAGCACGCCCAGTTCGTCACGGCTGTCGATGGGGAGCTTGAAGGAGAAGTCACCATTGGAAATACGCTGGATGCCCTTCTTGATGCGGCCCAGATCGCGAGTGATGCTGCGGTAGATCACCAGAGGTACGATCAGGCCGATGCTCAGCGCCATCCCCAGGGCCCACCAGGTGAATCTCACCAGGTCATCACTGAGGCCCTTGAGGTCCACAATCTTCCTGTCCATGGATTCCACGGCCCGGGCGTTGGCAAAACGCGCAATGCCCACGAGTTCGTCGATGGCCGTCTCGTTGTCGAGAAAGATCTTCTCGAGCGTGACAGTATCCTGCGGCAGGTCGGGGACGCGCTCGTGGAACTTGGCCAGAAAGGCGGCCCACAGAAAGCGGCCTTCCCCCATGATCTCGCGCTCCTGTTCATCATAGAGTGTCTGGGGCCCTGAAAGGTAGTCCCAGGCCCGCGTGATCCCCTGGGCCTTCTCCTCGATGAGTCTCCAGTAGGTGTCCTGCTGCAGCAGGAGATACTGTTTGGTGGTCTCTTCAAAGGAGATCAGGTCGGCGATGAGCTTATCCGAGACCTCCTTCTTGCGGTAGTCGACGAGGTAGATGTCGCTGGTAATGTGCCCCAGCCGGGAAGACACATAGAGCAGCACCATGTTCAGCCCGATGAGCACCACCACGAACACGACATAAGCGATCATGAGCCGCTCGAAGAGTCCTGGTTTGCGCATGCTCAAGATTATAGACACTCATCCGATAACGTATCAAGGGGGGAGATGATGTCGAGTCTGATTTCGGCCCTGAACGCCAACGGCGTGCTCCTGGGAAATGCCGCCTCCAATATGGCCAACCTCAACACCGAGGGCTACCGTCCCCTGCGCACCGACCTCGTGGAAGGCCCGAACGCGCAGGTAACCCCCGTCACAAGCCGTCCTTACGCCACGGACGGTCAGGAAGGCCCCGGCGTCGATCTGGCGCAGGAGATCGGCACCCTCATACGGGCCGAGCACGGCTTTGAGGCCTGCCTGCGGGCCATCGATACCCGGGAGGAGATGCTCGACGACCTCATGCAGACTCTCACCTAAAAAATCCAAGCCTTGACATAATTGTCAAAGTTATGTTAAAGATCGTCCCTATGTTATGGACACTGACGACCACCCTTGGCTCCTATCTCTACATGTTCATCATGATCATCCCCCATACCCTGGTCTCGCTGGCCACCCGCTCGGGCAACCTGCCGCACCTGGATGCGCGCTACTGGGCCCGCTGGTCACTCTGGTGCGCCCGGGTCAGGGTAAAGGTGATCGGAAGCGAGAACATCCCCGACGGTCCGGCCATCTATATGCCTAACCATACAAGCCATTTCGATGTCTTCGCCATCCTGGGCTACCTGAATGTCCAGTTCCGATGGACCGTGAAGAAGGAGCTCTACCACATCCCGCTGCTGGGACTCGCCATGAAACGCGCCGGCTACATCATGATCGATCGCTCCAACCACGACAACGCCCTCAAGAGCATGCAGGTGGCCGCGGCCAAGGTCCGCTCAGGCACCTCCATCGTCATCTTTCCCGAAGGCACCCGCTCCGATGACGGCTTCCTCCAGTTCCCCTTCAAGAAGGGCGGCTTCCACATGGCCGTCGAGTCTGGCGTGCCCATCGTGCCCGTCACGGTGCGCGGATCACGCTCCGTGCTCCCCAAGCATTCGAAGCGGGTGACCCCCGGCACCATCACCCTGCGCATCGGAAAACCCATCTATCCCCAGGATCATAACATCCCCGCTCTCATGGAAGAGGTGTACAAGTCCATCAATCTGGGCTATATTGAATAGTCCATGATCACTGACATTCTCTATCGCTGTCCCGTCTGCGGGGCATTCGACTGGCTGGCGGGAGACCTCTGCAGGCACTGCCGTGCCACGGTCGAGGTCCCTTCACGCACCGAGATCATCATCAACGGCCAAAGGGAGGCCCTGCCCTTCTGGTACGATCGCATCCTGGCCTTCGCCCTGCCGCCTTCCGGGGACGGCACCATCCTCAGGAGCAACCGCGTCCGTCTCTCCGGCGAGCAGGCCCGGGGGGTCTTCACAGGCCGCGCCGGGATCCGTGCCACCTTCTTCACGCGCCGCTTTCTCGAAGAGGGGCACCTGTCCCTCGAAAAGGCCGCCCTCGTCTTTACCGGCAAAAAAGGCTTGCGGAGACTGGACTTCGAGCAAGTCACCTCGCTGACCATCGAGTCCAACACCCTGATCGTCGTCACCCGCGAGGGAGGCGTACACTTCTTCGACTTCCTCGAGGAGTCGGGCAAGCAGTGGGAGGACCTCACGCGGCGCGCCCTGGAAGACTATCACGCCCCACGGCGCATCGTCGAATTCTTCCCCCACCTGCGACTGGACTCCTCCCCTAGGCGCGCCTCACGCACGGCCCAGGTACACCCGCAGCTGCGCGTGCCGGTCACCGAAGGGCACACAGGGGATGCGGGCCTCCTCCTGACAGCGGTCAAGGGCTTCGGGCGGGTGCTTTTGCGTACGCTCCTGCCGCTGAAGATCGAGGGTCTCGGAAACATCCCCGCCCAGGGCCCGGCCGTCCTCCTGGCCAACCACACCTCCTTTCTGGACTCCATCATCCTGGGGGTCTTCTCGCGGCGCAACATCTGCTTCATGGCCAAGAACTCCCAGTTCGATCACCCCCTGATGTTCCATGTCCTGCGCAAGGCGCATGCCTTTCCGGTGCGGCGCTACACGCCCGACCTCCAGGCCGTCAGAAACGCCGTGCGGGTCGTCCAGGCCGGGCATGTCCTCGGCATCTTCCCCGAGGGAGAACGCAGCTGGGACGGCCGGCTCTTGCCCTTCAAAGAGGGCACCCTGCGCCTGATCCTGGCCCTGGGTCTGCCCGTCGTCCCGGTTGGCATCCAGGGGGCCTACGCCCTCATGCCCCGCTGGACCGGCAGGGTCAAACGCGTGCCCGTGAGCGTGCGCATCGGCGCCCCCTTCAGGTTCGACCACATCCCGCTGCCGCTCCAGGCGCAGCCCGACATCGAGGCCGCCTCCCACACGCTCAAGTCCCGCATGCAGGCACTCCTGGGGGCGCAGGCGTGAGTTACGTCAGGGTGATCCCCCTGGGGGGGGTCAGAGAATTCGGCCTGAATTCCACGGTGATCGAGACCAGCCGCGGCTCCATCCTGGTGGATGCCGGCCTCATGTTCCCCAAGATCACCCCCACCGGCATCGATCAGATCATCCCCGACTTCTCCTACGTGGTGGACAACCAGGAGGCCTTCCAGGGGATCCTGCTCACCCACGGCCACGAGGACCATATCGGGGCCCTGCCGTATCTTCTCAAGGATGCGCCCATCCCCATCCATGCCCATCCCTTCACCCTGGAGCTCGTCAAACGCAAGCTCCGAGAGTACGAGATGGACAACAACATAGACCTGATCCCCCTGGAAGACGCACAACCCATCACCCTGGCCGGCATGAATATCCTGCCCGTCGAGGTGGACCATTCCACCATCGGCTGTTTCGCCCTGGTGATGGAATCCCCCCAGGGACTCATCGTGCACTCGGGCGATTTCCGGCGTTCGCCAGAAGCCTATGCCACACTCGCCTCCCCCGTGAGGCTCTTCATGTGCGAGAGCACCAATGCGGAGGTGGAACCAAAATGCGCCGACGAGGCCCAGATCCTCGAGAGCATCGCGGCCATCATCCACGACACGCCCGGGGCCGTGATCGTCTCCACCTTCGCCAGCCATGTACGGCGCATCCAGAACCTCTACGATCTGGCCGTCAAAAACATGCGCAAGGTTGCCATCATCGGCCGCAGCCTCAACCAGGTAGTGGATATCGCCACCGATCTCGGCCTGCTCGAGATGGACTCCCAGGACCTCATCCGCCACGAGATGATCACCGCCATGGACCGCAGCAAGGTGATGATCATCTGCACGGGCACCCAGGGCGAGCTGTACTCGGCCCTGTCCCTCATCGCCCGTGGCTGGCACAAGTTCAAGGTCAGGGAGGGCGACAGCGTGATCATCTCGGCCCGCATCATCCCGGGCAACGAGCTGGCCATCGGCCGCTGCATCGATCAGTTGATCGACTTCGGGGGCCAGGTCTACTACTCGGACATCGCCGACGTGCACGCCACCGGGCACGCCACGCACGCCGAGATCCGCAAGGCCTTCACCCACCTCGCCCCCGAGATCCTCATGCCCATCCACGGCGAGCTGCGGCACATGAAGGCCCTGGCCGGGATCGCGGCCTCCACACCGGGGATCTCCCCGCAGGTGATCTTCCCCCGCCCCGGACAGATCTGGACGTTGACCGGGGCGGACATGCAGATCTCGGGGGAGGCCCCGCACGGAAAGTGTTTCGTGGACGGCGAACTCACCGGCGACATCCGGGATGTGGTCCTCAGGGACCGCCGGCACATCTCCGAGGGCGGGCTGGTGGTCTCCTTCGTAGTCATCGACGCCACCACGCGGGCGGTCGTGTTCGGTCCGGATGTCATGTGCAAGGGCGTGGTACCGGCCAGCCTCGAGCAGGAAATCATCGAGGAGGTCAAACAGCGCGCCCGGGAGACGCTGGGCATCTTCCTGGAAAAAAACCTCGACATCCAGGCCCTGCAGGGCCGGCTGCGGGAGGAGATCGGCCACTGCCTCAAGGCCCGTCTCGGCAAAAAACCCATGATTATACCCCTCATAATGGAGATCTGATTGTCTGATATACTCATCGCACTGCTGTTGGGCGTCGTCCAGGGTCTGACCGAGTTTCTCCCGGTTTCGAGCTCGGGGCACCTCGCCATCTTCCAGGGCTTCTTCGGGCCACGCTGGCTGGGGGACGTCCTCTTCAACGTCTCGGTCCACGTGGGCACGACCCTGGCCGTGGTCGTGTTCTTTCTCCGGGAGATCTTGGCCCTGCTGCGGGGGATAAATCCCATGAACCGCGACCGTCACCAGACCCATATCATCGCGTGCATCGTTATCACCACGGCCATCACCGGGCTCATCGGGATCCTCTTCAGGGAGCAGCTCGAGGCCCTCTTCTCGCTGCCGCGGATAGCCGCCGCCATGCTGCTCGTGACCGGGGCCCTGACCTTCGCCACCGACCGCCTGGGGCACAACCCCCGACCCTACGGGTCGTTGCGTCTCACAGACGCCGCCGTCATGGGGCTCTTCCAGGGCCTGGCCATCATCCCCGGCATCTCGCGCTCCGGATCCACCATCTTTGCCGGTGTCGCCTGCGGCCTGGACCGCACCTGGGCGGCCAGCTACTCCTTCATCGCCGCCATCCCCGCCATCATGGGCGCCGCCGCCCTGGAGTGGTCCGGCGCCACGCAGCCCTTCTCCGCGGTCCACCTCATCGGGGCGCTGACCTCCTTCATTGTCGGGTTGATTTCTCTGAAATTTCTGGTATGGACTCTGAAACGGCACAATTTTTTCATCTTCTCGGTGTACTGTTGGATAACAGGCAGTGTGTACCTGTTGGTGAGCATGTAGTCCATGGCGAAAAAAATCGAACGCGCCCCCATGCAGGAACGTATCCTCGGGCTCTTTGCCGGGGCCGTTTCCGCCTTCAACCTTCTGGCCCTGGTCTCCTATTCCGCATCAGATCCGAGCTTCTCGAACTCCACTCAGGCCAGCGAAATCGTCAACTGGATGGGGCGCATCGGCGCCTACAGCGCCGATGCGCTGTTGATCACCTTCGGGGTGTGCGCCTTTCTCGTGCCTCTCATCCTGGCCGAGTACACCTGGAGGCTGCTCAAGCGCCCGGTCTCCTTCACCTGGCTCAATCCCGTAAGCACCCTCCTCATCCTGGTCGTGCTCCCCAGCATCATCGGGGTCTTTTCCGGCGAAAGCCTGTTCTACGGGGAGAAGGCCCTCGCCGGCGTCATCGGCGCCGGTATCAGCACGGCGCTGAAAAGTTACCTCAACCCCTGGGGCTCCCTGGTGGTGCTCCTGCCCCTCCTGGGCGCAGGGATCATGGTGGGATATGACCTGCCCGGCCTCATCTCCTCTGTGGGCGCACGCCTGCGTGAAATCCGGCAGTCCCGAACGCTTACCCCCCCCAAGGCCAAGCGCACCTCAAGCGAGCCCCCAAAAACGGCCCGGGGAAAGCCTCCCGCCCCGGTGGAACCGGAGGAAAAGAGCGAGCCGCGCATCACCATCGTGCAGGAAAGGAAGAAAGAGCCTAAGGAGCTCCCGGTCCAGACCACCCTGGGATTCATCGAAAATTACCAACTCCCGCCACTCTCGCTGCTCAACGACGCCGAGCCGCAACAGCGTCCCATCACGCCCAAGGAGCTCAAGGCCAATGCCTCGCTCATCCTGGCCAAGCTCAAGGATTTCGGTGTGGCCGGGGACATCCTCGAGATCAAGCCCGGGCCGGTCATCACCATGTACGAGTTCACCCCGGCACCAGGCATCAAGATCAACAAGATCGTGGCGCTGGCCGACGACCTCGCCATGGCGCTCAAGGCCGCTCCGGTGCGGGTGGTGGCCCCCATCCCCGGCAAGAACGCCGTGGGCATCGAGATCCCCAACCGCAGCCGCCAGACCGTGGGTCTCCGCAGGATCATCGCCAGCGAGGAATTCATCGCCGACACCTCCCCGCTGCTGCTGGCGCTGGGCACCAACATCGAGGGCCTGCCCGTGGTCACCGACCTGGCCAAGATGCCGCACCTGCTCATCGCGGGCGCCACGGGCACGGGCAAGAGCGTGGGGCTCAACACCATGATCCTCTCCCTGCTCTTCCGCTGCGACCCCAGCGAGCTCAAGTTTATCATGATCGACCCCAAACGCATCGAGCTCTCCCACTACGAGGGCATCCCCCACCTCATCCACCCGGTGGTGATCGATCCCCGCGAGGCCCTGCCCGTGCTCAAGTGGGCGGTCTACGAGATGGAGATGCGCTATGAGCTGTTCAAGAACCTCGGCGTCAAGGGTCTCGACACCTACAACCGCAAGGTGAAAAAGGCCGACCGGAACGCCCGCCCCACGCTCGCCGCCGCGCAGGGCGAAGACGGGGCGCCCGGCATCCTGCCGCGGCTGGTGGTGGTTATCGACGAGATGGCCGACCTCATGATGGTGAACAAGGAGGTCGAGGAATATATCGCCCGCCTGGCTCAGATGGCACGCGCCGCCGGCATCTACATGATCGTGGCCACGCAGCGCCCCTCGGTGGACGTGGTCACCGGGCTGATCAAGGCCAATTTCCCGGCGCGTATCTCGTTCCGCGTCTCCTCCCGCATCGACTCGCGTACCATCCTGGATTCATCCGGCGCCGATCAGCTCCTGGGTCTGGGGGACATGCTCTTCCTCCTGCCCGGAACCTCCGCCCTGCGGCGCATCCACGGGGCCTATGTCTCCGAGGACGAACTCGACCGGGTGGTGAATTTCATCCGCTCCCAGAAGGAACCGGAATACATCACCGCCATCGATGAACACATCTCCCAGATGGGCCAGAACGACTCCCGCCTGGCCCTGGATGGTGACGGCTATGACTCCAAGTACGACGAGGCCCTGGAGTTCGTGACGAGCAAGGGGAGTGCCTCCATCTCGCTCATTCAGCGGCGCTTCAAGATCGGGTACAACCGCGCCGCACGCATCATCGAGAAGATGGAACAGGAAGGCATTATCGGACCGTCGGATACAGCGGGCAAACCGCGAAAGGTGCTGGTACAGTCATATGCACAGGACATGGAAGAGTAGTCTGCTGCTCCTCGGGATAGGCCTGCTGTTTGCGGGACCATCCCGGGGCATGACCCTCGAGGGGATCCAGCAGGCCTACCGGGCCCACGACCAGTTCGTCGTGGAGTTCACCCAGGACACCTACCAGGCGCTCGTCAACCGCACGGTCCACTTCACCGGCACGGTCTCTTACAGACGGGACGCCGGGGTGCGCATGGAGGTCACATCTCCGGAGCGGCAGCTCATCATCCTCAGGGGGGACACGGTCTGGATCGAGCTCCTGGATCAGGGCACCTGCAGTGTCCAGGAAATCCCCCCCGAGTTCGCCTCCCAGAACATCCTGGCCTTCTTTTCCGGGCTGGGGACGCTCACGGGTGACTACCTGGTGGAAGAAAAACAAGACCACCTCGCACTCACACCGCGGGGTGGGGTGGGGTCCATCGCGATCTGGGTGGACAAGTCACACCTCTTGAAGCGTATCCAGCTTACAGACGCCACCGGCAATCACAGCGAGATGCGTCTTTACTCCTATGCCTTCAATGTTTCACTGCCCGCGACCCTCTTTACCCCCAGGACCTGCGACAACGGGGTTGACATGCGAGTCAATACACCTTGACCTGCCCTGTCTTCTCTGCTACATCCAAGGCTATGGATCTGGCCCTCATAGAGCGAACCGTCGAGCGCCTGCTGCACGCCCGACATGCCATCGTCCTGACCGGGGCCGGCATCTCCACCGAATCGGGGGTTCCCGATTTCCGCTCCCCGGGAGGGATCTGGGAACGCTACGACCCCTCCATCTTCTTCTATGAACGCTTCCTGGCCGAACCGGCCGAGGTGTGGGCCGCGATCATCGAGATGCACAACAGTCATGACTTCGCCCTCTGGGATGCTTATCCCAACCGCGGCCACCAGGCCCTGGCACACCTGGAAGAGCTCGGCCACATCAAGACCATCATCACCCAGAACGTGGACAACCTCCACCAGAAGTCCGGCAGCCGCAATGTCATCGAATTTCACGGCAACATGCTCTATGCCAAGTGCCTGCGCTGCGCGCGCAGATATACGCATGACGAGGTGCTCGCGCGCATCGATGATCCCAGCACCTGCGCCTGCGGCGGGCTTGTCAAGCCCGACGTGATCTTCTTCGGCGAGGCCATCCCCCCGGACGCCCTTTTGAAGGCCACCTACGAGGCCCGTATCTGTGACCTCATGCTCGTGATCGGCACCTCGGCCCAGGTCGAGCCGGCCGCCTCTCTGCCCCACCTGGCCAAGGGGCGCAATCCTCTGGCCTTCGGCCTCAAGGGAACCGGCATTACCAAGGAGGCCTGTCACGTGATCGAGATCAACCGCGAGCCTACCCCCATGACCGGCCACATCTCCGACTTCCTCATTCAGGGCTCCGCGGGTGAAATCCTCTCCGAGATCTCCTCCCGCGTGGACGTGAAGACAAAGGCACCGTGAAGATCAGCGGCTGCACCACGGTCTTCACCATCCTCGCCCACCCCAGCCAAAACGTCGTCGCCCCGCTCGTCTTCAACCGCCTCTTCGACGAACTAGGGCTCGACATGGTCTACATCGCCCATGACATCCCCCCCCGGGCCATCCCCGCCACGATCGCGGCCTTCCGACAGTGGGACAACCTCGGCGGGTTCAACGTCACCATCCCGCACAAGGCCGCCGTGCGGACCTTCCTGGATCAGGTCTGCCCCGTCACCATGCGCACCGGGGTGGTCAATACCGTGGTGCGCACGGGCAACGGGTCGCTTGCCGGTTACAACACCGACGGCCTGGGGGCACTGGGTGCCCTCGGCGACGTCCGGGGTGCGACCTGCCTCATGCTGGGGGCGGGGGGGGCGGCCCGGGCGATCATCGACGCCCTCCTCCAGGGTGGGGCTGAAAGCATCCTGCTGCTCAACCGCTCGCCGCAAGCTGCCCGGGAGGTGGTCGCCTCCACCAGGGGCGTGCACCTGTTCACGCCCGACAGGCTCGAAGAGGTGGATCTCGTGATCCAGGCCACTCCGCTCAAGGATTCCATCCCCTTTGATCTGGAGCTCACGCGGCTGAAGAAGGGCGTGCGCGTGCTCGAGACCGTCATGTCTCCCACCGCCCTGTCGCGTGCGGTCGAGCACCTGGGTCTGGAGCTGATCCCGGGGCACGCCATGCTCTACCACCAGACCCGCAGGAATTTCGAGCTCCTCACCGGGAGAGCGCTCGCCCAGGAAGTGGTTGACAAGGCCTTCACGCCCGTAGGATATTCACGTCCATGAGCGCCTACATCCCGTGTCCCCGTCGCAAGGGCAGCCCCCGTATCGCCCTCGATGTATGCCTGAGCTGCCGTTACAACCAGCAGTGCACGGCCTTCCAGTCCTACCGCAATCCGCCCCTGTTCCCGGCCAAGACCAAAGATCGTCACCGCAATCAGGATACCCCACCGGTCCCTGACCTCACCAAGGCGAGCGCCTGAGGCGCAGGCGCCCGGCCGTGCCCTCAGTCTTGACAGGCAATCACCTTTGACCGTATGTTAGCGTACTATGTCGATCAAGGAGATTGTGACCTACCCGCATGCCGTGCTGAAAAATCCTGCCCAGGAGATCCGGGAGATCGATTTCGAACTGTTGTCCCTCGTCCAGGACATGGAGAGCACCCTGTACCGTGCCCCCGGCGTGGGCCTCGCCGCACCGCAGGTCGGCAGCGCCAGACGGCTGATCCTGGTGGACCCCGCCGGCCGGAGCGGCTCCGGCAGTCTCGTCACCGTGATCAATCCGGTGATCGTGGAGCAGGAGGGGTCCCAGACAGGCAACGAGATGTGTCTGAGCGTGCCGGAGATCGCCGTGGACATCAAGCGCGCCACACGCATCCTGGTCAGGGGCCTCGACCTCAACGGCAAGGAAATCGAGATGGAGGCCGAGGGCTTCCTGGCCCGTATCTTCCAGCATGAGATCGATCACCTCGACGGCCGGGTGATCCTCGATTACGCCTCCGCCCTGAAACGCTCCATCTATCTCAAGAAGAGGAAGAAGGGCAAGGTATGAGGCTGGCCTTCATGGGCACCCCGGCCTTTTCCCTGGCGACGCTTACGGCCCTCCATCAGGACGCGCGTCACGAGATCTGCCTGGTGATCACACAGCCGGACAAGCCCACGGGACGTGGCCGCAAGGTGCAGGCCCCGCCGGTCAAGCAGCTCGCTGCCCAATACGGACTGGAGGTCCTCCAGCCCGCAAGGCTCAAGGACAACCCGGAGATCCTCGCCGCCCTGAAGGGCCTCGACCTGGATGCAGTGGTGGTGGTGGCCTACGGCAAGATCATCCCGCCGCCCCTGTTGGAAGTGGCCCGTTACGGCTATATCAACATCCATGCCTCACTGCTGCCCCGCTACCGGGGGGCCGCACCCATCAATCACGCCCTCCTGGACGGGTGCCAGCAGACCGGGGTGAGCATCATGCAGATTGATGAGGGCCTGGATTCCGGCCCGGTCTTCCTTGAGGAGTCGCTGGAGATCCTCGCCGACGACGACGCCCTGAGCCTCGCCGCCCGGCTTGCCACCCTCGGGGCGCACAGGCTCCTCGAGGTGCTGCCCCGGATCGAGTCCGCAGACATCGCACCCACTCCCCAGGATCACGCCCGGGTGACCTATGCCCCCCTGCTGCGCAAGGAGGACGGTCTCATCGACTGGTCGCTGGGCCCGGACCGCATCCGCAACCGTATCCGGGGGCTCGTCCCGTGGCCATGCGCCTACACCTTCCTGGAAGGCAGGACCCTCAAGATCCTGAGGGCCGCCTGCCGCGTCGAAGACCACTCCCTTGAACCCGGGTTGCTTCTGCGGGAGGGCCGACTCAAGATCGCGTGTGCCGGGGGATTCATCCTGCCGGAGGTGCTCCAGCTCGAGGGCAAGAATGCCCTGGACAGTCGTGCCTTTGCCAACGGGCTCAAGCACGACCGTCTGAAACTCGGTGGCGTATGATTACGGCAAACGGGCGATACACACCCCCGTATGGACCGCAAGACAATATGAGCTAAGGAGTCCGATCATGATACTCGCACCATCGATACTCTCGGCCGATTTCTCCCGCCTGGGGGAAGATATCCGCACGGTGGTCGCGGCCGGGGCGCAGTGGGTACACGTGGATGTAATGGACGGGATCTTTGTTCCCAACATCACCATCGGACCGGTGGTGGTCAAGGGGATCCGTCAGGCGACCGGGGCCTACCTCGACTGCCACCTCATGATCACCGAGCCGGACCGCTACATCGGGGCCTTCGCCGGGGCCGGGGCGGACGGCATCACCATCCATGCCGAGGCCACCCATCACCTGCACCGTTCGCTGTCTCTGATCCGCGAGCACGGCCTCAAGGCCGGCGTATCCCTCAACCCCGCCACCCCCTTGGATACGCTTTCCTACTGTCTCGAGCTCATCGATCTGATCCTCATCATGAGTGTGAACCCCGGCTTCGGCGGACAGTCGTTCATCCCGGCCGTCATCCCCAAGATCCGCCAGGCGCGAGAGCTCATCGGTGAAAGGGAGATCCTGCTCCAGATCGACGGCGGGGTCGACCGCGACAACCTGCGCCTGCTGCTTGAGAGCGGGATCGACGTGGTCGTGGCGGGCTCGAGTATCTTCGGCCAGGCAAGCCCTGCCGCGTGTGTCAAGGAGATGTTGCAGCTTGCAGATACGCTGGGCGGCTAACCTCATCCTCTCCCTTCTTGTGTCGGCGGCGCTGACGGCAGGATGCGCTCATACCTCCCAGAGGTCCGCCACCTACCAGCAGCCGGAGAGCCCCTACCTCAGCCTGATGCTGGCGCGCCAGGCCGAGCATCGGGCCGACTGGGACCGGGCCCTCGGACTCTACGCCACGCTCGACGATCCCTACGGCTGGCTCGCCCGGGCCCGGATCCATTTCACCCTCAACCAGAACAAGGAGGCCCTGGAGCTCATCGAGCGGCTGCTTGCCGAGGGCACCTACGCCGACGAGGCCCGCGAGCTAAGGACCAAGATCTCGGCCAGGAAACAACACTGGGACCAAGCCATCGCGGATGCCGAGATCCTCGCCCGGAGGCATCCGGATAATCGGGAGATCCGGCTCTTCCTCGCCAATCTCAAGCTCATCACCTCGGACTTCAAGGGGGCCCGTACCCTGCTGGAGACCATGCTGGACGCCCCGGAGGACGGGGTAGTCCTCTATGCCCTCTCCAAGGCGTGCCTGGGTGATCAGGACATCGTGTGCGCCAAGAAGGCCCTCCAGGAGCTCATCCTCAAGGAGGAGACCTTCGCCCCGGCCTACATGGACCTCGGCCGGCTCCATGAGATGCTCGGTCAGAAGGCCGCGGCCGAGGAAAGCTACCAGCGCCTGCTGGAAATCGACCCCTTCTCGCGGGAGGCCCTCTCGGCGCTCGTGGACCTCCTGATCCCGCAAGCGCGCTATGACGAGGCCCGCGATTACGTCATAACGCTCATGGAACACCACCCCAGCGAGGAGGTTCTCACCAAGCTCATCCTGCTGGATCTCCAGGCCGAGCGCTATGACCAAATCATCGAGTTCCTCTCACCCGAAGAGGACCTCTCCGAGGAGTTGCGCTATTACCTGGCGGTGGCCCATGCCGGCCGCGGGGAATGGGAAGCGGCCCTGGCCATCCTGGATACCCTGCCCGTCTCCGGGGAACAGGGGTGCGACGTGGTCCTGCTGAAGGTCGCCGTCCTGGAGGATACCGGACAAACGCAGCAGGCCCTTGCCACCCTCAGAGAGGCCTGGGAAAAGTTCTCCGCCGAGAACTCCTGCAAGGAGATAGGATACAAGCTCTCCATGGCACTGGAGAGCGCGGGGCAGCGCACGGAGGGTCTGAATGTGGCACTCGCGATGCTCGAGCGCGACCCCCATGATCCGGTGGTCCTCAACTTCGTGGGATACGTCTGGGCAGACCAGGGCCAGCACCTGGACGAGGCGCAGGCCATGATCGAGGAAGCCCTGCGACAAAAACCCGAAGACGGCTACATCCTCGATTCCCTGGCATGGGTGCTGTACCGCAGGCAGCGCAGCCAGGAGGCGTTCGGCTACCTGCACCGGGCCCTGGAATACAACAGTGACGACCCCACCATCAACGAGCACATGGGGGATATCCTCAAGAGCCTCGGCCGTAACGAGGAGGCCCTGGACTATTACCTCAAGGCCTCCGTCCTGGGAGACGACACGAACAGCGGGCTGATGATAAAGATCCGGGAGCTCCTCGAGTGAGGTGGGGGAGAGACACATGAACAACGAAACCAAGGTGGGTATCTTCGTCTTCATCATCATCACCGTCTTCTTCGTGCTTTCCATCAAGATCGGCGAAATCGACTTTACCAGGAAGGCCACCTACCCGATCACCATGTCGTTTGCCTCGGTGGAGGGCCTCAAGGTTGGCGCCCCGTTGGAGCTTGCCGGGGTCATGGTGGGTAGTGTGCGCCGAATCACCTTACGCGACGATTACTCCGCCGCGGTCGAGACCGCCCTGAACGAAGACATCCGACTGCCCGTGGATACCATGGCCTCCATCGGGTCCAAGGGGGTGCTCGGAGACAAGATCATCGTGATCGCCCCGGGTACGTCCGAAAGCATGCTCGCCCCCGGCGCAACCCTGGAGCGCACCACCACGCCGCCGTCCCTGGACACCATCTTGACGCTCCTGGGTGAGATCTCCCACAATCTCTCCCAGTTTACCGGATCACTCAACCAGGTTTTCGGGGACGAACACAACATCGCACGCATGAAGGACATGCTGGAAAATCTCTATATCCTGAGTGAAAACGCCTCCCTCATGGTGCGGGAGAACCGCGAGGGCCTCCGGGACCTCATTACCCATCTCGACGGCGCCACCGGCAACATCGCCCTGGCGGCCGACAACCTGGCCCACGCGAGTACGGGTATCGACGAAATCGTGGGCACCGTCAGCTCGGGCCGGGGAAACCTGGGCCTGCTCCTGAAGGATGAAAAACTCTACACCTCCCTGGTGGGGATCACCACCAAACTCCAGATGATCACCTCTCAGATGGAGGAGGAGAACAACCTCAGCCTCCTGCTGAGCGACAGCACCCTCTACCACAATATGGCCGCCATCACGGAGAACCTGAAATTCGTCAGCGAGGAGATCGCCGCCGGCCGGGGGTCCCTCGGTCAGATACTGGCCGACGATCAGCTCTACCTGGACCTGGAGGACACCCTGGACAACGCCAATCGCGCCCTCGACGGGATCCAGGAACAGACCCCCATTTCAGTTATGGGCACCATCCTCGGACTGATATGGTGAAGCCGGAGCGCGGACTGGGGGCCCTCATCGCCGGGGCGGTGCTCCTGTGCCTCGTCGCCCTTCCGGTGCAGGCCTTCGAACCCAACCTGGCCCCGCTCCTGGCAAGCGACACCTCGGAAGAAGGCCGCCGCCTGGACGCCCTGGGGCCGATCCTTTCCTTCTCTCCGGCCGAATTCGCCATCCGGCCCCTCTTTTATCGGGACGCGATCGACACCTATGTCCTCTATCCCCTGGGTCACTTCACCGAGGAGCGCTCCTATTTCTTCCCGCTCTATGCCCGCACGTGCACCCGCTCAGGCGAGCATACCACCCTCTTCCCCTTCTTCCGCGGCCGCGACGAGGGACAGACCTATGCCGGGCTGTTTCCCGTCGCCGGCAGGGTCTACCACCGCTTCGGCTGGGACGAGGCCTCCTTTTTACTCTGGCCGCTCTATTCACGCACGGAAAGGGACTCCGTGTCGCGCTACCGCCTGCTGTGGCCAATCATTGCCTACTCACCGCAGCGTGAGATCCAGGTGTTCCCGCTCTATGGCTATCGCCAAACCGCTACCGATACCCACCAGTACGCGCTCTGGCCTCTCATCCATCACCGCCGGGGCGTGAAAAACATGGACGCGCTGCTGCCTTTGTTCCTCAGGTCCTCCTCCCCGGCGGGCACGAGCACCTCCGTACTGTGGCCCTTCTGCACCTATGCCTCGAGTGCGTCGACCGGGCAGAAGAGTCTGGATCTCCTGTGGCCCTTCATCCGCTTCGCCTGGGGCGAAACAAAAGAAACCCGGATCTTTCCCCTCTACCAGAAGAAGACCGTCGGGGACCGGCGCACCTCCACCACCGTGCTGTGGCCCCTGTATCGCAGCAGTCGCACCCTCCCGGGCCCCTCCGGGGCCTGGAGCAGGAGCACCTCCATCCTGATCCTCAGCAGCCAGACGCAGCGCCTGAGCGCCTCCGGCGAGCAGCAGGCGGCCCTCACGATCTGGCCGCTGGTGTCTTGCTCCTCCAGGGACGAGGAGACATCCTGGGTTTTCCCCGCCCTCATCCCGCTCAAGGCCAAGGGCTTCCTCAAGACCTGGGCTCCAATCCTGACGCTCGCCCACGGTGAGAAGACCTCCTCATACCGGAGGACCGATATCCTCTGGCACACCCTGACCTGCAGAAGGGAAGGCGGCCAGACACGCATCTCCCTTTCGTGTCTGGCCTCCTTCGAGCAGGGGCCGGATTATCGGCAGGCGGGTTTCCTGTTCGACCTGATAAGCTTAAGATGGTCCGCCACACCCAAGACGCCGTGAGTAGTGTTTTTGACAACCGGGATTAAACGTGATAGGCCTCGGGGTCTTGACAGGGCCGGTCTATGGGGAGATGCGATCCTGTTCTCTGACCCCAGGGCCTGTTTCCTAAGTTAATCCTCATAGCCCTCAAGTCAAGCCACAGGCACAAAAACACCCTGTCGGACGGATTCCTACAGCCTGCCGCGACCAGGGACTACCTCTCTTTCGGCCTCCGGTCACTTCTCGATCACGTAATCCTGGTGTATAGGTAAGGAAGTCCGTCTCCGTGGGGGTAGAAATGAAGCTTACACGCCGAGAGATCCTGGAAGAGCTGGAAAGTATGGGGATTCGCAGGATCGACGACCTCAAACAGGCCTGTCGGGAGTACGAATGCTACTGGAAGCGCAGGATGGATCTCGGATCACGGCAGGATACGCGCCCGGCCTGTGCCGCCTGACGGTCTTTCGCCCCGTACGGCCTGGTTAGCACCCGTCGTATTATAGGCGGGGAGAGGCCGCAGCGACCTCCCCCCTCATGAATATACACCCCCAGAGGCCCTCCTTCACAATACCGCCAGCAAAAGGGCTTCCCCTTGCAAATCGCAGGTCTGAACCCCGGGGCAAACCCTGGAACCGTCTGCCGCAAGGGAAATCGACCACTGGTTATCAAAAGATCACTTGGGTTTCCAGACCGTCCAGACCTTGCCCACCAGATCGGGCCCGGGCTTCAATACCGTGCCACCGGGCTCCCAGCCAGAGGGGGTCACCTCGCTGCCTCCTGTCTGGCGCACGTGCTGGAAGGCCTTGATCTGCCGGATGGTCTCATCCACGTTGCGGCCCACCGGCGGTGTGAGCACCTCCATGCCCTGGACCACCCCATCCGGATCGATGATGAAACGGCCCCGGAAATCCACACCCGCGGCCTCATCGTAGACCCCGTAGACCTTGCCAATCTGTCCGGACCCGTCGGAACACATGGGGAAGGGCACCCCGCCCTCGACCATCTTCGAGAGCTCGTGATCGTTCCACATCTTGTGGACAAACTGGCTATCGACACTCATGGAAAGGATATCCACCCCGATGGCCTGAAAATCCTGATATCTGTCAGCGACCGCTGACACCTCGGTCGCTCAGACAAAGGTGAAATCACCGGGATAGAAACAAAGCACCACCCATTTCCCCAGGTGGTCCGACAGCTTGACACTGGTGAACTTGCCCTGGTAATACGCCGGGGCCTGGAAATCAGGGGCCTTTCCGCCGACCTTGACCTGCACCATGGTCTTTGCCTCCTCCCGCAGGCTTTCCTGCGCCTTGCCTTCTAACGCCCGTTGTCCCACCACGGCACCGGTGGGCCGGCCACACCCTACCGACTCTTCCGCCATTGCGACACCTCCCATAAATCTGGCTTATCCTACCCGAACTCCACGAACTTCTCCTTGGGTACACCGCAGATGGGGCACTGCTCGGGCAGAACGCCATCGGAGACATACCCGCACACGGTACAAACGTAGTAGGTGGTCTCACGCTCCTCGAGCACGTGGTCCATGGCCTCTTTATACAATTTGGCGTGCACCTCCTCGGCATCCTTGGACTGGCTGAAAAAAAGCGAGGAGGTCCTGTCCCCCACCTCTTCGGAACGCCTGATGAAGTCGTCATAGGCTACCCCGGCCACGCGTATCTCGGATTCGAAGCTCTGGGCAAGGTTCTCCTCGGTGCTCCTGATCTCCTTGAGCAGCCGCAGGGCGCGCTTGCCATGAACCTCCTCGGAAAACGAAATCACCCGGAAAAGTTTGGCCAGTTGCGCATATCCTTCGCCCTGGGCCTTCTCGGCGAAGACCTTGAGCCGCAGGCTGGCCTTCGCCTCACCGGCATAGGCCTGATAGAGTGCCTCCCGTATCCTGTCGTCCATCACATCCTCCTCAAAGAAACCGGCCACAGCACTGTTACCCCCCCTCCCCGTCATCCGCATGGGGCACACTCAGGGCTGGCTATCCCGGGGGAATAAAGGCTCAAAGCCTCCGGGACAGAGGGGGGAGGGGAGGCAAAACCGACAGCTCGCCGGAAAGCTCCCCCCGAAGGCTAGGCCTGCGGCCTTCTGAATCCCGGCCGACATTCGCCCCCTCAGGCATCCTCTCGCCCAGGCGTCATTCCGGCGCAAACTCATCCTTGCTCGCCCCGCACACGGGACAGGTCCAGTCTTCCGGCAGGTCCTCGAAGGCCGTACCCGCCGCAATTCCCCCGTCGGGATCGCCCTGCGCGGGATCATAGATGTACCCACACACACCACAGACATACTTCTGCATGCTCACCTCCACTCTTTTGTCATCGGATTTCTCTGTCGCTGCCTGATCACCCTTGTAGGTCGGGGCGTTTTTGGAGGCCTTGCCCTTCTTGACCTCCTGGTAATAGGCATAGGTCAGTGGCGTGCCCGCCCGGAGTACCTCGGCGTCCAAGACCTCGCCCACGAAGATCGTGTGCGTCCCGGCGTCCGCGCTGGCCACCACCTTGCATTCGAAGACCGCCAGGCTGTGCTCGGTGACCATTGGGCAGCCCGTATGGCCTTCCCCGCAGTCGAGCCCCGCAAACTTGTCCACCTCCCGGCCGGACTTGAACCCGAAGAGCCCGATAAAGGGCAGGGGCGTCGCCTGTTCGAGCACCGAGACCGCGAAGACCCCGCTGTCGGTGATGTACTGGTGGGTGAGGTTGTCCTTGTTGATACTCACCGCCACCTTGGGCGGATCGGCCGAGACCTGAAAGACCGTGTTCACGATCTGGCCGTTCTTCCTGCCCCCCGAGATCGAGGTCACCACATATAATCCATAGGAAATGTCCCACAAGGCCTTCCGGTCAATCCCATTATGCATCAACACCCACCTCCTGCAACCTAGCTGCAATCCTTGCTCCCAGATCCACACAGGCCGTCAGCACCTCACCATCGGGCACGTACCGCGCCCGGAGGGGCTCTCCAATGCACTCCACCTTCATCTCCTCCAGCATGGCCTGCAGCTGAGCGGGGGCCTCGCCGCTCCAGCCGTAGGAGCCGAAGGCCGCACCAACAAGCTTCCGGGGACGCAGCCCCTTGAGATAGGTCATTACATCCGCCATGGCGGGCAACAGGTTGTTGTTCAGGGTGGCAGATCCCGCCACGAGCGCCCCGGCCTCGAGCACCTCATAGACCACATCACTGCGATGGAAGGCCTCCATGGACATGGACTTGACCCGCGCCCCGCCGGCCAGCAGTCCCTCTTCGATGGCGCGGGCCATACGCTCGGTGCTGTGCCACATGGTATGGTAGAGCACCACCGCCTTCTTCGTAGGCGCCTGCTCGGCCCACCTGCGGTAGTTGGCAAGCGGCACATCGAGGTCCTGACGCCAGACGGGGCCATGGTCCGGGGCCACGATCCGGATGTCCAGACCGGCACGCGCGACCTTGTCGAGGAGGCCTATCACCTGAGTCGAGTAGGGCAGCAGGATGTTGGCATAGTAGGTGGCCGCCTCGTAGCGCAGGATGTCGGGGGTAATCTCGTCGGCGAAACGCTCGCCACTGGCCAGGTGCATCCCGAAGGCATCCTGGGAAAAAAGCAGATGATCTTCCACCAGATAGCTGAACATGCTGTCCGGCCAGTGGAGCATGCGCGTCTCCATGAAGGTGAGCTTCATGTTCCCCAGAGAGAGCTCACTGCCCTCCTTGAGGGGCTGGATCGTAAAGTCCAAACGGAAATGCTCGTTGAGGGCCTTGACCCCCATAGGCGAGGCAAAAACCTTCTCCGGCTTTACGCGGCTCACGACCTCGGTCAGGCCGCCGGTGTGATCCATCTCCGCATGGTTGGAGACGATATAGTCGATCCGGGACGGATCGATGACGGACGCGATGCGGCCGAGCAGCTCGTCCGTGAACGGCGCCTTGACCGTGTCGATGAGCGTGACCTTGTCCGCCAGGATCAGGTATGCATTGTACGTGCTGCCGCGTTTGGTGGTGTATCCATGGAAATCCCGGATGGTCCAGTCGATGGCGCCCACCCAGTAAACGTGCTCGCTGATCTGAATCGCCTTGAATATATCTGTCATATGCACTTCCCCTTCACGCCCGATCAAGCCCTGAGAGCCTGTCGTTCAACAGGACGATGTGCCCCATCTCCTCGCGGATGATATCCTCGATCGCGGTCTTGGCCGCGGGACCTTTCACCAGATCGCGCAGACCCGTGTAGAAGACTATGGAGTCCTTTTCCGCACCGATGGCCCGGTGCAGGATCTCCCGCGGCGTCTCGTCGCCCGTGATCGGCGTGGCGTCTGCCCGGCGGGGATCGGGGAACACCCGCCCCTCGGTCATGGCCGTGAGGTACCGCAGCGCCAGGTCGTCGGGATCAAAGCCCGACAGGTCACCCTCGACGAGCACCTCCCCGTCGAGCATCTTCTGAAACGTCTGCGCATGTTCGGCCTCCATCTCGGCCAGCCCCCGGAACATCCCGCTCAGTGCCTCATCCTTAAAGCATGCGGCCGCCCGGATATAGAAGGCCACGCCCTGACGCTCGATAGCCAGGGCCATCGCCAGAATCTCCTGTGCGTTCAATCCCGATGCCATGGATCCTCCTCGTATCTGCCGTCGGGCCCTGATCAGGCCCCGGCTGCCGGTGGGGTGAACACGCGCCTTCCGAGCTCGTTATCCAGCATGAATAGCCCACCGCCGCTCTCCCCGATGAGCTTCATCTTCTGCACCAGCCCATCGGCGGCGGCCTCCTCCTCCACCTGTTCATCCACGAACCAGTTCAGGAAACTGCGTGTGGCATGGTCCTTGATTTCGGTGGCCAGGTCCATAAGGTTATTGATCATCCGCGTCACCTTCTGTTCGTGACGCAGCTGCTCCTCGAAGGCCGCCAGCGGCGAGTCCCACTCGGCGGGCGGCCCCTCGACGGGCTCAAGCACCACCCGCCCGCCGCGCTCGATGAGGTAGCTGAAAAACCTGTCAGCATGCGTGAGCTCCTCCAGCCCCTGGATCCGCATCCAGTTCGCAAATCCCGCGAGGTTCAGCGAGCTGAAATATGCGCTCATCGAAAAATAGAGGTAGGCCGAATATGTCTCGGCATTGATCTGGGTATTGATGGCCGCCTGAATCCTTTCACTGATCATGGGGCATGCCCCTCCTTAGGACTTCCACAGGCCATGTATGTTACAGTATTCCCGGGCCGTGATCTGGCTCGCATCCACTAGGAATACCGCCTCCGGGGCCTGGCCGGGTTTCAGAAACTGACGATACGCCACCCCGTCGGCGAGGATCTCGATCCACTCGATGTAGTGCTTTTCCTCCATGGGATGCGCGACGTCGCCGACCCTGACCTTGAAACCGCCTTCCACCTTCTCGACCACCGGGACGTGTTTCTCCCTGGCGGCATCCACCGTGTTTTCCGTGAACAGTTTCATGGGCTGTCCGCAGCAGACGAGTTCCCCCTTGCCCTCATGCAACACCTCCACGATGTTGCCGCACACCTCACATTTGTACACCGCGAGTCTCTTGGTCATACGTCGATCCCCCTTTAAGGTTTTTAATAATAGTAATTGTTACTAATACCGGCACACCCCCCCTCTGTCAACCATAATTTCATAAAAACAATATAGTCTCTTCGGGAACCCGATTCAATCACCCGCAGTCGCCTCAGATAGCATGCCCGCATTAACAGTAACTTCGATTGTTCAGCGCCGGGCTTAACAGGGTTGTATTTGTATATTGACAGTCATTCGAGAGGTTGTTATTAGGTGTTGCATTACTACGCCGAAGTGGTGGAATTTGGTAGACACGCCATCTTGAGGGGGTGGTGGGTAACTCCCGTCCGGGTTCAAATCCCGGCTTCGGCACCATATACATAACACGCATTTAAGAAAGAGAGACACGATGGCCAGGAAATGTGAGATCTGCGGCAAGGGACCGACGAGTGGCAACCATGTCAGCCATGCCCATAACAAGACCAAGCGGCAGTGGCTGCCCAACCTTCAGAATGTACGGGTGAATACGCCGCAGGGCCCCAAGCAGATGCGCGTCTGCACCCAGTGCATCAAATCAGGCCGGGTCGCCAAACACGTAGCTTAAGAAAAAACCGCTTGCAGCGCATAAGCGCGGGCTGATCACCCAGATTGGCCCGCTTCATTTTTGTCTGTCCGGCATCCTTGCGCCCAGCCCGAGGGTACACAAAAGTCTGGATACGGGCATATCAGGATATCATCACGCGTCTCAGCTTGCGGATTCGCGTTCGATCCTCTCCACCCCTCCCAACTTCTTCACATTGTCGAAGAGCACCTGCAGCTCCTTCAGATTCTTGACCATCACTCGGAAGCGGCAGATGGAGTTGCCGCTCGGCAGGGAATGCGCCTTGACCTTGGTGATGTTGATGTCAAGGGCTCCAATGACCGCTGTAATCGATCCGAGCATGCCGGGTTTGTCATCGCAGATCACGGAGAACTCGATCTCGTGACTCACGGCCGGCCCCTGTTCCCACTCTACCGGGATCAGTCGCTGTGCGTCCGCATCGAGGATATAGGGGCAATCGGCGCGATGCACGGTGATGCCCCGCCCGCGGGTGATGAATCCCAGGACCTCGTCCCCGGGAATCGGCCGGCAGCAGCGTGCGAAACGCACCAGCAGGTCCTCCTCTCCCCTGACCGTGATGCCCGAACTCTCCGTCTTGGGCTTAGGCGGTGGCTGGGGGGCACGCGGTGTGATCTTGACCTCCTCGGGTTCGATGCGGTGCAGCACCTGGTTCACCGAGATCCGGCCGAAACCGATGGCGGCAAAAAGGTCGTCGGCCGTCTTGAGAGAGAACTGCTGTGCCAGGTCCTCGAGATCGATGGCCTTTTTGAGGTGCTGGCCCTTGATGCGCTTCTCCAGGATCTCACGCCCCAGGGCCAGGCTCTGTTCATGCTCCTGGGTCCTCAGCCAGGATCTGATCTTGGTCCGGGCCCGGGAGGTTTTGGCAATCCGCAGCCAGTCCTTGCTGGGGTGCTGTTTGGAGGAACGCAGGATCTCGATGACATCCCCGCTCTTGAGTTTGTAGCGCAAGGGGACGATCTTGCCGTTGACCTTGGCCCCCATGCACTGGTTCCCCAGCTGCGTGTGCACGCTGTAGGCAAAATCCAGGGGCGTGGCCCCCACGGGAAAACATTTCACGTCCCCCTTGGGGGTGAAGACATAGACATCCTCGGGATACAGATCGATCTTGACACTCTGGAGGAACTCCTTGGGGTCCGTGAGTTCGCTCTGCCACTCGAGAAGCTGCCGCAGCCAGGAGAACTTCTCACCGTCGTGCTCGCTGATCGGGGCCCCGCCCTTGTAGAGCCAATGCGCAGCGATTCCCTCGTTGGCGATATAATCCATGTCCCGCGTACGGATCTGAATCTCGATGCGCTCGCCCTGGGGGCCGAAGACCGTTGTGTGCAGTGACTGGTACATGTTCTCCTTGGGCATGGCGATGAAATCCTTGATGCGGAACTGAATGGGCTTCCACAGGGAGTGGATGATACCCAGCGCCTCGTAGCACTCGGCCACGGTGTTGACGATGATGCGTATGCCCAGGACGTCATAGATGTTCTCGAAGGAGATCCCCTGTCGTTTGAGCTTCTGATAGACACTATAGATGTGCTTGATGCGCCCCCTCGTTTCCGCATCATTGATCCCGGCCTTGTCGAGCTCGCTCCCGATACGCTGCATGACCTCTTCGATGTAGGGCTCTTTCTCCCTGGCCGTGGCGTCGAGTTTGCCCTTCAGGGTGGCATAGCCTTCCGGATCGATATATCTGAGACTGAGCTCCTCCAGTTCGATCTGCATCCAGTGGATACCCAGCCGGTTCGCCAGCGGGGCGTAGATCTCCAGGGTCTCCGTGGCGATGCGTTTCTGGGCGCCCCTTCCGTGAAACTCGAGGGTCCGCATATTGTGCAGTCGGTCGGCGAGCTTGATGAGCAGGATCCTCAGATCCTTGCTCATGGCCAGGATCATCTTTCGGAAATTCTCGGCCTGGTGCTCCTCGTGCGAGCGGAAGTTTATCTTGCTGATCTTGGTGAGCCCGTCCACCAGGAGCGCCACATCCTCCCCGAACCCCGCGCGGATGTCGTCGACCGTGGTCAGGCTGTCCTCGATGGTGTCGTGCAACAGGGCTACGGTCACCGCCACCACGTCGAGCCGCATCTGGGCGATAATCCAGGTCACCTCGAGGGGGTGGTTGAGATAGGGCTCTCCACTCAGACGGGTCTGACCCTGGTGCACCCGCGCCGAAAAGACATAGGCCTTCTCGATCAGTCTCCGGTCTGGCTCGGGGACATAGGAGGAAACCGCCTCGAGGATGTCGTTAATGCGTACCGTCAATCATTATGCCTTTAGCTTGTCCTGACAGAAGGCCACCGCATCGGCTGCGGGCACCTTCACCAGCAGAGCGCTCCTGCGTTCCTTGATCTCCACCAGGCCTTCCCTGAGCCCCTTGGCCCCGACCGTGACGCGGTAGGGCACCCCGATCAGATCGGCATCCTTGAACTTCACCCCGGGCCGCAGGTCGCGATCGTCGAGCAGCACATCGATCCCGGCCTGCTGCAGCCCGGCATAGATCGCGAGCGATACCTCCATGACCGCGGAGTCCCTGATATCCAGGGGCTGCACCAAAACCGCGAAGGGGGCGATATTCACCGGAAAGATGATGCCGTCCTCGTCGTGATGCTGCTCGATGGCCGCCGCCACCACCCGCCCCACACCGATACCGTAACATCCCATAATCAGGGGTTTGAGGTCGCCTTCCTCGTCGAGATAGGCGGCATTCATGGCCTCGGAGTACTTGGTGCCCAGCTTGAAGACGTGCCCCACCTCGATCCCGCGGATCACGTCCAAGACCCCTGCACACCGCGGACAGGAATCGCCCGCCCGGGCCTCCCGGAGGTCTTCCCAGCCGACGACCCGGGCATCGCGCGAAAGCCACACACCCGTGAGGTGGTGGTCCTCCAGGTTGGCCCCCGTGACAAAGGGGCCGTCGCTGATTAGGGCCGCGTCGGCGAAAAGCGGGACCTCAAGCCCCACCGGCCCCGCAAAACCGCGCGGCGCACCGGTTTTAGCCTCGATCAGCGCCTCCTCGGCCAGTTCGAGGGTCTCCACCCCGGCCACACGCCTGAGCTTGGTCTCGTTGACCTCGTGGTCACCCCGTACCAGTGCCGCGATGACCCCCTTATCGCTGGCGTAGATGAGCGTCTTGATCAGCTTCTCAGGCGCGATCGACAGGAAGGCGCACACCTCCTCCACGGTGCGCACCCCGGGGGTATGCACCTTCTGCGGCGTCCCCTCGGGCGCCGGCTCACGCATCCCCTCGGGAGGTCTCCGGATCTCGGCCTTTTCCTTGTTGGCCGCATAGGTGCATGCAGAGCAGCTCAGGATCTCGTCCTCCCCGGTGTCGGCCAGCACCATGAACTCGTGCGAAAAGCTCCCGCCGATGGGTCCGGAATCCGCCTCCACGCTCTTGAAGCTAAGCCCGCAGCGTTCAAAGATGCGCTCATAGGCCCGGAACATGGCGGTGTAGCTCTGCTCGGCCGCGGGATCGTCGGCATCGAAAGAGTAGGCGTCCTTCATGATGAACTCGCGCGCGCGCATGAGGCCGAAGCGCGGGCGGATCTCATCGCGGAACTTGGTCTGGATCTGGTAGAGATTCAAGGGCAGGTCCTTGTAGGAACGCACCATGCCCCGCACGAGGTCGGTGATGACCTCTTCGTGGGTGGGACCCAGGGCGAACTCGGCCCCCTTGCGGTCGATGAAGCGCAGCAGCTCCTTGCCGTAGTGGTTCCAGCGGCCACTCTCCCGCCAGATCTCCGCCGGCTGCACCGCGGGCAACAGCACCTCCTGGGCCCCGGCGGCGTTCATCTCCTCGCGGATGATCTGCTCCACCTTCCTCAACGCCATGAGGCCATAGGGCAGGTAGGAATAGATGCCCGCCGAGAGCCGCTTGACCATGCCGGCGCGGATCATCAGCCGGTGGCTGGCGACCTCGGCCTCCCGTGGCACCTCCTTGAGGGTCTGCAAGAACAGGGTCGAATACTTCATCTAGGCCTTCTCCTTTGTGATCTCTTCGATCAGGGTGGTTGTAATCTGGTCGGTCGCTATGCGTCTGAGCCGCTTGCCGCGGGCGAACAGGACCGCCCCCTCGGCGTCACAGGCGACGCCGAGGTCCGCCTCGCGCGCCTCCCCGGGGCCGTTGACCACGCAGCCCATGATGGCCACCACCAGGTGGGTCCTCACGCCGGCGAGGGCCTCTTCCACCTCGCGGGCGATGGCCGGGATATCGGCGTTGGCCCGCGCACAGGTGGGGCAGGCCAGCACCCGCACCCCCTCGGGCCTGAGCGCCAGGGCCTCCAGGAGCACGCGGGCCGCCCGCACCTCCTGGACGGGGTCATCGGACAAAGAGATGCGGATGGTGTCCCCGATGCCCTCCAGAAGGAGTGTTCCGATCCCCACCGACGACCGGATGAGTCCCGCGAAGAGGGTCCCGGACTCGGTGACCCCCACATGCAGGGGCCACTCACAGATAGGGGCAAAACGACGATAGGCCTCGATGGTCTCGAGCACATCCGAGGACTTCAGCGCCACCTTGATGGCCCTCACCCCCAGGTCCTCGAGTATCTCCACATGTTCGCGGGCGTTTTCCACCAGGGCCCCCACGCGGTCGCCGGCAAACCTTTCCAGCAGACGGCGTTTGACCGAGCCCAGGTTCACCCCCACCCGGATGGGGATGTCGTGTTCGATGGCGGCGCGGGCGACCTCGGCTACCTTCTGGCGGCTGCCGATATTGCCCGGATTGATGCGGATACCGTCGGCGCCACTTTCGATGGCGGCCAGTGCCAAACGGTAGTCAAAATGGATGTCCGCGATGATAGGGAGGCTCGTTTGGTCCTTGATCGTCTTGAAGGCCGCGGCGGATTCCCTGTCCGGGACACTCACCCGCACGATCTCGCAGCCCGCCCCCGCCAGGGCCTGGATCTGCCCCACGGTGGCACGCACGTCGCACGTGAGGGTGTTGGTCATGGACTGGACACTCACCGGGGAACCGCCCCCCACGGCGACGTTTCCGACATAGATACAATGGGTACGATCACGGTGAAATATCATGGGAAATGAAGTAGCATATCCAATTTAAAGACTCAAGATTGTAAGGCCTTTAATCGATAAGAACTGCGATGAGTACGATTGCATTGCACGAAATCGATGATCTTCTCGAAAATCTCGGGGAAATTCCCACCTTACCTTCGATTGCGACCGCCATCATGGGCAAGACCCTCGACGAGAACATCAACGCCCGCCAGATCGCCGAGATGGTGGAGATGGACCAGTCCCTGGCCGTCAAGGTGCTCAAGGTCGCCAATTCCCCCTTCTACCGCCGCATCAAGGAGATCTCCACCATCCGGGGCGCCGTGGTCCTCCTGGGGCTCAATGTGCTCAAGAGCATCGTCCTGAGCATCTCGGTGGTGAACCTCTTCAACGACAAGGAAAACCGCGCCCTCGATCTGTACCGCTTCTGGCAGCACAGCATCGCCTGTGCGGTATGCGCCCGCGAGATCGCCAACAAGGTGCATCCGGCCAGTGCGGAGGACGCCTTCATGGCCGGACTTATCCACGACCTGGGCAAGGTGGTCGCCGACCGCTTCCTCTGTCCCAAAGGCGAGTACGCCGAGGTGCTCGGCGCCCTGGGCAAGAGTCGTAAGGACATCATCCAGATCGAGCACGAGGCCATCGGTGTCGATCATGCCGTCATCGGCCAGCACCTCATGGAGAAATGGAACCTGCCACAAATCCTGTGCCGCTCGGTGGGAGGGCATCATAACCTCACCGACGCCATCGAGGACCCCGAAACCAAACGGCTCTGCGCCATCGTGCACGTGGCCGACATGATCACCAACCACCTGGGGCTGGGCATCACCGAGGTGCCGGCCGGGTTCATCGAGCCCGCACTCCTCAAACAGCTCGAGCTCTCCAGCCATGACATCCAGGAGATTTCCATTGCCCTCAAGGACAGCATCTCCACCATCAGCGAACAGCTCGGCATCCCCAAGGCGGAGCCCAAGACCTACTTCGAGGTCCTCCAGTCCGCCAATTCCCAGCTCGGACGCCTGAGCCTGGACCTGGAACAGAAGAAGCTGGCCCTCGAGCGCAGGGCCATGGAACTCTCCAGCATCAACCAGATGAGCTCACAGCTGCAGTCCTGCATGAAGCTCTCGGAGATCACCAACATCATCACCTCCCACAGCCTGAACATGCTGGAGGCCCGCAAGACCCGCTGCCTGATCCGCCTCAATCAACTACGCGTCATGATCACGGAATCCTTTCAGGTCAGCAACTCGGTGCAGACCAGGACCGGGGTTTCCGGGGCCACCAAGGAGATACTCGACCGCACCAGCGGCATCTACCCCAAGAAGACCCCCTATCTCTACGCCCCCATCCGCGTGGAAGACAAGATCATCGGCGTGATCGAGGCCATCCACGACGAGGGCGAACTGCCCGAGGATTCCAACCAGAGATGCCTCCTGCTGCGCACCATCGCCGAGATCGGGGCCCAGGCCATTCAACGCGCCACGCTCGTCACCAAGAACATCAAGGCCCAGCGGCTGGCCGCGGTCACCAAAACGGCCATCGCCGCCAATCACGAGATCAACTCCCCGCTGACCACCATCCTGCTCAAGCTCGATATGCTCTCGAAGGAGCCCGGTCTGGCCGCCTCGCATGTCGGCACGCTCAAGGAGATCAAGGGCGAGGCCATGAAGATCAACATGCTCGTCAAGAAGATGCTGGAGATCTCCGATGTCGTGGAGACCACCTACACCCAGGACGAGAAGATGCTCGATATCCACAAGGCCTCCGAAAAAAGGCCGGAGCCTCAGAGCGCCCCCCCCACCGTCAAGGAAACGCCGGCGCCCGCTGCCCCGGCCGAGGATCTCCCCGGCTTCGAGGACTATCTGGACGAATAGGCCCACCCGGGCACGGCCCCGCTCGGGTGCCTGTCGCCAACCGCCTCGCCCGACGCCACCCCGGGGCGGCTCACCCTGTACAGGGGCTGCATCCATGTGATATATTCCAGATGGCCCGACCTTTTAGGGTACGCCTTGCATATGTGGGAGGGAGACATGCAGACGTTCGTCGACGCGTCCGGTTCCATCCGTTACGGAATCTTCGAGGGCCCGGTGGGGCGCATCAATTACGCCGATTATCCCCTGAAGACACCCATGGGCCTGCCGCTTCCCACCTGCCTGAAACGGCTCAAGGCCAACCAGTTCGTCTTCGTGGGGGCCGTGGGGCCGGAATGCATCGTGGGGATGGCCGTGGTGGATCTCAAGTACCTCACCAACGGGTTCTTCTACGTCTTCGACCGCCAGACTCGGGAAGTGTTCGAGACCAAGCGGCTGAGCCCCCCGGGCAAGGGCATCTCCATCGAACCTGATCCGGACCGCTTGCAGGCGCGTTTCCAGGCGCGCGATCTCGCCATCGTGATGGACGGGCCCCACATCCAGGCCTCCGGACGGGGGTTTTCGTTCAGCGCCCACCTGGAACTCGACAGGGCCAATCCTCTGCGCATCTGTACCCGGGCCGGCTACCGCGACTGGGTCTACGTGCAGAAGACCAACCCCGTGCACCTGAGCGGCCGGGTCTCCTACGCAGGCCGGACCCTCGAGCTCGCCACCCCGCCCTACCTCGCCTCCATCGACTGGACCTGCGGCTACATGCGCCGCCGGACCTGTTGGAACTGGGCCTCCATCTCGACCTTCCTGCCGGACAAGCGTTCCTTGGGGCTCAACCTCTCCTGCGGGGTGAACGAGACCAGCTTCACGGAAAACGCCTTCTGGGTCGACTCCGTCCTGACCAAGGTGGATACCGTGCATTTCGAATACGACGCGGACGACCTTTATCGGCCCTGGCATATCACCTCCTACGATGGCCGGGTGGATCTCACCTTCCACCCCGAGGCGCACC
This sequence comes from uncultured Bacteriovoracaceae bacterium, assembly GCA_964618975.1. Lineage (GTDB taxonomy): Bacteria > Desulfobacterota > Desulfomonilia > UBA1062 > UBA1062 > CAZUDI01. Next base: position 5,414 of record CAZUDI010000027.1, on the reverse strand, counting down.
GGGACGAGAGTACGGATGCGCTCCTGCTCACCTCACGCTTCACGCAGCTGATGGGAACGTTTGAGGGGACCCTTAAAACACAAACGGGCGAGGAGATCGGCCTCAGCGGATGTCCGGGGTATGCCGAGGATCACTATGCCAAGTGGTGATTCGCCTCCCGGATCTGGTTGAGCCAGTCGCGGTACATGATGGAAAGTGTCAGGAAATCCTTCTCGTTATCCACGTCCAGGGCCGCCCCCCCGGTGCGGGTCTGAACCACCTTGGTGCGTCCGCCCAGGATGCCCGTGATCGTCTCTTCCACCCGCGCGATGGTCACCGGATAGCAGGCCAGGCGGGCCAGGAATTCCAGACCGAGGGCGGACAGCCCGGCCGATACCTGCAGCAGCAGGTACAGCCCCAGGGTCTTGCCGATACGTCCGGGACCGAGCCTGAGGATCTCGCCTAAGGCCTTGGCGATGTTGACGAGTTCCTTCTGATAGCGGTATTCATAAACCTTGAGGATCAGGTCGAGGCTGTCGAGAAAGACGAACGGCCGGCCCATGTGCAGGTTGTTCTGCCGGAAATTGCCGTCGCGGGTATGGAAGGTGGCCATCTTGATGCCCGGCCGTCCCTTGCGCGGCCCGAAGAGCTTCAGGACCTCCTCCGAGGTGCTCCCGGCCACATAGTCGAAGCGTTCCATATCGCACTGGCCGATGAATTCCTGCAACTCACCCCCGGTGATAAGCGGGATATCGCCGGAGAGACACAGGGCATACTTGTGCCGGTTACTCTCGATGATCTCCCGGCTGAGCACCCCCGTGTCCCGGTAGGCGGGAATCGTCTGCAGGAATCCCTCCCAGGCATTTTCGGTAAGGTTGCGCCTCTGCTCCACGAGGTGCACGGGGAGATCGCCGAGCACCTCTTCGAACCTGTCCTTGGGGCCCACCACCACGATCTGATCGATCTGATCGCACGTAAGGAGGGTCTCCACAATATGCCGGATAATGGGCTTGCCCCCGATATCGAGCAGGGATTTGTTCTTCTTGAACACCTTGCGAGCCGCCCGTCCATCGCCGGCGGTGATGATTGCATCCACTCCCATGGCCTCTGGTATGCCGGGAAACCCGGTCCCTGTCAAGCTTCATTCACTCAACAGTTTGACATGACTGATTAAATATTCACAGCCCCTTTATCCCGCAGAGGAATATCGGAGGCCACCTGTCCCCATGCGCTTCACACTTGTCAAACTCCGGGGAAATACTGTATTATGGGTGCTCAGGGCAAGGATTTACTGCACAACCGGAGATCCGGCGCCCCGGCAATGTTGTCGTTATGTTACGATAAGAGGTATTACGACATCCAAGCGCTCCAAAACAGGCGGCATTCAAGACGAACACTTAAAAGCGAAGGTGGCTTGAATGCGGGAAAAAGATCCCTTGGTATCCAAGAAGACGGCCTCAGGGCCGCAAGCCCCCCCCCACAACCGTCAGGGGTCTTTGCAAAAGGCCCATACGCTGTATACCACCTGGTACCGCTCCCTCTTTGAGCAGACCCCCGATGCGGTGTACCTGTGCGACATCGAGGGCTACTTCCTCGACGCCAACCCCGCCGCTCTTCGCCTGCTCGGATACTCACGAGAGGACATTCCGGGGCTGCACTTCAGCGACCTTCTGCCCCCCGACCAGATCCCAATGGCGCAACGCCTCCTGAGAGAGGTACGACAGAAGGGCTCCCTGCCGCACCTGACCGAACTGCAGATATTGAAAAAAGACGGGGAGAGCCTCTGGATCGAGACCACGGCCTCTCTGCTGAACGAACCGGGGCTGCCCCCGGCCATTCAGGGGATCGCCCGTGACGTCACCCATCGCCGGCGCATGCGCGAAGGCCTCACCAGCCAGGCGGAATTCGAGCGGCTCATCACGGGCATCTCCACCCGGTTCATCAATGTCGTGCCCGAGGATATCGATGGCGCCATAGAGGAGGCCCTGCGGTCCATCGGCACCTTTTCCGGGGTCGACCGCAGCTATGTCTTCCTCTTCGACACCCAACATACGCGCCTGATAGAGACCCACGTCTGGCGCAAAACCCACCCCCGTGCGCCCGTGATCAGCCTCGAAAACCTCACCCTCAAGCCCTTTGCCTGGGCCCGGCAGAGGCTGGAAGGCTCCCAAACCATCCACATTCCCCGCCTGAGGGACCTGCCAAAGGCGGCATCCCCCGAGCGCAAGGCCCTGGAGGCCGAGGGCATCCGCTCCCTGATCCTGGTCCCCATGACCTCTCGTGACAACCTGGTCGGAGTGGTGGGTTTCGCCTCGCTGCAGGAGGAGCAATCCTGGTCCGGCAACACGATCGCCCTCCTCAAGATCGTCGGCGAAATCTTCGTCAATGCCCTGGAGCGCAAGCGCATCGAGGAAAACCTGCGCGAGAGCACGGAGATGTACCGCCAGCTGACCGAGGCCGCCCGCGAGATCATCATCACCGTCGATCTGTCCGGACGTATCACCTTCGCCAACCGGGCCTGTCTGGAACTGACGGGCTTTGCCCGGGAAGACCTCATCGGGGCGAACCTCACGGAGCTCCTGCCCGAGCACATCCTGCAGCTCCATGTCGGCAGGAACTTCCGGGATCTCGCGAAACAGGAAGGCTTTAGACTGGACGAGACCGAGATCTTCCGCAAGGACCGCTCGCTCGTGCCCCTGGAGGTGAGCATCGCGGTGCTCCGTAAGAACGGCCGGCCGGCGGGCATCCTGTTCACCGCCCGCGACATCACCGAACGCCGCAAGGCGGAGGAGGAAAAACGACTCTTCGAAAACCGCCTGCGTCAGTCGCAGAAGCTCGAGGCCATCGGCACCCTGGCCGGCGGTATCGCCCACGACTTCAACAATATCCTCTCGGCCATCATCAACTACTCCGAGCTCCTCAAGGACAACCTGCCGGAGGGGAGCATCGAGCATACCCATCTGACGGAGGTGCTCAAGGCCGGGGACCGCGCCTCCGATCTCATCAAGCAGATCCTGACCTTCAGTCGCCAGATGGAATCCGAGCGCGAGCCGGTTCCCATGAACCTCATCCTGAAGGAATCGCTGGGCCTCATCCGCGCCTCCCTGCCCACCACGATCGAGATCGTCCAGGATATCACCGCCGACTGCGGCTCCGTGCTGGCGGACCCCAGCCATATCCAGCAGCTGGTCATGAATCTGTGCACCAACGCCTACCACGCCATGGAAAGCGGGCGGGGCATCCTGGGCATCGCCCTCAAACCCGTGGAGATCACCGCCGATACGGCGGAAAGTCACCCCTCGCTGCAAAAAGGCCGCTACGTCAGGCTCACGGTCAGCGACACGGGCAAGGGCATGGATCACCAGACCAAGGAGCGCATCTTCGACCCCTTCTTCACCACCAAAGGCAAGAACAAGGGCACCGGGCTCGGACTGGCCATGGTTCACGGCATCGTCACCTCGCTCAAGGGGGCCATCACGGTCTTCTCGGAGCCGGGCATGGGGTCCACCTTCAATGTGTTCCTCCCGAGGATCGAAGGCGCTTCCGACACGAGCTCCCTGACAGAGGAGGTCATTCCCACGGGCAGCGGAGAGCGCATCCTGCTGGTCGATGACGAACCGCCCATCCTGAAGAGTTCCAAGCAGCTGCTGGAACGCCTCGGATACCAGGTCGACATCGTGGAACGCGCCACCGAGGCGCTCAGACTCTTCAGCGCCGATCCCGAACTCTACGACCTCGTCATTACCGACCAGACCATGCCCACCATGACCGGCATCGAGCTCGCCCGGATCCTGATGGACATCCGGCCCGACATTCCCGTCATCCTCTGCACGGGCTTCAGCGAGACCATCACCGAGGAGACGGCCTCCCGCGCCGGTATCCGGGATTTCATCCTCAAGCCCGTTGCCAAGGGTGAGCTGGCACGCTCCATCCGCAAGGTCATCGCGCCGGCCCTGGCGACCAGCCATCCCCGGCGTGAATCGTAAAGGCTCCCGCAAAGGGTGACCCGCCAGCTTACATTTCTTTGCAGTTGATCCGATACAGGGGGTATGCAGCGCTTTTTCCCGATCCCCACCCGCCTCCTGCAGAAGGGTCACCCCACGACTGTGCGCCTGTACATCAAACACAACTCACGGCTTGTCCACTTTCTCTCCCCAGGGACCACGTGGACCGCTGAGCAGGAGGGGCGGCTCGAGCGTGACGGCATCTCGAAACTCTATGTTAGAAGCAGGGAACGCACCCACCTGTGGCACTACACCTCGGAACACCTCGATACGATCCTGGCCGATCCAGCGATCCCCTCCGAACACAAAGGGGAAATCTTCTACCACTCGGCCGCCTTCACCATGCAGCGGGTCTTCGACGACCCGCGGGCCCAAAACATCGCCACCATGAAGCGCACGGTCAAGTCCCTCATCCAGAGCATCCGCCGCAATCAGGTGATCATGCAGGACCTCTTCCTGATCACCGCCCATGACTACTATACCTATACCCATTCGGTCAACGTGGGCATCTTCGCCACGGCCCTGGCGCTGAGATACTACGGGGAAGAGAACCCCGACCAGGACTTCGAGAAGCTCAGCTACGGTTTCTTCCTCCACGACATCGGCAAGTCCCTCATCCCCCCTGAGATCCTCAACAAGCCCTCTGAGCTGACCGAGGAGGAATGGCGCATCGTCAAACGCCACCCCCAGGACGGCTACTCCCTCCTCATGCGCACCGGCAATCTTACGGACGAGGCCGCCTACATCACCCTGCAGCACCACGAACAGCTCAACGGATCCGGCTACCCCTACGGGCGCGAGGCGCGCGAGATCCACCCCTGCGCGCGCATCTGCAGCATCGCCGACACCTTCGACGCCCTGACCTCCGTGCGCCCCTACAAGCCCGCCCTGAGCGCCTTTCAGGCGCTCAGGATCATGCAGCAGGAGCGCTACGGCGATTTCGACTACGACATGCTCGAGAGCTTCATCCGCCTCCTGGCCCCCGTCCGCTGAGCGGGGGGCCTCAGTCATCCTTGATGAATCTTGTGGATAAACAGCCTGTTATCATTGGCATAAACGCCAGGTCACGCCTAAGGGCCCTGCTTGCCGCCACAGCAGGTAAGGGAATTAGACCCATAGCGATTAACACTGCACTAGGTGAAGTCACCCTATAGCGAAAGAGGAAGTCCGGCTTACCTGTCTGCAGACAGGGATTAATCTTCCCTCATCGATGAGGGTAATAAAAAAAGATTATTATAAGAACTCCGCGATTTATGAAAACCACACGTAGCATAATCCATAAGATAATATCTTGACCATAAGGGTATTTTGCGGGCTCCGTTCACCTCTTATACGAATATGACAAAGCCCCCACCTGCACCCTGCCCATAGAATAAAAAAGGGAGAGGGTCTTGAAACCCTCTCCCTGCCTTGGTGGGCCATGTAGGGCTC
>CAZUDI010000026.1:0-49943 GCA_964618975.1 uncultured Bacteriovoracaceae bacterium | reverse complement strand
GGTATTCCTCGATGAGCACCCCTTCCGCCCCATCCAGGGCGGAGCGCAGGCTCTTGGGCGCCCGGAAGCGGTTGTTGGCAATCAGGGTGGAGGCCGCATCCAGGATACTCTGGGTGGAGCGGTAGTTCTGCTCGAGCACGACGATCTTAGCGCCGGGAAAATCGTCCCTGAAGCGCAGGATGTTACTCACGTCCGCCCCGCGCCACCCGTAGATGGACTGGTCGTCGTCGCCCACCACACAGATATTGCGCTCGGGCCCCACCAGATGCATGAGCAGGGTGTACTGGGCCATGTTGGTGTCTTGGTATTCGTCCACCAGGATGTACCTGAAGAAGGCGCGGTAGCGCTGGGCCACCTCCTCGATAGCCAGGAGCCGGCAGGGCTCCCGCAACAGGTCGCCGAAGTCGAAGGCGCCGCATTCCTGCTTGCGTCGCTCATAGAGGTCGAGTACCGGGGCAGGATCGAAGGGCAGTTCGTGGGGGAAATCGTCCACGGGCCTTAAGGTGTCCTTGCTCATGTTGCAGATCCAGGCCAGCGTCGTATCGTAGCCCCGCTCCTTCTTCACCTGCATTTCCGTGAGGCATTTACCGATCAGCGATTTCTGATCAGCGGCGTCATAGATCACGAAGGATCTAGGGTAGTCGATGCGCGGGGCCTCGTGCCTGAGGAGCCAGGCGCCGAAGGCGTGGAACGTGCCCGCCCACACGCTGACGGACTCGACCCCCAGCATGGAGGCAAGCCGCAGCTTCATCTCGCCGGCGGCCTTGTTGGTGAAGGTGAGGCAGAGGATCTGGGCCGGGGGCACCCCCCGATGGATGAGATGGGCCACCCGGTGGACGAGCACCCGGGTCTTGCCCGAGCCGGCCCCGGCAAAGATCAGCAGCGGACCTTCGGTATGCTGCACCGCATGGAGCTGTTCGGGGTTCAGCCCCGCCAGCAGGTCCGTCTCCCCCAGGCCTTGTCTCTCCACGTGCATTCTCTCCTATCTCTTTTTTTTACACCTGCTGAGAATGTATAGACATAAAAATGCGCCGGTTTCAATCCAGCACCCTGTCGCCCTCACTGAAGGGTTTGCGGATGAGCTCCCCCGTGACACACGCCGGGACGCCGGCGACGGTAAAGATCTGCTGGGGACGGATGCGCCGCACTCTCGCGCCGCCGCTGTGGGCCCCTTCCAGGATAAAGGTCTGCCGGGATCCGTCGTGGCCGACCTTCTCGAGCTGCATGCCCTCGACCAGCGGGTTCCTGGCCTCCAGCAGGGTTTCCCCGTCCTGCTCCCCGATCACCTTGGCCGCCAGTTGATGGCTCCTCTCATAGCCGCCGTCTTCCGGACGCAGCCCCTCTGTCCCGGGCGTGCCCGCGAAGAACCCGGGGAAATAGCCGCGGTGACTCACCTTGCCGAGCTCTTCCAGCCAGGCTGGCCGCACCTGGAACCCGTCGCCCTCGAGCCTCCAGGCATCGATCGCCTGGCGATAGACGTTCGTGACCGTGGCCACATACAGGGCCGCCTTGCCCCGTCCCTCGATCTTGAGCCCGTCGACGCCCAGGGAGAGCACCTCGCCCAGATACGGCAGCAGGCACAGATCCCGCGAATTGAGGATGTAGGAATACCCGCCGTCCTCGCCTACGGGCAGGTATTCGCCCGGCCGGGTGCGCTCCACCAGGGCATAGTCCCAGCGGCAGGGCTGGGTGCAGCGCCCCTGGTTGGCGTCCCGCCCGCTCAGATAGGCGCTGATCAGGCAGCGACCCGAGATGGAGATACACAGGCTGCCGTGGACGAAGATCTCGAGCTCGCAGCCGGTACGAGAGCGGATGTGCCTTATCTCTGCGTCCGACAGCTCGCGAGCCAGGATCACCCTTTCCACCCCGAGGGCCTGCCAGGCATTGACCGCGCGGGAGTTCACCGTGTTGGCCTGCGTGCTCAGATGCACCGGCACCGCCGGTGCCTGCTCCCGCACGAGCGTCAGGACCCCCAGGTCCGCGACGATCAGGGCATCCACGCCCGCTGCATTAGCCCGCCTTATGAGAGGCGGGAATTCGCCGAACTCACTGTCATGCGCATAGCTGTTCAAGGCGAGATATACCTTCACCCCGCGGGCATGCGCCCTCTCCACCGCCTCCTCCAGTTCCTCGATCCCGAAATTGCGGGCCCCGGCCCTGAGGTTGCCGGGCCCCTTCAGACCCAGGTAGACCGCATCCGCGCCGTAGAGGCAGGCGGTCTCGAGAATCTCCATATTGCCGGCAGGGGCGAGCAGCTCGGGCACCTTCATGATGCGAAGCTTATAGCCCATGGACCCCGGGCGGACAAGGTCAAAAGCGCGTCTCAACCTAAGGCGGCCTGAGGGAAAATCGCCTCCTAACTGGCCGGTTTTCCTCGCCCAGTTTTCGCTTGACTTCAGGGAGGCCTCCAACTAATTACTCGGGTGTGTGCCCCCGTAGCTCAGGGGATAGAGCACGGGATTCCTAATCCCGGTGCCGTAGGTTCGAATCCTACCGGGGGCACCAATCGTGGGTATGAACCCCAGGGCAAGCCTTGGACCCTCCTTGACGCCGCAAGCGGCGGGGATTTTGACCCTCAAGCGCTTAAATATTTTCTATCAGGCTTTCAATCAACCAGCTCGAGGCTACCGCTGGGCTAACACCAATGAACTGGAACAATGAATCACAGAGGGTCCAACTCGGCCGGCCGGGTTCTTGCCATTGTCAAGACAGCGGCAATGGCTCCACTGATAAAGCTATACGTCCAAACACCTGGGGGCACCGCTGTATGCGGCTGCACTGTGGGGATGGGTTCTTAAGCAAAGTCAGGCATTGGCCAGCCGGTTTTTTTGATTGAACCTGCTGATCTGATTGACGTTGCGCCAAAATATTTTGCATCTACGGCAAACGACGGCGGGAAGCTTGTTGATAACTGCTGTTTAATGCTGATCAATTGCCAAAGGGGCGGGTTCCGGATTAATGGCATGCCGTTTGCTTGATCTTCATTGCAGGAGTGGGTGGACCGCCGACATCATGCCGGGGCCGGGACCGGATAAGGATAGCAAACAGACGGCCCAGACAATGTTTCCGTAAGTGTCGGGATAACTCTGATCAAATACTAAATACAACAGGCGCGAACTGTGGATAACTTCAGTGTCCTTGAGATCAAGCAAAGTGTTTTCGAAGACAACGATCGCCAGGCGGATCTGCTCAGGGAAGAATTGAAGAAGGCCAAGACCTTTTTGTTGAATCTGATGTCATCACCGGGTTCGGGCAAGACAACCACCGTTCTGAGAACGATTGAGGCCTTGAAGGATGAGCTGAGCATCGGGATTATGGAGGCGGATATCGATTCGGATGTCGATGCGCAGACCGTGGCGCAGACAGGCACAAAGGTAATCCAGCTGCACACCGGTGGGATGTGCCATCTCGATGCCGAAATGACCAGGCAGGGTCTGTCGGGGCTGGGAAGAGACGGCCTTGATTTTGTCATCCTGGAGAATGTCGGCAATCTGGTCTGTCCGGCGGAATTTGACACGGGTGCGTCAAAGAATGCCATGATCCTGAGTGTGCCGGAGGGCGATGACAAGCCTCTGAAGTACCCCTTGATGTTTTCGATTGTCGATGTCTTGTTGATCAACAAGATTGATGTAATTGATCATTTTGATTTTGATCTGGAGGCCGTCAGAGAGCGTGTCAAGAAATTGAACCCGAATGTCAGGGTTATCCCCATCTCGGCCCGCACGGGCCAGGGAATCGAGGCGTGGGCCGACTGGATAAGCACCGAAGTCAAAAATTGGAACGAAGAATAACACCGGGAGGCGATACAAATGGTAAAAGAAAAAGTTCTTGATTTCGCGAACCATATCAACAGATCAAAACGTGGTTCAAAATCCGGAATTAAGTGGGAAGATCCAGAATATATGATTCTGGAGCCCGTTGTTACGGAAGAAATGGCGGAAGTAGGACTTTGCCTAGAGTTGCGTAAGCCGAAAAGTGCTCAAGATGTTGCCCCTCTGTGTGGTAAATCTGTAGAGGAAACATCAAATCTCTTATGGGAACTGGCGCTTGCCGGTGTTTGTTTTATTAATGAAATTGATGGGGTAGATAAATACTGGCTTGAAACCTGGATTCCTGGCGTCATGGAAATGATGACCAATAACAAGGAGAACGTTAAAAAATATCCGCAAATTGCCGAGGCCTTTGAGGCCTATGGAAGGGTGAGAGGCCCGATGTCAGCAGGTAATTTCCCTATAGGTGTCGGCCTCATGCGGGTTATTCCCCTTGAACAGGCCATCGATGGAGAGACCAGAAGGGTCTCCAATGAGGAAGTTTCCAAATATCTCAATGATAATGAAATCTTTTCCGTTTCGGATTGTGCCTGCCGTACAGCAAGAGAAATCATGGGAGAAGGCTGCGGTCACCTGAAGGAGGATATGTGTATTCAGATGGGCCATGCTGCCGAATACTATATCCGTACCGGCAGAGGCCGACAGATTACCCGTGAAGAGGCCTTTGAAATCATCAGAAAGGCCGAAGCAAACGGTTTGATCCATCAGATACCGAATACGGACGGTCCCGGAAAGACTCATGCGATCTGTAACTGCTGCGGATGTTCATGCCTGTCTTTGAGAACGGCTGCGATGTACTTGAACACCGATATGGTACGTTCAAACTATGTTGCACAGGTAGATAAAGATAAATGTGTCGCTTGCGGAGAATGTGTTGAAAACTGTCCAGTTAACGCTTTGCAACTGGGCCAGAAACTCTGCACAATAACACCCCTTCCCGAGAAGAAAAGAGAGCTCCCCCACGATACGCAGTGGGGTCCGGACAAATGGAATCCCGATTATCGTATCAACAGAAAGGTTGTTGTCGAAACCGGCACAAGTCCTTGTAAGGCGGAATGTCCCGCGCATATCGGCATTCAGGGTTATATCAAGCTGGCCTCTCAGGGAAGATATACCGAAGCACTTGAACTTATCAAACACGAGAATCCGTTCCCGGCAGTTTGCGGGCGTATCTGTCCGAGGGCCTGCGAATCTGCCTGTACCAGAGGCGATGTTGATGATCCTATCGCTATCGATGATATCAAGAAGTTCATTGCTGAGAAGGATTTAAACGCAGCAACTCGCTTTATACCTGAAAAACGGCATGAATACGGAAAGAAAATCGCCGTTATCGGTGCAGGCCCTGCAGGACTTTCCTGCGCCTACTACCTGGCCATTGACGGTTACAGGGTAACGGTATTTGAAAAACAGAAAGCGCTCGGTGGCATGCTGACACTTGGAATCCCCTCCTTCAGACTCGAAAAGGATGTGGTCAATGCTGAAATCGACATCATAAAAGAAATGGGGGTTGAGTTTAAAACCGGCGTAGAAGTCGGAAAAGACGTAAGCCTCAACGACTTGAGAAGCCAGGGGGTTGAAGCCTTCTACCTTGCAGTCGGTGCTCAGGCCGGCAGGAAACTCGGCATCGAAGGCGAAGATGCCGCAGGTGTTATCACCGGTGTAGATTTATTGCGTAATGTCAACTTGGGCGAAGACACCCAGCTCCACGGACAAGTGATTGTCATCGGTGGCGGCAACGTTGCCATCGACGTTGCAAGAACAGCTGTAAGGGTCGGTGCCGAAGTAGTTGATATGTTCTGTCTGGAAAGCCGTGAGGAAATGCCTGCCCTTGAAGAAGAAATCGAAGAAGCGAGCGCTGAAGACATTGGCATTAGCAATTCCTGGGGGCCAAAACGCATCATCACGGAGAACGGCCGCGTTATCGGTATAGAACTCAAGAAATGCGTTTGTGTATTTGACGAGAACGGTAAATTTAATCCGACTTATGACGAAAACGATACAAGGCATGTTGATGCTGACTATGTATTGACTTCAATAGGCCAGGCCATGGATTGGGGCAATTTGGTTGCAGACAGCCGGATAGAATTGAATCCCAATGGGACAATCAAGGCGGATCCGGTTACGTTCCAGACCGGAGAGCCGGATGTATTCGCCGGAGGTGATGCCCTGACAGGTCCCAAATTTGCTATCGATGCCATTGCCTTGGGCAAAGAAGGTGCCATCTCCATCCATCGTTTTGTTCACCCAGGGCAAAGTTTGATCCTCGGTCGTACCAAGAGAGACTATCGTCCACTTGATAAAGAAAACCTCGACCTTGAAGGCTATGATCGTCTTCCCAGACAGAGACCACTGCATGTCGATGGAAAGAAGTCCAAGGAAACGTTCAGGGATTTGCGCGGTACATTTACAGAAGAACAAATCAGGAAGGAAACCGAACGCTGCCTTGGCTGCGGTGCTACGCTTGTAGATGAATTCATGTGTGTAGGATGCGGTTCCTGCACGACAAAATGTAAGTTCGAGGCAATCTCACTTGTCAAGAAATATGATGCTGAAGGCCTGGTACTCACTGAAATAAGACCGGCCGTTATAAAACACGCCTTAAAACGCAAGCTGCGAATAACTGTCAAAAAGCCCGTAAAATTCGTAAAGGCAGTCCTCTCCGGCGGAAAAGGCAAGTAAGAATAGCTGTCAAATTGCACAAGGGAAAATCAGCCGCACCCTTAAGGGTGCGGCTTTGTTCAAGCCCCCCGAAAAGGCAGCACCACGTTGTGCCACTTCTTGATATTCCTTCTCTACAATAATTGCAGTGGCTCTATTTGCTTTTCTTTTTCCTCCTGGCAGCGGACATACTTCCGGAGCCTGTCCGCATTCAGACCAATCGTATCCAACAGTATCCTCTGGCCCCAAGATGGTTCCTCCAATTCAGCTTCTTCCTCAGCTCACGAAACTGGATCATGGGTATGCACCCCAGGGCAAGCCCTGGACCCTCCTCTGCGCCGGCGCAAAAGGCGCTAGATGCGAACACAAGCGATTAAGTTTTTTAAACTCTGTGACGATGCAAGAGGTATCACATTGCTGTAATATGCTCAAGGAGGGTACCAGAAATGAAGAGGGTGCGTGAGATACTTTCTGCCATAATTATGGGCGTGCTGGTCATGGTAGTGGCCATTCCGGCGACTTGGGCCAAGGATGCCTATCATATCGAAGTGCTGCAAGTCTCGAAGATCAACCCTTTCGATTGGCTCTATGAGAGCTTTGTCGAAGAGCTCGCCCGTAACGGCTTGGTCGAGGGCCAGAACCTCACCATTCAGCGCCGCATCATCGATGCCGACGCGGATGCCGGGCTGTGGAAGAAACTCGGCATCCTGAGGAGGATCAAGCAGTCCGCTTCCGAGATCGCCAGGGCCCAGCCCGACCTGGTCCTGACCATCAGCACACCGGCCACCAGGTACAGCAAGGACACCTTCATCAAGGCCGGCATCCCGGTGGTCTTTTCCGGGGTGGCGGTACCCGAGGCGGTCGGCTGTGCCTCGCTGAACACCGGCGGACCCGGTTTCACCGGGGCCTCACTCTACCTCGACCCGCTCAAGGCCCTCCAGATCACCCAACTGGCCATGCCGAATCTCAGCCGCTTCGCCATCATCCACAGCGATGACGACAACGCCGTCGCCTTTGTGGAAGAGGCCCGCACCAAGGCCCAGTCCCTGGGGATCACCCTGCTGACCCGTGAGGTCGAAAAGTCGGACAGTCCAAGGACCGCCGCCGAGGAGCTGATCTCCCAGGGCGCCCAGGCCTTCGGGGTCCCCATCGACGCCTACTATGCCCTGCGGGACTACCAGCCCACCCGGGAACTGATCGAGGTCATCGGCCCCCGCAACATCCCGGCGGTCTGCTACTGCCACGTCGGGTTCTCGGGTGCGATTCTCTATGTCGGTTCGGAATTTACCCGCATCGGGGCGCTCTCCGGTGAACAGGCGGCCCGCATCCTCACCCAGGGGACCCGCCCCGAGGAGCTGCCGGTCATGATTCAGGAGGAGCTCAAGGTGCTGGTCGACCTCAAAACAGCCGAGAGCCTCAAGATGCAGCTGCCGCTGGCGATCCTCCAGATCGCCCGCAGCGTGGACTCCGAGCGCCACTGACCTGAGCGCCTTGCTGCGCAAAGGCATACCGGGAAGCCGCATCAAAAGCGGCCTGGCTTGATTGCTTGGGGGGAAAACTTCTCAAAAGAAGTTTTCCCCCCACCCCTTTCTAGAATTTTCAGGCATAAACCCACAATCTCATCCGCTTGAACAATCGCTTCACGGAGGCCCTCATGGGGAACAGGCCCGGGTCTCCGGCCGGATATCTCTCTGAACGGCAGGAAGGCCTTTCATCCGCCGGGGCAAACCACGCTATCCAGCACCAGAGGCCCATGAACATCCAATGATAGTTTTGTTTATCTATTTTTGTTAGACATTCATTATTTTTCTATTGACAGGAGCTTCTCACTTAGTTATTTTCTCCTAACAATTATGGCACAAGGAGCTACCCCATGACCCTCGACGAACTCATCCATGGCCAGCAGGCGGACGTCGTCAGCGTACAGGCCGCCGGCAGCCTCGGCCAGCGCCTGCTCGACTTCGGCTTCATCCCGGGCAGCCGGGTGGAAATCGTCCGCAACGCCCCCCTGGTGGACCCCATCGAGCTGCGGCTCGAGGGCATGTTCATCAGCCTGCGCCACAGCGAGGCGCGCTGCGTCACGGTGCAGCCGCGATGAAGGCCCGTCGGCGCATCGGCCTGGCCGGACAGCCCAATGCCGGCAAATCGACCGTCTTCAACCTTCTCACCGGCGCGCGCCAGTTCGTGGCCAACTATCCCGGCGTCACGGTGGAAAAGAAGAGCGGCATCCTGACGCTCGACGGCACCACGGCCGAACTCGTCGACCTTCCCGGCACCTACAGTCTGACCTCCTACTCCCTCGAGGAGCGCGTGGCGCGCGACTTCCTCCTCCGGGAGCGTCCGGATGCCATCATCAACGTGGTGGACGCCAGCAACCTCAGGCGCCACCTCTACCTGACCCTGCAGCTCCTGGAGATGGAGCTGCCGGTGGTGCTGGCCCTCAACATGATGGACGTGGCCACGCGCCGCGGCATCACCATCGACACCCCCCTCCTCTCCCGATCCCTCGGGTCGGCGGTCGTCCCGACCGTCGGCCCGAGGGGAACGGGGAGAGAAGCCCTCCTGGAGGCCCTGGCAGGCGATACCCCGGGAGACACCCTTGCGGGTAACCCGCGCGCAGGGGCGGCGGCCCGCATCGACTACGGCGAGATGGAGCCCTTCCTGGCCCAGGTCGAAAGCGTACTCGGCGCGCAGGACCTGCGCGTTCCCAAGCGCTGGCTGGCCGTCAAGCTCATGGAGGGCGACAGCGAGGCCCGGCGCCTCGTACAGGAAAATGTCCCAGATTTCGAAACCTTCCTGCAATCCCTGGGAGACAGCCGCACGGCCTTTTCGGAGACGATCGGCGAGGCGCCGGACAAATACATCGCCCTCAGGCGCCACCTGTACGCCCAGCAGATCGCCCGCGCATGCACCGCGACGCCAGAGCGTCCCCGGACCACGCTTTCGGACACGCTCGACCGTCTCGTGCTGAATCGCTGGCTGGGGCCTTTGATTCTCGTGGGGATCATCTATGCCCTCTACCACCTCTCGATCGTGCAGGGCTACCGGCTCACGGAGTACACCTGGCCGCTGCTGGCCAAGGTCCGCACCCTGGCGGCCTCGCTCACCCCGGCCCCGGGCCTGTTCGAGGTGCCCCTTGTGACCTCCTTCGTGCTGTGGTTCGTCGACAGCATCAACGCCATGCTCAACTACATCCCCATCTTCTGCATCCTGTTCTGCCTGATCGCCATCCTGGAGGACAGCGGCTACATGCCGCGCATGGCCTTCATCATGGACCGCATCTTCCGCCGCTTCGGGCTGCACGGGCATTCCACCCTGCCGCTGATCCTGGGCGGGGTCTTCGTGGGGGGCTGCGCCATCCCCGGGGTGATGGCCTGCCGGGCCATCCCGGACGAGCGGTCGCGCCTGGCCACCATCCTGATCGTGCCCATGATGAACTGTCTGGCCAAGGTGCCGCTTTACATGCTGCTGATCAACACCTATTTCTCGGAGTACAAGGGCCCGGCGCTCTTCTTCATCGCCACGGTGACGCTCTTCATGGCCCTGCCCACGGCCAAGGCCCTCAGCCTGACCGTGCTGCGCCACAAAGAGAGCGCGCCCTTCATCATGGAGCTGCCGGCCTATCACCTGCCCACCGTGGGCGGGGTGCTCAGGCGGACCTTCGAGCGTCTGTGGCTCTTCATCCGCAAGATCATCACCGTGGTGGCGGTCGTGGCCGTGGTCATCTTCGCCCTGCTGCAGTTTCCCGGGCTGCCGCCCGCGAGCAGTGCCGTCTATGCCTCCCGCATGCAGGCCTCGCTCAAGACCTTCGACCAGGCCATCAGCGCCACCCGCTACGCCCCGTCGTTCACGCAAGGGGAGCACCTGGCCCTGATCCTCTATGCCGAGGATTACCGCGCTGCCCGGCTGGGCGCCGGCCCAAACGGACAGTCCACCCTCGATGCAGCCTTCAGGCAGCGCAACCCCCTCTTCTTCGAACTCGTGCAGCCCGGGGACGACCGCGAGGCGCGCCAGGCAGGCCGGGCCCTCAAGCGGCTGGTCAAGGAGCGCCGGGGCATCATGCGCGACATGCAGAAGGAGCGCATCGACTGCTCCATCCTGGGGCGCATCGGGTACGCCCTGGAGCCTCTCACCCGGTACGCAGGCTTCAACTGGCGCATCAACGTGGCCCTCCTGAGCTCCTTTGCCGCCAAGGAGAGCAGCGTGGCCACCCTGGGGGCCCTCTACCGCCAGGGTGGCGCCGAGGGCGAGAGCCTGGAAGAGGGCATGCAGCGCACCGAGACGGGCTTCACCCCCCTGCACGCCCTGGCGCTGATGATCTTCATGGCCCTCTTCCCGCCCTGCATCCCGGCCGCCATTGCGGTGCGCCTCCAGTCGGGGGCCACGCGCTGGATGCTCTTTGCGATCTTCATCCCCACCCTGCTGGGGCTGACGGTGGCGAGCCTGGTCTTCAGCGGCGCCCGTCTGCTGGGGCTGAGCGGCTGGCAGGCCATGTGGGTCTTCTATGCCATCGCCGTCGCGCTCACCCTCGTCATGGCGGCTATCCGGGATGCGGACCCGGCGGACGAGGACCTGACCGAGGAGGAAGACATTCCCGAATCCTTGCCGGCGCCACCGTGCGGATGTGCTGCCGGATGCCCCGGCTGCGGATATAACAAAAAGACATAAGGAGAGAATCATGAAGCATGTAAACAAGCTGGCCATCGGAATCACCCTGGGCGCCCTGGCCCTCCTGCCGCTGTCCCCTGCCCTGGCACACACCCCGCTGTGCTCCTGCTACGCCAACGGCGACGGGACGGCCACCTGCGAGGGCGGCTTTTCGGACGGTTCCTCGGCCGCGGGTGTCACCATGCGCGTCGAAACCCCTGAGGGAACGGTGCTGGAGAAGGGCACCATGGACGATCTGAGCGAGTTCACCTTCGACGTGCCCACCGGGGGCTACCGCGTCGTCTTCGACGCCGGCCCCGGGCATGCGATCGAGATCCCAGGCGACGAGATCGGCAATTAGCACTATTACAAAGAAAAGGAGAAAGCCATGCATGTGAAGAAGAATGCGGTTGTTCTGGCGGGCACGCTGCTGCTGGCCCTGATCACGGCCGGGCCGGCCCTGGCCCACTTCCAGTTGATCTATACCCCCGAGACGGCCCTCGACAAGGGGGAAGCCATCGAGCTGCGCCTGGTCTTCACCCACCCCTTCGAGGCCGGGCACACCATGGACATGGGCAAGCCCGAGCAGTTCTTCGTGGTACGCAAGGGCCAGAGGAAAGACCTCCTGAAGGACCTCACCCCCATCACCTGGACCAGCCTGACCAACAGCGGCAAGGCCTATGCGGCCAAGGCCAAGGTGCGCGGCATGGGCGACAACGTCTTCTGCCTGGTGCCGGAGCCCTACCTCGAGCAGGAGGAGGACTGCTACATCCAGCAGATCACCAAGGTGATCGTCAACAGCGCCGGGCTGCCCACCGACTGGGATGCCGAGATCGGCCTGCCGGCGGAGATCGTGCCCCTGGACAAGCCCTATGCCCTGTGGACCGGCAACGTCTTCCGCGGCATCGTCAAGCGCAACGGCCAGCCCGTGCCCTATGCCCAGATCGAGGTGGAGTACCTGAATCACCCGGTGCTGCTCGACAGGAACGCCTTCGGCAAGGAGGCCTTCGCAGCCGCCCCCCAGGACGCCTTCGTGACCCTGACCATCAAGGCCAACGCCCTAGGAGAGTTCGCCTTCGGCCTCCCGCGGGAAGGCTGGTGGGGCTTCTGCGCCCTGGGCGCCGGGCCGCAGGAGCGCTACAAGGGCAAGGAGCTCTCGCAGGACGCGGTGATCTGGGTCCAGGCCCGGGACATGGACCAGTAGGGGACCGGCCGCGCAGCGCAAGACCCCCCATCCAGGGGCAGACCTCCCGAATCTCATCGGAGGGACTGCCCCTGGCTCACAAGGAGGACGGAAATGGCAGCCATCGTGATCCTTCTCTCCGGCGCGCTCTTCGCCGGCGCCCTGGGAAAACGGGCCGTGGGCGGGGACTTCCGGGGCCGGGTGCCGATCCATGCGGCCCTGTTTGGCGCCGGCAAGCTCGGCATGGGCGCCCTGTGGCTCCTGGCCCTCATCCGGGCCGCACGCTCCCTTACGACGCGCGGCGGCCCCCTGCAGGCCGCGGGCGCCGGCCTCTTCGGCCTGGGCACCGCGCTTGCCCTGGCGGCCTTTGCGGCCCTGGGAAGAGACAACCGTCTGGGGCTGGGCGAGGTGCGCCTGAAGACGAGCGGCGTCTATGCCTGGTCGCGCCATCCCATGTACGCGGGTTTCGACCTCATGGCCCTCGGGAGCTGCCTCTACGCCCATAGGCCCGTGGGCGTGATCCTCCTGCCCCTCGCCGTGGGGGTGCACCATCTGGTGATCCTGGCCGAGGAGCGCTCCCTTAAGCGCCAGCACCCGCAGGCGTGGCAGGACTATGCCGCCAGCGTCAGGCGCTACCTCGGCCGGAAATAAGGCTGTCCTGGAGCCGGTCCCATCGCGCTCTGCGACCTCGCCGGGGTCGAGACGGCGCCCTGTTAAAGCGCCCTGCCGGGGAACGCCTGTAACCCCCGGGGCACGCCCGGGACCCTTTCTGATGCCGCAAGCGGCGGGGAATTTGATCCTCAAGCAATTAAACCCGGCCCAGGCACCCCCTAAGGCCACCGCCGGAATCCCCTTGAAGGGCATCCACAAATAATGAGATGATGCGCGGGTGATGAGCCAAACCCGCAGACAGACGCAGATGCTTATGGCGGCCGCCATCATAATGCTCCTCGCAGGTGCCCCCGCCCGGGTCGCGGCCCACCCGCACGTCTTCATCGACAACCGCCTCTGCTTCGTCTTCGACGGCCAGGGGCTGGCCGGAGTGCACCTGACGTGGCGCTTCGACGATATGTTCGGGGCGGGCTTCATCATGGACTACGACCGCGACGGCGACGGCGTCTTCAGCGACGACGAGGTGCGCCACATCCAGCACGAGGCCTTCGACCACCTCAGGAACTACCACTACTTCACGCGCATCTTCATCAACGGCCGCGAATTCTCCGTCCGGTACATCACCGACTTCCATGCCCGCATCTCGCAGGGGACTCTGGTCTACAGTTTCCTGATCCCCTGCCATGTCACGGCCGGCCCGGTCCCCAAGGAGGTCCGCGTCATGGTCTACGACAGCGAATACTACAGCGCCATCGACTCCCCCCCCGGCTGCGCCCACGTCAGCCGGGCCGCGGGATACGACACCCGCATCACCCAGGCGTGCAACCAGGAGATCTCGTTCTACTTCGGAATGGTGCACCCGGACGAGATCACCCTGCGCTTTTCCCGGAAGGCCCCATGATCCCCAGGGTCATCGCTTTCTGCCACCATCAGGCTTGCACCGGCGTAGGGGTACACCGGCTGGCCGTGGTGATGCTGCTGCTGGTGCTCCTGCTGGGGAGCGGCTCGGCCGGCGCCGCCGGAGGCGAGGATCCCTTCCACCGCAGCCAGAGCCAGACCCTTGAGCGCACCCCCCTGCAGTCCGCCATCGGCGCCCTGGAGGCGGCCCAGGCCCGGCTGAAGACTGAGCTGACCCGGCTGACCCGCAGCTTTAAAGAGGGGCCCCGGCCGGCCCTGGTGCTGACGCTCCTGGCCCTGAGCTTCGGCTACGGCGTCCTGCACGCGGCCGGGCCGGGCCACGGCAAGGTCGTGGTGCTGGCCTTCGTTCTGGGGGGGCGCTACCGCCCACGCACGGCGGCGGCCATCGGGGCCGGGGCGGCCTTTCTCCACGGCATGAGCGCCGTGTTACTCGTCCTGGGGCTGGTGGTGCTGTCGGGCGGCGGGATCACGGCCGCCTTCCAGGCGGCCTCCGCCAGACTCGTGATCCTGAGCTACAGCCTCATCACCCTCATCGGCCTGGTCCTGCTGATCGCCCGGTTGCGCCGGAGAGACGCCGCCCCGGAGACGCAGGCGGCCCCCGGGCGCGGCAGTGCCGTGGGCATAGTGCTCTCGCTCGGCCTGGTGCCGTGTCCGAGCAGCATGATCGTGCTGCTCTTCTTCCTCTCCCAGCAGCTGTTGCCCCTGGGCCTCCTCATGGCGCTGACGATGTCGGTCGGCATGGCGTTGACGCTGGCCCTCTGCGGTCTCTTCGCCACGGCGTTGCGCGCGGGTGCCGGCGGGCATGCCCCCGGGGGGCGCCGGCCGGCCAGAGTACGGGCCCTGGAGCTCAGCGGCCCCCTGGGGGTCATGCTGCTGGGGATCGTCCTGCTGGTCAGCGCCCTCTAGGATCAGGGGTATGAGCCCCAGGGCAAGCCCTGGAGCCACTCTGCCGCTGCAAGCAGCTAAGGAATTCGACCCTCAAGCCCACTGCTGTCCAAAATAAATCAGATTACTGGTTTGGGTTTGGGTTTGGGTTAAAGTAAATCAAAGTTCTCCCTCAGGACCTGGCGGCGCGCAGGACCCGGGCGGCGGCGACCATGTTCCTGAGGGACGCGACCGTCTCCGGCCAGTCGCGCGTCTTCAGCCCGCAATCCGGGTTGACCCAGAGCCGCTCCTGAGGGATGAAGGTCAGCGCCCTCTCGAGCAGGGCGACGATCTCCTCCTGGGAAGGCACCCGCGCACTGTGGATGTCGTAGACGCCCGGGCCGATTGCATTCGGGTAGTCGAAGACCGCGAAGGTGTCCAGGAGCTCCATCTTGCTGCGGCTCGATTCGATGCTGATCACATCGGCATCGAGGGCGGCGATCGACGCGATGATGGCGTTGAACTCGCTGTAGCACATGTGGGTATGGATCTGGGTGGCGTCCGCTACCCCCGCGGTGGCCAGGCGGAAGGCCTCCACCGCCCAGCCGAGGTAGTCCCCCCAGTGCCGGCGCTTGAGCGGCAGCCCCTCGCGCAGGGCCGGCTCGTCGATCTGAATGATCCGGATTCCCTGAGCCTCAAGGTCGAGCACCTCGTCGCGCACGGCCAGCGCGATCTGGCGACAGACCTCGGACCGTTCCAGGTCGTCGCGCACGAAGCTCCAGCACAGGATGGTCACGGGACCCGTCAGCATGCCCTTGACCGGCCTGCGGGTCAGGGACTGGGCATAGCGGCTCAGGCTCACCGTCATGGGGGCGGGCCGCGCGACGTCGCCGAAGATGACGGGCGGCTTGACGCAGCGGCTGCCGTAGCTCTGGACCCATCCGTTCTCGGTAAAGCAGAACCCCTCCAGACGCTCTCCGAAATACTCCACCATGTCATTGCGCTCGGCCTCGCCGTGCACCAGGACATCCAGGCCCAGGTCTTCCTGAATCTCGATCTCGCGGCGGATCTCCTCCCTGAGGAAGGTCTCGTACTCGGCCGCCGATATCTCGCTGTTCTTGAATTGGCGCCTTTTCTTCCGAATAGAGCCCGTCTGCGGGAAGGAGCCGATGGTGGTGGTCGGCAGGAGCGGGAGGTCGAGCCAGGCCTGGGCCTCGCGGCGCCGGGGGTAGGGACTCCGACGGTTCAGCATCTCCGTGCCCACCGCGCGGCAGCGGGCGCGGACCTCCTCATTTTGCACCCGGGGGCCGGTGCGTCGCGAGTGCACGTCAGCGGCATGGGCGCCCGGGGACAACGCAGGCGGGTCCCCCGTCAGCATGTCACCGAGCAGGCGGATCTCGGCGCATTTCTGGACGGCGAAGGACATCCAGCGCTTGAGCTGGGGGTCGAGGGCCTGCTCGTGTATCAGATCCACCGGTACATGCAGCAGGGAGCAGCTGGAGGAGAGCATGAGGCGCTCGGGACCTATGCGCTCCGCGATAGATGCGATGAGCCCTGAGGCCTGCATGACATCCGTCTTCCAGATATTGCGCCCGTCGACGATCCCGGCCGATAAGACCATCTCCTCCGGCAGACGCTCCAGGAGAGCGTCGATCATAGGACGCCCCTGCACCAGATCGACATGCAGTCCGCCGCAGCCGGAGGCAAGCGCAAGGTCCAGATTGTCGTCCAGCGCATCGAAGTACGTGGTCAGGAGTATCCGGGCGCTGGAAGCGGCCGCATTCAGGGTGCGGTAGGCGGGGAGGAAGGCCTCCCGCGCCTCGGACTCCATATCCGCGCACAGGATAGGCTCGTCGATCTGGATCCACGGACACAGTTCGCCGAGCTCCCGCAGGACCGCGGCGTAGACCTCCACGATCGCGCCGAGCTTCTCCCAGCGGGAGAAGCCCTCCTGGTAGGTCTTGGCCAGGGCTAGATAGGTGATCGGTCCGACGAGCACCGGTTTAGGGAGGTATCCGGCCTCCCGTGCCTGGCGGGTATCCTTAACCAGCCTGCGGCGGGCCAGGGTCGGACGGGCCTCCGGCCAGATCTCGGGGACGAGATAATGGTAGTTGGTGTTGAACCATTTGGTCATCTCCATAGCTGGGAGATCGCGGGCGGCATCACCACGGGCCATCGCAAAATACAGGTCATCATCCACCGCTGCAGGCGTGGACCCGTAGCGCGGGGGGACCAGGCCCAGCATGGCGGTCGTGTCGAGGACCTGGTCGTAGAGGGAGAAATCGCCCGTGCTCACGAAGCTCAGGCCACTTCGCTTCTGGATGCTCCAGTGACGCTCCTTCAGCGCCGTGCAGGTCGCCTCGAGCTCAGCCCGCGCGCAGTCTCCCCGCCAGAAGGACTCCAGGGCCGTCTTGAGTTCGCGTCTGCCGCCGATACGGGGAAATCCAAGGACATGCATTTTCACCATTGTTACTCCTTTCTTGGTTTATGGTCTGATAAAAGGAGCAACGACACCTCTGAAAGAAAGACGGGGCCGTCCCCATCGACGGGAGACCGCCCGACACCTGCGAAGGCTAACCATTTCGCAAACCTGCCCATCCGCGAGACAGTCGTGCTCTCCCAGGCAGGGCGTCTCCTGGCTTCCGGCCCTGATAAGCTGCATCCTTCCCACGTCTTAAGAGCAGTGAATGCAGCAGGTTCTGCCGGTTACAGTGGCGCGTCCGCGACGGATTCTCACCGTCTTCCGTTTCCTGCCCGGACCAGACTACCCTACCCTAACGAGGTCCTGTTTTCAAGCCGTTTCGTGGCATGCCCCCCTTTCAAGGACACTCACGAGAGAGAACCTCCTCCCGCGGGGTCCGGCTTCCCCTTCCCGCCGTATGGCGCCCTCAGGGACAAGCACCCGGCCCGTAACCCTGCCCGTCGCCGCAAGGGGCCGAGAAGAACGGGGCAGAGTGATGAACATGAGACTTGAGGGCACCCCGCGGAAAAAAGGGATTGACTGGTGGCAGCATATTTGTTAGATTTTCATAACAATTGTTTGTGAATCTAACTTGGTTCTGCAACACGGATCAAACCTCGCAAGGAGGTCGCTGTGAGAGAAGGGAAAGGGATCGGGAACAAGCAAGCCATGCTCGCGAAACTGAGGCAAGATCTCGAATGCCGCCAACCGGAAAAAAAGGGGGCGTCACGGGGAAAGGCCGCAGCGACCCCGTCCTCTGTCCGGTGGATATCAACAGCCACAACGCCTGCCTCAGCGTCAAACGTCTCTGTAAAAAGCTCCAGGTCCCCTACAGGATGATCCACAGCTCGAGCCAGAGGGGGATCGCGCAGTCACTGGACGAAGGCCCGCGGGCACGAGCGACAGACGTCTTCGGATCCACAGACACGAAGAAACGGCGGAAAAAAGGTCCGAAGGTCTGGCGGGGTGTTGCCTTGAAAGTCTTGAAAGGTCCCTTCTCCTGAAAGGTCCCTCCCTGGAAAATAAGACAAAAGCCCTCGGAAATCTCTCGAGTCATTCCCGTGTAGGCGGGTATCCGGCGTGAACATGTTGAATCCCGGTAGTATCTGCGGGAGGCCAATCAACGATCGATCTATCCTGTCCTTCAGCTTCTTCGTCGTCCCGCCACCTGCAGCAGCGAGTGGTGCGGGGTGACCCCGGACAGCTCAAACCAGCGGCTGAGCAGGGTGAGGGCCGTGGGAGCGTCGAGCTGCGGGCCGCAGCACCAGCCCCGCGCTGATGAAACAGGCCACCAGTGCGCCGCTGAGGGGCTTACCGTCCAGCAGCGAGACGATCATCACGGCCACGATGAGCACATCGGCGGTGATCTGACGGGCCCTGAACATGGCGGGCACGAGGGTCTGCACAAACATGGCCAGGCAGAGCAGGTAGAATGCGAGCCCTGCCCACCAGAGCGCCGGAACGTCCGTCACGGCCAGGAAGCAGACCAGAGCCAGCAGCGCCGTCGTGGCGCGCAGGAAAAAGGCGGAGCTCTTGTTTTTCATGATCATGGATATCACCCCCAGGGCAAGCCTTTGCCCCGCCTGCCGCTGCAAGCAGCGGGGAATTCGACCCATAACGATCAGGGAAACCCTTTTGACTCGGGCCGTCCTGGCCCTCGCCCCCGCAGGGCGGCCTTCGATCGTTCAATCCGGCTCTCCTGCCGGATTGTGACAATGAGGGTTTCCCCGAAACTCCTCCCAAAAACTATAAATGTCTCATATTGATGACACCCGTTCCCGGCATGCAGGGGACAGCCTGCAGCCGACCTTTATGCCCTGCGCGTGGTGTCCCGGCAATGTGCTTCCTCCCGCCCCCGGGGCTTGTGCGCCAGGCAGAGCTGGTGTCCGGGGCGGGTCTTGACCCTGACGTCGGTGAAGCCGGCGTCGCGCAGCAGGTTGGTCATCCGGCTGTCGTCATAGAGGCTAAGACCATAGAGAAGGCCCCAGGTCAGGCGGGCAAAAAGGGTGTCGGGGGCGGTCACCATGGCGAGCCTGCCGCCGGGCTGGAGGACGCGCCGGCTCTCGCACAAAAACGCCACGGGATCTTCCACGAAAAAGAACATATGCGCGTTGACGACGCAGGTGAAGGTGTCGTCCTCCCAGGGCAGGTGCTCCCCGGAGGACTGTCGGATGTCCAGGCGCCCCGCCTCGATGGACGCCGCATTGTGTTCACGGGCCAGGGCCACCATGTCCGCGCTGTGGTCCACGGCGCAGGCGCGCCCCGCGGCCTTGAGGGCCATCCCCAGCAACACCCCGCCACCGCAGCCCACCTCGGCCAGATAGTCCTCCGGTGTGAGCGCGAGGTGTTTGAGCAGCAGGTAAAAACCGGGCAGGTGCGAGGTGGGGTGGGCGTAAAACCTTCTTCCCATCTTTCCGCTCGGGCGCCGGGCGGTCGTATCAATCCAGGTGTTGCGCAGTTCAGCCAGCATGGCTATCCTCCTTGGCGCATAGGTTAGAAAAACCTAACTTGTCGGGCAAATTTTTTACCTCCCCCTTTTGACCCCCGCCGTCCACCGGCTCAGGCGTTCGTCGGTGAGATGGGCCTGATTGTCCTCGTCGAGCGCGAGGCCCACGAAGGCCCCCTCCCTCAGGGCCGCCGATCGGACAAAGGGGTAGCCTACCGCGGCCCAGGCCCCGATCACGGCCGCCCCGCGGGCCGTGACGGCGTCATAGAGGATCCCCAGGCCATCCACAAAGGTATCTACGTAGGTAAAGGCATCCCCCAGGCCGAAGAGGGCTACCGTCTTCCCGCCCAGATCGACCTGGTCGAGCCGGAAACGCGCCCAGTCTTCCTGGAGATACCCCACCCCCCAGGTCGAACTTCCCAGTACCAGGAAATCATGCCGCTCAAGGTCGGCCGGGCACGCCCCGGCAATGTCATGCACCGCGGCCGTCTTGAGGAGAGCGCCGATGCGGGCCGCCACCCCGGCGGTCTGTCCGGTAGTGGAGCCGTAGTAGATGCCGATATCCTTCACAGGGCCTCCCTCGAGCGGAAAATACAGACCGTGCGCCTCATCAATCAGGCCACCCGGGCATTTCACCCTCGACTGGGGCGACGAGGACCTTGGCCGCCATCCCGGCACCCAGCGCCAGCCGGGCCCCACGCACGTGAACGAGCACCGGCCCGGAGGTTACCCGGACCACCTCGATCTGCTCGCCCGGCAGAAAACCCATGTCCTCCAGGCGCCGCCGGGCAGAACATCCCCCGGCCACGCCCTGAACCACCACGCGCGCCCCCGGGCGACAGGTCCTCAGGTTCTGCATCGCGGGGGTCTGGTCGCTGATCTTCCTCGCAGGCAGTCTCATGTCGTCTCCTTGTCCACCCTGCTCTCGCACAGCTTGACCTCGCCGGTTTCCAGATAGTGGCGGAAGTTCAGCAGCCAGGGCGCCTCACGGTCCTCTTCGGGATAGCGTCTGACGAACTCGATGAACTTCAGCAGGCGTTCCCGGGTCTGATCCCCGATATAGTGCTCGATCATGCAGGCGTCGTGATCGGCGGTCTGCTCGTCCACGCCGAGGACGCGGGTAAAGAACTCGAAGAGCAGTCGGTGCTTGGCGTAGACCCCCTGCGCCACCTGCATGCCGCCCGGGGTGAGCTTGATGTAGCCGTAGTGCTCGTGCAGGAGCAGACCCCGCTCGGAGAGCGCCTTGAGGGCCGAGACCACGCTGGGCTTCTTGACCCCCATTTTAGCCGCCACATCCTTGACCCGGACGACCTCCTGCTCGGCGGCGATCAACATGATCGTCTCCAGGTAGTCCTCCATGCTCTGGCTCAGGGAGGTTTGGGTTACCATAACTCTGTTAGCCATAACTAACTGATACACCCCCTTTACCTGCTTGTCAAGCTTCCGGAAAGCTCCTGGCATGCAAAACGCCGGGCCGGCCGATCGAACCCCAGGGCAAGCCTAAGGCCCCTGCTTTCCGCTGCAAGCGGCGGAGAATTTGAGACCCATAGCGATTAAAGGACCTTGTGGCTGTAGTGCCGCTTGAGCCAGCGACTCAGGCCGTCCAGGCCCGGGAAGAGCACCCGCTCGGTGATATTGCCCTGGTCGAGCTTGTCGCGGACCTCCCACTTGAGCTCCCGGGGGATGATGATGCGGCGCCAGACCTCCGGGTGGGTTTCAAGCCATTCATCCAGGGCCAGCTGCGGGTTGGAGATGACCGAGAAGAAGGCGAACTGGTTGACGATCCGATCGTCGATGGAGGGCGGCTCGAAGAAGATCACGACGTCCTCGTCGGTGAGCGTATCCAACTCACCGAGCGACTGCATGGTGTCCGAGAGCATCTTGACCGTGAGCACGTTGGCCCCCTCTTCCTCGAGGACCACCCGCAGTCTCTCGGGCAGCAACTGGTGCACCTTGAGGTAGCTCACGGCCCAGATGACCCCGTCGGTGTCGAAGCGCTCCAGATTGGCGGTGGCGAAGTGCATGGCGACAAAGGGGGAATAGGTCCAGTCCATGAGCCGGGTGGGCAGGCCGTAGTGCTGGGCCACCGAGAGCCAGTGCCAGACCGAGTCACGCTGCACCACATTGCGGTGGGCATACTTGCTGAAATTGCGCAGGATATGGTGCTCGAGCTCGGCGTAGTCGCCCCCCAGACGCATGAGGGTGGTCTCGAGCCGGTAGCCCGCATCCGAAAGCCCGCGAAAGGCGAAGCGCGAGCGGAAGCGCCCGATGTCGGCATTCCACGATTCCTCGAAGAGCTCGCTGACCAGTTCGTTCCAGCTGGTGACCCGCACCGCGTTCATCGCCTCATAGTATACCCGTGGCGGCGGAAAATTCCACGCCAAAAGTTCAGGGAGACCATCAATCCCGCCGCCGGAGCGTGATCGCCGTGGCAGGGGGCCGGTGGCGCGCTTCGATCAGGGGGATGAACCCCCGGGCAAGCCTAAAGACCCCCTCTGCCGCTGCAAGCAGCGGGGGATTCGACCCTCAAGCGCTTGAAGAGGCCGCAGACCTGTGCGCCGGACCGCCGGCCACAGGCCGGGCGATGATTGCGCCTAAGCCGCGGCTCGATTGTCAAGGCCGCGATAATCTGGTAGCCTTGCGTCAAAACCGATGCCTTGAAAGGAGCTCGCGTGGATGTAATCAGGATCATGCCGTGTCTGGATATGAAGGAGGGACGGGTCGTCAAGGGGGTCCACTTCGTGGACATCAAGGATGCCGGGGACCCCGTGGAGCATGCCCGGTTCTACGAGCAGGAAGGCGCCGACGAGCTCGCCATGCTCGACATCGCCGCCACCCTGGAAAACCGCGCCACGCGGCTCGAGTGGGTCAGGAACGTATCCACGGTGATCTCGATCCCGCTGACCATGGGCGGCGGCATCGCCTCGCTGGACGATATCGAGCACGTGCTCTCGGCCGGGGCCTCCAAGGTCTCCATGAATTCCGCCGCAGTCAAGAATCCCAACCTGGTCAAGCAGGCCGCCTCCGAGTTCGGCTCACAGACGATCACCGTGGCCATCGATGCCCGCCGAAACGCGGAGCTGCCCTCGGGCTTCGAGCTGGTGGTCTCGGGCGGCACAAGGCCCGTAGGCCGGGACGCCGTGGAATGGGCGCGCCAGTGCGAAGACCTGGGCGCCGGGTGCCTGCTGCCCACCAGCATGGACGGCGACGGCACGCTCGCGGGATATGACATCGCCTTCACCCGCGCCATCGCCGACGCGGTCGCGCTGCCGGTGGTGGCCTCGGGCGGGGCGGGGTCGCTGGAGGACTTCTATACCGCCGCCACCGAGGGCGGCGCCTCGATCCTGCTGGCGGCCTCGGTCTTCCACTTCCGGACCTTCAGCATCCGGCAGGTCAAGGACTACCTGCAAAGCCGCGGCCTGGCCGTCAACCCCTGAAGATCCGCGCCGGCTTCAGGGCAGGAAAAACAGACAGATAAAGGCCCCGTGGCCCTCTCCTTCCCGGAGGGGGACACGGGGCCTGCCTGTTCATCTCGGGCTGGGTGGGGACCCCGGGGCAAGCCCGGGACCCCCCCTTACCGGATCATCTCCCGCTGGCGGTCCCCAAGAAGCACAGCCCTCCGTCATCGCCGCCGGGCAGCATGGCTGAGCCGCTCGACGACTCGGCCCGGGCCGCTTCCTTCTGGTCGTCAACCCCTGCGCTCTCGTGGGGATAGACGTACGGTTCCACATGCTTGATCACAAGGCCGCGGTCATGCTCATCCTCGTAGTAGTCGGGGATGGTCTCGCTGGGGTAGAAGTCGGCCCCTCCCGCAAAGGGATCTTCGACGGCGGTCCGGACGGCCCTTACGAACAACGGGGTGCTGTCAGGTGCGTAATTCCCGATTACGCTTCCCAGCGTTCACGTCCAGTAGTGCTTCCTGCACTCCGGGTCGTGGGTCCTGGTCCAGAAAAGCCAGCCGAAGGTGGGCGTAAAGATCTCCTTGGCACAGGGGATACGGTTCCAGTCAGTGGTGGTGATGATCTCCTCGACGCTCGGCAGGCGCCAGTCGTTATGCCCGGCAAACCCGGTCCCGCCGTCGAGCGCATTGAGGTAGTCGACGTAGGTCTGGGCCTCGGCATAGTCATACAACCGCAGGAAGGATCTAGGCCCGATCACCGGGATCTCGGCGGCCTTGTACCCCTCCAGTTCGGCGGCCAGATCAAGGTAGACTGTCTGCAGCCAGCCGGTCAGGCCCAGCGCGATCTCGATGAAATCCGGCACGATCTCGACGCTCTGGTCTTCAAAAAATCCACCGGCCCCGAAATCGTCCACCAGGAGGGTCGCGAGGAACTCGGCCCCGAAGGGGATGATGCGGTAGAGCAGCTCGAGCTCGTCGTTGATCGCCGCCAGGGCCTCGGGCCCCCAGGCCAGCTGCGAGCTCCAGGCCTTCTGTTCCCATTCCAGCCCGGTGATATTGTCGATGACCGTTTCGCAGGGGGTCCCGTCGTTGAGCGCATGCTCTACAACCGTGAATTCCGCCTCGTAAAACTCGCTGTCCGCCGGGTCGTCCGGGTCGTCGAGGCCGCCTCCGTGGTCGTAACGCCCCTTCCAGCCGCCGCCGGCCACGCAGCGCACACGCATCTTGCCGCCCACGTTCCACTTGAACTGGTTGCCCCTATGGAAGCTGGTGTACTGGGTCAGCGGTTCCCAGAAGGCGTAATAGGAGATCGTCCAGAACATACGGTTGCCGTTCAAGGGGAAGGCCTCGTCGTCGATGGCCGGGCTGCCCACGCCGATGTCCACCAGGGTGGCCATCTCCCAGGCCGAGGGCACCCGCCAGTCGTCCCTCCCGGCATAAAGCTCGGCATTGAGCTCCTCGGCGTAGGCCTGGGCCTCTTCCCAGGTGAAAAGCCGATCGATGGAGCGCGGGGAATCGGCCGCACTCGATTTGCGCTCCCACATCAGGTTGTACTTGGTGTCGATCACCACGGACGGCTCCTCTGGTGCGATCTTTGCGCAGTCCACCTCCTCCAGGACCGCTCCGCCTGCCTGTGAGACGCAGCGGGCGCACACATGGTGCGCCGCAGTATCGTACTCGTGCGCCCCCCCCTGGCCCGCCAGCAGAAGCAGCGCCCCTGCCACCATCACGATTTTTCGCATACATTAGCCCCCTTTCATCTCAGACATGCGTCAGTCCACACCAACGACCGCCGCGCTCCCGCAGGGTATGTGCTCTTCGAATTCAAGGTTCGTCACCCTCCGGCATCCCCCCTGTCCATGGCAGCCTCCCTCCCCCCTCGCCATCCCGGGCAGGGTCTCAGTGGCAGGCCATCGCCGGCGGGCCTGGGGATGGCGGAGGGTATCGCCGATCAACGGGCACAGCCGATAAAACACATCCCGCCGTCGTCATCCTTGACTAGGGGTATCGGGGAAGCCCTGTAAGCCGGAGCCTCGACACCAAGGGATGGATCGTCGCCCTCCGACCCGATTCCCAGGCTCGTCTCTGAGATCTCGACCACCTCCGATACCAGCGGCTCCCGATGAAATATCGGGTAATCCGGGGCCTGAGGATCCAGGAGATAGCCCTCGGGATAATCATCCGCCGGCCGTTCCCCGGTTGAGGGATCAAAACTGCGGCGGACGGCCCTCACGTAGAGCGGACTGTTGTCAGGTGCGTAATTCCCGATTACGCTGCCCGCCGTTCAGGTGAAAAAGTGGCGCCGCATGTCCAGCGGATCGGCGGTACTCGTGCGGTAGAGCCAGGTGAAGGTGGGGCTGTAGACCTCCTTGATGCAGGGGACGCGCTCCCAGTGCGTGGTGGTGACGATCTCGTTGACCGTGGGCAGGCGCCAGTCGTCGTGGCCGGCAAATTCGATTTCGTTGAGCCAGTCGATATACGCAAGCGCCTCTTCGTGACTGAAGACCATCAGGAAGGACCGCCTGCCGATCAGGGGCCGGCCCTCGAGCGGCATCCGGGAGAGCTCCTCGATCAGCTGGGTGGTGAAGGACACCAGCAGATGGGGGATGGACGAGATCAGATCGTTTGCGTTCCGGCCCAGCACATCGGCCTGATCCTGCAGAAAGCCCGCGGGCAGAAACTCCATGATCAGGAGCCCCTCGGCCCAGCCAGGGATATCGGGCAGCAGCATGGTCAGGCGCGCCACCAGATCGAGCACCGGCTGCAGGCCTTCATCGTCCTCGCCGTACCAGGCCTTCTGTTCCCACTCCAGTCCGGTGACGTTGTCGATCACGGTCTTCTGGTTGGGTAAATTTTCCGTAAGATCAAAATCTTCCCCATTGCCCGGGTAAAGCGCCGTCCAGCCACCGCCGCGCACGCAGCGCGTGCGCATGAGGCCGCTCCTGGTCCACTTGAACTGGTTGCCGGTGGCAAAACTCGTGTACTGCACCACGGAGGGGATCGGGGGGTACTCCGAGGACGTCCAGTAGTGGTAAAGCCCGTTGTGGGGGAAGGCCGTCTTGTCGATACAGGGCGCTTGTTCGCCCTGGCCCGCGTTTATCCCCAGGTCCACCAGGGTGGTGTACTCCATGGCGGTGGGCAGACGCCAGTCGTCGTAGCCCCCCCAGGTGAGGTTCTCACAGTAGTCGCAGGCCTCTTCCCAGGTACGGAGGGCATCCCTGTTCTCGGCCGTCTTGCCTTCCCACATGAGGTTGTACTTGGAGTCCATGACCACCTCCTGCCCGTCGAAGGCCAAACGCTCGAGATGGTCCCCGGTATAAAGTTCATGGGCAGACAAAGGGGGCGCGACGAGGGCCAGGAACGCTACCAGGAAAAGGACCGCAAATCGAGACCTGTCCCCTATAAACAATCCCATAAACAACCTCCTTTATAAATTCCATTTAATAAATATATTATATAGTTGATTATATTGTTAACCGCCTGCCCGTCGTTGTCAAGATATTTTGTCCAATATTTTGACGCTTAGAGGTTCCCCGGCCTCCGCTCTGCCTGCCGCCCTTAGTGGTTCAGGCACGGGGTCTTCTCAGGTGTCATTGCCCTTCCCTGTCACATTCCGGTATCGGACGAATGATCCCCGGCTGCCTCAGGGAGATAAAGTGCGCCTGTAGATCCATGGATAGTGGCGGAGGGGAGGGTTGGCTGACCTCCCCTCCGCGGACATCACCCTTGATCACACCGCGGGAATGTGGCCCTTGCGCATCCCGCCCTGCCATGCGGGCAGTGCCAGTTCCCGTAAGCCGTTCCCCTTCTCGGTGGACAACCGCAGGCGCTCTGCCTGACACCCCGGCAGCTCTTCCCCGGGGCCGACCGGCTTGTACTCCGTATCTGTGCAAACACGACCCCCGATGCAACCGTCGCTCAGTTTAGGATGCCTCGGTGCCTTCCGGCAGCACGAGGGAGAGGTCCAGGTAGGCCGTTCCGGGATCGTTGTCCACAAAGGCCCGCACCGTGAAGGGATAGTCTGCGCTTTCCAGCAGCCCGAAGGCGACCACGGTGATCACGTCTCCGGCGTTCAGGGACACCTCCGGCGCGAGCGCAATCCAGTCACCATCACCGACGCGCACCCCGAAACCGTAGGTCGCGGGGGGGATAGGGCTTAGATAGGCGCTCAGCTCTTGGAAATTCGTGTCACTGAAGAGCTCAACGTAGCCCTCTCCGTCGAAGTACCCCACATCGACGTTCACCAGGCCCGTATCCGGGGAGGCGTGCAGGAAGCGCAGCTTGGCAGCCCCCTCTGCGGGAGCGCGGTCGTCGACCCCGATGACGGGCGCGACAATGCCCTCCGCATCATACGTGGCGAAGATCGTGTATTCCTCCGACAGGGAAAAGGGCAGCGTGGCCTCGAGGACGACCGGCCTGTCCGGGATGGCGCCGATCACCCCGATCTGCCGCAGGCCGTTGGGGATGTTGCCGTACCCGGAGCTTTCCCCGTAGGCCAGCGACTCGATGGCTACGGTCCCATCCACGGCGATATCCACATCCGGGGCCCCGTTGCTCAGGTGGATGACCCGCACCTGCGGTTTGGTGGGGACCAGATCGAGAGAGGCATTCCCCGCATCGGTATCGACAAAGGCCCTCACCGTAAAGGGGAACGCATCCATCCCGTCGACCTGCCGTCCCTCCAGCTGTTCCTCCGATTCGACCGCCGTGGGCTGGAGATCGTCCACGATGGTCCCGAGCGCCACCACGGTGAGCACCTGGCCGGCCTCCAGGGCGACCGTCTCGAAGGTGACCAGGGGGTCGGCCACAGAGGCCAGGGTCACGGCCAGATCGTACTCTCCCGGGGGAACCTTGATGTATCCCTGGATGTCGGCCGGCTGGACATTGTTGAAGATCTTGACGAGGACCTCGCCGTCGAGATAGCCGATATCCACCGGCGGGGCGTCGGGGCAGGCGTGCACGAAACGCAGGCGGGCCGCGTCGTTGAGCGCATAGCGATTATCATTGGCCACCAGGACAAACAGGTCGCTCTCCAGCTGCCCTTCGAGATCAACGCGGTAAAGGTAGGCCCACCAGTCACTGAAGCCGAAAAGCGAATCCCAGACATCTGTCCCCAGGGATCTTAAGCTGTCTCCTTGATATGCGTCAGGAAGCCCTACAGCAAAGGCCGTATAGTCATCGTTCAAGAGGAAATCCACATTGCCCTCGAGCACGGGATCGGCCCCTCCTGGCAGAAAAATCTTTACATTGCGGTATGCCGGGGGCAGCTCCGCGTAGCCGGAGCTCTGCCCGTAGGCGAGTCCTGGGATCCCGGCCAGGCCATCGTCGATGAGGATATCGACCGCCCCCGCCGGATTGCCTTCCGAGACGACTCCCCCGTAGGTGTGAATGACCCTCACGCCGGAGAGCAGCTCGGCCAGGACCTCCTCGGCGCCCCCTCCCTGGCTGGGAAGGAGACCGTAGTAGTCCTTGTCCTCCGTGCAGGCGCACACCAACAGCGCCAGGCAGATCACGGGCAACAGCACGGGTAAAAAGCGTTTCTTTTTCATGAGATCCTCCTTTCTCACCTCATTGTCATGGATATCTCCCACAGGCTGCACGCCTTTCATATGGCGGGCGGCACGTGAACGCGCTCACCCCCGGGGTTCGTGCCGCACATCTCCCCGGGGTGGCCTTCACCGAACTTGGTCCTCTTCATACGACCTCCCTGATTTTTTCATCGCATGCGCCAGTGGGATGCCTGTCTCAGATTATCTCGTTGAAACTTAAAAGGGCGATAGAAAGGAAAGATAAGTTTCTCACAGGGTGAGTCAAGGGGGTATGCGGCTTCCCTGTCGGGGAGGCCCGCGCTGCAGGCATCATGGGGATGACCCCCGGGGCAAGCCCTGGACCCTCCTTGACGCCGCACGTGGCGGGGGAACAGGGGCCGGAGCGGCTAAGGCGTTGCCCTCAAACGCGACGGACCGGTCACAAAAGGGAGGGGAGGTCTGCCACGCGCAAGACCCCCTCGAGACCTTCGGCCTTTACGGCATCGTCCAGCATGCGGTAGCACAGCGGGCAGGCCACGGCCAGGATCTCGGCGCCACTCGCGAGCGCCTCGCGCACGCGCACGCGCGCGGCGCTCGCGGGCCCGGCACCCAGCAGATCGGTGAAGGCGTTGCCCCCGCCCCCGCCGCAGCACAGGGCGTCCGCACGCGCGCGCTCCATCTCCACCAGTTCCAGCCCCGGGACGGCCGCAAGCAGGGCGCGCCCGGCCAGGTACTCCCCGTTCCAGCGCCCCAGGTAGCAGGGGTCGTGGTAGGTTACCCGGGCCTCCCTGGGCCTCAGGGTCAGCCTTGCGTTTGCCACCAGGCCCTGGAGAAGCTGGGTGAAGTGAAAGACCTCGAAGTCCCCTCCCAGGGAGGGGTAGTCGTTGAGCATGGTGTTGAAGGCGTGTGGGGAGAGGGTCACGACCTTCCTCACGCCGCGCCGACGGAACTGCTCGATATTGGCGCGGGCGAGCTCACGGAAAAGTCCCCGTTCCCCCACAGCGCGCACGTCGTTGCCGTCCGAGGACTCCTCGCTCCCGAGGATGCCGAAGGACAGGCCCGCCTCCCGGAAGAGCCACACCAGGGCTTGGGCCATCCTGCGCCCCAGGTCGTCGAAGGCGCCCCCATCGCCGACATACAGCAGGTAATCGTGCCCGTCGTACGCGGGCACCTCCAGCCCGTCGGCCCAGTCGGTGCGCTCGGTGTGCGGACGCCTGTAGGGGTTGCCGCTGACGGTCATGGCCTTGAGGTAGTTACGCACCGCAGGCGGTACCCGGCCCTGGTCCACGAGGTCACCCCTGGCATCGATGAAGATCTCGCAGAGCTCGTCTTTGAACTTGTCCATGGCGCAGGACTCGACGCAGTTGCGGCAGGTCACGCAGGTGAACAGGATCTCCTGCAGGCGCGCACTGGCCTCGATCTCGCCGTCCTGCCAGGCACGGATCAGCCACAGGCGCCCGCCCGAGGAGAAGCTCTCGAAGCGGTGCTTGAGGTAGGCCGGGCAGTTGATGTCCACATAGCTGGAGGGGAACTTGCACCAGCCGCAGCGGAAACAGCGGTGGAGGAGCGCCTGATACTCGGGTTTCATCTCAGGCCACCTCCCAGTTGCCGGGATTCATGATCCCGGCCGGATCAAGGGTCTGCATGATCCGGCGCATCAGGGTCTTGGTCGCCGGCTCCATCCGTTCGAGGATGAGCCTCTGGGCCGGGAGCTCGGCCTTCCAGGGAATGCCGCCCAATTCGAGGATGGCCACGTTGGTGTCGTGCAGGGCCCGACGCGCCCGCTCCATGCTCTTCTCGTCGGCCCGGTTGAAGGGGTAGGCACAGAAGAACATGACGCTGTGCCCCCGGCCGATCACGCGGCCGCCGAGCGAATAGGTGATGCCGTCAGGACGGGCGATCTCGAGCCCCATGCGGCAGGCCTGGGGCCATTTTTCGAGCGGGATGATGCCGCCCACATACTCGTAGCCACCGCCCTTGAGGACATCGGCGAACCTGGTCAGGGTCTTGTTGGGGGCCTCGGCAATGCCCTCGCGGATCTTGGGCGGCAGAGGCACGAAGCCGGCCTCCTTGCTCTCCCAGTAGGTTCGCAGGGCCTCGCGGCAAAGCCGCTTCTTGAGCGCCATCTCCTCGGGCGTGTTGGCCCCCAGCCCGATCATGGTTATCTCCACGCCCGCGAACATCTTCGGCAGGGGGGTGACCATGAAGTTGATGTCCTCGGCCACCTCCAGGGCCGTGATGCGCGAAACGATCTCCGGCACGCGGTCCGGATCGGCGCTCATGAAGAGCAGTCCGTCCACGAGAGGGGGCCGGGGGAAGAGCTTCAGGCCCACCTTGGTGATAACCCCGGTGGTTCCGTTCCACCCCAGAAAAAGCCCCACCAGATCGGGCAGCGGGGCGCGGGCATGCCAGGTGGGCACGGTGGAGCAGCTGCCCAACCGCACGATCTCGCCCGTGGGCAGCACCACCTCGAGCCCGGTGACCATCTCGGAATGAAAGCCCCCCTCGTGCTGCGACAGGTGCCCCGAGCCGTGAATGGCGATGTTGCCGGCAATAGTCACCCCCGGGGGGGCATCCGGCAGGGAGTGCTTCAGGGTGGGGTGATGCTTGTTCAGGTAGGCCTTGAGCATGCCCTGGGCGCAGCCCGCCTCCACTACGGCATAGCGGCTGCAGGCGTTGACCTCCAGGATACGGTTCATGCGCTTCATGTCAAGCACGATCCCGCCCCGCAGCGGGATGGTCAGCCCCGAAAGCACCATGCCGCCACCCATGGGCACCACCGGGATGCCCTTCTCATTGGCGAGCTCAACTATCTGGCGCACCTCCTGTGTGCTGCCCGGCAACACGACATAGTCCGGGGCGTGCGGCGCCTGGAGACCCTGATCCCGGGCATAGAGATAGCGTTCCTCGGCGCTGTCGGAGACAGAGGCCGCCCCGACGATCGCCTGCAGCCTGGCCAATGTAGGATCCATCACTTAGGCCTCCTCTTTTCCATATCATCCCGCCCCCGGTTTCCCGGCGCGGGCCTCACGCGCTTAAGGCCCGTTGGCAGAGGTCCGACATCATGACCGGAACGATGCCGGCCTTGAAGACCTTCTCCCCCAGGGTCCACAGGCAGAACGGGCAGTTGAAGACACAGTGGCTGACACCGGCCGCCCGCATGTCCTCGATATTGCGGTGCTGGATGTCCTCCACCAGGTCGAAGCGCTGCTGCACCTCGAGCGGCCCCCCGCAGCACAGCGCCCTCTCATGGTCATGCTCGCGCGCGGCGCGCGCGACCCCGATCAGGGCGAAGATGTCGACCACGAACTTACCGGTCTGTGGGCCGGGCCGATTGGAGCACGGCCGCTGGTAGGCTACCTTGAGACCCAGCGGCTGGATCTCGCCGGCGAGCCCGAGTAGCCGGCGGTGCAGAAAATCGAAGAAATGCACCGGCCGAAAAGGCACCGCGAGACCATAGGCCGCCGCCCACGAGGTGAAGGTGCCGTAGCACTCGTCGTGGAAGCAGACCACCTCATCGATGCCGTTCGGCCGCAGGTAGTACTCGTCGAGGTTGGCGATGATCCCCGGCAGACGTTCGGCGATGGTGGAGTGACGCGCAAAGTGCAGGTACATGAGGTTGCAGAAGATATCCAGGCCCGCAACCGTGGAGGTCCCCTCGAAGAGCCGCCCGCGGAGACTGCCCTTGAACATGCCGAAGGAGCACAAATCGATCAGCGGGGCCGTAAGCTCCCGGGACCTGATGGTGCCCTTGGGCTCCATGGCGATCACCTGCGAGCGCTCGATCGGCTTGGGCACCGGGTGGATACCTAGCTGCTCCTGGCGCTCGACGATCAGGTAGAAGGGGTGATTGCCGTGCGGGCAGTACTCCTCGCAGGCATAACAGGTGACACACCCGCCCACGACCACGTTATCCTCTCCCCGGATGAGCCGCTGGCGCTGCTCGCGGGCCTCCGCGAGCCCGAAATCCAGGTACTGGCAGCGCATCAGACAGTCGCAGGTCTCACAACGCGCACAGAGCTCAGCATCGTAGGCCAGGGCGTGCATGGTATTCCTCCTTGTCTATTCCAAACCTGCATTCAGTCGACCTGCACACAAGACCGCAATGCACCCGGTCGATCAACACTCCTCCCTCAACAAAACCCCCGGTCCCGCCGATCTCCGGCGGGACCGGAACTACCCTCCTCCCGGCCAGGCGCCGGTGATGAACAGCACGCTTTGATACCTTTGATAAAACAAAAAAGGCTCGACCTCCCCCAGCCCCCTCCTTCCAGGAGGGGCTATCGGCCCCTACCCGTGCTGCCAATTAACTTCAAATCTTAAAGTTCTTGAAAGGGGGTCTGGGGGAAAACTTCTTACAAGCAGTTTTCCCCAGATATCCATATATCACCCCAAAAGCATCCCCCTCAGGCCTCCAGTTGTCGTACCCATCTCTTGACCATGGCCAGCAGGGTCAGGACGGGGGGCACGCCGGGGGAACGCGGGAAGACGCTCGTGTCGCAGACGTAGAGATTCTTGATCCCGCGGGTCTCGAAATTCTCGTCGACCACCTTCCCCACGGCGGCGATGCCGCCCGGGTGGCCACCGACCCCGGTGCCGATGGAGATGCTGTCGGGTTCGCAGCCGGCCTTGATCAGGATCTTGCGGCAGAAATTGTCGCCCTTTTGCATGTTGGCCCGATCGCGCGCGGTCATAGGCTTGGAAATGCGGCCCCTGGCGTCGATCGAGCCCTGGTCTTCGTCGGAGATCTTGGTAAACATGCCCATGGTATGGGTGCGGGCTTTTCTGAAACGCGGCAGGCTCTGCCTGAAGGAGGGGATGCGGATGGCCTGGGCCAGCCAAGCGGCCGTCGCCCCGGCCGATCCGGTCCCGATGACGAGGACCCCTGCATTGCGCTTCTTTGCCATACCCTTGCCCCCTTGTCCATTTCACAGGGATCCCACTCCATCGATCGGCGTTCACCCTCAGGCTTCACTGATTTACCCCAATTAAGCCCCCTTTAAACTGATGCTTGATATATATAATCCATAAAAATCAAATAATGATTATTATATATCGCCTTTTAAACAAGCCTGTCAATTTTATTATTGACAATAATCCTACTGGGCCCTAAGGTTATTCCTGCTTATATAGTATTTTTCTGGCTTTATTGGGGGTGAAACTCTATGAATGCCCCTCATCAGGGGCGAAGGGTGGTCAGACAGGGCGCGTATGTTATCCTCTTATCTTCAGCAACCACATCAGCGCAGAAGCAAACAAGATTCTTTTCCACAAGGGTCCCCCGGGGGAATCTCGATCTTCAGGATTCTGGTGACCGTATGCCCCACAGCGCGTGATCATGAAAATTCCCATGAACACATACAACCATAAAAGGAGAGGACGATGCGAACAAAAGAGCAGTACATCGAAGGATTGAGGACGCTGCGGCGCAACCTCTATTACAATGGGGGACTCATCGACCGTGACGACGAGGCCCAGCAAGGGGCCCTCAATGTGATGGGCGTCACCTTCGAGGGGGCCCAAGATCCCACCCTCAAGGACCTGTGTACCGCCACCTCGCACCTGACGGGCGAGACCATCAACCGTTTCTGCCACATCCACCAGAACACCGCCGACCTGCACAAAAAGCAGGACCTGACCCGCGCCCTGTGCCGCAAGGTGGGCTTCTGCATCCAGCGCTGCATGGGGATCGACGCCGTTAATGCCCTCAACGCAGTTTCCTTTGAGGCCGACAAACAAAACGGGGGCCGCACCGAATATCACAAGAACTTCCTCAACTGGCTTGAATATTTTCAGAAAAACGATCTGGTGGGCGCATGCGCCCAGACCGACATGAAGGGCGAGCGCCTGAAGAGACCGGTCGAGCAGACCGATCCCGACATGTACGTCCACGTGGTCGAAAAGAAGAGCGACGGGATCGTCGTGAGGGGCTGCAAGCTGCACATCTCCGAGGCCTCCATCGCCGACGAGATTCTGGTCGTGCCCACGCGCGCCATCATGCCCGACGAGCAGGACTATGCCGTGGCCTTCGCCGTGCCCGCCGACCACGAGGGGGTCAAACAGGTGGTGACTATGCACAACTTCCGCAGGCGTCACCACTACCAACGGCCCTTTGAGGGCGGCTACACCGACTCCTACATCATCTTCGACGATGTCTTCGTGCCCTGGGAGCGCGTCTTCCTGTGTGGTGAAACTATGCATGGCGGGGCCTGCGCCCTGCTGTTCGCCCTCTTCCACCGCCACAGCTACTCCGGCTGCAAGCCCGCCATCGGTGACACCCTGCTGGGCTTTGCCTCGCTGGCCGCCAGATACAACGGCATCTACAAGACACCGCACGTACGCGAGATGCTGGCCGAGATCATCATGGTCACCGAACTTGGCTACGCCGCCGGTTACACCGCTTCGGACCTGGGCAAGCCCGAAATCTACATCCCCGGCCTTGGCCCTCACCCCTACGGTCCCGGCAGCTATATCCCGCACTCCATCTATGCCAATGTGGGCCGCTGCCTAACCGGCGAGGCCGTCTTCCACGAACAGGAACTGCTGTGCAACATCGCCGGCGGCTTTCCATCCACCTTCCCCCATGAACAGGACATCACGAATCCCGCGTTGAGACCCCTGCTCGAGAAGTACCTCAACCGCAACCCCAACTTCCCGGTCGACGAACAGATCCGCTTCTGGCTGGCCTTTGCCGAACTGACCTGCTCGGAGCTCAGCGGGGTCATGAATTACGGCAACTACCATGGCGGGGGTTCGCCTATCATGGAACAGATCGCCATCACCTCGCAGTATGATATCAAAAACCGCGAGCATCTGGTCAAGGCCCTGTGCGGCATCGAGGAACTGAACCCCGAGGCGCTTAGAAAGCTCTAACATGACACCTGGGTGCCTGCCGCATGCAGGGCGCACGCAAAACCACATTGGGGTGTGCCCACCGCAGGGGCGGCATCCGAGGGGGGCAATCCATGCAGACAGTCGATTTCTCGTTGCGTGACAAAATTGCGCTCATCACCGGGGCCAGCCGGGGCATCGGCGAGGCCATCGCCGAGACCCTGGCCGAGTACGGGGCGCACGTGATCCTGGTCAGCCGCAAAATCGAGGCCCTGAATGCGGTGGCGCAGCGCATCAGAACCACCGGCGGCCAGGCAACACCTGTGGCCTGCCATATGGGCAAGATCGAGCAGTTCGAAGGGCTCTTTACACGGATCAAAGACGAGTTTGGCAGGCTCGACATCCTCGTGAACAACGCCGCCACCAACCCCTATTTCGGCGACATGCTGGGCGCCGATGAAGGCCAGTGGGACAAGACCTTCGAGGTCAACCTCAAGGGGCCCTTCTTCATGACGCAGCATGCCGCGCGGCTTATGAAGAATAGCGGCGGAGGCTCGATCGTGAACATCGCCTCGGTCAATGGGGTACGCCCCGCCCTACTGCAGGGGATCTATTCCATCACTAAGGCCGGCCTCATCCTCATGACCAAGGCCTTTGCCCGTGAGCTC
This sequence comes from uncultured Bacteriovoracaceae bacterium, assembly GCA_964618975.1. Classification (GTDB taxonomy): domain Bacteria; phylum Desulfobacterota; class Desulfomonilia; order UBA1062; family UBA1062; genus CAZUDI01. The sequence continues at coordinate 13,897 of CAZUDI010000026.1, read as the reverse complement.
GCCCCTTACAACATCCGTGTGAACGCCCTTCTTCCGGGGCTGACCGAAACCCGATTCTCGTCCGCCATCACCGACAATCATGACATCCAGCGCATCGCCCTCAGCCAGATCCCCATGGGCCGGATGGCTCGCCCTGGGGAGATGGCCGGGGCAGTGCTCTACCTGGTAAGCGGGGCCGCCTCGTTCACCACCGGCAGCTGCCTCATCTGTGACGGAGGGCAGTTGGTTTAAGACCGTCATCTTGTCTGGCGGTGATGAACCGCCACCAAACGGTATGGCCCCCATCGAGGGGGGAGGAGGAATTCGATCCATCGCGATTAAAACCGCATACAGTACAGTGCGCACTATCACTCACTGGTATTCTGAACAATACTGTCGGTGGGAAAATATACCTCGATCATGAACCTGAAATCCCTTAACACCCCTCTCTCCGGCACACAGGGGTGCAACCGTCGCGACAGGCGCTAATGGGACCAGATTCCCCGGGGAGGTTTCTTGACCTGCTTTTTGTCCTGGGGAGGGTTCACGGCCGTCTCACCCGTGGCCTTGATGGTGAGGTCCTTCGTGAAATCGGGGCAAAACACCCCATCTGACTGCATAAATTTCTTCTTGCAGTCCCCTCGCCATGCACAAACAGCACAGAGGGATCTATCCATCGCCATGTTTTGATAATAGGGACAGGTTCGGAAAAGTCAATGCCGCACAGCAGCGTGATATTTTCCCGACATTATCCCCTCAAAGGCACTCTCCACAGGTGTCCAGGATTGCCTATTGCCCTCCAGTATCCTTCTCCCTGTGTCCGGAAGCGCAGATCAGACACGGAAGGAGCTTTGACATTTTGACCCCTTCCCCTTACACTCGGTAAAAATCATGGGGGGATCCCGGGGAACCCTTCTTGCCGCCGCAAGGAGCAAGGAAATGCGTTCCAGGGCGCGCCTCTCTTTTATCGTAGGAGGTACCATGCCGCTGTATTCCCTGGATCAGAGCACTCCCGTCATCGGGACGGGAACCTGGATAGCGCCCAGTGCCACAATCATCGGCGATGTCAGGATTGGCGAACGCTGCTGGATCGGGCCTGGCGCCATTATCAGGGGTGATTTCGGCACGATCGTGATCGGTGATGAGACCGCTATCGAGGACGGGGCCGTGATTCACTGCGCCCAGCAGGTCGTCATCGGTAAACGGGTAACTGTGGGTCACAGTGCCATCGTTCACGGCTGCACTGTCGATGATTGGGTGGTCATCGGTATGCACGCCACGATTTGTGACGATGCGCATGTCGGGGAATGGTCCATCCTTGCCGAACAGTCCTTGGTCAAAAAGGGGCAGTCTGTCCCGGGTTCCACGATATACGGCGGCAACCCGGCCGCCTATATCGGTGACATCCAGCCCCGGCATCGCGATTACATGGTCTGGGGCAAGCAGCTTTATGTTGAACTTACCGCGCGCTATGAGCAGGCCCTGCACGAGGTGCGCCGCTAGCGGGGCAGATCATGAGTATAAACACCCCGCCCCCCTACACGCCGCCAATAAAGGGCATGCGTCCCATGTCAAAAACCGGGCCAAATATTATGGTGAGGTCCTGTTCAAAGATCGATTCAGCTGCCCACACCTTAGGTGAGCAACCAGGGTTTATGCCAAAGACGCCAGCTTGTTTAGTCGTTCAGGCGTTTGAGTTCCCGTACGATGTCCTCCAGCGGGGGGCGATGGTTAATGTCATGCACATCGATATAGCGGAGCAGGCCTTCCCTGTCGATGATGAAGATGGCCCGCTCCGCCACCCCGGTGGAGCGCAGCACCCCGTAGCGGGCCGCAACCTCCCCATGCGGCCAGAAATCGGAGAGAACGGGGAACCAGAGCTCCCCCATCAGGGAGGTCCAGGCATAAAGGGTGGGGATATTGTCCACGGCTATCCCGAGCAGCACAGCCCCCTGACGTTCAAAGACCTCCTGAATGATATTGTAGCCCGGCCACTGATCGGAGCAGATCGGGGTCCAGGCCGCCGGGATAAAGGAGATCACGACATGCTTCTTGCCCCGATAGTCTCCCAGGGAAATCCGCCCCCCCGAGACCGCGGGAAGACTGAAATCAGGGGCTTTCTCTCCCACCTTGAGCTTGGGGGTGCTGTCAATAGGCGGGAGGGTTCCCACCTCGTAGAGTCCCCCGCCAGGGCCCAAAACGCCCCCCATTAGCCCAAGGGGAACGCCTGTCATCCCCAGGATACACAGCGTCATTGCCGCGATCAGCCTCTGCATGTCTACCCCCCTCCAACCTTTTGCGCCAGATCCAGCATCAGATCCAGGAACTCCCGGGCATCCGTGAACCCACCGGGTCGAGCGTAGAAGAGTGCGCGCTCCCCCGTGGCATTCCGGACGATCCCGAGGAAATAAGGGGTGACGATCCCCTTGAAGGTATTGTACACGTGATAGTCCTTGTCATCGAACAGGGGAAAGGCGACGGTATATTTCCGGCGGAAAATTTCCACCTCATAGGGGGAGTTCCCCACGCCGATGCCAATCACCCTGACCGTGTCCCTGAGCTCGTCCCTGGCCTTGATCAACGTATAGAGTTCATTGACGCGGGGGGCGTGTTTCTGACAGTGCGGGCAGTACATGGAAAACAGCTCGACGATGACGATCCGCGCCGGGATATCGGCGAGCCTGAAGACTTCCGCTTCAGGAGAGATCCCCAGGTAGGTTCTCTGGTGCGTATCTTGGGGGACCTTGAGGGTCAGTCCCCGCAACCCCCTTGCCAACGCCTCATCCTGCGCCAGAGCGGTACCCTCAGACACCCCAACCAGGGCCAACACAAACAAGGTCATGCCCGCTAACGCTCGCCGCATGCTCGTTCTCCTCCCCGGGGCGTACAAAGGTTCCGGCGCGCCCCGGGACCGATTACGCCTTTACCAGTTTTCACCCAGCAGCTCGAAATATGACTGGGGGTGAGCACAGGCAGGGCAGGAATTGGGGGCCTCGGTTCCCTCATGCAGGTATCCACAGTTACGGCATCGCCACACCAGCGGTTGCGGGCGCGAGAAGACCCGTCCGGCTTCGATATTGGCGGCCAGATCCCGGTAGCGCTTTTCATGCTGCCTCTCGGCCACACTAACGGCCTCCCAGACCATGGCAATGGCTTCAAAACCCTCCTCGCGGGCTACCCTGGCAAAGCCGGGGTACATCTCCGCCTGCTCGTAGTGCTCGCCGGCAGCCGCCTCCTGAAGGTTCTCCAATGTGGTCCCGATGACCCCCGCCGGAAAGCTGGCGCTGATTTCCAGCTCTCCGCCCTCAAGGAATTTGAAAAACCGCTTGGCATGTTCCTTTTCCTGGTCGGCGGTCTCTTCGAAGATGTCTGCGATCTGTATGTAGCCTTCTTTCCTCGCAGCGCTGGCGAAATATGTATACCGGTTTCTCGCCTGCGATTCTCCGGCAAACGACACAAGCAGATTTTTCTCTGTCTGTGTACCCTTCAGCTTTCCCATATCATTCCTCCTTGTCAATAAGGTCTTGACTATCTTTTTGAATGATTCCCTTACACGCGGGACAGCGACCGTAAAGCTCGATACGGCAGCCGAGAACCTCGTATCCGCATAACTCACTGCGACTGTTCATTACCAGTCCGATATCAATATCGATATGGGCGTCATCGATTCGACCGCACTCTATACAGCGGATGTGGTGGTGGGCATCGGCATGGCCATCATAATGTCTCTCTCCGGGGCCCAAATCAAGCTTCTTGATCGTGCCCCTCTCAGAAAGAATCTCCAGATTCCGATATACTGTCCCCAGACTGATCTGGGGCAGACGCGCCCTCACGAGCTCATAAACCTCCGCGGCGGTGGGATGGGTGTCCACCTTTGTGAGCTCTTCCAGGATGACCTGTCTCTGGGTCGTCATCCTGATGTTTCTGTGTGACATGCTGCCCCCTTTTTATACTAATAGTAATTATTACTATTAGTAGTCATGCTTGTCAAGGCTTCTGCGTAAGATTTTTCCAAACCGGGCTTTCTGCCTGAAAGGTGAGGGGCACGGATTCCAATCCTAATGCAGCACGGCGATCGACGACAAGGCTCTCCCACCTGAGGGTTGAGCCTGCCGGGTAAAGACCGGGGATGCAGGCAGAGAGAGGGGGTGCGGAACCGGAGATGCACCTGAAACATACCCTTCACTCCCGTGAAGGAACTCCTGGTGGCATCGGGCTTGCTCCGATCCAAAAACCACTTTCATGGCGCAGGCAAAACTCCCGGCTCAGGGAGGTATCCGCGACAGAGGACCCCTACACACAACACCGCATCCACAGCACCCGCAATCAAGGCCGCGATTCACGTCCCTGCGGGGATACAGTTACTACTTCTTTGTAAAATCGCTGAACTTCAACGCCTGCTTGAGCATGCTGCGTGCAAACATCCGTGCATCCTCAAGATCGGCCTTGTCGGGGTGTCCCTCGGCCGACTGGGCCTCCATGGCCCAGGCCTTATGCTCAGGCTTCTGCATCAACTCCTCCAGAACGTCCTCTTCCACCTTTCCGCGGCAGGTGAAGGACCCGAGAACCTCTGCATTGCGGGCGAGTCCGACCGCGTTCTCCACGGCCTCCTTCGGCATCTGACCCTCACGTTGTGAGCCGTGTGTCGAAAACAGGGCAAGTTTGACCCCCGAAGGCAGCGTCTGGATGAAATTCTGTGCCGGGACCGGGACACTATGGGCGTGAACCGGGAATCCACAGAAAATGAGTGCGTAGTCCTGAGGATTTCCGGCCTCCTTGATGTTCATGAGCACCTTGTCCTCCTGTACAAGGGCATCAAAGATCGCCTCGGCAACGGCCTTGGTATTCCCGGTCTTGGAGTAGTATGTCACCAGTATCTTCATGAGTTCCTCCTCTGTATAATGACGATAATTTATCATTTTTTCTAGGGAATATCAATCCCCCGCACATGCAATATCTTAAGGTTTTCCCGGGGTTCCTCCCGTTCCTGCCTCCTAGCTCCCGGGGCTCCCCCACCACACCTCCGATCATTTTTCTCCGGCGATTGCGGCCATGGGTCTCACCATATGCCGGATTCTCCCGCCCTGGATGGCCTCAAGAAAGGCCTTCTCGAGACGGGCACTCTCCCGAACGACCCTCTGCCAGTATTCGATGCGCACGTCATCCCTGCCACGAAATCGTTTGAAATCGTCCCGATCCGGGATCTTTGCCAGGGGCAGCCTGCGAACGAAGGCTGCGGAAGGGCATACCAGTACCATCCGTTCCAGGTGCCGGGCAACCGGGGTTCTCCATGCCAGATATTTATCGAACCATCCGGTAACAATCCGGTTCATATAATGGGGAAACAGTACCAGTCCCTTGCTCTGAAAGGGAATGTCCATCTGGTAGTCCAGCAGCCCACCATCTCGGTATATCCCCTGCGGGGCACCGGGCACGCGCGTCACCCCTTGCATGAGGAGGGGAATGGAACCCGAGGCCAGGGTGGCCGCGCGAATATTCTCGGTCGTCAGGGGAACCCTGGTCGTAGGAAGCCCCTGCATGGAGAAAAAGGGCGGTCGTGAGCGGGGATCATAAAACAGCGTGCGGGTCAGCAGCATGCCCAGCAGTCTCCTATTCATCCCGTTCAGGCAGGCCGCAACGAGCATCGCCAGCCCCAAGAGGCCTCTATTTTCGCTTGACAGGGGCCAAGCGCACCGGACGGCACATACATTCAGCCGCATAAACGGGTGGGAGAAGATGCGGGCTATGCCCCCCTCATCAAGAAATGCCTCCAGGATGGCCCTGCCTTCCCGGGTGACCTCCTTGGCCGAGGGAATCCCTGTGAAGCGCTGATGGATATAGGCCCCTTGGAGGTGGTCATAGGCGGCCATGTCCCCGCCTTGAGCCAGGGCGGCGAAACGCCAGGCCCCGGCCGACGAGCCGATCAGGAAAAGGGGGGCGGTGCGGTGCACGAAGAATGACGAAAAGATCGCCCGATCAAGACCATCGAGCACGAGCCATTTGGGCCCGCCGGCCGCACCTGCGACCACCTCGACATCCCCAGGCTCCAGGCCCTGATCACGGATCATCTCAAAGGCCAGTTCCCCGGCATATACCTCGATATCGCCGCCCACCTCTCCTCCCTCCTGGGCATGAGCCCAGGGCACAACCTAGCGCCCCGTACGCGCCCCCAGCGACGGCCAAGGCGCTAAACCCTCCCGGTCAAACCCTTTGCGGCCGGGAGGCTCATGACAGGCCCACGGCAATGACCCCCGTATCGAGGACAGGGGGGTCCTCTTCGTCCATAATGCGGATGATATCCGCGTTCATGCGCTCCTTCAGGGCGCGATAGCTCCCGCGCTGCTTTTTAAGACCCGCGGCAAAGGCAAGGGACTTGGGAAGGAGGTCTTCCCGGGGGAGGGCGCTACGGACGATATTGTGCGCGGCGCAATCGCTGCCGGTCAGCCGCGCGCCGGTGTAGTACAATTCGTCAAGCATGTACTGGGGGATGGCCCGCCGTACCATGGCGACCATCCCCGGCCAGAACGGGATCCCCAGGTCCACCTCGGGAAAACAGAAGTATCCGCGGTCGGCGCGCATGAAACGGAAATCGAAGCAGCAGGTCATAATCGCCCCGGCGGCAAAGGCATGCCCACTGATGGCGGCGATGGTGGGCATGGGATAGAGCAAGATCCTCCTGAGGAAGCCATTGAGAAGGTAACAAAATCCGGTCACGGCCTCACGGTTTCCCTCCCGGATAAGGGGGCCGAGCCAGTCCAGATCGAGACCGTTGCAGAAAATCTTGTCGTGCGCGGATGTCACCACCAGGGCGTGTACCTGCGTCTGCTGCTCGATCTCATCCAGCACAGCCATAAAATCATTCAGAAAGGGGATGTTCAATCGGTTCTCACCCTCGTTCATGGTCACGAGGGCCACTTCACCCTCCAGGGTATATTCCATACGCGCCATCGGCAGAGACCTCCTCACATCGGTGACCCCTATTATACATCTAAGCTCCCCCCCTTACCAAGGCATCTTTCCCTTCAGGCGGAGAACTCCAGCGCCGAAGTCAGTCCCGATCATGGAGTGTCTCGGCGTGCGTGAAGGATCATATATACCTCTCTCCGAGAAAATTTAATTTTCTTTCAGGGACAAATCTGATAAGGGGATGGTCCAGACGAACACTATCTCAGGGGGAATGCGAATGAAGATCATTGAAGCCGCGCTGAAAAAAGGCGAGAAAACCCTAAGCGAATACGACTCCAAAAAGGTGCTGGAAGAATATGCCATCCCCGTAACCAGGGAGTACCTGGCCGGGAGCCTGGAGGAGGCCAAGGGTTTCGCCTCCGAGATCGGCTATCCTGTCGTTCTCAAAGGCGCGTCCAGTACGCTGACGCACAAGACCGAGCTGAACCTCGTCGAACTCGGCATCGAGGATGCCGCCTCCCTGGAAAAGGCCTATCGGGCCATCGAAGACCGTGGCAAGGATCAGCTGGACGGTATTCTCGTGCAGGAGATGATCAAGGGCGACCGCGAACTCGTGGCGGGCCTGATCCGCGACCCGCAGTTCGGACCGTGCGTCATGTTCGGCCTGGGGGGTATCTTCACCGAGGTGCTCAAGGATGTCACCTTCAGGGTCGCTCCCCTGGAAATGATCGATGCCCTGGAGATGATGGACGAGATCAAGGCCAAGAAACTGCTGGACAAATTCCGGGGAAAACCCGCCGTCAACCGGGATGTCCTGGCGAGAATCCTCATCAATCTCGGCCGCATCGGCCTGGAACAGGACCACGTGGCCGAGATCGATATCAACCCGCTCATCATCAAGGACGACGCCCCCATCGCCGTAGACGCCCTCATCGTCCTCAAGGACTGACCCACCCCTCGCCATGGTGCGCCTGCCGGAAAACGCCCTTTTCCTGGCGCCCATGGTCGATCTTTCCCATGTGGCCCTGCGTGAGCTCGTGCGTGAGCACGGCGGGTGTGATCTCTTCTATTCCGAGATGCTCAACTCACGTATCATCCCCTCGGAGAATCCGCAACACTCGCCCTACCTGCGCTGGACGCGCAGCGATGACCTCATCTTTCAGCTCGCGGGGTCTGACGCGGACCTGATAGAGCGCTGTACCACCAAGCTCGACGGGTATGCCCCCTTCGGTATCGACATCAATATGGGCTGCTGGCTCAAAAAGGTCACCGCACATGGTTGGGGTGTGGCCCTCATGCAGGACTTCCGTGCCGCCGCCGCGGTGACGAGTGCGGCCCGCAGGGCCACTTCTCGACCGCTGTCTGTAAAGCTACGTATCGGCTACAGCCAGGATAGGGCCTTGCTCTTCGACTTCGCCGACATGCTCCAGGATAAGGGGGCCGACTTCATCGTCCTGCATGCCCGCACCGCCCAGGACGGCCTTTCTCGCCGAGCCCGGTGGGAGTACATTGCCGCCCTCAAGGACCATCTCCTGATTCCTGTCATCGGGAACGGTGACGTGAAAGAGGCCGGCGATGCCCTGGCGATGCTCCGTCAGACCGGCTGTGACGGGGTCATGGTGGGCCGGGCGGCACTCAGGCAGCCGTGGATCTTCCGCGATATCAAGCATCTCCTGTCCGGCGACTCCCCGCCTGAGCCCCCGGACCTGATGGAGGTGATGCTGCGCCTAAGCCACCTTGTGGAGCTGCACTTCCCCGCGGATGTGGCCATCAAGCGCTTCCGGGTCGCCCTGCCCTGGCTGGCCGCAACGCTGACCTTCGGGCACTTCCTCGCCAAGGAGACCCTGCGGGCCCCCACCCTGGACGCCATGCGTAGCATTATCCGCCGGGCCTTTGCCGACGGGATCACCTGACACGCACGGGGGCGCCCGCCTCTTGCGTTCCCGTGCGGGAGCAGTCCCCTCAATGGGCTTATCTGCTTGAGTTTTCCCTCCTCTGCGTCTATATGGAAGGGAGGGCACGTCCTCAATTCGGCCGTGTCGTGCAATCAGGTGCCACAACTGATCATGGGCATGAAACCCGGGGAGGTCCCTGGATCCCCTTTATGCCGCCAGCGGAGGGGAAACGCCCATGGCGATTAAAGGAGCCAGCCATGAACCAGATTGATCTCATGAAGGAACTGCACGTATCATCGGACAAGAAAATCGTCCTCCTCGTCCTCGACGGCCTCGGCGGACTGCCCGGAGCGGCCGGAAAAACCGAACTCGAGGCCGCCCGCACACCTCATATGGATGCCCTGGCGCGGGATTCCATCCTGGGGCTGTCCTCGCCGGTTAGCCCGGGCATCACCCCGGGCAGTGGTCCCGGTCACCTGGGGCTCTTCGGTTATGACCCGCTCCAGTACCAGATCGGCCGGGGCGTGCTGGAGGCGCTGGGGATCGGATTGAAACTCAACCCCATGAGCCTGGCCGCGCGGGGAAACTTCTGCTCGCTGGATCCTGCCAGCGGGTTGATCACCGATCGCCGGGCCGGCAGGATCCCCACGGGGGAGTGCGCCCGCTTGGTGGAGATGCTTTCGGCCATCGAACTCCCCGGGGTCAGCATCACCATCCGTCCGGTGAAGGACTACCGCTTCGCCCTCGTACTCGAGGGTGAGGATCTCTTCGACGGGCTGAGCGAAACCGACCCGCAGCGTACCGGCGCCAAGCCCCTGCCGGTCACGGCGCTTAATCCCGGGGCCTCCCGCAGTGCCGATCTACTCAATCAATGGCTTGAGAAGGCCTTCGCCCTGCTTGAAAACGAACGCCCCGCCAACGGCTGCACCCTGCGGGGAATCGCGCGGGACCCCGGCCTGCCTTCGTACGAGGAGGTCTACGGGCTCAAGGCCGCGGCGATTGCCACCTATCCCATGTACAAGGGCATCGCCCGCCTGGTGGGCATGGAGGTGCTCGCAGCCGGGGACACCCTCGCCAGTGAGCTGGAGACCCTTCAGAGAGCCTGGAATGATTTTGATTTCTTCTTCTTCCATGTCAAGAAGACCGACTCGGCCGGTGAGGACGGCGACTTCGAGGCTAAGGTCGGGGTCATCGAGGAGACCGATCGCATCCTTCCGGGCATTTTGGCCCTGAAACCGGACGTGCTCATCATCACGGGCGACCACTCCACGCCCGCATCCCTGAAGGGCCACTCCTGGCATGAGCTGCCCCTGCTCCTCAATGCACGCACCAGCCGCCGGGACAACGTCACCGAATTCGGGGAAACGGCGTGCATGGCCGGTGGGCTCGGCCACATCCGGCACATCGACATCATGCCCCTGGCCATGGCGCATGCCGAGAGGCTCACGAAATACGGGGCCTAGGGGGTTTACGGCATGAAGGTGGGCATCCTCTCGGATTCACACGACGACCTTGCGTCGACAGAGGCGGCGCTCTCCCTCATGCGGGACAAGGGCTGTGAGCTCATCATCCATGCGGGTGACATCTGTTCGCCCTTCACCGCCCGCCTCATCCGGGACTCTGGCATCCCCCACAAGGCCATATTCGGCAACAATGACGGCGACCGCCCTGCGCTGGCGCGCATGCTCGACATCACCCCCGCGCCCCGGCATATCGAGATCGACCGGCAGCAGGTCCTGGTCTTTCACGAGCCCTTCATCAACGACTTCATTGATCCTTCCTGCGTGGATCTCCTCATATACGGGCACACACACCGGGCCGAAAGCCTGTCCCGGGAAAGGATGCTCATCGTGAATCCGGGCGCGGCCTGCGGCATCCTGGCATCTAGGCGCAGCTGCGCCATCTATGAAACTTTCTCCAGAGAGGTGGAAATCTGTGAGCTCTAAAACACGTGTTGCATTGATCTTCGGCGGCGTCTCCACCGAACACGAGGTGTCCATCGTCTCGGCCGCCTCCATTGCCCGCAGCCTGGATCCCGAGCGTTACGAGGCCGTCTATGTGGCGATCGACAAGACCGGGGCCTGGTTCCTCGGCCCGGGGGCCTTTGAGACCCTCAAGAGCGGCACCCCAGCGCAGGTGGAACGGGTGATCCTCTCCACCGACCCTAAACGGCGGGGCTTCCTCCATCTGGACAGCGGCGAGCTGACCCCGGTGGATGTCATCTTTCCCGTGCTCCACGGACCGCGGGGGGAGGACGGCACCATCCAGGGCATGTTCGAGATGGCCGGGATCGCGTATGTGGGGTGTGATCCCCTGTCCGCAGCCATCGCCATGGACAAGGACATGACCAAGCGCGTGCTGGCGCAACGGGGCATCGCCGTCGTCAAGGGTACCTGCCTGAACGCCTGGATGTGGAAGGTCTCATCCGACGAGGTGCTGCACGAGATTTTAAACACGCTGGGATTCCCCCTGTTCGTCAAACCCGCCACCCTGGGCTCCAGTGTGGGGATTTCCCGGGCCACGCATGAGGCGGGCCTGAAGCAGGCCATCGAAACGGCCCTGGGCTTTTCCCGCAAGGTGATCGTGGAAAAGGCCGTTCAGGGTGCGCTCGAGATTGAGGTCGCCGTGCTGGGCAACAACGAACCCCGCGCCTCGGTCCCGGGACAGATCATCCCCGCGGGAGAATTCTACGATTACGCGGCCAAATACATAGAGTCTTCGACCGACCTCGTCATCCCCGCCCGCATCGGCCGGGCCCTGGCCGAGAGCATCCAGTTCATCGCCCTGGACGCCTATGACGCCCTCGGCTGTACCGGCCTGGCACGGGTCGATTTTCTCGTTTCCGACGAGAACTGCTATGTAAACGAGCTCAACACGCTCCCCGGCTTCACGAGCATCTCCATGTACCCCAAGCTGTGGGAGGCCACCGGGGTACCCTACCCGCTGCTCATCACCCTGCTCATCGACCTGGCTCTGCAGCGCCACGCGGCCCAGGATGGCCTGACCAGAACCATCACCCTGGAGCGGGGGCTGGGCTTATAGCCCGCCCCCGCTCCAGGGCAGGCAGGGGCTCACTTCAGGGGAACCACGAGGTTAAGGCCGTAGATGCGCTCCTGGCTGCCGGGTGCGCGCAGCGTGTAGAATACCGGGGAGATCTCGTACACCCCGAACCCCACACCCAGCACCAGACCGATGGCGGCTCCCTGGGCCAGACGTTCGTAGTGATCGCTGGGCGTATCCATGAAGGCCAGGGTCCCCGCTCCGACCAGGGTCCCGATGGCCGCACCCCACAGGGCGTCTTCGAACACCACCTTGAGGGACGACTCCGCCCTCGCCGGAAGGGCCATCCCCATAACGAAGGCCGCCAAGAGCAGACACACGCGCAGCTTTTTCATACCCCCTCCAGATGATTCATGATCCTGGAAGCGATGCCACGAGCGTCGAGCCCGAAGCAGCTCAGGCAGGAAGGCGACGGCCCCGAGGGCGGGAACCCCCGCACCCCTACGGGTACCAGTTCGATTGCGATGGCGTTGGTTGCGGCCAGATAGGCGATCTGGGAGGCCAGGCCGGTGTGCTCCAGGTGGTCTTCCACCACGAACACCGGTCCCCGGGAGGCGGCCGCGCGAATCTCGGCGGGCGCGATCGCCAGCGGGCAGGATATCCCCACCACGGTCACGGCGAGGCCCTTGTCCTGCAACAGGCCCCAGGCCTTAAGCGCCGGCGCGCTCATGGCCCCCAGGGCAAACACGGTGGCGTCCTTCCCGCTCCGCAACTGATGGGCCTGCCCATAGACAAAGTCCTGGTCCGTAAAACAGGCCCGCCCGTCGAGGTCGGTGATGACCGGTGTCTTCGAGCGCCCCATCCCCACCAGGACATTGCCCGGATGGCTCAGGGCCCAGCGTGTGGCGCGATCGGTCTGGTTGGGATCACAGGGAATGACCACATGATACCCCTCGAGATTGCGCATGAGCCCGAGGTAGTCGATGCACTGGTGGGTCTTGCCATCCTCGCCCACATCCACGCCGATGTGCGTGCAGAACAGTTTCATGTGGGCCCGGTTGATGGCGTTAAGACGCTGCTGGTTGTAGGTCTCGTCGATGCCGAACATGCCGAATCCGGCGAAGACACTCACCACGCCCTGGGTGGAGGCGGCCCCCGCCATGGCGGCCGTGTTGTGCTCGGTGATGCCGGCCTGGAAGAAGTTGTCCGGGAAGGCCTGACCGAAGGCGGCGGTCTTGACCGAGCCTGCCAGGTCGCAGTCGAATACCGCGAAGGGTACCCCGGGGTTGTGCTGGGCCACATCCAAGAGGGCCTGGCCGAAGCCGGAGCGGTTGTCGGTGAGCTTGTCCGGGGCGTATACGCGCGCCTCGCCCGGGTCGACCTGCGGGAAATTCCAGGCATGTGCGGGCAGGCCCTCGTCGAGGGGCTCTTCCCGCAGCCGCTTGAGCTCATCCAGGGGTCGGGCAAGGGTGATTTCGGGCAGGGCCTGCTCCATCTCCTTCTCCGTCAGGGCCCGCCCGTGATAGTCGGCCTTGTGCTCCATGAAGCTCACCCCCTTGCCCATGACCGTATGCGCGATTATGGCATAGGGGACGCTGGTATCGGAGGCGGCCTTAAGGAGCGCATCATGGACCTCCTGCAGATCGTGTCCGTCGATCTCCAGCACACGAAAGCCTGCGGTCTCGTATTCGGCAAAGAGGTCCTGCGGCATGACCGCATTGCGGTCTCCTGAGATCTGCAGCATGTTGTTGTCGATAATCACAGTGATGTTGTTCAGGTGGTACTTCCTGATGAAGCGCCGGGCCTCCACGATCTGGCCCTTCTGCTGCTCCCCGTCGCCCATGACCACGAACACATGCCCGTCCCTGCCCGTGATCCGGCCGGCAATCGCATAACCGCAGGCAATCGAGAGCCCCTGCCCGAGATTGCCGGTGCCCCACGGCACCCCGGGGACCGCCGGCTCCACGTGGCCTTCGAAAACGCTGCCTACACGGCGGAAGCCCTTGATGACCGCCAGGGGATCGAAACGCCCGCTGCGCGCCAGGGCCGAGTAGACCGCCGGCGAGGTGTGCCCATGGGAGATGACCACGGTGTCCACCTCACGATCGATCATCCGA
>CAZUDI010000025.1:0-51294 GCA_964618975.1 uncultured Bacteriovoracaceae bacterium | reverse complement strand
GGGCTCCAAGCGCCTCAAGGCCCTCGTGCTCGACGGGAAACAGCGGGTCAAGGTCCATGACCGCTCCGAAGTCCAGCATCTGAGTCAGGGCTGTGCGGCCTTCGTCAGGTCACAGGTGCCGCTCCCGCCGGGGGCGGTCCTGCCCTATGCCGGCGCGCTGCTGAGGGGCCTGCCCCTGCAGATGGCCCAGGATGGGCTGGCCTTCAAACTCCTGCTCAGGAAATGGGGTACGGTCTTTCAGAACCAGTACTCCCTTGAGGCCGGCGACTCGCCGGTCATGAACTGGAAGGGGTCGAACCGCGACTACGATCGGCGGCGTTCACGGGCCGTGGCCGCGGACCTCTTCACGCACTGCGAGGTGCACAAGTACCACTGCTACTCCTGCCCGCTGGGCTGTGGGGGGATCTGCTCCCTCAAGGGGGAGTACGCCGAGACGCACAAGCCCGAGTACGAGACCGTGTGCGCCCTGGGGGCGCTGCTGCTGAATACGGACACTCGCAGTATCTTCCACCTCAACGAGGTGCTCAACCGTGCCGGCATGGACACGATCTCGGCCGGGGGCTCGGTGGCCTTTGCCATCGAGTGCTTCGAGAACGGCATCCTCACCCGTGAGGATACCGGCGGGATGGAGCTCACCTGGGGTAATACCGGGGCCATTATCGCCCTCATCAAGCAGATGATCGCGCGTGAGGGCCTGGGCGACATCCTCGCCGATGGCACCAAGCTCGCCGCACACAGGATCGGGAAGGGCTCCGCACTGTTCGCCGTTCACGCCGGCGGTCAGGACCTTCCCATGCACGATCCCCGCGGCGACCCGGGATACGCCCTGCACTACAGCTGTGAGCCTACTCCAGGGCGGCATACCATCGGATCCCAGATCGCCTACGAGCTCTACCGGCTCTGGAAGATCGACCCGCGGCTGCCCCGCCCCCGGGTACTCTACCACAAGGACCGCAAATACACGGTCGATGCGGAAAAGGCGCTCAAGGCCAAGGCCTGCAGCGACTTTATGAATGTAGTCAACGCCAGCGGCCTGTGCTGGTTCGGCGCCATGTTCGGCTGCACCCGCGTGCCGATCTTCGAGTGGCTCAACGCCGCCACCGGCTGGCGGCGCTGTCCTGCAGACTACCTGGATATCGGTGCGCGCATCCAGACCCTCAAACAGGCCTTCAATGTCCGCCACGGCATCCGTCCCCGTGATTTCCGGGTCAGCCCCCGGGCTGCCGGCGACCCGCCCCTGCGTGACGGCGCCAATCGTGGCCGCCGTGTGGACGTCGACGGCCTCATGCGCGCCTACTGGCAGGCCTACGGGTGGGATGCGGATACGGGCATACCCCGGGAGGAGGCCAATGAGCGTCATTCTTAGACGCTATGGATCGCAGCCCCTCAACGCGGGCGGCGCCAAGGAGAGGATATGGCCTGCCCGGGGATTCATCACCATTAGAACATGATGGCGGTGAGGATATAGTCCGCGATCAAGATGCTCACGGCGGAGATCACCACGGAGTCGGTCGTGGCCCGGCCCACCCCCTCGGCCCCTCCGGCGGTGGTGTAGCCCTTGTAGCAGCCCACCACGGAGAGGATGCCGCCGAAGAAGGCGGCCTTGATGAGGCCGGAGAAGAGGTCTTCGTAATCGACGTACTCCACGATTTTGGCCATGAATATCCCTTGATCGATGCCCAGGAGTTTTACGCCCACCAGGTAGGACCCCACCATGCCGATGGAGTCGAAGATGAGGGTCAGCATGGGCACCATGAGGACGGCGGCCGTGATGCGGGGGATGACCAGGTACTGGTAGGGGTTCACGCCCATGACCGTCAGGGCGTCGATCTGTTCGGTGACCCGCATGGTGCCGATCTCGGCCGTCATGGCGGAACCCGCGCGCGCCGTGACCATCAGCGCCGCCAGCACCGGGCCCAGCTCCCTCAGTAGGCTCAGGGCCACGGTGGAGCCCACCAGGGACTGCGCCCCGAAGAGGCCGAAACCGTATTCCATCTGCAGGGCGGATACCATGCCGGTGAATATGCCCGTGAGCAGCACCACGGAGGAGGAGCGGATGCCGATGAAATCCATCTGCTTGAAGAATTCACGCAGGTGCACGGGCCGGCGCACCAGCCAGAAGAGGGTCTGATAGAGAAACAGACCCATGCTCCCGAGTTCCTCGAAGAAGGACAGGGTGAGCTTGCCGGTGTATTCAAAGATATGCATGGGTCTTTCAGGATGAGCTGCGCACCCGGGCCACGGCGTCCTTCCACCCCGTATAGAGTCTGGACCTGTGCTCGGCGTCCATCTGCGGGGTGAAGACCCGCTCCGACCGGCGCAGGGCGCTAAGCTCTTCTGTGGACTTCCACAGGCCGCAGGCCAGGCCGGCGAGGAAGGCCGCGCCCATCCCGGTCGACTCGATATAGGCCGAGCGGTCCACCGGGCAGCCGAGCATGTCGGCCTGGAACTGCATGAGGAAGTCGTTGCGGCTGGCCCCGCCGTCCACCTTGAGCTCGCCCAGGGGGGTGTGCGTGGAGTCCTCGAAGGCCCCGGCCAGGTCCGTGACCTGGTAGGCGATGCCCTCCAGGGCGGCGCGGATGATGTGGGCCTTGGTGCTGCTGCGGGTGAGCCCCTGGATGGACCCGCGGGCGTACATGTCCCAGTAGGGGGCGCCCAGTCCGGCGAAGGCGGGCACCATGTAGACCCCGTGCGTGTCTTCCACGCTGGCGGCGATGGGGCCGGTCTTGTCGGCGCTGGCGATGAGGCCCAGCCCGTCCCTGAGCCATTGCACCACGGCCCCGGCGATGAAGACCGAACCCTCCAGGGCGTAGCACGGCCCCCCCCGGGCATTGCAGGCCAGCGTGAGCAGCAGGCCCTCAGAGGGTTCCGCGCGGGTCTGGCCCATGTTGCGCAGCAGGAAGCACCCCGTTCCGTAGGTGTTCTTGGCCTCGCCCGGGTGGAAGCATCCCTGGCCGAAGAGGGCCGCCTGCTGATCACCGGCGATGCCGCAGATGGGGGCCTCTATGTCACACGTGCGCGGGTCGCTCTCCCCCACCACGCCGCAGGAAGGCACGACCTGAGGCAGCATCGCCTCCGGGATGCCGAGGATCTCGAGCAACTCACAATCCCAGCGGCGCTCATGGATATTGTACATCAGGGTGCGGGAGGCATTCGTGTAATCCGTGGCGTGCACCCTTCCTCCGGTGAGCCGGGCGATGAGCCAGGCATCGATGGTTCCCAGGGCGATCTCGCCGGCGCGGGCGCGCCTGAGGAGGGCAGGGTCGCGGTCGAGCAGCCATTTCACCTTGGTGCCGGAGAAATAGGCGTCCAGGATCAGGCCGGTCTTGGCGCGGAACAAATCCTCCAGACCCTGCGATTTGAGCTCGTCGCAGATGGCCGCCGAGCGGCGGCACTGCCAGACGATGGCGTTGTGTACCGGCCGCAGGGTCTTCTTGTCCCACAGCACCACGGTCTCGCGCTGGTTGGTGATGCCGATGCCCGCGATGTCCTGCGGGGCGAGGGCGGCCTTGGCGAGGGCCTCGCCGAGCACCTGACAGGTGATGTCCCAGATGACCTCGGGGTTGTGCTCCACCCATCCGGGCTGGGGATAGATCTGCGGAAATTCGGAATAGGCGCTGGCGACGATGCAGCCTTCCTGGTCCACCACCATGACCCTGCTTCCGGTCGTGCCCTGATCGATTGCCACGATATAACGATGCATCATCACCCTCCTTGCATGGGTTTCAGAGGAAGCTGCATGGATTTGAGATCGTGGTACAGCTCGGCCAACGGCAGGCCGATCACATTCGTGTGCGAGCCCGCGATACGCTCGATGAACACCCCCCCCAGACCCTGGATGGCATAGGCCCCGGCCTTGTCCATGGGCTCGCCCGTGGCGATATACCAGTCGATCTCGTCCGTGCTCATGTCGCCGAAGCTCACGCTGGTCCTCACCACCCGGGTTAAAGGCTCTGAGCGCCCGGGTTGGACGATGGTGTAGCCGGTGAAGACATCGTGCGCGCGTTTTCGGAGGATGCGCAGGAAGGCCGCGGCCTCGTGGCGGTCCCGTGGCTTTCCCAGGATCTTGGCGCCGAGGACCACGATGGTGTCGGCCGCAATGACCACGGACTGCGGTGCCTCAGAGGCTATACAGAGCGCCTTCGCGGCGCTGATGCGGGCGCAGAAGCCGGCCGGGTCCTCGCCGTCGAGGACGTGCTCGGCGACGAGGGGCACGCGCACCTCGAAGTCCGGACAGATCTGCGACAGGAGTTCCTTCCTCCTGGGTGAGGCGGATGCCAGTATTATGTGCATAATGGGGAGGATATGGGAAATGCCGGATGCTGTCAACCGGCTTGAATCCCGCCCGGAGACCTCACGCACCCGGGGGTGTGTGTCCGGGGTGCGATCAGGTGTGACGGTTGAAGAACCGGGGAGAGGACCCCTTGTGCTGCTTGTAACCCGCCAGGGAGGACCTGTTTCGGCGCAGCGTGCCGATGCGTTCCGAGAGCAGGTCGTATCCGTGCTGCATCTCCTTGAGGATGTTGGCCTGCATGGCGTGAATCTCCCGCAGGTTCCGGGTGACCTCGGGGCTGCAGTCCGAGAGGGCCCTCACGGAGAAGTGCTTGTCAAGTTCCCTCTGGATGACGGCCGCCTGCCGGATGAGCTCCTCGAGCTCGTCGAAACGTCCCTCGGAAAGGGCCGTGAGCTCTCTTGCGGCCAAGTGTCTCCAGTCGGAGATGCCCTTTACTATCTGGACTTCTGAATGATGTGTTCCCATGAGTCCTTGATCTCGCTGAGATGGCCCACCACCTCGTCGATGGCGTCCAGGTTGTGGTTGTAGTCGGCATCGATAATGCGGCGGATCATGTAGTTGTACAGGGCGTCCAGGTTGTGGGCGATCTCCCCGGCCTCGTAATTCAGGCTGTTAGTGAGCTCCCAGAGCACGCTCTGCGCCTTGCCCAGCAGGTTGTTACTGTTGGTGTGGTCCTGACGGTTCATGGCCTCTTTGGCCTGTTTGAGGAAGGTGATGGCCCCATTGTAACACATGAGGATGAGTTGACCCTGATCGGCCGTTTGTACCTGAACCTTTTTGTATGTCTGATAGCCGTTCATGTTCATGGCGTGGCCCTACCCCCTTCATCACTGTGCATGATTAATCTCTCTATCGGATACGGGGTGATTTTCTTTAATGGCCTGAGGGTCGAATTTCCGGAGATTTGCCGCGTCGATGGGGACCAGGGCTTGCCCGGGGGGCATCCCCATGATCAGCCGGGGGCTTCCCGCCGCGGGCCACCCTTGGGGTCCTGCCGGCCGCGGGACGCATGCCTATGCTTGCATGCGGCATGCGCCCCAGGGGCGCGGACTGTTCCTCTCAGGCCCGTGGGGATTCCCGGTCGGGTCACGATTCGTAAACCCGCGCCCTAGAGCCTGACCAGTGCCTGCTTGATGCGCTCGAGCCCTTCGACGATGGCCTTTTCCGAGGTGGCGTAGGAGAGGCGCACGTGGTCTGAGGCGCCGAAGTCTTCTCCGGGGACCACCGCCACGAGGGCCTCCTCCAGCAGGTATTCGGCGAAGGCCCCGGCTGAACCGAAGCGTTCCAGGTAGCCCGTCAGCGCCGGAAAGCTGTAGAAGGCGCCCTGCGGCGGGATGATCTCGAGCCCCGGAATCTCGCGGATCTTGGAGACGATGAGGTTTCTACGCTGCTCGAAGATGCGCGCGCGTTCCTCAATGAGGGCCGCATGGTCGGCCGTCAGGGAGTGCAGGGCGCCGTCCTGGGCGAAGCTCGTGGGGTTGGAGGTGCTCTGGCTCTGGAGCCTGGTCATGGCCTTGATCACATCCTTGTCCCCGATGCAGTAGCCAATGCGCCAGCCGGTCATGGAAAAGGTCTTCGAGGCGCCCAGGATAATGAAGGTCCGCTCGGCGACCTCGGGTGCGAGGGTGGCCACGCTGAAGAACTCGGACCCGCTGAAGACGATCTTGTGGTAAATGTCGTCCGAGATGATGGTGATGTCATGTTCCACGCACAGCCAGGCGATCTTCTCGAGTTCGCCGCGGTCGTAGATCATGCCCGTGGGGTTGGAGGGTGAATTGATGATGATGCCCCTGGTGTTCGGCGTGATGGCCTCCCGTACCTGGTCGGCCGTGAGCTGCATGCCGGTAGGGGTGGTATCGATGATCACGGGCCGGGCACCGGCGATCGCGATCATGGGCGGATAGGACACCCAGTAGGGCGCCGGGCAGATGACCTCGTCACCTGATTCGAAGAGGGCCAGGAATAGGTTGAAGAGACTGTGCTTGGCCCCGCACGAAACGATCACGTTGTCCGGGGTGGTGTCCAGGCCGTACTCGTTCCTGACGACGCCTGCCACGGCCGACTTGAGTTCCGGCGTGCCCCCGGCCGGGGTGTACTTGGTCTTGCCGGCCTGCAACGCCTCGATAGCGGCCTGTTTGATGTCCTCGGGGGTGTCGAAATCGGGCTCGCCGGCGCCGAAGCCGATCACGTCCTTGCCCTGGGCCTTGAGTTCCTTGACCTTGGCGGTAATCGTAAGCGTCGCCGAGGCCGGGATATTGGAAACCATCTGTGAGATCTTCATTTGTCCCCTTCTTCGTTGCACAGAGTCTTTTTCAGGGTCGCGAATTTCGCGTTCAGCCGTGTCAGCACGGGATCGGGTACGAGCCCCTCGACCGAACCGCCGGCGGCGGCGGTGGCCTTCACCATGGTGGAGCTCACAAAAAGGTGATTGAAATCGGTCATGAGGAACAGGGTCTCCACCTTGTCGCACAGCCGCCGGTTCATGAGGGCCAGCTGCAGTTCCATCTCGAAGTCGGAAATGACGCGCAGGCCCCTCAGGATGGCACAGGCCCCCACCTCGCGGATATAGTTCACCAGCAGTCCCTCGAAGCTGTCCACCTCGATCCGGGGGTTGCCCTCCACAGACTCGCGGATCATCTCCATTTTCTCTTTGGTGGTAAACAGGTCTTGTTTCAAAGGGTTGTGTCCGACGGCGATGATGACCTTGTCGAACACCCCCAGGCCTCTGCGGACGATATCCAGATGTCCGTTCGTGATGGGATCAAAGGATCCGGGACACACCGCCACTTTATCTCTCACAGGTCCTCCCTCCTGAGGTAGCTCACCATGGTGCCGCCGTAACGGCGCTCCTTCCAGGGGAGCATACCCAGCCTTTCTGCGGGGGCGTGTTCCACGACAAGCACCCCCCCCGGAGCAAGAAGTGTATATACATGAGGTGCACATTCTGAGGCAAGTCCTTTATTATAGGGGGGATCCATAAAGATCAGCCCAAAGGGCTCCTTGCAGCTGCGCACAAAGACACGCACATCCGCGCGGATCACCCGGGCCTTCTGTGTCAGGCCCAGTGAGTCCAGGTTTTTCCGGATGACCCGGAGGCTCACAGGGGAGGACTCCACGAAGGTGGCATGCCCGGCCCCGCGGCTGAGGGCCTCGATGCCGAGGTTGCCGCTGCCCGCGAAGAGATCGAGGACGGGCATATCGGCCAGATCCGGTCCGAGGGTGGAGAACATCGCCTCCTTGACCCGGTCGGTCGTGGGGCGCACCCCCCCTGCGGGGGTCTCGATGATACGTGACCGGTATGTCCCGCTGCAGACCCGGATGCCCATGCGGCGAGCCTAGGGCATTGTATGGCTTTGGTCAAGGGGGGGAGTGTTCAATCATTGTGGCTTGCCTTCCCCGCCGCTGTCTCTGCAAAGGGGGGCAGGGGTTATCCCCGGGGTGCCTGCCCGGGCCGAGGGGGAGTGAAAAAATTGTCTTGACTATTACATGGGAGCGGTTAATATGTAACCGTCAATATTATTTGGTATTTTACTGAAATTGGGTGTTGTGGCAGGCGCGAGAGGGTTGCGGGTGAAATTCAATCATAACCACATCATGTGGTAATATGTAATGAAATCAATCTACTACAATATCTGCTGTGGTCAGGGGGCCGTCATGGCCTCAGAATAACGGAAAATGTTTTCCCATTATGGAAGTAATTGTTACCGTTCTTCGGTAACGAAAGCGCAGATACAGGTGCAGAAGAAGTCGGAGATATGACCCAGGCGGCATGTAATATATTGAAATAATGCAATAAGAAGCTTGAGGCATCCGGGAAGACCGACAGGTGGTCCGTTGGCACCCTGATTGCAGGCATTAAGGGTGAGAAAGAGGGTGAAAAGGAGGACGCTATGCTCAATATGAGATTGAAGAAATTGTTATTGGTGATCCTGGTGATCCTGGGTCTTGTCGTCAGCGGATGTGACAAGCGCAAGGACGAATCACGGGATGATCTGGCCAGTGTCTCCTTTGCCGGCCTCAACTCCGAGGAGCTCATCGACCCCGAGGGCGACTACCCCAACCTGAGCAACATGCTGGATAACATGACCACATGCGAGCTCATGGACCAGCTGCAGGGGGTCCTCGACACCCTCAATACGCTCCAGAAGAGGGGCCTGACCACACCCGCGGACTATAGAACCATGCTTGCCCTCATCACCAACATGTACGAGATGATGAAGGCCGATCTCGGCAGCGAGGGCGCCGCCCTCTCCGAGGCCTCCCAGGCGCTGATCGAGCTGCTGGGCATGGTGGCCTACCCGTACGCCTATCCCGCACTCGACGAGGACACCCCCCTGGAGGCGAACCTCGGGGCGCTGCTGAACGAGGTGCTCGACCACACCGGCAGCGACGTCCTTAGGCGCAACATCTACCCCATGCTCGAATACCTGATCCTCAGTCTCGAAGAGGATGACGAGATCATCGAGGAGGCCGCCGGTGGCCTTACCATCAACGCCATCAGCCGGCAGCAGTTCGGGGACCTCATGGGGATCGCCCAGGGCGCCCTGGAGCGCGAGGGGGCCTACAAGGGCCTCTATGACGCCCTCGCAGACCTCATGGACACCCTCAAGACCACCGAGTTCGACCTGACCTACGGCGACCTCAAAGCGCTGCTGGACGATCTCCTGGCGGCCCTGGACGAGGACGAGGAAGGTGAAGAGGGCGGTGAGGATGACATCGATATCGACATGGAGGTACTCAAAGAGGTGGCTAGCGCCGTGTATGACCTCTACGAGGAAGACCCGGGGTCCTTCGAGGACGACCTCAAGGCCCTCCTTTACTCCGCCGGCCACCTCCTGGCCACCCCGACAGACGGCATGACCGACTTTGAGCGCATCCTGAGCGCCACCGTCGACCTGCTGGCTCTCGACCGCAGCCACCTGCGTGAGTTCGTCGAAAGCGCCCTGTGGGGGCTGGCCCCCACCTCGGACGCCGACACCTTGAGCGGTCTGCTCAAGGCCATCGCCGGCATCGATCGCGGTGACATCCCTGAGATCGACACCGGGCTGCTGCAGGCGCTCACGCGGAACATGTATGCCGAGGAGCGCCTGGATTCCATGATCAAGACGAGCTCGCTCAGGTCGCTCATCTACATGATGCAGGAGGCCAACTGCTCGCCGCACATCAGGATCCTGGGCAGCCTGATCGACATGGGCCCCATGCTCGCCATGGTGGACTCCCCTGACGGCGGCACGGTCTCCGGTATCACCACCAACATCGCCGAGTGGACCGTGGGCGAGGTGGTCACCGCCATCGAATCCCACCCCGAGATGACGCCCATCGAGGCCTTCGACTGGGTGCTCTACGAGAAACAATACGACATGCAGCTGAACCTCGGAGGCCTGGGCGGGCTCAAGCTCTTTTCCTTCAACGGCATGGTGGGCATGATGACCGACGACCTGGTGGAGACGCTCATGACCGGCGGCAGCCCCCTGATCGGGGTTGTCATCGCGCTCAGCCAGGACTGCACGGGCATCATCGACCCCTTCCCGGCCTTTGTGGAGCTGGCCGGCGGCCGCGATACGCTCGACTACAAGAACCGCTACGGTACGGCGGGTGAGCGGCATTCCCTCTTCGCCCTCTTTGCGCCCCTGATGCAGTACTTCTGGAACGAGGGCCGGCCAGGCGACATGGTCACCATGATGGTGCAGATGAACGAGATCGGCAGCCATCTGAGCTACTCCGGCACCTACGTGCCCCTGAGCGCCGGCAACAGCGCCACCTTCCGACGCGACAACCTCGGAGAGGTGCTCAAGGCCCTCGAGGGTGAGAACGGCTCCGGCCTGCTGACCTATGCCCTGAGGTCCCATGGGGCGTCGGACACGGGCATCATGGATCCGATCCTGGATCTCATGGTCATGGTGCTCGAGCGCCTGAAACACCTCGACCCGGCCGGCACCCCGGTGCCCGAGGGCTACGGCGAAAAGACCCTCTATGACGCCCTCATGGACGAGCTGGCGCCGGTCCTCGGCGACGGGCTGGACAGCGAGGCCATCGCCGACATCGTCACGGGGCTCTTCGATCCCGACGAGGAAACCGGTGAGATCCTGATCAACGAGCTCTATGCCTTCCTGAACGACAACCTGCAGGCCCTGGTGGCCCTGGGCGAGCCGCTGGGCGAGCTGTTGCTGGCACTCGCGGACGAGGCCACCTTCGACAGCCTCAAGGCGGACCTCGTGAACGAGCGCGAGGAGGGTGACCCTTACGATGGACTGCTGACCATCCTGGCCGACCTGGTCGAGCTCGAGGACTCGGAAGGCACCCAGGCGGCCTCTACCCTGATCGAAAGCCTCAAGGACGCCCTGGCCGCCGAGGACAACCCGGCCATCGAGAACCTCAAGGAGCTCGCCTGCAAGGTGCTCGATCTTCAGGACGACACCTACAACCCCGGCGGTTCCATCGTGGTCACTGACGATACCCCCGTCACAGGTCCCGAAGGACTGCTTGTGAAACTGGAAGGGCTCTACGACTTCACGCCGGCCGTCGATACCCTGCGCGTGATCACCGCCAATTGGGAGGTCCTCTGGGATGTGCTCGACGAGGGCGGCACCATGCTGGAGGAGGTCCTGGGCGACGAGGAGATGACACTGGGCTTCATCCAGGCGCTGTTCACCTCCGTCGATGGCGGGCCCTCGGTGGTGCAGAGTGTGCTGGATATGGTGCACCTGGAGAAGGTGGAGATCGACGGCTTGCTCTGCGAGCTCTACTGGTTGCTCGAGGGTGGCGATCTCGATGCCACCGGGCACACCTATGCGCTTTTGATGGATACCCTCGGCTGGGTCGTGAAGAATGCCGTCGTCCCCGAGTAGGGGGCAGCATTCACGTGTAACGGGAACGAACAGGGAGGGGGGATCCCCCCTCCCTGAAAACGGGCATGATGTCTGTCATTGAAAGGGGTTTTCTATGGGGAAAAGGTTTTGTTGTGCA
This sequence comes from uncultured Bacteriovoracaceae bacterium, assembly GCA_964618975.1. Taxonomy (GTDB): domain Bacteria; phylum Desulfobacterota; class Desulfomonilia; order UBA1062; family UBA1062; genus CAZUDI01. The sequence continues at coordinate 40,034 of CAZUDI010000025.1, read as the reverse complement.
CTGCTGATCGTTCTGGCCTTCAGTCTTCCCGCCTCTGGTTCCGGCTTTCCCGACACCTACGGCTTCGGGGTGCGGGCCATGGCCCTGGGCGGGGCCTTTACCGCCGTGGGGGACGACTATTCCGCCGCCTACTACAATCCCGCCGCGCTGGCGCTCAGGGAGGTGAACCGCTTCAATCTCGACTTCGTCTACACCTCCCCCAAGATTGAGGTCAAGGAACTTACCGGGCAGGACCTGGTGGTGCGGCTGGCCAACGGGTATGTGCGCACCGATCCCCTGTCCTACCGGGGCGGCGAGGACCTGGACCTGAAGATCCCCATTATCGGGCTGGAGCTCGACCCCAATGTGATCCTGAACCTGCCCGTGAACGTTCAGGCCGGGGTGGCCTTGAGCATGCCCGAGGAATTCAACAGCATGTATCGAATCTATAACTACCCCCCCGACCAGCCGGGCTTCTTCCGCTTCGGCAACGATATCAGCCGCATCACGGCCTCGATCAGCCTGGGGGTCGAGGTGGTCAAGGATTTCTTCTACATCGGCGGGGGCATCTCGCCCATGCTCTATGGCGACGGGCGCATCTACCTCGACAACCTGGTGGCCGACACCGACCCGGCCAACACCTATGTCATCGGCCAGGCCAAACAGTCGGCCCTGCTCGAGTTGGCCCCGCTGGCCGGCATCCTCATCACGCCGCTGGAGCGCCGGCTGAAGATCGGGCTGTCCTGGCGCGCCCAGCAGGAGATGGAGATGGATCCCATTCCGACCATCGTCACGGTGGACCTGAACGGCGACGGCATCCAGGATGACGTGGGGCTCTCCATGCTCATCGGGCTCTACAGCTACTTCACCCCCGAGGAATATTCCCTGGGGATCGCCTATACCTTCGATCGCTGCCTGGTCTCCCTGGAGGCCAACCGGCAGCTGTGGGGCGACTACGAGTATCCCGACGGCGAGAAGTACCACTACTACCCCGGCAATCCCGATCTGTCAGGGATCGAGACCGGCAGCCCGGACTTCGAGGACACCCTCAATCTGAGGATCGGGATCGAGTATTTCCTGGGGGAGCGCGCGAGCATCATGGCGGGCTACGCCCATATCCCCACCCCCGCACCGGACCAGTCCTACCGGGTATCGAACTACCTCGATACGGACCGGGAGGTCTTCTCCCTGGGCGCGCGGTATACCTTCGAACTGCCCGGGCTCTACAAGCCGATGACCGTCGGGGCCGTGTTCCAGTACCAGATGCTGGATGAGTACACCGTCTACAACCAGGGCGTGAGCGGGGTCACCTGGGTGGACCAGGCGAGCTACACGGTCGAGGGCGATGTGTACGCCGGCGGGGTCTCGGTGGGCCTGGAATGGTAATGGAATCGTGAGAAGAAAGGGGTTTTGTATGGGCAAGAGATTGTATACCGCTATCGCTTTCATATGCGTGTCGATCATGTCGGCTGGTTTTGCCTGGGGGGCGGGAATCGCCGATACCTACGGCCTGGGGGTGCGGGCCGTGTCCCTGGGGGGGGCCTTCACGGCCGTGGCCGATGACTATTCCGCCACCTTCTACAACCCGGCCGGCCTCTCCCAGCTTACGGGACACCGGTTCGCCATCGAGTATCTCTACACCACGCCGGATATCGATATCAAGACACTCGCCGGCACCGATCTGAGGACCTATGACGGCCGCACGCCGCCTGTGGTGCGCAACGACCCCGCGAATGGCCTCGGCGGCGATGATCTGAATCTGGGTCTGCCGCTCATCGGGGCGGTGCTGGACCTCAACCGCATGGCGCGGCTGCCCCTCAACGCGCAGCTGGGTATTGCCATCTGTCTGCCGGAGAACGCGGACATCGCCTACCGCATCAACGACTATCCCCCCGACCAGCCGCATCTCTTCCGCTTCGGCGACGACGTCGACCGCATCGTCATCGCGCAGGGGCTGGGTCTTGAGCTCGTTCCCGGTCTGGTGCATGTGGGCGCCGGTGTTCAGGCCATGCTCTACGGCCCGGGGACCTTCTATGTCGACCAGATGATGCTCAACGACGAACATGCCGTGGTCCAGGGCGAGTTCGGCGCGATCCTCCGCTGGGATCCCACCGCCGGGATCCTGATGACCCCCTTCGACGGCCGGCTCAAGCTGGGGCTGTCGTGGAAGGATGAGCAACAGCTCCGGCTCGAGCCCATCCCCAATATCGCCAAGATCAGCATCGGCGGGATCGAGACGGTCGTGACCATGGTCATGGACATCAACGCCTACTTCACCCCCGAGGAGATCTCGGCCGGCTTGGCGCTCGATCTGGATCCCGTGCTCGTCTCGGTGCAGGTGGACAAGCAGTACTGGAGTGCATACGACTATTCCTATTCCGACCGGGCCCACTACCAGCCCAGCAAGATCGTGGACCCGCTCAACGGCATCGAGACCGGTTCCCCGGATTTCGATGACACCCTCAACTACCGCATGGGCCTGGAGTATCGCATCGGCGACAAGGCGCGCCTCATGGCCGGCTATGCCTTCATCCCCACTCCCATTCCCAACCAGTCCGGCCGCATCTCCAACTTCATCGACACCGACCGCCGCGTATACTCCCTGGGGGCGAGCTATGTGCTCGACCGGGACATCGTGGGTATCGTGAAGCCGCCCGTCACCTTCGCCTGCGTGCTGCAGTACCAGGACCTCGATTCCTATATCGCCAACAAGGAGGGGGTGGTGAGCCCGTCTTGGGGTACGCAGCAGAGCTACACGGTCGAGGGCTCGGTCCTGGCTGCGGGTATCTCCGTCAGCCTGGCCTGGTGAGGGGAATCACCTTAAGGGTGGACTTTTCCGCTCAAGGTGCACACGTATTTCAAGGGAGGGGGACTCCTCAAGGGGCAGGTCTTAAGGCCCGGGAGTCCCCCTCCTTCCTTTACAGCGAGACCTTCCCTTGCCGTCTGCGGCGTCAGGGCGGCTGGGGCCTGCCATGGTGTAAATACGCATGAATGATCAGCGGCGAAGCGAGCGGCCTGGCAGGGGTCAACCCGCGGGCCGCGGGCGTCTGAGCAGCAGGATGCCCAGGGTAACGGCCGCGCCCATGACACCCACGGGCCAGAAGGAACCCCCCGTGCCCAGGGCGGCGGCCCTGTCCACCGCAAAGCCGAGGAGCGGGGCCAGGAGCATGGTGGAGAGGGCTTTGGCCTGGCTTTCGATGGAGAGGACCGTGGCCGCCTGCCCCTCGTCACTGTGGGAGTCAAAGCGGCTGATCTGGATGGGGCGCCAGTAGTTCTGGAGCACGAACAAACCGACGAACCCCGCGATCGCCAGGGGGTACCAGTCCAGAAACAGCAGGGGCCCCAGGACCAGGTAGATGCCCAGGACCACCCGCCAGAGCAGGCGGGCACCCTGCTCCTCGCCCCCGGCAAGCTGTGCGAGCCTGTAGGAGCGCCGACTGGCCAGGGCGCTCAGCAGGTGCAGCACGAAATAGACCGCTCCCACGACCACGGCGCTGCGGCGTGTATCGTCCAGGAAGAGCAGCACGGGCAGGGACAGCGCGGTGGCCTTGAGCACGGGCTGGAGATAGTCTTGACAGGCGGCGAACATGCCCTCAAAGGCCATGGACTCGGCCATGAGGAGCCTGAGGGGCTTGAGGGTCAGTGCATTGCGCAGGCTCTGCCACAGGTGGATGAAGAGGTTGATGACGCGGAATGCCGTGGTAGGGGCGCCGTCGAGCTCGCGCGGGTAGCCCATGAAGTTGATCAGGCCGAGGGCATAGGGGATGATGGAGAGGAAGAATACCGTGGTGTAGTCGCTCGTGAGCATCACGAAGGCACTCGCCAGGATGATGGAGAAGGCCGAGCCGAGCTTGGACCATGAGCGGGTGTAACCGTAGAACCGTGTCTTCTCGTCCAGCCGGCCTTCGAGCCTTAGCCAGGTGAAGATCATGGCCTTGTGAGTGCCGGTACGGAAGGCCTCGCCCACGGCATAGGCGAGCATGGCCGCCAAGAGGTGCCAGTAGGCCTGTGAAAATCCGAAGATTGCAAAGGCCAGGATGTAGGCGGCAAAGGAGATCATCATGCAGCGCCGGCGACCGTAGAGGTCGGCCAGTGCGCCTGAGGGCACCTCGAAGACATTGATGCACAGCTCGCGGAAGGCGACCAGCAGGCCGATCTGGGTGAAGGAGAGCCCCTTCTCGAGCAGAAAGAGGATGATGAAGGGTTCAAAGTAGCGCTGGTTCTTGAGAAATCCGTAGAGACTGAATCTCAGGAGCATGGGGTGGCCTTGAGGCTGAATTCACAGCCGCAGTAGGACTGGCGATAGAGTCCGAGGCTCCGGCTCAGGCGCAGGCTGCGGGTGAAACCGTTTTGCTTCTTGAAATCGATGGCGGCAAAGCCCGCGAACCCGCTCCCGGATCGGAAGATCTCGGCCGAGGACTTGTGCCGGCTTACCGTGAGCGTGGTGGTGAAGGCCGGGATGCCCAGGCGCCTGGCGCACTGGGCGCTGCGTCCCAGGTTGTAGACGAAACACTGCCGGCAGCGCTGGCCCCCCTCGGGCTCGTCCTCGAGCCCCAAGATGTGCCTAAGCCAGGCGGCGTGGTCATAGACGTCCTCCACGAGGCTCAGTCCCAGACGCTCCGCCAGGCGCCGGGCGTGCTGCAGGCGCAGCAGGTATTCCTGGAAGGGATAGATGTTGGAATTGCTGAAATAGAGGATGACCTCAAAACCCTCGGCCCGGAGCCTTTCCACGGGGGCGGTGGCACAGGGGGCGCAGCAGGTATGCAGCAGCATGGTACGAGGCGGCTTCACGCGTTAAGTCCCCCTCGGCGGCGCCTGGTGTTCGGTATCTGGGCCGACCCCGGGGAGGCTGCAGCGGACAGCAGCGGATCCCCGGGATTTAACGACCTGAGGGTCGAACCCCCCGCTGCTTGCAGCGGAAAGCAGGTTGCATGGCTTGCCCTGGGGTTCATACCCATGATCGAGGCGCATATATAGGCGGCAGTAAGCATCTTCATCCTGTTTTGAAGACGGGGGTGAGCACTAGGCCATGATCTGGTTCACCATGTCCAGGGCCGCGCGCACGTCCTGGCGGAAGAAGAGCTCGAGCGCCTGGCGCCAGTCTTCATTTGCCAGCCTGGCCCGCATCGTATCGGCGGCGCCCTTTTTCAGACCCTCCTTGAGTTGGATGAATGCCCGCCCCGGTTTGTCGATCCACCCCCTTATGACGGCCTCCGCCCGTGGGAGGAGTTCGTCATCGGCGACGATTTCGTCGACGATCCCCAGCGCCCGGGCCTGGGTGACGTCGTGCATGGCCCCATTATACATGATATCCCGGAAGCTGCGGTTGCTGTCCAGGCCGAAGCGCATGATGCCTGACTGCACAATGGACAGAGGCAGGCCGATGGTGATCTCGCTCATGCCGATCCTGATCCTGGGATGGTCCTTGACGATGCGGTAATCGCAGGCCATGGCTATCAGGAGCCCCCCGGCCACGGCGTGGCCGTTGATGGCCGCGACCACGGGCTTGTGGCAGGTGAAGAGCTCCAACAGGACCTCTTCTTCCAGCTCGAAGAAGGCTTCCACCTCTGAGGGATCCTTGAAGGAGAGGAACAGGGGGAGATCGAAGCCCGACGAGAATGTCCGGCCCTGGCCCGTGAGCACGATGCCCTTGATCTGTTCCTCATCATTGGCCCGCTGCACGATCGCGCGCAGGGCCTCGAGGGTTTCTGCGGTAAGTGTATTGGTGTTTTTGTGGGCGAATGTGGCGATGATGATGTTGCCCTCGGTTTGAACCGTGAGCATGCCGTCCTCCTTTGGTGCTGCATGACTTCAGAGACCCACCGCCGGGCACCCCCGGCGGTGGGACAGTCTCCATTCTTGTGTAAATACGGCATGATCGACCTGGGGTCAAGGACGACTTGCGCACCCCTGGCGCGACCACGCGGGGGTGCGCCCGGGCTTTCAGCCCGCCTTCAGGATGATCTCCCGGGCCTTGGGCCCGCAGTTCAGAAGCAGATCCAGGGAGGAGAGGTTGGGTATGAACGGCCCCCATAGCTGGGGATAGACCGGCGCAGGGGGGCTAAGACCGGCCAGTTCGATTCCCAAACGGGCGAAGTGCCCCGCTTCGAGGTGTGCGCGGGCACCGGGGAGTGTCAGGAAACGCCGCGCCCCGAGACGGGTGCAGATCCCGCTGATCAGATCTATTCCCTTACCTTCGATCCCCAGTTCCGACTGGCGCACAAGCTGGACGGGGGCATCGAGTCTGGCCAGGATGTAGGCGATGACGGCCGTGTTTAGATCCGCGATCCGGAAAAAGCCCGGCGAGAAGATCTCCTCCAGAAGGCCGAGATGGTCGCTGAGGTAGGGGGCGTGGCGGTAGGCCTCCCTCAGGCTGGTGAGGTGTTTGCGCGCCCAGGCGCCCTCATGCTGGATGCCCACGGCATCGATCCTCTGCCGGCCCAGCCCTCTCCTTCTGACCGGGATAGTCAGGCGCAACTCGCCTCGGTGATTCTTGAAACGGTTGCGCGTGATCCAGGAGCGGCCCTGGGGAAACTGTACCCCGTCGAGCAGCACGAGGACGTCCGCGTTAAGGGCCATCCAGAAGAACCCCGCATAGGGGGCAAAATAGGGCCGGGCCGCGGTCAGGACCATGCCTTTACCTCCCAAAGCCTATGGGTTGCCTCCCGCGGCCAGCCGGTGTGCCTGGCGCAGGGGTTCGGGTCGACGGTAAGCCCCCATGCAACACATCACACAGGCCACGGCATGCTCCAGGCCAACCCGGTGACCGGGGGAGACGAAGAGGGGCTTGACGCCCGGGCAGGTGCGCAGAACCGCCCCGATGACCTCGCCCCTATGTTGTAGCACGCTCCAGGCCCCCTGCTCGGGGCCTACGGGCGCATACTCCCCGATCAGGCGGTTCTTGGCCACGCCGATCGCGGGCAGACCGCTTTCCAGACCGATATGGCAGGCCAGCCCAAAGCGTTGCGGGTGGGCGATGCCCTGCCCGTCGCACAGCAATAGGTCCGGCGGGCACGCGAGCTTTCTTATGGCCGCCAGGGCGAGGGGGGCCTCGCGGAAGGAGAACAGCCCCGGTATGTAGGGGCAGGGGATGGGCCCCCAGGCTAGGGCATACTCGACGAGTTCAAGACCGGGCAGGGCGAGCACCGCCGCAGCGGCCCGGCCCGTGGCGTGCCGTTCGTCATAGCTCACGTCTACCCCGGCCACGCGAGTGACCGTGCCCAGGTCGTCCCGGCGGATCACTCGGGAGGCCAGGTGCGCCTGGATTTCACGGGCCTGGCTGATATTCCAGGGCCTCCCCGGCGGGGTGCGGATCTCACCCACCGGCCTGTGGCCTTGCCATGTTGTTTCACTTCTCACCCCAGGGTCCTTTTTGCCTGCACGTTTTTCATCGTCATGGATCATATTCCCTTATCGTTTGTGGCATCAAGGGGTATCCAGGGTTTGCCCTGGGGTTCATACCCATGATCACTGCTCACATGGTAAAGGGAACGCGGGATTTATCAAGACCACCACCCCGGAAACCATCCATGTCCCGAGGATGGAGGGCTCGCACATATTTCCCACCGGGGCACCCCTTTGCATGGCGTTCATTGGCGCGGATACGCGGTGCCTGGGGCGAGGTGGCTGCCGACCGGATGGCGCAGCCTTCGGCCTCAGGGCGACTTGTTTTCCAGGCCGCATCCGCTGCGAGGGGCGGGGCCGCACTCGGATACCTGCAGGGGCTCTCGCCCGCAGCGCCGTCGTATGCGGTTGAGGACCGTGAAGACCGCCGGTTTGCAGACCAACCGGCGTTCGAGGGTGTATTTGCCAGGGAAGTTCATCAGGGTCACGCCGATGAGGATCGTCAGAATCCCCTGTCCCGGCAGCACGAGCATGGCCAGACCCGCCAGCACGAAGACGAGGCCCAGCAGATTTTTGAGCGTGGAAGAGAGCAGCTGTAGGAAGGGGTGGAGCCCCCCCCGGCGCAGGGGGTGGCGCTTTATGTGGGCGAAATAGTCGGCGGGGATGTGTACCACGAGCAGGGGGATGGCGATCAGCGAGCCCAGGAAGGTGAGAAGCGAGAGGGTCCCCAGCCCCCACAGGAGGGCGGCATGCCCCTGGATCAGGGAGTCAAGCGTCTGAAAGACAAGGTCGACGGTCAGCACGGCTCTTATGTCTATAGCACATGATAAGGCCCAGATGAAGACATTCGCTGCCGTGGTCAGGGCCGGGGTGTCCCCTGTTGGAACGAGTTGCTCTCGATACCGAAGAAGGCCCGCGCGTTGTCACGGGTCAGGGACGTCTGCGTGCGGCCCTCAGACGAGACCACATAGGCGTGGAGGTCTTCCGAGAGTTCTGCCCCCGCATCCGTATTGAGCATGATCCGGGACAGACCGCCCGGGTTGTCGCGCAGGATCCGCGTCAGGGAAGTGCGCGAGGTCTTGTGCTGGGCCAGGGTCACCCCGGCCCAGCAGCCGTGCTCGAGCACCTCGGAGATGGTCGCCTCCGTGCAGTGATCCACCACGACCTGATCATGGGCAACCGGGCTCTTGGAGAGCATCTCGAGGGTGATGCCCGTCAGGTGCGCCTTGTTGCGACGTGGGGTGTGCACCCCGAAGACCTTGCCACGCTCGGCGAGTTCGCCGGCCAGCTCCAGCTGGGAGGCGAACACTTCCCGTTCCCGCTCCGAACCCGTCTCCAGCCCGATCTCACCCACCCCACGGCAGAGTTCGTCGTCCAGGCTGGCCTCCAGCAGATGCCGGATGCGCTCGGGCCTCAGGTTCTGGGGGATGGTGCGGGGGTGGATGCCAGCCAGGAAGTAACAGGGAAGCCCTGCCGCGGCGATGGCCTGCAGGGTCCGGCGCTGGAAAGCGAGATAGCGTTCCAGGTCGGCGGTGGTTTCGATCCCCAGGCCAAAGGCCCACGAGACCGGCAGACAGCCTGCCTGGCGCAGCCACTCCTCGTAGCCGGGGTGCAGCTGCTGCAGGAGGTCCAGGTGACAGTGGCTGTCCACGAAACGGATGTCAGGCAGCCTCATTACGGCTCCTCTTCAGGACTCGATCCCAGGTACAGTGGTACAGTCGCCGGGATATCTTCCCCCGGCAGCTCTCAGCGCGAGCAGGCGCTTCTCAGAGCCGTGCGATGAGGGCATCCGTCACCTCGGTGGTCGTGCTGGTGCCGCCGAGGTCGGGGGTGCGGATCGTGCCCTCGGCCATAACCCCTTCGAGCGCCTGCATGAGACGCTTGCCCGCCTCGTCCAGGCCCAGGTGTTCGAGCATGAGCACCAGCGACCAGATTGTGCCTAAGGGATTGGCGATGCCCTTACCGGCGATGTCGGGCGCCGAGCCGTGGATGGGCTCGAACATGCTCGGGAAGCGCCTCTCGGGGTTGATGTTGGCCGAAGGCGAGATGCCGATACTGCCGAGCATGGCCGAACCGAGATCGGTGAGGATGTCGCCGAAGAGGTTGCTTGCCACCACTACCTCCAGCTCGCGCGGGTTGAGGATGAACAGCCCGGCCAGGGCGTCCACATGCATGCTGCGGGCCTGGATGTCGGGGAAGGCGGGCTGGATCTCTTTGAAGATCTTGTCCCAGAACACCATGGAGTAGTTCAGGGCGTTGGACTTGGTGGCGCTGATGAGCGAGGAGCGTGCATGGGTGCGGGCGTACTCGAAGGCGTATCTGATCACGCGTGCAGTGCCTTTGCGGGTGAACCAGGCCTCCTGGACAACCTGTTCGTCCTCAGTCCCGACATTCTCCGCGTGGCCTCGGCCGCAGTATTCGCCCTCGGTGTTTTCGCGGACCACCACGAAGTCGATGTCCGTATCAGAGGCGATCCTCAGAGGTGAGCTCAGGCCCTTGAGCAGGCGGATGGGCCGGAAATTGATATACTGGTCGAACTCCCGCCGGATCGGCAGGAGCAGCCCGCTGACCGAGACATCGTCGGGTACGCCGGGGAAGCCCACCGCGCCGAGCAGGATGGCCTCGCTATCCGCGAGGATCTTGAGCCCGTCTTCCGGCATCATGCGCTGGTGGCGCAGGTAGTATTCGCAGCCCCAGTCCAGGCTCTCCATGGCGAAGCGCACTCCGCCATGGAGTTCTTCGATCCGGCCGAGAATACGCCTTCCTTCGTGGACCACCTCGCGGCCGATGCCGTCACCGGGAATGAGTTTAAGGGTAATCGTACGCATCCTTTGGTCTCCTCCTGATCGTCGGTGTTGCTACACGCTTTTTTGAGCATAGGCTTTAGCCGGATCCGTCTCAAGATGCAAGTACCTCTTCACATGGTCACTGTCAGGAAACGGGGCCTCAAGATGGCCCGTATGCCGGGGGATTCAGGCCTGCCAGGCCGGCAAAGATGACTGCGGCAGGAAGCGGACCCCGAGGAGGGAGAGAGGCCTGGCCCGGGCAAACATCGTCCGGGAAAAATATTCTTAAAGAATGTCGTTTTGTTGGACGATAGATAGGCTATGATTTCACCGGAATTTCTCCAGGAGAGACGGGGGTGCCCCCGCAAAAGGACCGCCCTCGAGGCCCGGGTCACGGTGCGTTTCGACGCCCAGACGACCGGTTTCCTGGTTAACGCCTCACGCCAGCGGTGCACCACCATGGAGACACAGGATATCAGCCGGGGAGGCCTCCTCCTGGAGCGTCCTGCCTGTGCGGAGGAGATGACCCCGGCCGAGCTGTATCTGCTCATGGGCGGGGCCGTCACCGTGGACCTCGAGTGTCCCCCGATCCGTGTGCGCGGCGAGGTGGTGCGGGTGGAGACCAGCCCCGCGCGTCTGGCGGTCATGATTCACCATGTCAGTCCCCTGAAGGCCTGGCAGGATCTCTGTGAGCTGCAAGGGGAGCCCTGCGCCCTCGGGGCCTGACGGACAAGGGGTGCATCCGCCCGGAGAGTCTTCGCAACCGGCCTGATCCTTGAGCTGGTCAGCACCGGAACCCCTTCGTCGCTCCGGGTTGAATTCCCCCGCTGTTTGCGGCGGCAAGCAGGGTTCAGGGCCTACAGCGATTTCATAACCGTAATACGAATTCCCTTGCTCCCTGAGGCGTCAAGGAGAAGTTCCAAGGTCTCCCCTGGGGTCCACAACCCTGCTTGGGTCAGGGTTTTCTCTGATAGAGAGACACCTTCATCCCCCCTAAGCCGAGGGGCCCTGACAGGAACGGGGCATCCGAATCGAGACCGGGAGCGCCTTTTTCCACAGCGTTCGGGTCCCCGACTTTTCCGGAGTCGCCTCCACGAAAAGGATATGATATAATCTCATCTGCCGGGCGTAGAGGATTCGGCACAGTCCCTGCTGACGTCTGCCGCGGGCTGCCTGCCGCCCCCCCTCTGATTACTGATCACTCTCGGGTTGCCTTGCCCGTCGCGGGAAGGATTCCCCGGGGGGGCGGCCCCCGAGGTTCGGATCCATCATGTGCTCCGGCCTGCTTCTTACGCCGCTGGCGGCCCCCGGGCAAGCCTGGGGATCCAATGCTCTACATGCTTCGAGGTGAAGGAGGAGGTTCCCGCCGTGAAGGAGAGGGCGTCGCGGAAGGTTCAGGACGATAGGATCCGGTTCCTCGAAGAGGAGCTTTCTCTGGCGCTGGGCGCCTGTGAAAAGCTCCGGCAGGAAGAGGCGCGCTACCGTCGCCTCATTGACTGCGCCCCGGTGGGCATCTTCGAGGTCGACTTCGCAACGATGCGCTTCTTAAGCGTGAACGAGGTGATGTGCCACTTCCTGGGGTATTCACGGGAGGAACTTCTGGCCCTGCGGCCGGAAGAGCTCCTCATCGAGCAGAGCCGCAGGGATTTCCAGGCGCGTCTGCCTGCGATCATGGCGGAAGGATGTCTCTCAGAGGCCCTCCCGTACGGGCTCATGACGAGGCAGGGCCTTGAGAAATGGGTCCTCATCGTCTGCCGTTCCGTGGAGGGGCGGGACGGGGCGGTACAGGCCGAGATGATCGCGATCGACATTACCGAGCGCCGACGGGTGCGGGACGAGCGCGTGCGCCTGTCCACGGCCATGGAGCAGGTAGCCGAAGGCATCGTGATCACCGATCCCGGGCTGGAGGTGTTGTACGTCAATCCCGCCTATGAACGCCTGAGCGTGTATTCCCGTGAAGATCTCATCGGACGGAGGCTGATCCTCTTCGATGACCAGGAAGCCGACCGTGAGATCCATGAGACGATCCTGGCAGATGGCGCCTGGAGCGGGATGATTTCACGATGCGACCACACCGGCGGGCACTCAAGCGTAAAGGCCAAGATCTCGCCCATCCGCGACATAAACGGCGGGATCGTCAATTACGTGTGTGTGGAGCGCGATGTCTCCATCGAGGTCAAGCTGGAGGAGCAGCTGCGGCAGGCCCACAAGATGGAGGCCATCGGCACGCTGGCGGGGGGGATCGCGCACGACTTCAACAACATCCTCTCCCCCATCATGGGCTTCACCGAGATGGCCCTCGAGGATGTGCCCCGCGGCAGCCTCGTGCATACCAACCTGAAAGAGGTGCTGGCGGCCGCGCACCGCGCCAAGGACCTGGTGAAACAGATCCTGGCCTTCAGCCGCAAGTCGGAGGTGGTCCGGCGCCCGGTCCTGCTGGAGCCCATCGTGAGGGAGGCCCTGGACTTCATGCGGGCGACCCTGCCGGCCACCATCGAGATCCGGCAGACCCTCGAGGTCTCCGGCGCCTGTGTGCGTGCGGATCCCACCCAGATCCACCAAGTGGTGATGAATCTCTGCACCAATGCCGCCCAGGCCATGGACACGCTCGGGGGCATCCTCGAGGTGAGCATGGACGAGGTGGAGATCGATCCCGAGGATGTCGCCTTCGATCTACAGGTGGAACCGGGGCCCTGCATACGCCTGAGCGTGGGGGATACGGGCTGCGGCATGGGCCCGGAATTGATGCGCCGGATATTCGAACCCTACTTCACCACCAAGGAGGTGGGCTCCGGCAGCGGTATGGGCCTGGCCGTGGTGCACGGCATCGTCACGGCCTGTGGCGGGGATATTCACGTTTTCAGCCGACCCGGCCTGGGGACCCGTATCGACGTCTTTTTCCCCTGCGCGGACGGAGAGGCCTTCCTGGGAGAGGGTCCGCCCACGGAAGTGACGGGCCCCACGAGCGGGCAGCAGGTGCTCCTGGTGGATGACGAGCGTTTTGTGCGCACCGTGATGGAGCAGTTCCTCGTGCGGCTGGGATACCAGGTCACCGCGGTGGGGAGCAGCCTGGCGGCGCTCGAGATCTTCCGTCTCAAGCCCGGGGCTTTTTCGCTGGCGATTCTCGACCAGACCATGCCGGAGATGACCGGGATGCACGCGGCCCGGGAGCTCAGGCGCATCCGGGCCGATCTTCCCATTATCCTGTGCACGGGCCACAGCGACGCCATCTCCCGGGAGGAGGCCCGGCAAGGGGGCTTCCAGGGCTACCTCATGAAGCCGGTGGTCAAGCAGGACCTGATCCGGGCCGTGCGGCAGGCCCTCGACGGCGGGTTCTAGCCTGGCCCTGCCTCGTTGCATTCTCAAAAGTGCCCGGGACGGGGCGCAACGGACGCCTGATTTTGCCCCGGAAGGCCCCCAACCCCTGGTATCCTGACCAGAGATTCTAATGGCCTGAGGGTCGGGCAAGAGTTTGCCCTGGGGTTCATATCCATGATTGACGGGATGTTTTTCGGGCGATAGTGAACTAAAGGTGTTTATGTTTTTGGCCAAGTGTCCGATAAAACAGACTATGGGAGGTGCTACATGCACAGGGAGGTGCTAGATGCACATCGTTGAGACCAGTGTATGCCAGTCGGCCGTCAGAACCTATACCGAACGCCAGGAGGAGCGCACGGCCCTCACGATCATGACCGGGTCGTCCTCCCCGACGGATGCCGTCAGTATCTCGGATGAGGCCCGTTCTGAGCTGGAGACGCAAGGACTCAGGGACGAACTGGATCAGTGCGCCTCCGCCGGGGGTGAGTTTTTGCTGAAGAAACTCCTGGTGGAGATCCTCTCGGGCCGTGAGGTAAGGCTTACGTGCATCGAGCCGGAAGGTGGGGAGGCCGCCGAAGGGGAGCAGTCCCTGGAAGGGGACGATCCCACAGGGGCCACAGGCTGGGCCATCCGCCTCGAGCAGCAAAGCCTGCGACAGGAAAGCGAGCAGGTGGATTATCGCGCCCAAGGCCTCGTCCAGACCGCCGACGGCCGTCAGGTCAGTTTCACCCTCGGGCTCTCCATGCGCCGTGAGTATCTCGAAGAGCACCACCTCACGCTGCAGGCCGGGGACCCGGCCCTGATCGATCCCCTGGTGATCAATTTTGACGGACGGGCCGCTCAATTGACGGACATGACCTTCCGCTTCGATCTGGACGCCGACGGTAGCGAGGAGAGCCTGTCCTTACCCTCGGCCGGGAGGGGCTTTCTGGCCCTGGACCGCAATGGTGACGGCCTGATCACCGACGGGATGGAGCTCTTCGGACCTGACACCGGCGACGGTTTTGCGGAACTGGCGGCCTTCGATACCGATCACAACCGCTGGATCGACGAGCATGATGCGGTCTTCGAACGCCTGAGTGTCATGACCCCGGATGCCCAGGGCGGGCAAACGCTGGCGACGCTTAAGGACTGTGGCATCGGCGCCATTTATCTCGATCCTCTTGAGACCCCCTTCGAGCTTCATGGCCCGGCCAATGAACTTCAGGGCCGGGTGCGTGCCAGCGGGGTCTTTCTCAAGGAGGACGGAACACCGGGCAGCTTACAACAGCTGGATCTGGTGGGTTAGTCGCCAGGGGTCGCCGTCGGTGGCCTCAAGGGGGCAGGGCTTTTCCTGGGGTTCATCCCCATGATTATAGATCAGGTTCCCGACATCACCAGCTTGCCGTGCTTCATCCCTTTGAGTGAGATGAGCCGGTCGGCGAGTTCGTTGAGCCGGGAAGGCTTGCCCTTGACCACGATCGTTTCCAGGCAGTTGTCGTGGTCGAGGTGCGCGTGCTGACTGGAGAGTATCAGAGAGGCATAGTCGTGCTGGATGTCGAGGAGTTTGTTCACCAGGTTGCGCCGGTGGTGATCATAGATCAGGACGATGGCGCCGGCCGCTTCCCGGTCCTCGGTCCAGGTGTCATGGACCAAGGCGTTGCGGATGAGAAAACGCAGGGCCTGGCTGCGGTTGGGGAACTTCTGTTTTTCTGCGAGCTTGTCGAGCTCGGCCAGGAGGTCCTCTTCCAGGGATACGCCGAATCTGCAGACCTTGTTGTTCATAACCATATAAGGATATCACACTCCTGAGTGCACATCAACCACCATGGGCAGGGGGAAGGCCGTCGCGCGTGATCCAGGCCCGATCGTCCATGAGGAAGGCCAGTACCACCCGGGCCACGGCGATCTGCTCGGCGCGGAAGGTGTCATACATGAGGTCGAAAACCGAGTGCATGGTGCCGATCTTCTTGTAGGCATTGATGAAGTGGGTCACGGACAGGGTGCGCTCCCTCAGGCTCGCGAACCAGTGTGCCCACTCCTCGGTCTGCTCCGGGGCCCGGAATCCGTAGGGCGGCAGGGCCTCGAGGATTTCCTGGATAGTGTCCCACGGCTTGTCGGCTATGGTCACAAGGGTGTCGGTGATGAAGCGCTGTACCCATCTGTCGCAGCCACGGGCCGGACTCTCCCCGGCGAGGACCTTCCTCAGCCGGGAGGCCTCAGGGCCCTCGAAGAGATTGTCCTGGGCGCCGGGCTTCATCTGTTTGGCGAGTGTTCGGGCACGGGTGATGATGAGATCCCTGTCCATGATCCCTGCTCCTCTCTGTGCAGGAAGAGTCACGAGGCGCTAACCCCTTTACCGTTTGCGGTACCTGGGGGCTCTTGCCCGTGGCAGGATTTTCTCAGACTATGTTTGACTTGACAACCCCCAGTTGAATTCGTAGAATTTTCACAGTTCATGGTTGGTACTTCCTGGCGTGATAGATGTTTGCGGGGAATAATCATGAATTGTCTCCCGATCACCGTGAATGTGCGCGAAGGATGGAACGATGAGCGACAGCCGAGATTCCCATGATCCCCTCCCGGAAGATGCGCTCTCCCAGAAGGCCACCCGCACCCGTAAGGACCTGGAACGCTACCGATGCCTCTTCGACCTGACCCCGGATGCCGTCTTCCTCGAGGACTTGGATGGCTCGATCCTGGAGTGCAACGCGGCCGCCCTCAAGATGTTCGGCTACCCCAAGGGTGAGATGCTCGCCCTCAAGGTCCGGGACCTGCTGCCGGACGATGTCGCCAAGACCTTCCCGGCCGAGATGAGCGAAGAGAACACCACCGGCGGGGTCTTCGTGTGGATGAGCAGCAAACGCAAGGACGGATCGATCTTCCCCGCCCAGTACAGCAACCGGATCGTTAACCTGGACGGGAAGAAGATGATCTATGCCTGCGTACGCGATGTGTCGGAGCACTACTGGCGTAAGCATTACGCCCGCCTGGGCGGCGGATGGGGGGATGTGGGGCATGATGCCGAGCTGCTGCCGATCATGAACCTCACCTGGGAACGCCGGGGGAACGAATTCATCCTCATCGGCCATGATGCCAAGGCCGAGGGCATCACCCGGGGCAGGATCATCGACTTCATGGGCACGACCGCCGCGCGGGTCTACGCCGATCGTCCCGACATCCTGGAGGACTTTGAACGCTGTTACCGTGACCGGACCATCATCCGGCGCAAGACCCTCTACCGCATGTTCACCATCAAGGAGGAGCGCATCATCGAGCTCACCTACGCCTTCGTGCCGCCCAATATGGTGATCATGCACATGGAGGACGTCACCGAGCGCGATGCTGCCGAGGTCCTCTACCAGATCCTGGCCAGCAGCGCCCCTGTGGGCATCAGCATCGTGCAGGACGGATCCTTCAAGTTCGTCAACCCCAAGATGATCGAATATACGGGATACACCGTCGAGGAGCTCTCCCGCATGAACCCGGGGGACCTGATCTATGCGGCCGACCGGCCCCAGATCGAAGAACTGGAGGCGAGTTACCGCAAGCGGGAACGGGTTCAGGGTCCCATCCGTATCCGCATGACACGCAAGGATGGGGCAGTCCGCTGGGTCATGGTGAGCCTCACCTCCATCTTTTTTCTGAAGAAGCAGGCGGCGCTGATCAATTTCATGGATATCACCGAACAGAAGGAGGCCAATGAACGCCTGGAGGAGTTGGCCCGCCTGCATGCCTCTATCCTGGAGGCTATCCCGCATGCCGTCATCGGCCTCGACAACCGGAGAATCGTCTTTGCCAACCATGCGGTGGAGGCGGTGTTCGGCTGGAAATCGCAGGACCTGATCGGCCGCAGCATGCGCATCCTCTTCCACAGCGACGAGGAGTACGCCCTGGAAGGCAGTCACTTCTACTCCGAACTAAAGCAGAAGCGCACCCACAGCCTGGAGTTCACCTATCGCCGTCGGGACGGGCGTGACGTGGTATGCCTGACGAGCGTTTCGCGCATCGGCAATGGTGACGAAGACCGACGCATCGTGGCCACGCATACGGACATCAGCGCCATCCGTGAGGCCGAGCGCTCCCTGAAGGAGAGCCAGCGCATGCTTGCCACCCTCATGGGCAATCTCCCGGGCATGGCCTACCGCTGCCAGAACAATCCGGACTGGACCATGGAGTTCGTGAGCGAGGGCAGCTTCGAGCTCACCGGATACCGGCCGGACGACCTCATCGGCAACCGCAAGATCGCCTATGGCAAGCTCATCCACCCGGACGACCGGGCGTTTGTCTGGGATGAGATCCAGAAGGCCGTGCGTGCCCACGAGCACTTTCAGATCAACTACCGCATCCTTTCCCCCCTGCACAAACTGCGCTGGGTGTGGGAGAAGGGGATGGGCGTCTTCTCCCCCGCAGGCGAGCTGATCGCCCTCGAGGGCTTCATCACCGACGTCACCGAGAGGATGATGGCCCAGAGGGAGCTCGAGGAATCGCAGCAGCAGTTGAGCATCCATGCCGAGCACCTCCACACCCTGCTGGAGGGTGAACGCACCGAGATCGCCCGCGAGGTCCATGACGAGCTCGGCCAGGTACTCACGGCCCTCAAGATGGACCTGCACTGGCTGGACAAGCGCCTGCCGGAGGATTCCGAGGGCATGCATACCAAGGCCCGTGCCATGATCGACCTGGTGGATTCCTCGATCAGTACCGTGCAGCGTATCACCGTGGAACTCAGGCCCAGCGTGTTGGACGACCTGGGGCTCTCCTCGGCCATCGAGTGGCAGGTGGAGGAGTTCCAGAACCGCTCCGGCATCCTCTGCGAGGCCATCCTCGATCCCGAGCCCGCTACAGGTACAATCGACAAGAAGATCGCCACCGGGGTCTTCCGCATCTGCCAGGAGGCCCTCACCAATGTGGCCCGGCATGCGGGCGCGACCCGGGTCGAGGTTGTGCTGAAGCTCCGCCGTGAGTATGTGGAGCTGCTGGTCAGGGACAACGGCCGCGGCATCCGGAAGAGCGAGATCAGCCATTCAAAGTCCTTCGGGATCATCGGTATCCGGGAAAGGAGTCACCTGCTCGGGGGCCAGATGCGCATCCACGGCCGCAAGAACAAGGGTACGAGCCTCCGGGTGATCATTCCCATTCCGGACGTTGCTCCGACTCGGGGCGCCCAGGCTTAGCCTCAAGCCCGAGCACATCCAGAAGGCCTGCGCACGGCTGTCCTGCGTTCAGGATTTCGTCGCAGATCTTTATCCCACCGTCTTTTTGTCCTCGTGGCCCCCCCAGGGGAATGATGGCGCGTACCCGCCACCGTGCCCAGGGGGGCGTCTGGCCGATACGACCAGAGAGGCGCAGCTGCACCTGAACCCGCGGATGAAGGAAGGACGGCTCTCCCCCCCCGACAAGACCGCAGGATTTTCATGAGGCATTGAGTCCGGAACAGACTGAACCGCCGGGCCGGTGACGAACCCTTCCGGGGGGAAGTCTTGCCTGAATCCGTCGTGCCAAGGTGTTGGCAAGCAGGGGACGGCGCCCAAGTGTAGGACAAATCCCGACAACACACCGGGGTGCGCACTGACGCTTATTTAGGCGGCACCCTGATAGATAGAAGTCAATCGATGTGATTAGTGTTGATGTAACAGAAATCATTCAAGGGGGGCATATGGCCGAGCATGCACGTGCGATCGAGGATCGGGAGGTGAAGGGTAAGCCTTCCACCGCCAGAGTGGCCAAAAGATATCAGGAACTCCTGGACCATGAACCCTGCATCGACTCCGAGCGGGCGGTCCTGTTCACCGAATATATGCAGCAGCACTGGACCGAGCCGCGCTATCTGCGCTCCGGCGGGGCGCTCAACCACGTGTTCTCCAACCTGACGGCCAGGATCTGGGACGACGAGCTCCTGGTGGGGAACTGCTCGCGCTACTTCAAGGGCACCCAGGTATATCCTGAGTATGAGTGCTGGATGATGGAGGGCTTCAAGAAGATCAGGCGCGAGGAGGAGCGCTACACCGAAGGCACCCTGCAGCAGAAGAAGGGTGACCGTCTGGGCATCTACCTCATCTATCCCGAGGACAAGGAGCAGATCCTCGAGGTGGCCAGATTCTGGGAAGGCAAGGATTGGCGGAGCCTGGCCGAGCAATACCTCAAGGAGACCAAGTCCGACTATGACCAGGTGGAGAAATGGATGCAGCAGCTGGTGTTCCTGCGCTTCATGTTCGACGTGCCCGAAGGCCGGCTGATCGTCGATTACCAGAAGATTATCGACGAGGGCATTGAGGGGCTCATCGCGCGTATCGACGGCCGCCTGCAGTCCCTGGGCGATCTGAACACGAAGGACAAGTTCGACAGGTATAATTTCTACAAGGGGGTGCGTCTGGCCCTCGAAGGTGTGATAAACTACTCCGAAAACCACGCCCGGGAGGCCGAACGTCTGGCCGCGCAGTGCCGGGATGGCATACGCAAGGCCGAGCTGCTGGAGATAGCCCGCATCTGCCGCAAGGTGCCCCGGCAGCGTTCCGACACCTTCCGCGAGGCCATGCAGTCCTTCTGGTTCACGCATGTGTGCCTGTTCCTGGAGCTCAACGGACGCGGTATCTCTCCGGGACGCTTCGATCAGTACATGTACCGCCCCTTCAAGGCCGATCTCGAGGCCGGCAACTTGACCTTGGACGAGGCCCTGGAGCTGCTGGAGCTCATGCGCGTCAAGTGCGGCGAGATCGCCCGTGCACACGCCACCTTCACCGAGTCCTACCTGGGGGGCAGCGTGTACCAGAACGTGACCCTGGGAGGGGTGGACCGCTACGGCAACCCCAGTGACAATGAGATCTCTCAGCTCGTGCTCCAGGCCGGGATCAACGTCAAGACCTGGCAGCCCACCATCAGCGTGCGCTGGCGCGACGACATGCGACATGACTTCAAGCTCAAGGTGGTGGATTGCATCAAGGCCGGCTCGGGATATCCGGCGCTCTTCAATGACAGGCTGGCCACACAGCGTTTCATCAGGGAATCCGGCGCCAATATCGAAGACGCACGCGACTGGGCGCCTTGCGGCTGTGTGGATATGCAGATCTGCGGCAAGCGCATGCCCATGTACGCCGTGCCCCACACCAACAACCTCAAGATCTTCGAGCTGGTGCTCAACGGCGGCATCAACCCGGTCACCGGCGAGCGGCTGATCGATTCGCGGATCGACCCGGCAAATGCCAGCTACGAGCAGCTTGTGGACGAGTACAAGCGCATTCAGGAGATCATCATCATGCGCGAGGAGGAGTACTGGAACACGATCATGCTCGTGCACAACGACCTGGGGCTGGTGCACCCCTTTATGACCGCCCTGCTCGATGACTGCATCGAGAGGGGCAAGGACGCCTACGAAGGCGGCTGCCGCTACAGTGACCCGGCCTATGTCATTTCCTGCGGCGTGGTCAGCGTGGCCAACTCACTGGCCGCCATCAAGAAGCTGGTCTTCGACGACAAGGTCGTCACCATGGCCGAGTTCCTGCAGGCACTCAAGGACGACTACCAGGGTCATGAGAAACTCAGAAGGCAGATCCGGGATGCGCCCAAGTACGGCAACGACGACGATTATGTCGACCTGATCCTGAGTGAGCTCTACGAGGCCTGGTCGGCCTCCTCCCAGAAGGTCCTCAACTGGGTGGGCGAGCCGTGGCGGCCGAGCACCCTGAGCGTGACCACGCAGGTGCTGCACGGCAAGGCCTGTAACGCCACCCCCGACGGCCGCCTGGCCGGCGAGGCCGTGGCCGACGGTGCCCTTTCGGCCTTCCCGGGCACGGATGAGAACGGGCCTACGGCCCTGATCAAGTCCGCCACCAAGATCAATGCCCGCAACCTGCAGGCCACGCTCTTCAACATGAAGTTCAATCCGTCCGCCATCGAGGGTCGCCAAGGTGCCGAGAAGTTCATCACCCTCAACGACACCTATTTCGGTATGGGCGGTTACCATGTGCAATACAACATCGTTGACCGCAACATGCTCATCGATGCCCAGGAACATCCCGAGAACTACTCGGATCTCATGGTGCGTGTGGCCGGTTTCACCGCCCGCTTCATCGATCTCGGTCCGGATGTCCAGCGACAGGTCATCGATCGGACCCAGTTCTCGGAGATATAGCCAGCTCAGAGAAAGGAGGTGTCAGCGAGAAGGAGTAAGGAGAGACTGTTAGGGTAAACGATCAAAATTTAGGGGGGAAGGAGAACTACGTATGTCATTGAAGGAAGAAAATGTCATTATCATCGATCCGGACAAGTGCGTCGGCTGTCATTCATGCGAGATGGCCTGTGCCATGAAGCATTTCAACGTCTGCCATCCGCACTACTCACGCATCAGGATCCAGGAGTTCCGGGCCGTCAACACCTTTATCCCGGTGACGTGCCAGGCCTGCGAAGATGCCACCTGTATCAAGGTCTGCCCCATGAACGCGCGTGTGCGGCTGGCCAGCGGAGCCGTGGTCACCGACGAAGACAAGTGCATCGGCTGCCGTGCCTGTGTCTATGCCTGTCCCTTCGGCGCCCCGGTGGTCAATCCCGAGAACGGCAAGACCATGAGTTGTGATCTGTGCATGGATGACGAGATGGGGCCCTGGTGTGTCAAGGCCTGCACCATGCAGCAGGCCCTCAGGTTCGTTCCGGCCAAGGATGTTTCCCGAGCCAAGGGCAGGGAGTGGGCCAAGATCGTGGCGGAAGGCTATGAGCCGCCCGTGATGAAGAAGAGTGGCGATTGGGGTGCCGGCTTCTGATCGGTTCAGATCCTAAAGGCCGCCTCGATTCACACAACCAGCCCACGAATAGATGTAAGGAGGAACAATTATGCATGGATGGAAAGGTCAGAGACTAAGAATCGATATGACGAATCAGACCTACGAGATAGAAAAACTGCCCCTGGAGTACTACCGCAAATGGATCGGTGGCCGGGGCATGAACTCGGAAGTGGTTTACCACGAGACCTGGCAGGGCATGGATCCCTACGATCCGGCCAACCCGCTATGCTTCGGCAGCGGGCCGCTCTCCGGCACCCTGACCCCGCTGTCCGGTCGCACCACGGTTACCTGCCGCTCCCCTATGACGTGCTCCACGTCAGGGACCGGCATCCATGGCCACGGCGACACCAACATGGGCGGCTCCTTCGGGCCGTACATGAAGTATGCCGGCTATGACCAGATCATCGTCAAGGGTAAGGCCGACAAGCCCATGTGGGTTTTCATCGACGACGACAAGGTCGAATTTCGCGATGCCTCCCATCTGTGGGGCCTCAAGGTCAAGGAGGCCACGGTCAAGATCCTGGAAGAGCTGGGCGACCCGGACGTGCGTGTGTCCATCATCGGGCCGGCCGGGGAGAATCTCGTGCGCTTTGCCTGCGTGCTCAATTCCTTCTCGTCCGCCGGCGGCCGCACGGGCATGGGCTCGGTCATGGGTTCCAAGAACCTCAAGGCCATCGCCATTCGCGGCACCAAGCCCATCACCATCGCCAACCCGGATGAGTTCATGGAGAAGGCCTGGGCCTTGAGAGAGAAGATCCACAATTCACCCTCGGCCATCCGTCGCCGCGCCGAGGGTTCCATGGACCTCTTCGACGCCGGCAATGCCATCGGCATCAACGCCGCCCACAATTGCGCCACGGGTTACATGAAGGACATCGAGAAGTTTTACGGCGGCATGGTGTGGGCCGATCAGTTCCTCTTCCGCCGCAAGGCCTGTTGGGCGTGCCCGGTGGGCTGTGGGCGCTACACCTACATCAAGGAAGGCAAGTGGGCCGGCACGCACTGCAGCGGGCCCGAGATGGAGACCATCTGTAACCTCGGACCGCGCATCGATTCCTACGATGTAGCCGGGGTTTCGGCCATGTGCTGCCTGGTCAACGAACTGGGTCTCGATTCCATCTCGGCCGGTGCGGCGCTTTCCTGGACCATGGAGGCCTTCGAGAAGGGCTACATCACCGAAGAGATGACCGGCGGCATCCGTCTGGAGTGGGGTGACATCGAACCCTCCATGAAGGTGCTCCACATGATCGCCTACCGCGAGGGTTATGGAGACCTGCTGGCCGAGGGCAACATCCGCGTGGCCGAGAAGCTCGGCGTGGGTATGGACATCGTGCCGCATTGCCGCGGTCTCGAGCACATCAGCGTCGACCCGCGTGTCGCCCTGGGCTTCAGTCTGGGCTATGCCATGTCCACGCGTGGCTCCGACCACCTCAAGAACTACTCCTGCCTCGAGTTCCCCGGTTGCGGCCAGTCGCGAGCCTATCAGCTGCCCGAGGTGCTGGGGCCCGAGCTGGAGAAGAAGTACTGGGAGAATTTCCCCGAGCAGATGACCAAGATCGACACCAAGCCGGCCTTGTGCAGCTGGTCCGAGAAGAACAAGTGCATCGCCGACCTCATGAGCTGCTGCTGCCAGGCCATCGGTTCCTGGGGCGGCGCGGGCTCATGGAAAGAGGCCTACACCCCGATCTTCCGTCCGGCCACCGGTGTGGACTGGTCTGACGACGAGCTCTTCAAGGTCTGTGAGCGTGTTGTGGCCATAGAGCGTGCCCACTGGCTCAGAGACGGCAGTGCCATGCAGGACGATACCCATATCGACCGCTACTTCGAAGAAGAGGTCACCGGCGGCCCCCACAAGGGTCTCAAGCTCGACCGCAAGCAGTGGGCCTGGGCCCAGCAGGAGTACTACAAGTACCATGGCTGGGATGAGGATGGTTTCATTACACCCGATAAGGCCCGGGACCTCGATCTGGAAGAGATCATCCCCGACATGGAAGCCGGAAAAAAGCTCTACAAGAAGTATACCGGCAAGTAGCTTAAGGGAGCTCAATCGTGTGGCCCGGTGCTTAGGCCCGGGCCACACCAAGTCCCCACGCACGGGAGGGGTTATCACGTGAAGGTAGTTATTGTAGGCAACGGAATCGCGGGCAACGAAGTGGCGAGGCTCCTGCGCGAGGCTGATCGAAACGCTGATCTCACGATTATCTCTGCCGAGAGGTTTCCGGAATATGATCCTTGCTCGTTGCCCTACTTCGTGGGGCAGGAGGTTGAGCGCGCGGTGGTCTTCCGGCGTCAGCTGGAAGACTATGATAAGGCCGACATCAGGCTCGTGCTCGAGAATAAGGCGCTCCGTGTCGATCCCCGGGCCAAGACCGTAACGACGGAAAAAGGCGATATCTTCGACTACGACAAGCTGGTCTTTGCCCATGGCGGCGACCTCTTCATCCCGCCCATCCCGGGCATCGACAAAGAGGGGGTTTTGAGCTGCAAGCTGCTGGCCGAGGCCGACAAACTTGCGGCCCATCAGGGGAGTTCTGCCGTCGTGATCGGATCGGGAGCCATCGGGATCGAGGCCGCCGAGGCCCTCAAGCTCAAGGGATACGAGGTCTGCATCGTCGAGCTGCTCGACTGGATCATGCCGACCCTGTTTTGCGAGGCGGCGGCCCGGCACATGGAAGCGGATATGCGCGGCTACGGGATCGAGGTCTATACCGGTGAGAAGGTGCTCAGCATCGAGGGGGATGCGGCGGTCACCAGCGTCAAGACCGACAAGCGTGAGATCAGATGCGATACGGTGGTGGTGGCCACCGGCGTGGTACCGGGACGCAAGCTGGCCGAGACCGCCGGCTGTGAAACCGACCGCGGCATCCGCGTGGACGATCACCTGCGCACGAACGTCGACGACATCTACGCCTGCGGTGACTGCGTGCAGACCTATGACGCCTGCAGCGGCGAGGAGTGCATGTATCAGCTCAAGCACAACGCCCTTGAACAGGCCCGGGTTGTGGCGCGCAATATCCTGGGAGGTGATGTGACTTATGGCGGGGCCTATCCCTTTGCCCGGGCACACTATTTCGATACACATGCCGTGAGCTTCGGCAAGACCATGAAGGGCGCCGAGCGCATCTGCTCCCTGGACGAGGTCGAGATTATCGAACGCGAGAACCGCAACGGATATCTGAGGATCCTGGTGCGTTCTGGCAAGATCATCGGGGCGCAGGCCATCGGCCGGTTCGCCGATTTTATGGGCGTACTCATGGGGGCCATGTGGCGCGAGGACGACATCGACATGCTCAAACGGGACTGGGCGAATATCGGACGCATCGATTCACGCTATCCCTGGCAGTATCGCCGTCTGGGGCACCTCCTGGGCCTGAGTGACCTGGATCTGCCCAGTGGCACAATGACGGTAAAGAAACTGGCCGGGTAGGGGGGCGGAACCTGACCGGGGGGATCGTGGCAGCGGCCGCATGCAGGCCCTGTGCCCCTGGAGGACGGGGAGAAGCGGCAGCATCAGCACAGAGACAATGCATCAGGAGAGAGCAACACAATAATATCATTATAGGGGGAATAGTATGGCTCACAACAACGGCAGCTTGTTTGCAAACCCTGGACCCGCTGGATTGATGGTGCTCGCATTCTACCTCGGTTGTCTGTGGCCGGTAGCCACGGGCATGGCGCCCCATGACCAGGGCATGGTCCTGATCGCCCTCGGTCTGGCGGGCGCCATTACCCAGCTGACGACCGGCGTTATCGCCCTGCACAAGGGTGAGATCCTCAACGGCAACATCCTGTGCGCCTTCTCGGCCTTCATGTGGCTCGGGTGCGTCGAACATCTGGGAAAGGCCCTGAATTTCATCCCCCACAACACCATGGTGGTGGACGGCTGGGTATTCCTGATCATGGGAATTTTCATGGTATTTTTCACCCATCCGCATCTGGCGGCACCCAAAGTGGCCTTCTGGTTCATGGTCTTCACCGACCTGTTCTTCGTGCCGGCCGGGCTCTTTTTCCTTACCGGGCAGAAGATCTTCTGGGTCATTGCCGGCTGGGATCTACCGCTGGTGGTGCTCTCGATCATCTGGCTGGTCAGCGGCACGGTGCTCAACACCTTCTGGGGCAAGCAGGTCATTCCGCTGGGAAAACCCTACCGTCCGCTGCAGTAGATTTTGGCAGGGTGGTGAAGCGCACTGGAGATAGCAGGCTCTGGATAAATCAGAGAAAGGAGCAATATGATGAGCAAGGCAATGGATGATTGGGCCAAGATGCCCTTCGGCAGAGCGATTACACAGGATGAGCTCCACAAGCGGACGCACCCCGCCTGGCCTTACAACTATTTCAATCCGGGCCAGCCGGTGGATCCCGCCAAGGTGGACGAGATCCTGAAGGGTTGTATCGACGTGCATATCCACGGGGCCCCGCTGGGCGGGTGGCTGCCGGGCAGGCCCACCATGGTGGAGACCTGCATCGAGGCCAGTGAGGCCGGGATGAAGGCCCTGGTCTTCAAGGACCACAACACCATGGTGAACAACTGTGCCGCGATCATCCAGGATTTTCTTGGCCGCATGCAGAAGGAGAAGGCCAAGGAAGGCATCGAGTTCACCCCGGTCGAGGTCTATGGCGGCATCACCCTGAACCATACCGTGGGCGGGATGAATGCCCATGCGGTGAAGGTGGCCCTGGGCTACGGCCGCTGCAAGGAGGTCTGGCTGCCGTCACTCGACGCCATGCATCAGAGGCAGGCGCAGGGCTGGCCCAAGGAGGAGTGGGAGAAGAAGGGCATCTGTGTCACCAAGGGTGGGATCGGTGCCAGTGAGGACCTGACGGACGAGATGATCGAGGTCCTCGATGTCATGGCCGATTTCAACAACAACACCAAGGGCGACGTCACCGTGCTCTCGGCCTGTCATGTCTCCAACGAGGAGAAGGTGGCCATCCTGAAGTACATCAAGAAGAAGGGCATGAACGTCAAGGTGCTGCTCGACCATGTCACCCAGGAGATGACCATCGTCACGCCTCAGGAGGCCAAGGAATTCATCGACCTGGGCGGGTATCTCGAATTCGCCGAGTGCTCCTGCATCCCGTGGCCCGGCATGGCGGACTGGATCGTGGCCTATGATTACTCCTTCAACCTCATGAAGGAGCTCATCAAGGAGAAGGGACCCGACAACCTGGTCCTGATCACGGACGCCGGTCAGCCGGGCAACAAGCCGGTCCCGGGCTGGAAGATGTTCATCAAGTACTGCCTGGCGCAGGGTATCAGCGAAGAGATGATCAACGTGATGGCCAAAGAAGTCCCGGCCAAGCTCATATACGCTGAATAAGTAAAGGGTAGCTCTCGTGGGTGATGTGTTCCTTCCTGGAAGACATCACCCACGACTGGCTCCACTGACGTAGAAAGACCATTCCTGGTGACATAACCATGTATTGCACCTCCATTGGACACCAGCAGTGGCCCATTTTTTCTCGACTGGCCACACGGCGGGGGACAGAGATGATTCCAGCGGGTTTGATCACCGAACTGAAGAAGTTCGCCACACACGACGGACCGGGAATAAGGACCACGGTATTCCTGAAAGGTTGTCCGCTCAAGTGCCGGTGGTGTTCGAATCCCGAAACCATCGATATAAGGCCGCAGATCTATTTCGTGGCCAAGCGCTGCAAGGCCTGTGGCGCCTGTGAGGCGGTGTGCCCCGAAGGTGCGATCAGCATGGACAAAGATGACAGGATAGACCGGAGCAGGTGTACCCTCTGCATGCAGTGTGTCGAGGAGTGTCCTTATCGGGCCCTCAGACAGGTGGGGCATGCTTGGACCCTCGATGAGGTGCTGGAGGAGATCGTCAAGGACAAACCCTTCTATGGAAATGACGGGGGGGTCACCCTCAGCGGTGGCGAACCGTTGTTCCAGAAGGATTTTGCCTTGCCGCTGCTGAGGCGCTGCAGCGAAGAGGGACTGTCGACGGTGATCGATACAACGGGATACGCCTCCCCCGCCACCGTCGAGGAGGCGATGCGGTATACCGACATGGTCCTGCTCGATATCAAGCACATGGACTCTGTGAAGCATCGGGAAGGCACCGGGGTCGACAACACCCTGATTCTGGAGAATGCGCGGCGCATGTCGTCTATGACCATGGTGAGGATTTCACTGCCGCTGATCCCCGATTACAACGACGATCAGCTCAATCTCACCGCCACGGCCAACTTTGCGCTCTCCATCGGCGTGGATCACATCGATCTGAACCCCCTGCATCTTCTCGGAACGGATAAGTACAGATGTCTCGGGCTCAAGTCACCCTATGGTCAGTTCAGAGAGCTCAGCAGGGAAGAGGTACTCGAAGCGAAGGGCTGTCTGGAGAAAGACGGACTTCAGGTAACCATCGGCAGAATGATGTAAAAAAAGAAAATCAAGGGGGAAACAATGGCAGACTTAAGTACGACCTTCTGTGGCTTACCCGTGAAGCATCCGGTCGGGATCACGTCCTGTGATTTCGGTGGGACCGCCAAGCTCATCGAGCGCTACAGCAAGACCGGCATCGGCTGGATTATCGGCAAGACCGTGCACAAGATCGACGGCGTGCACCGCTGGCCACGACCCTTCTTCTACTCGCTCAAGCACTTCGGCAACGACATGAAGGATGTGTGGATCTGTTCGCAGATGTTCCACAACATGCCCTACGAGCAGTGGCTGGACGACGAGCTGCCCAAGAGCCTCAAGGCCGCCAAGGAGCACGACGTACTCTACATCGGGTCGGTCTCCGGTATCGGGCCGGTACCCGAGACCTGGGTGCCTTTCATCATCGACCTCCAGGAGCGCGGGGTGGAGATCATCGAGCTCGACACCGGCGGACCGCATGCCACCTTCGGCGCCGTTGACGCGCACAAGGACTGCGGCGCCCCGCTGGCACTGGACCCGGATACGGCCTACAGGGTCACCAAGGCCTGTGTCGAGGTGGCCAAGGTGCCGATCATCTTCAAGACCACCCCCCAGTGCGTCAACGCCGCCGCCCTGGCCCTGGCCATTCAGAAGGCCGGCGGGCATGCCATCAGTGGCAACAACGCCTTCTACGGCGCCTGGATCGATCACGAGACCGGCGAGTTCTACGGCGTGCCCGGCTCCATGGGCGGCCTTATGGGTCGCCCCTGGCAGATCTTCTCGCTGGCCAAGATCCTCGAGACCACGGCCACGATTCCCGAGATGCCCTTCCTGGGCGGCGGCGGTGTCTTTACCTATGACGACGTGGCCCGCCATATCATGGCCGGCTGCGACCTCGTGGGCCTGTGCTCCTCGGTCTATTCGCGCGGCATCGCCGTGATCCCCAAGATCGTCAAGGAGCTGGATGCCTGGTGTGACAAGAAGGGCTATAAGACCCTGGCCGACATCCCGGTCATCACCGACAAGTTCATGTACCTGCGCGACTGGAAGCGCGAAGGGCCCTACATGCAGGAGGTCACCCCGGTCATCCCCGAGTTCGACGACGAGAAGTGCAACCGCTGCGGCATCTGCGAAGGCCTGTGTCCCTACGGCGCCATCAAGCTCGACAAGGAAGCCGGCACCAAACCGACCTTTGACCGCGACATCTGCTACGGCTGCGGCTGGTGCGTGGGGCATTGCCCGTCCTGGGCGGTCAAGATGGTCAAGGCCGACACCGGCGAGGAAATCTGGGACGGTCGCGGCACTATCAAGGACTGGGTCTCCGACGAAGAAGGCTACTAGGATCATCTCGGATTATCATGTGAGCTGACCCCAGGGGGCATCGTCGCTGAGGATGATGCCCCCTTTTTTGTGGTTTTTGGAGGGATGAGGACACCGCGGCGGCTTGTAGGCACCCGTGAGCCGGTCCTGGAAAGGTTCACGGACCATGGAGCGCCTCTTGCTTGCCCCTGCAGGCAGGCGGTCGATTCAGCGAGAATGCAGCGTGCATCGGAGGAGATATGAACGAAGACACTCGGCGCAAGGCGGCCCTGATCGCCAGTTGTGCCGCCATGTTCTGGATCGGCAGCTTCGTGTTCGGACTGCCGGGGGTCATGGCCCCTTACTGGCAGGAGACCTATGGCGTGGGGCGTGGGGCGGTCTCGCAGCTGCCGTTGTGGGTTATGGTGGCCTTGGGCTGCCTGATGTATGTCTCCGGCAAATATCAGGAGATTTTCGGGCATGCCCGCATGGCGGCCATCGGTGCCGTGATCATGGGGGTGAGCACCATGGCCCTGGGCCACTATCATTCCATCGGCTGGGTCTATTTCTGGGCCTTCACCATGGGTGCGGCGTCGACCTTTCTCTATATCCCCTCTCTGACCGTGGTCCAGCGCTGGTATCCTC
Source organism: uncultured Bacteriovoracaceae bacterium (assembly GCA_964618975.1). Classification (GTDB taxonomy): domain Bacteria; phylum Desulfobacterota; class Desulfomonilia; order UBA1062; family UBA1062; genus CAZUDI01. Next base: position 9,534 of record CAZUDI010000025.1, on the reverse strand, counting down.
AGCGCCGGGGTCTGGTCACCGGCCTGGTTAACCTGATCTTCGGCCTGTCGGCCTCGCCCATGTCACCGGTCTTCCATCACATGCTGAGCACCCTGGGGCCGGTTACCATGACCACCATCCTGGGTATTCTGGCCCTGATCACCGGGCTTATTGTAGCCCCTTTCATGGGTGTTCCCGTTCAGAGCTCCCCTGCGGGGTCCGCACCGCTGACCATGCAGGGACCGTCGCTGACGGTTGCCCAGAGCGTGCGCACCCGCAACTTCTGGTTCATGTGGTTCAGCTGGGCCCTGGCCGGCGGGGCCGGATTCTCCATGGTGACGCTTTCGACCCTCTTCGGGCTGCAGAGGGGGCTGCCCATGGAGCAGGCGGTGCTCATCCTGGCGGCCTTCGGCCTCATGAACGGGCTGAGTCGCATCATCAGCGGCTACCTTTCCGACCACATCGGCCGCAAGATTACCATGTCTACGGCCTTTTTCATCGGGGGCTGTGCCTACATCCTCATGCCGCACCTGACCGGTCTGTTCGTCTGGGCCCTCCTGGCGGCCGGGGTGGCCTTCGCCTTCGGGACGCTCTTCGCTGTGTCGGCTGCCATGGCCTCGGACTGTTTCGGCATGCAGCATTTTGGGGCCATCTTCGGTCTGATCTTCACGGCCTACGGTTTTTTTGCCGGCCCACTGGGGCCCGGGCTGGGCGGGAAGATTCTGGATGTCACCGGCGGCAACTTCACCATCGTGTTCAGCTACCTGGGGTGTTTCTTCCTGATCGCGGGGGTCCTGATCACCTTTGTCTCGCCGCAGGTAGCCCCTGAGGGGCAGGTGGTTGCACCAAGGGATGCGAACTGATACAGGGGGGGAGGCAGGTATCGGGTAGGGCCGCTGTCGGGGCGGGCGGGAACGCCCAGGCGGTGAGGCCCCTGAGACACGAAGGAGCAGACAATGTTTGCATCACCGGAAGAAATCCGACAGAGGTTTTCAGAGCAAAAATTTATCGTCGACAACTCCGTGGCCACGGTGGTGTATATCGCCTGGCGCCTGAGGCGGCCCATCCTGGTGGAGGGGCCCGCCGGTGTGGGCAAGACCGAGCTGGCGCGGGTCCTGGCGGTCTCCACCGGGCGGGAGCTGATCCGGCTGCAGTGCTACGAGGGTCTGGACGAGGGCAAGTCCCTCTACGAGTGGAATTATCAGAGGCAGCTGCTCAGAATCTACACCGACCAGAGCCGGCTCAAGGGCTGGGAAGAGCTCCGAGATACGGTGTACTCCGAGGAGTTTCTCCTGGAGCGGCCGTTGCTCAAGGCGCTCAGGTCCGAGCAGGAGTCCGTTCTGCTGATCGACGAGGTGGATAAGAGCGACGAGGAGTTCGAGAGTTTTCTGCTGGAGCTGCTCTCCGAATACCAGATCAGCATCCCGGAACTGGGGACGGTCCACGCGCGGCACATCCCGCTCGTGGTGCTTACGAGCAACAGCTTCCGGGACTTCGGTGATGCGCTCAAGCGCCGCTGCATCCATCTCTACCTGGACTACCCGACCTTCGAGCAGGAGCTCGAGATCATCCACCTCAAGGTGCCCGCCATCGACGAACGCCTGGCAGAAAGGGTCGTGGAGTTCGTGCAGGCGCTCAGGCAGCAGCGCCTCAAGAAGGCCCCGAGCATCGCCGAGACCATCGACTGGGCCATGGCCCTGCTGGATCTCGGCATTGATGAGATCGACGACGAGGTCTTGGCGACAACCTCCGGGGTGTTGTTGAAATACCGCGGTGATATCGATCAGGTGCGTCAGCTTGGTCTGGGCGGCCTCACCCAGGCGACTATCTGCCGCAAGACCCGGCCCTAGAAGGGGCAGGAAGGTACCGACGGACGGCCGGGGGTGAAAGGGGACGTCGATGAGCTTGGAGGAAAGGATCACGGGCTTCGCCACGCTGCTCAGGCGCTATGGTATCAGAGTCAGCCATTCCCAGATTCGCGATGCCCTGGAGGCCGTCGCCCTCGTGGGGCTGGAGCGCCAGGCCTTCCGGTGCGCCCTGGCCTGTACCCTCATCAAGGAAAAATCCGACCTGGAGGTGTTCGCCGCTCTCTTCCTGTTGTACTTCAAGGCGCGGGCCGCGGCCAGGCCTGAGGAAGGCACCGGGGGACCCTTGAACGAGGCGGAGGAAGACGAGAGACCGCAGGAAGAGACGGCCAGGGTGGAAAACGCCGGACCTCAGGGGGTGATCACGCAGCAGAACCTCAATGCGCAGCTCAAGGGGCTGCCGCATGTCCTGCTGGCCCAGGCGGTCAGGGAGGGCGACTTCGTGCTGCTGCAGCAGCTCGCCCACAAGGGCGTGGAGGAACTGGGGCCGCTTTCCAGGGACGATGTCCGGGATGTCCCGGGGCTCCTCCAGAAGGCCAAGGCCGCCCTCGGCTGGCAGAAGGCCATGGATCTGGTTTTCGGAAAACGTGTGTTCAGCGCGAGTTTCTGACCGGGCGGCCATAAAAAGGGTGGGGAGAGACGAACATGGGCACGGAAGACAACCAGCCGCAGAACACCTTTTCCCTGTTTCCGGAATGGCTGAAACGCTTCCAGTACGTGGAGGACCAGATCATCCGGCTCATCACCGAGCTGTTCGAGGAGGATCAGGACCTAACTCCGACCGGGGATTACCTTGAGGGCCTGGAGGCAAGAGAGATCGATTTCTATCACCTCGACCCCGAGGGGAGCGACCCGCGGGCGATCGAGGAGATGCAGCGCCTCGTCCAGAAGCTGGCCCGCCGGATCAACAGCCGACTGGCGCTTGGCTACAGACGGGCCAAACAAGGAGATATCGATCTGCGGCGTACCATGCAGAAGGCCATGGCCTCCACCGGCGGCGTGCCGCTCAACCTGTGCCGCAGGCGGCGCATCGTGGCGCGGCCCGAGATCGTACTCCTGTGCGACGTGTCCGAATCGGTTTCGGCCTTCAGCACCTTCATGCTGCAACTGGTCTACACCATTCAGAACCGCTTCAATTTCGTGCGCTCGTTCCTCTTCGTCGACCTGATCGACGAGGTGACCGCGCACTTCAAAGAGAGCGATGTCGATCAGGCCATCTGCAACGCCCTGGGCCGGGGTCTCTATTCCCACGGCATCACCTCGGACTACGGACGGGTCTTCGATCTCTTCGTGCGTAACTATCTGCCCACTGTCCCGCCGCGCACAACCCTGATCGTGCTTGGCGACGCCCGTAACAATCGCTACCCCGAGTACGGCCGCGCCTTCGCTCAGATCAGGGAGCACGTGCGGCGCATCATCTGGATCAATCCCCAGCCGCAAGAGGAGTGGAACACCCACGACAGCATCATGTCGCGCTATGAGCCTTTGTGCGACCAGGTCTTCGAGTGCCGCAACTTAAGGCAGCTCGAGGAGGTGATGGACCTGATCATGTGAGGGGCGCGAGGATCAGGGGTATGAACCCCAGGGCAAGCTGTTGCCTTTCCCTGACGCCGCAATAGGTAAGGGTATGTGACCCATAGCCAATCAGGGGTATGAACCCCAGGGCAAGCCTAAGGCCCCTGCCTTTTGCTGCAAGCAGCTGGGAATGTGACCCTCAGACGATTAAGACTGCCGGGTAAGCGATGAAGACAAGCCGCGAGGGAGGAACGTGATGGACCACGACAAGGAGCCCCTCATTCAGCGCATTATCGCGCTCGAACTGGCCATGTTCCAGCAGGTAAGGGCCCGCGAGAAGGCCTGGTGCCAGGAGGAGCCGGCAGCCTTCCGACTGATGCGCGAGATGGGGCACAGGGTGCTTTCGGGCGAGACGCTCGCCTCCTACCGGGATGATCTCGAGGCGGCCCGCCGGGCCGGTCGCAACCTCATGACCGAAAAGTATGCCCGCATGGAGAACCTCATCCCTCCGCTCCGGCATGCGCCCCCTGTCGCGGCCCTGATCGGGGAGATCGTGGCCATAGAGGCGCAGTGGATGCAGGAGCTTGCACAACGTTTTCCCGACGTGATCACGGGCGGCGGGGGGGTGGCCTTCCGGAACTATCTGGCCTGCGAACTCGAAACCCTCTCCGATACCACCCTGGCCCTCTATCACCGGGATGTCTGCGCCGCCCATGCGGCCGGCACCAATCTCGCCGAGGAAGGCTATACCTGGCTTTTTCTCAAGCTCGGCTATGCATCGCTGGCCGAGGTGCAGGCCTTAACGGCCGGGGCCCAGGAGCGCTGAGCGATGCAGGGGCTCGAACTGGCCGAAGGCTATTTCCGGGAGGTCGGGGCCCCCCTGCTGGCGCGGGATTTCGGGTCCTGTGCCGGACGCATCGCCGCCGGGCTGGTGGGCTACGGATCGGAGTGCTTCGGCTTCGACGACGAGCTCTCCCGGAATCACGACTGGGGCCCGGGCTTCTGCCAGTGGCTGAGGGCTCAGGACCATGCCGCTATCGGTCGCAGACTGCAGGAGGCCTACGAGCGCCTGCCGGCAGTTTATGCGGGCCTGGGCCCGCGACGGGCGAGCCCCGGGGCCCTGGGGCGCACCGGAGTCATGTCGATCGAGGGGTTCTATGCGCAGTTCACCGGGCTCGAGCGGGTCCCGGCGACCCTTCAGGAATGGCGCGTCATCCCGGAGACGGAGCTGGCCGCCTGCACCAACGGGAAGGTCTTCGTCGACCCCCTCGGGGACTTCAGCCGCCGTCGCAAGACGCTCCTGGCCTATTATCCGGAAGACGTCCGCCTGAAGAAGATTGCGGCGCGCTGCATGTCGGCCGGCCAGTCCGGCCAGTACAACTACGGCCGCTGTGTCCGGCGGGGTGAGTATGTGGCGGCCCGTTACGCCGAGACGCGCTTCATCGCCGATGTCATCGCCCTGGTCTTCCATCTCAACCGGCGCTACCGTCCCTTCTACAAGTGGATGCACCGGGTCCTGGCGGACCTGCCCCTCATGGGCGCCCGCATCCATGCCCTGCTGGATGAACTCGTGGCCCGGCCTGCCGGGCGGGATGCGCACGCCCATGAGGCCCGGCAGGATCTCATGGAACGCCTCTGCCGGATCCTTGTGGAGGCGCTGCGGGAGGAGGGCCTGAGCGATGCCGCAGGCACCTTTCTGTGCGGGCATGGGCCTGAGATTCAGGCGCGGATCTCGGACCCGGCCCTGCGCGCAGTGAGCGTCTGGACGGAATAATCGGCCGGGTGTCCTTGCACGGGCGGGCGTCAGTCCCGCGTGCCCCTGAGGTGCCAGATCTTGTGGGCGGCATCCCCCCACTTGATACCCTTGGCAAAACGCGTCACGAAGAGCTCGGGATCGGTGATGAAGATCCCGCCCACGATGTCGATGCCGAGCGCGAAGAGTGGTCCGGGAACGAATCCCGCGCTGGGCCCCATGACCACCCTCAGTCGGGCCGCCTGTGTGTGGGGCATGAGTTCGGGCAGGCTGTCGTTGATGACCGTGGTGGCACTCATGAGCACCTTCGAGCAGCGCTCCAATTGGGCCGGGTCATCCGTCACCGTGAAGGGATGTGTGCCTGCCAGCAGGCCCGGGTCCCTTTCCAGCACGACGAGGTCGCCCACACGGCCGAGGAGTTCCTTGATGGTGGGGGTGAAATAACCCACCATGCCCACGGTGTCATCCGGGGCAGGTGCGATCAGATCCTCCAGGGAGGAGTTGAAGTCGATGCCGTAGGCCGCCGGATCCTCGCGGAACAGTTCCTGGCTGAGTGCATTCAGGACGGCCAGCCCCACGGTGCGCTCGAAGAGGTCTTCGGAGAGTACCAGCTGGGATATCTCCAGGGCGTCCCTGCCGATCAGGCAGGCGGTGTCCCAGGCATGAAAGGCCTGCAGGCGTTGAGGATTGCGATGAAAGAGGTTGTAGCTTACGCCCACCCCGCCGTCGGTGAGCGCCACGGTGGTGAAGGAACTGCCGCCGGTCTCACAGCGGGGGGGTTTGACCACCTGCCGCACCCGGCCGGGCGACCTTGCGACATATGCGGAGGTTACCGTCTGGAGGAGCTCCCGGCGCAGCCTCATGCCTTCTCCTCCGTGTCCGATGAGCGTTTGAGCAACTGGATGACCTTGAGCGTGTAGTGGAGGGTCTGCCCGGCCAGGGGGTGATTGAGGTCCACGACGATATGGGTGGTATCAAAGCTGATGATTGTGCCGTACTCCTCTCCGATGCCTTTTTCCATCTTGAGCCTGACCACCTCCCCGACCACGGGGTGCTCCTCCTCCTTCAGGTATAGTCGGGAGAGCTTGCGGATATTCTTGTCATCTGGCCACCCGAAGGCGTCTTCAGGCGGGATGTCGATCCGTTTCTCCTCCCCCACCCGCATGCCGATGAAGGCCTGATTGATGTAGGGCAGGATCGTATCCGAACCCAGGACGAAACTTACCGGGTTGCTCGCATCGGTCTGATCGAAAACCGTCCCATCATCCAATGTTCCCACATAGTTAACAATTACGACGTCACCGTTTTGAGCGGTCTGCATGTATTGGTCTCCTTTGTACGCAGGGATGGCTTCTGTGGCGGGGAAACGATCGCCTATGATATACACCAGGGCGGCGGAGGGTGCAAGCCCGGGATTGAGGAAAAAACCGGCTCATGGGTGCCGGATGCCGGAAAGTCGGCCCTGCGTGCCGGGGGCGGGTGGGGCAGGTATGGGGATACGCAAAGCCAGGCATCCGCGCGGGCAGGGTGCCTGGCTCTGGGCCCTCAAGTCAATGAGGGACTTTGGATTGCTCCGGCGTCTTAGGCCATACTGGATAGATCGACATCACACAGAAATGCTTGAGAAAAAATGTATGCATGTTGGGGGGAGCGGCACCACCCTTTGACACCCGGGAGGAGTCTTTGTTATGGTTACCTTCAGGGGTAGGGGATCGATGGTCATGGAGAGGCAGGACAGGACGACGGAGCATCCGGCCCGCAGACTACTTGCGGTCGTGGGTCGCAAACGGCGGGTGCTCATCATGTGCCACAACAACCCCGATCCGGATACGATCGCCGCGGCCTTGGCCCTCAAGACCCTCCTTTACCAGGCGATCAGGACCAGGGCCGTTATCGCTTACGGCGGGAGGGTGGGCCGCGCCGAGAACCGGGAACTGGTCCGCCGGCTCAAGATCGAGATGACTCCCGTCAGGGACCTGGAATTCGATGCCTACTCGATGGTCTGCCTGGTGGACACCCAGCCCCGCACCGGCAACAACTCACTGCCGCGTGAAATTCTGCCCCAGGTGGTCATCGATCACCATCCACCGCGCCAGGACAGCCTCAAATGCCCCTTTCACGATATCAGGCCGCACTACGGCAGCTCCTCCACCATCCTGACCGAGTACTTCCGGGAACTCGCGCTCCCGGTGGAGGCCAAGCTCGCCACGGCCCTGTTCTATGGGCTCAAGACGGATACACAGGCCCTGCTCCGGTCGGGCAACAAGGCCGATCTGGAGGCCTTTACCTACCTCTTCCCCCGCATTGCCCCCCGAACCCTGGCGGCCATCGAAAACCCCAGCGTGCCCAAGTCCTATTACCTGAAATACGCCGAAGGTATCGGGCATTCGGTGCAGTATCAGGACGTGATCATTTCGAATCTGGGCCGACTGAACAACCCCGATATCGCCTCCGAGATGGCCGATTTTCTTCTGCGCATGGAGGGTGTCCGGTGGACACTGTGCCTGGGCGAGTACCGGGACGAGCTGATCCTGTCGGTGCGCAGCTCGCGCCGGGGCTGGTGGGCCGGCACGGGGACGGTGCGGGTCCTGCGCGGGCTGGGGACCGGGGGCGGCCATGAACGCTCCGCCGGCGGACGTGTGGACCTCAAGGGTCTCAGCCCGGAAGAACGCCGACAGAGAATCGCCCTCGTCTGCAGGCGCTTCCTCAAGGTCTTGGGGGCCAACGGCCAGGAGGGGCGTCCGCTGGTGCCGGCCGTGGCGGGGGCGTGATCCGAGGCCTGTCACCCTGACTGAGGCATCTTGCGTTTGACAAGCTCCCAGGCGCATACTCAGGGGCAGGGGGAATGCAATAGGGGGCAGATACAATGACACAGGAGGTTGTAATGCATCGTTATGTCTACCGTAAACCGGACAATCTGGTGGCCCTCTTCGAAGAGGCGGTGGAGCTTTTTCCCCACAACAGGCTCTTCGGGATCAAGTCCCCGGATGGGAAGGCCCTGGAATGGATGACGTACAAGCAGGTCGGTGCGCGGGTGGATAACCTGAGGGCCGCTCTGGCCGACCTCGGGGTCGGCGCTGGAGACGCCGTGGGGATCATCGCCAATAACCGTCCCGAATGGGCCATCGCCGCCTTTGCCGTCTATGGCCTCCAGGCGCGCTTCATTCCCATGTACGAGGCCGAGCTCGTGCGCATCTGGAAGTATATCATTGCCGACAGCTCCATCAAGGTGCTGCTGGTCTCCCGACCCGAGATCTATGACCAGGTCAGGGATCTGCCGCAGGAGATCGAGACGCTCCAGCAGATCATCCTCATTGAGGGCGAGGGGCCGCTGACCCTGGCCGCTATGGAGGAGAGCGGCCGTAAACGCTGTGTGCCCTCGATCCAGCCGGGACCCGATGACATCGCCGTGCTCATCTATACCTCCGGAACCACCGGCGACCCCAAGGGGGTGCTGCTCTCGCACGGCAATCTCACCCACTGCGCCCGGAGCGGTTTCCATATCTATCCCGAGCTGGATGCGGAGGCCCGCAGCCTCTCCATCCTGCCCTGGGCCCATTCCTACGGCCAGACGGCCGAGCTCTACAACTGGCTGCAGTTCGGCGGCTCCATCGGTTTTATGGAAAGGGTGGATACCCTGGCCGCCGATATGGCCCTGGTGAAGCCCTCGTTCCTGATCGCTGTACCGCGCGTTTTCAACAAGATCTATGACGGGATTCGGGCCAGGATGGAAGTGACGGGCGGGATCACGCTGCAACTGTTTCAAAAGGCCGTTGAAACCGCTCGGCTCAAACGTGAACTCGCCCGTGAGGACCGTGTGGATTACCTGCTGAACCTGAAGCATGTTGCCCTGGACAGGCTCGTCTTCGCCAAGATCAGGCAGCGTTTCGGCGGGCGTCTGAAGGGGGCGCTCACCGCCAGTGCCACCATGAATCCCGAAATCGCCCAGTTTTTCTTTGATATCGGCATCCCGGTTTTTGACTGCTACGGCCTGACTGAGACCTCACCGGCGGTCACCATGAACTGTTCGGCGGCCTATCGCCTGGGCAGCGTGGGCCAGCCGGTGGAAAGGGTCAAGGTGGTGATCGATACCTCTGTGGTGGAGGAGGGTGCCGCCGACGGCGAGATCGTCGTCTACGGGCCGAACGTGATGCAGGGTTACCACAATAAACCCGAGGAGACCGCCGCCGTGATGACCGCCGACGGGGGGTTCCGTACCGGTGACCGGGGACGACTGGACGAGGACGGGTACCTCTACATCACCGGCCGCATCAAGGAGCAGTTCAAGCTGGAAAACGGCAAATACGTGTTCCCGGCTTCCATCGAAGAGGAGATCAAACTTCTGCCCGTGGTGGCCAACGCCATGATCTTCGGCGAGGGCAAACCCTATACCATCTGCCTGGTCTTCCCCGACCTGGACGT
>CAZUDI010000024.1:0-53366 GCA_964618975.1 uncultured Bacteriovoracaceae bacterium | reverse complement strand
TTATGGAAGCCCTGGATCGGGTCCTGCCGGGTGAGGAGGAGGACGTCTCTCGCGAGATCACCCGCATCTACCGCAAGGTGGAGTTCATTACCCGGGCCCGGGTCGAGGTCATAGAGGGACATGGACCCTTCCTCGTCCGGGCGCGGACCCCTCAGGGTCAGGTGCAATGGGAGGGGGGGAAGGTCCTGGTGTGCACCGGGCGGGAGCCGGTGCTCCCGGCAGGGGCCCGCGAGGCGGGCCTCGATCTCTCCCCTGCCGGCGGTGTCCTCGTCGATGACCACATGCAAACGTCCTTGAAGGGCGTCTATGCCATAGGCGATGTGACCGGCAGCCACATGTATGCCTACACCGCCTCCCGCGAGGCCCTGGTCGCCGTGGGGCACATATGCGGCGAGGCGATCACTATGGACTACCGCAACATCCCCACCATCATCTTTACCAGCCCCGAAATCGCCTCGGTCGGCTGCCCCCCCGATCAGCTGCGAGCCGCGGAGTTGTCGGTGGGGACATTCCCGGTGGGCGCCCTGGGGCGGGCGCGCACCATGGAGGCCCATGAGGGCTTCGCCCGCATCTGGTGCACCCCTGAGGGCCGCATGCAGCGGGTCACCATCATGGCGCCGCATGCCACCGAACTCATCGCCTGGGCCAGTCTGGCCCTTTCCCGGGGGCTGAACGTGGAGGAATTCCTCGCGGCCCACTATCCCCACCCGGTCCTGGCAGAGTTGCTGATGGAGGCGGCCGAGGACGTGCGGGGCATGAGTATCCACAAGCCCTGAGGGGCCTTTCTCCAGGCGCCCCTCAGAGGTCGTCAGACCGGCCGGGGGTGCGGCCTTGACGCCCCTGTCTTGACATGACGCAAAAAAACTTGGTAAGGCCTCAGACAGCCAGGAGGACAGTGATGAAAGACAACATAGATTTCGAGAAACAGGGAGGCCTGGTACCGGCCATCGCCCAGGATTATCTTACCGGAGAGGTGCTCATGCTGGCCTACATGAACAGGGAGTCCTTCGAAGAAACCCTGCGCACCGGGCGCGCATGCTACTTCAGCCGTTCGCGCAGTAAGCTCTGGCGCAAAGGGGAGGAGTCGGGGAACGTCCAGAAGGTCAAGGAGATCCGCACCGACTGCGATCGGGATACCATCCTGCTCAAGGTGGAGCAGGTGGGCCAGGCAGCCTGCCACATGGGATTTCAGTCCTGCTTTTCGTGGAGGATCGAGGGCCAGGACCTTGTCGAAGACGGGGTGAAGATCTTTGACCCCCGGGAGGTATACAAGTCATGAGCCTCATTCGTCTCGCCATACCCAAGGGGAGCCTGCAGTCCTCGACCGTGGAACTTTTCAAGGATGCCGGATGGCGCATCACTACCTCATCTAGGAGCTATTTCCCCTCGATCGACGATCCGGAGATCGAGTGTGCCTTGGTGAGGGCGCAGGAGATCTCGCGCTATGTGGAGTCCGGCCTCTTCGACCTAGCCCTCACTGGTTTGGACTGGATCCTGGAAAACGAGTCCGTGGTGGAGGAGGTGGCGGACCTGGTCTACTCCAAGATGACTGCCCGTCCCGCCCGCTGGGTGCTGGCCGTGGCCGAGAATTCCGACATCCAGACGCTGGAGGACCTCGCCGGCAAGAAGATCGCCACCGAACTGGTGAATTTTACCCGGCGCTACTTCGAGGCACGCGGCATCCCGGTGGAGGTGGAGTTCTCCTGGGGCGCTACCGAGGCCAAGGTCGTCGACGGGCTGGCGGATGCCATCGTGGAGGTGACCGAGACCGGGTCCACGATCCGGGCCCACAATCTCAAGATCATCCACGAGCTCCTCACGACGAACACCAAACTGATAGCCAACAAGGAATCCCTCAAGGACGAGCAGAAGCGCATCAAGATCGAACAGATTGCGATGCTGCTACAGGCGGCCCTGCACGCGGCCGATATGACCGGGCTCAAGATGAATGTACCCCGGGAACGTCTCGCCGCCATCACCGCCATGCTGCCGGCCATGACCTCGCCCACGGTGTCTTCGCTGCATGACGAGAACTGGCTCTCACTGGAGACCATCATCCACGAGTCCCAGGCTCGCGACCTCATCCCGCGGCTTCTCCGGGCAGGTGCCCGGGGGGTCATCGAATATCCGCTCAAAAAGGTGCTCGACTGATGATTGTGGTCAAACAGGCGCATGAGATCGAACGCATGCGGGAGGCGGGCCAGATTCTGGGACAGTTGTTCCAGCATATCGAGAACCTGATCCAGCCCGGAATCACCACGGAAGAGCTCGACCAGGAGGCCGAGCTCTTTATCCGCTCGCGTGGTGCCGAGCCGGCCTTCAAGGGCTATCGGGGCTTCCCGGGTACGATCTGTGCCTCCGTCAACGAGGTGGTGGTTCATGGGATCCCCGGACTGCAGAGGCTCAGGGAGGGCGACATCATCGGCATCGATGTGGGGACGCTCAGGGACGGATACTATAGCGATTCATGCCGTACCTTCGCTGTGGGGACGATCTCCAAGGAGGCCCGCGCCCTGATGCGGGCAACGGAGGCCTCGCTCGCGGCGGGCATACGCCAGGCCGTCCCCGGGAACCGCCTGCACGACATCAGTGCCGCCATTCAGGCCGTGGTGGAATCCGCCGGCTTCGGCGTGATCCGGGATTTCGTGGGGCATGGCATCGGCAAGGCGCTGCACGAGGATCCGCAGATTCCCAATTTCGGTGCAAGGGGGACCGGGCCGTTGCTCAAGGAGGGCATGACCTTCGCCCTGGAGCCCATGGTATCCCAGGGGAGTTGGCGGGTCAGGATCCTTGAGGACGGATGGACGGCGGTGACCTCGGACGGTAAGCTCTCGGCCCACTTTGAACATACCATCGCCATTACCGGCAATGGCCCCCGGATCCTCACCGCGGCGTGAGGTGGCCGACCCCCCCCGGGGCTTACTGGGCCCCGCGTCCCTTGATAGCCACCTTGATGGTCTGGAGGATAATCACGATATCCAGCCAGAATGAGCGGTGCTTGGCGTAGTACAGTTCGTACTTGAGCTTTTCCTTGGCGTCCTCGAAGGTGTCGCCGTAGGGATAGTTGATCTGGGCCCAGCCGGTGATGCCGGGTTTGAGGTGCAGCCTGAGGGCGTAGAAGGGGATGTGCTGTTCGAGCTGGTTGACGAAGAAACGCCGCTCGGGCCGGGGACCCACAAAGCTCATGTCGTTTTTGAGCACGTTGATGAACTGCGGCAGTTCGTCGATACGCGCCTTGCGGATGAACCTGCCCACGCGGGTCACTCGCGGATCGTTTTCCGAGGCCCACTGCGGACCGGCGCTCTCGGCGTCCTGGAACATGGACCTGAATTTGATGACACTGAAATCCTTACCGTCCTTGCCGACGCGCGGCTGCAGGTAGAAGACCGGTCCGCGGCTGTCGAGCTTGATGACCAGGGCCGTGATCAGCATGATGGGTGAAAAGGTGATCAGTCCGATGACGCCGCAGAAGATGTCGAAGGACCGTTTGGTTGCGTCGTAGAGGTGGGAGCGGAGGAATCCCCGCGAGAAGATCATGGAACTCGGTCGGATCTCCTCCACCAGGATCCGTCCGGTGGTGTCTTCGTAAAAGCTCGGGGCGTCGGTGACGTCGCACAGGCTGAGTTTGATGCGCAGCAGTTCGTCGACCGGGAAGTTCCCGCGCCATCCGTCAAGGGCCACGACCATGACATCGGGGGCGGCTTTGGCGATGATGCGGGAAAGATCGGAGGGGTCTCCCAGGTGTCTGGCCGTCATGTCCCAGTTTTTTTTGCCTATATAGCCCTCGAAGATGATGGGGTAACTCCCGGACCGGATCTCGTTGAGCAGGAACTGGGCATTTTCCCCGTCACCGTAGATCACCACCCGTGTGCTGCCATAATCGCTGTATCTAACGCGCAGGAAGGCGCTGCGCAACGTAAAGGAGGCCGCCAGGCTTAAGATCAGGGCCAGTATGAGCACATCCCGCTCCAGGCTGAGCAGGGGGATCATGAAATAGATTGCGGCCAGGGCGATCAGCGTGATGCCTCCCCCCAGCAGGATGGAGGACAGGACCTCGGACAGCTTGCGCATGTAGCGCCAGGCGTAGAGATCCTGGAAATAGTAGCAGGCCACCGTGACCAGGGAGAAGACCGCGGCCTTGTTCAGCAGGAGTTCGTCGGGCAGGCACAGCTCGGGAAGATAGTACTGGAGACGCTTGGCCGCCACCACGGAGCCAAAGGACACCATGATGTCGATCAGGAACAGGATAAGGGCGGACAGCGTTCCTCTCGTCATGATAGTATCATATCGACAATGTCCATATTTTTCATTACTTCAAATGATAATATACGACCCTCCCGTTGAGGTTCAAGCCCCTTGCCGGAATCAGGTATAATAAGGGTGGAATAAAGATAATCGCTCGGGTATCCGATAGGGTTTTGAAACGTGGGGTGAGGGATGGACCTGTTACATGTGAGTGATGACCTTGACACGAAAATAACGACCCTGGGGACCCCCAAGATCGATTCACCGGTCAAGGGGACGGTCTTTGTGGAAGAGAATCGCCGTGTCCTGATCGACACAACGGTCACAACTCAGGACTGCGAGGGGCCCCAGGTGCGGCCGTGCGCCACCTTCGAGATGGCCGGCCCCCGCCGCAGGATCTTCTTCGACCCCTCCAAGACCAAGTGCGGTATCGTCACCTGCGGGGGGCTCTGCCCTGGCATCAACGATGTGATCCGCGGCATGGTGCTCGATCTCTACCATGTCTACGGGGTGCAGGGCATCTATGGCATCCCGTACGGACTGCAGGGCTTCATCCCCTCCTTCAGGTACCCCATCGTGGATCTCACCCCGGAGAGGGTGGAACATATCCATGAACTCGGCGGGACTGTCTTGGGCTCGTCCCGCGGGCCGCAGGATATCGGGGAGATCGTCGACGCCATCGAGCGGCTCAATCTGAATATCGTGTTCTTCATCGGCGGCGACGGAACCCTCAAGGCGGCCTCCCTGGTGGCCCGGGAGATCATGGAGCGCGCCTTTCGGTGCGCCATCATCGGTATCCCCAAGACCATCGACAACGACATCGGCTTCGTCTCCAAGACCTTCGGCTTCGATACGGCCGTAGAACAGGCCCGCAAGGTGATCCAGTGCGCCCACGTGGAGGCCACAGGGGCACCAAACGGGATCGGCCTGGTCAAACTCATGGGACGCGATTCGGGGTTTATCGCCGCCAACGCTACCCTGGCCCAGCGGGACGTGAACTTCGTGCTCGTCCCCGAGGTGGATTTCGATCTCGAGGGCCCGGCGGGCTTGCTGGCAAGCCTCGAACGCCGGCTCGCGGCGAGAGGACATGCGGTCATCGTGGTGGCCGAGGGCGCCGGACAGCATTTTTTCAATCAGGAACAGCTCCAGCGGGACGCCTCGGGAAACGTGAAAAAGGGCGATATCGGCGTCTACCTGAAGGAGCGCATCGACAGCTATTTCACGCACAAGGGTGTCCCCATCAACCTGAAGTACATCGACCCCAGCTACGTGATCCGCAGTGTGGAGGCGAACTCCTCCGATTCCCTCTTCTGCGGGTTCCTGGCCGAGATGGCGGTGCATGCCGGGATGAGCGGAAAGACGGACATGCTCATCGGGGTGTGGAACAATCTCTACGTGCATATCCCGATCGGGCTCGCGGTGCGTGAGCGCAAGAAGATCGATGTGCAGAGCCCGCTGTGGAGAAGCGTCACGGAATCAACGGGCCAGCCGATCATGAAGAACTGAGGTGATGGCGTCACCTCGATCAGAGCAGAGGAGAAGACAATGGTGGATAACGTGTTTGACGATGATGAAGAGATAATCGATCTCACCGATCTGCTGGAAGAGGGAAGCCCTCCTGAGAAGACGAAGAGGACGGAGGAATCCCGGACCACGATGCATGAGCCCGAATCCTTTGATCTGGGGCGCGAGATCTCCATGGAGGACGATGTCTCCGTGGAGGAGATCGATCACCTCGCGGACGGACTGGATGTGGAGGTGTCATTGACCACCGGGGAGGAGGCCGCCCTCGGCGAGTTCGACGAACCCCTGGAGGCCTCCCGTCCAAATGAGGGGGATCGCCTCTCAGGCGATGATGCGGCGTTAGATCTGGATGATTCCTTCCGCCATGTGGATTCCCCCGAACCGGCCGCGGTAGAGGAAGAAATCATCCTCGAGGTCGAAGGCCAGGAACCCTCCTGGGAGGAAGCTGAAAGCTTCAGCGTTGACACCGAAGATATCTTCGCCCGGGACGAGACTGCGGAAGATCGGGACCTGAGAGTGGAAGACAGCTCGGGCCCTCTGGCGGCCCCTGCAGAGCCCACGGATACTTACGAGCCCGCACCGGCACCCTCAGATGAGGTTCACCCGAAAGCGCAGCAACCGTCGGAGGTCGCCTTCGAGCCCCGCCAAGAGATCGATCTTGAGCAACTAAGCGGCGCCGTGCCCGAACTGCTCGAGGGCATCATGCGCCCGCTGATGCAGGAACTCGTGGCGCAGATCGTCACCACCACCCGGGAGCTGCTGCCCGGAATCGTGGAGAGGGTGATCCAGGAAGAGATCAACAAACTCAAGCGGCTCGATATATCCTGAGCCTTCCGGGCAGACGCCCTGCGTCCCCGACCGGGAGGCCGCGGCGGCTGAGGGAAGAGGCGCCCTTTTGCAGGCGGCAGGTTGATTCCCGCCCTTTCCCCGGGGACTGACCGGGGGGGGGATGCGGGGGCGGATAAGGCGTTGTCTGTGCGCTGCGCGTTCGGTGTCACACGGGGGTGATCATCCCCCATTCCATCCTCCGTGTCATGGCCCGCGAGCCTGGGCCTCACACGCATCCCCAAGACTCACAGGGGGCTTCTGCGCTTGCCCTGCATCGGCCCTTCGCCTGAGGGCAGGGGCCGGAGTTTTCTGGCTGGAGAAAATTCCCTTCACATGCTATGGGAGATGCAGCCTAGTGTCGGGAGTATGAAATGCTGGAAAAAGATTACGATCCCAAAGAGATAGAGCAGAAATGGTATGCATTCTGGCTGGAGCGGCAACTTTTTCACGCCGACGAGCAGGACGATCAGCGCCCACACTACAGTATTGTGATCCCCCCGCCCAATGTGACCGGTGTGCTGCATATGGGGCATGCCCTCAACAATACCCTGCAGGACATCATGATCCGGTACAAACGCATGGACGGCTTCAATACGCTCTGGATGCCGGGTACCGATCATGCCGGCATCGCCACGCAGAACGTGGTGGAAAAGCACCTGGCGGCCAAGGGCCTCTCGCGCCACGATCTGGGCCGGGAGGCCTTTGTGGACGAGGTTTGGCGCTGGAGGGAAAAGCACGGCGGGCTCATCCTCAGCCAACTCAAGCGTCTGGGGGCCTCCTGCGACTGGGAGCGTATCCGCTTCACCATGGACGAGGGGCTCTCGCGAGCCGTGCGCAGGGTGTTCGTCAGGCTCTATGAGCAGGGGCTCATCTACCGCAGCGACTATATCGTAAACTGGTGTCCGCGCTGCCACAGTGCCCTGTCGGACCTCGAGGTGGAGCACGAGGAGGAGGAGGGCTACCTCTGGCATATCCGCTATCCCTTTGTGGAAGGGCAGGGGGAGGTGGTGGTGGCCACCACCAGGCCCGAAACCATGCTGGGGGACACCGCGGTGGCGGTGCACCCAAGTGATGAACGCTACGCGGATCTCGTTGGCCAGAAGGTGATCTTGCCGCTGACGGGGCGCGAGATCCCGGTCATTGCCGATGCGGTGGTGGAGAAGGAATTCGGCACCGGGGCGGTCAAAATCACCCCGGCCCATGACCTCAACGACTATGAGATGGGGCTCCGGCATGACCTGGATCTGATCGTGGTGATCGATGAATCCGGGCGCATGAATGCCCATGCCGGGGCCTATCAGGGATTGGACCGTTTCGAATGCCGGCGCAGGCTGGAAGAGGATTTGCAGGCTTCAGGCTACCTCGTGGAAAAGACGGCCTACAAGGTGCCGGTGGGGCAGTGCTACCGGTGCAAGAGTGTCATCGAGCCCTACCTGTCCAAGCAATGGTTCGTGAAGACCAAGCCCCTGGCGGACAAGGCCATCCGGGCGGTGGAAGAGGGCCGTACCCGCATCCTGCCTGCGCAGTGGGAGAAGACCTACTACGAGTGGATGTACAATATCCGTGACTGGTGCATCTCGCGCCAGATCTGGTGGGGGCACCGCATCCCGGCCTGGTTCTGCGACGAGTGCGGCGCGGTGACGGTGAGCGAGCAGGACCCTCAAGCCTGCGGTACCTGCGCCTCCACCCGAATTCACCAGGACACGGACGTGCTCGACACCTGGTTCTCGTCCGCCCTGTGGCCATTCTCCACCATGGGCTGGCCGGACATCACCCCGGAACTCAAGACCTTCTACCCCACCAGCGTGCTCATCACCGGCTTCGACATCCTCTTCTTCTGGGTGGCGCGCATGATGATGATGGGCCTCCAGTTCATGGACGAGATCCCCTTCGACGACGTCTACCTGCACGCCCTGGTGCGCGACGAGGACGGGCAGAAGATGAGCAAGTCCAAGGGCAATATCGTGGATCCCATCTTGGAGATGGACCGCTACGGGGCGGATGCCTTCCGCTTCGCGCTCACGGCCTTCGCCGCCATGGGCAGGGATGTGCGCATCAGCGACAAGCGCATCCAGGGGTACCGCTTCTTCATCAACAAGATCTGGAACGCGGGCAAGTTCGTCCTGGCCAATATCGAGGGGCTCCACCCCGACGGGATCCGCGGTGCGGAGCTGGAGCTGAGCCTGGCCGATAAGTGGATCCTCACCGAGCTGGGGGATACGATCCGGGCCACGCGCACGGCCCTGGACGGCTACCGCTTCAACGATGCGGCCGATACCCTGTATCACTTCATCTGGCATACCTTCTGCGACTGGTACATCGAGCTCTCCAAGCCCCAGCTGCAGGGCGAACAGGCCCTGGCTAGCCGGTGGGTGCTCTGGCGGGTCATGAAGAACATCCTCGAGCTCCTGCATCCCATCATCCCCTTCGTCACCGAGGAGATCTGGCAGTGCCTGCCGGGTGAGAAACCGGAATCCATCATGATTGCCGATTATCCCCACGCAGACCCGGACCTTGATTTTCCCGAGGAGGCCCGCCGCATGGAAAAGGTCACCGGGGTCATCACCGGGCTGCGCAGTATCCGGGGCGAGACCAGCATTCCCCCGGCGCTTTGGATCAAGGCGGTCCTGCGTCCCGGCTCGCATGATACGCAGGCGGTGTTCGAAGAGGCCCTGGTGTTCATTCGCGAACTGGCGCGGGTGGAGGAGATCGACTTCCTCTCAAGCGATGCCCCGCGCCCCCGGCGCTGTGCCCTGGCGGTCTCGGGTGAGGTCGAGATCTATGTGCCGCTGGAGGGGGTCATCGACATCGAGCGGGAGATCCAGCGTCTCAGAAAGCAGCTCTTGAAGGTAGGTAAGGAGCTTGAGGCCAGACAGAAGAAACTCGGCAACCAGAACTTCCTCGACAAGGCGAATCCCGAGGTCGTCCAGGAGCAGAGGCGTCAGCTGGGCGAGCTGGAATTCGCTCAGGACAAGCTGGAGAAATCGCTCGCCATGCTCGAGGTATGAAGCTTGTAACCGAGATCATCGAGCTCGAAGAGATCGATTCCACCAATACCTATGCCCTGGCCCAGGGCCGGGCCGGCCTGGTCGTGTGTGCCCGGGGGCAGGGGGCCGGGCGGGGACGCCGGGGCCGGGTCTGGTTTTCCCCTCCGGGCGAAAACCTCTATCTGACCTTCACCCTGGCCGGGGTGGACATGCGCTTTCCACTCGTAACCGGGGTGGCCCTGCGTGAGGCCCTCTCAGAGCTTCTGCCTCAGGAGGATGTTCGCATCAAGTGGCCCAACGATATCCTCTTGGCCCGCCGCAAGCTCTGTGGCATCCTCTGCGAATCCAGTCGGGGAATCACCGCTGTGGGCATCGGGCTGAACGTCAACACGCGTACCTGGCCGCCCGAGATCGCCGACCGGGCCACCTCGCTGGCCGTGTGTGCGGGGCGCACCTTCGGTCTGGACGCGGTGCGCCAGCGGATCCTCGCGGCCCTCGAACGCACCTTCGAGCGTTTCGAGAACGAGGGCTTTGGAGCCATACGGGAAACCTTCGTGGCCCACAGCTATCTGAAGGGGCAAAAGGCGATTCTGGAGACGGGGCAGACTTGCCGTATCCTGGATCTGGGGCAGGATGGGTCCCTGATGGTCGACGTGGCGGGGGAGGTGCTCTGCCTGACGAGCGGGGAAATCGTATTGGCAGACGAATTCAGTCACAGGGGCTGAGCCTCTCCCCGGTAGCGGTCCGTCCGGGGGACATGGCTCATCCCGGGAGCCAAGGCGCTTGGTGTTGTTTGTATTATAAATTGTAATATAATTTATTATGGTTGCACGATAGAGGTAGCCCCCTTGCCTTTTGAGGACTGAGGCATAACATAGTCATGACAGGAGGGGCTATGAGAAAAGATCGATTCATTAAGGAACGCAATCATGATCCCTATGAACAGGACCGCAAGTACTCCGAACAGACCTTCTGTCCGCAGTGCCATGCCACCTATGTGGGGGGGCGCTGGGTCTGGGGCCGTGAGGGTCAGCCGGCCGGGGACACCCAGCTGTGTCCGGCCTGCCGCCGGCAGGAGGACAAGTATCCCGCCGGGGAGGTGAATATCACCGGCACCTACATCAAGGGTCATCGGGACGAGATCCTGAATCTCATCCAGAATATCGCCGACGAACAGCAGCAGCGCTCGCCGCTGAAGCGCATCATCGAAATCCGAGAGGACGAGGACGGCCTGTGTGTGTTCCTGACCGACAACCATCTGGCCCGCCGTATCGGGAATTCCATGTACCGGGCATATCGGGGGGACCTGAAGCTTCAGTATACCCAGGAGGCCCAATACGTTCGGCTTTACTGGCACCGTGACATTTAATGGCCTGAGGGTCAGATTCCCCGCAGCTTGCAGCGGCAAGCTGGGGCATAAGCTTGCCCTGGGGTTCATACCCCTGATTGGCGCTGGGTCACATTCCCATACCTCCCTGCGGCAGGGAGGATCCCGGACTTGACCTTGACTTCTTTCCTGTGATTATGCTCCCGATGTGCGCTATCTGATCGTCAATGCCGATGATCTGGGGCTCTCCCCGGAAATCAATGCGGGGATCTGTGAAGGCCTGGACCGGGGGGTGATTACGGACACCTCTCTGATGGTGCGCGCGGGCCAGGCCCCGCAGGCCGCCCGGGAGCTCAAACGCCGGGGGATCACCTCTCTGGGTCTGCATCTCGACCTCGACGCCCGACTGGGTTGGTCCTCACCGGGAAGGGAGCGCTATCCACGCGCACGTCTCACGGAGCTGCTTGAGAGCCCGGCCTTTGTCGCGGGGCTTTATCGGGAGGCGCACCGGCAGATGGAGGGGTTCCTGGCCCTGGGGCTCAACCCCACGCACATCGACACCCACCATCATGTGCATGGGTTCCCCGCTATATTCCGGATCATGGTGCAGCTCATGCGCGAGTATGGCGTTAGATCCCTGCGTTTCAGCCGTACGGGCTACAGCCTTCCCACCCGGGAGGACATCCCCTTGACCGCAGCGGACTATCGTGAGACGGATGCCTGCCTGCGGAACTACGGATTTTTCCGCACCGGCTGCATGCTCGAAGGGGCACAGCGCCTCTCTCAGGTAAGCGCGCACTCCACCGAGCTGGTGGTGCACCCCGCCCGGGGGGGCGAGGAATGGCGCAACCGTGAACTCGCGTTCCTTCTGGGGGCGGAGTTTTCCGATATGCTCAGACGGCAGGAGTGCACTCTGGTAAGTTTCGCGGCCTTCTCATAAGGCACGGCGATCGTAGGCCGTATTGCGAAACCACAGCCCGCAATCGATGGCCACCATCAAGGCATTGAAGGCGTACAGACAGACCACCCAGTCCGGGTTGAAGTTCACCTTGTGGAGGATCCCCGCGACATACCCTAAGAAGATCACGCACAGAAAGGGCAGGCTCTTGCCCCGCGAGGTGCGAGAGGTATAGGATTTGTAAATGGAAGGCGGCCAAGCCGCCCCGAAACACGCCAGCATGATCACTTCGAATACACTCATCACCTGCTCTCGCTACGCCTTGATGTACGCCCGGGCCGGTCAGAAGGCGCGGGGTACACCTTTAGAGATCACTCGGAACAGGTTGTCTCCCCGCAGTTCTTGTGCCAGGTTAAGCCGGGCGGTCAGTTCCTCTTTGATCACCATCAGGGCCGCCTGCTCTGTCTCGAATGCACGCAGCTTGTCCGCGGCCTTCTCGCGGATCAGCCCCTCCAGTTCCTGCTGCAGCCTCTGGCCCTGCTGATCGATGTACCCTCTTACGACATGCCCGAGTGCCTCGTCAAGGTCCGAGCTCAACTGAACGCTGAAGTCGTCGGGCGGGCCCGTGATGCGGGTGGTGAGGGTGAACCGTTCGATGCCGGCAAGCGCCGCGGACAGGGCCTGGTAGAGGCCCGGGCCCTCCCCGACGGCCGGCGCCGAGAAGGCCGCTCCCGTGGCCGTGGCCGTGAGACCGGCATCGATGATTCCCCCGCTCAGAAGGGCATCCAGCTGAACCTCAAGGCTGGCCCCCTTCAGCACGAGGGAGAGGTCCCCGGGCCCCAGCGGCTGGTTTTCGAGCTTCAGACCGGAAAGGGAAAGGTGCACCTCGTCGCGGGGGTGTCGGGGATCGACCCGGTTGAAGCGGCCTTGGAGGTCCATGCCCTGCAGGTGCTCAAGGTTGCGCGCGGAGAAGGACCAGCTGAAGGGGAGGCCGTGAAGGTCCTGATCCGGGGTGAGGTCGTGGAAACTGCCTGCAAATTCCCCCGCCGTAAGCTTGGCCGTCAGCGCGGCCCGGTGGATCAGCCAACCGGGCTGGGGGGGCTCTTCGGGGAAGTACACGTCCACACCCGCGGCGCGCAGCGGCCGGGTTGTCCTGCGGCCGCGCCTTTCCTCTTGCAGGTGCTCGAAGAGCGGGGAGAGGCGTGCATGCCAGGAGAGGCATCTTTCCACCCAGCGGCCGATCTTCTGTCCGAAGAGGATCGCAGCGATGTTGCCCAGGCCCACGGGGCTCAGGCCGTACTTCTGTCTCAGCCGCCGTGCGTCCTCGTGCGGGGCGCGGGCCACCTGTTGCACGCGCTCCATCAGGGAGGCATAATCGTGGCCGAAGGCCTGTTGCGACTGACTGAGCAGGGTCAGGTCGCGCTGGAGGTCATTGTACAGGGCCGTGATCTCGGGGAGGGCCGTAAGGGCGGCCTTTCCCCTGGCGCTGCTTTTCAGGCGCGCGATGCGGGCCTGATAGTCCTCCATCTTCTGTTTGTCGGGCAGCTCGCTGAGGCGCTGCCGCCAGCGCTCGCCCTGCAGGCGCAGGTCATTCTGGGCAGACTCGATCATTTTCACGGTCGTCAGGTCTGCCTGTGCCAGGATAGAAGCGGCATCCAGCGTCTTGAGGGCGGGCAGGGCGAGCTTGTCAGACAGGCGCATCTTGGGGGCGGAGGTTGTCCGGACTGGCCTTTTGAGCGCCCCTGAGGACTGGCGGGGTGTGCCGAAGGCCAATCCCTCGAGGGCCATCTCTTCGATGATGATCCTGCGGCGCAGGAGCTGGAAGGCACCCAAGGTGCAGGCGATGCGCTCCATGGTGACGGCGTTGATCAGCGGCTGCTCCGGATCGGTGACCTGGATGCCTTCCAGGGTGATCCCCGCTGGACGCAGCGTGAGGTCCGCGCGGGCGATATCCACGCGGGCCCCCACCAGACGGGTGGCGGACTTTTCCAGCCCGGAGCGCACGAGGGTGTCGGCCATGAGATACCAGCACGCAAGTCCCAGGGCCACCAGGATGAAGAAGGCCAGAAGACCCGGCAGGCGTATCCAGGTTTTCATTGTGTATCCCCCATGATTCGGAGGGCCTCATAGGCCCTGTAGAGCCGGCTCATTTTGAAGAGCTGCATGACCCGCGTCTTCCGGATCCAGACCAGCAGGCGTTCTCGGTACCGCATGACGGCTGTGGTCGTGAGGCGCAAGACGGGATAGAAAAACAGGAGTGCGAGTGTCAGACTGCCGAGGGAGACGCTGTTGTAGATGCGCTCGATCCGGCCGAGGGTGGTGTTGGAGAGCACGGTCCACAGCGGGGCCAGCGAGGGCAGGCCCAGGAGCGCGAGCCCGGTGTGGTGGAAGATCGGGTCGAGGAGCGGCCCCAGTGCGGAGAAGAACGCCAGGGCCAGGAGAAAGGCCGAGAGATTGACCCGCAGGGTCAAAACCAGGAGAAACACGAGCAGATTGTGGAGGCTCATCAGCGGGGTGAGACCGGCGACCATCGCCAGACTCACCGCACCCGCGATCTGCAGTGGTTTTGCCTCGGAGTTCAACACCTTCAGCATTCTGGCCAGCAACTGGATCATGCCCCCTCCTCAAACGGACCGCAATCATGGATATGATACCCCTGCCTGCCGCCAGTGGCGGGGAGTGCGACCCACAGCGATCAGAGACGGCCGGGACCAGGGGAGGGTGAGCCGCGATTGAAGGTCCGCCTAGGGAAATATATGCGTCTCGTGGACCTGAGGCAATCCCTTGCCCACCGAAATAGCGTACCCCTGGTCAGTTAGCCGCTTGGGGGAAGGGCGGGATCAGACATTCATGGCAGGGGGCCACCCCGTTCCGGATTGTCTCTAGGACCGGGAGGCGGGGATGCAGTGTAAATAGAGCTGTGCGAAGATGTCCACGATGGCGGGATCGAGCACATTGCCCTTCATGGAGGTCATGATTTCCAGGGCCTTGTCCGTCTGGTAGGCATTGCGGTAGGGCCGCTTGGTAGTCAGGGCGTCAAAGATGTCGGCCGCACTGACGATACGTGCCTCTATGGGGATGTCGCCCCCCTGGAGGCCGGAGGGATAACCCTTGCCGTCATAGCGTTCGTGATGGGCGAGGATCACGTTGACAATCCCCTCGGAGAGCATGGCCTGCCGGGCCACCTCGGCCCCCCAGGAAGGGTGGTTGCGAACGACATGCATCTCGGCCTCGTTCAGGGGCCCCTCGTGCTGCAGGATGGCCTCGGAGACACCGATCTTGCCGCAGTCGTGGAGCCAGCTGCCGTACTTGATGGCCTTTTTGATGTCGGCGGAAAGGCCGAGCCGGTCCGCAATCCCGAGGGCATATTCGGCGACCCGTTCCGAATGTCCCCGTGTATACGGATCCTTGAGTTCGAGGGCGTGCACCAGGGAGAGCATGGTGGCCTCGTCCCCCCGTCTGAGGGACTTGATGAGCCGATAGCGTTTGAGGGCGTCATCCACCAGCTCAACCAGTTGGGTGTTTTCCCAGGGCTTGACCACAAAGCGGAAGACCTCCACACGGTTGATGGCGTCGATGGCGGTATCCAGATCGGCAAAGCCTGTCATAAGAATCTTGACCGTATCAGGAGAGATGCGTTTGACCTGCGAGAGAAGGTCGATCCCCTTCATCCCGGGCATGAGGTTGTCCGAGACGAGCACCGCGACCTCGTTGTTCTGCATCATCTCCAAGGCTTCCTGGGCGTCCCTGGCCGTGAGGATCTTGAGGCCGTGCTCCTCGAAGAGCATCTCGGCTATTTCGAGTACGAGTACCTCATCGTCGACGAACAGGACCTTTTCTTTCATCGTGAGATCACTTCCTCGCCTTTCCCCGGCGTACCCCCTTGTAGCATGTTTTGCGTTGGGCTTGAAGGGCAAAGCTAATTATCCATATCCTATCGGAAATGATGGCCGTTTTCATTAACGTCATGGAGTGGCGGCGCGTAACGGCCGGTCCATGACGCTCGGCGGCGAAGGGCCTGCCGGCTGACAAGCCCTTGGAGGGCGACAATTCCAGGGCGGCTAAGGCTGGGGCCTTACGGGGGTCGCCGCCGGGGCGGAACAGCATTGGACCGGACCGAGATCAGGAGCGGCGGTCATCCTTGAGGGATACGGGACGTTGTCATCAGGGGGTGGTTGTGATATGGACTTGGTGTGAGTACGACAGGGGATATCGTTGCCATCTATATCGACAACAAACCCTCCATCTATGCCAGGATCGAGGGCATCGAACCCGATATAAAGCCGCGCTGGTTCACCGTCCGCCTGCTGTTCCTGAGCTTTCCTCCCCAGGAGGTGAGCTGGATCCTCAAGTCCGAATATCTAGACGGGGTGCCCTTCACCATGCGGGACATCCCCATCCGGATCAGTGCCCTGGCCCCGGCCGGGCACTTCGTCCCTGAACTTGAAAGAAAGGGCGAATCCCCCTCACACACCACCCACCCCGGTGAGGTGATTTCGCTGGACGAGATGCGTTCCAGGCGTAAGAAGAAGACGGATGAGTAGCGGGTCCGATTCGTGGGGGGGGACCTGCGCCCTGGCCGGCGGGCAAGCTTGACGGGGATCCCAGGCCGACTCGTCCCCGTCCCGACGGGGGGCAAAGGGGTCTCATCTGCGTGCAACTATGAGAAATTTTTTCGATTAAAGTCAAATCACCCATCAACCGATATGCATGATCAAGGTGTCGTATGGCAAATGAGCGCATAGGCGAAAAACTGGTTAATAATGCCCTGATCACTCCCGAACAACTTCTCGAGGCCCAGAAGGCCCAGTCTACCAGCGGGAGTCGGCTGGGGTCCCAACTCGTCAAGCTCGGCCACATCAGCGAGGAGCAGTTGGTCAATTTCCTCAGTGACCAATACCGGGTTCCCCCGATCATGCTCAGAAACGTGCAGCCCTCCCCGGAGGTCGTCAAACTCATCCCGCTGAATGTGGTCCAGAAATATCACGCCATCCCCTTCGCCCGGGACGGTTCCACCCTGAGTGTGGCCATGACGGACCCCTCCAACATCTTTGCCGTCGATGACCTGAAGTTCCTCACCGGATACACCATCAATGTGCACGTAACCTCTGAGGAATCACTCAAGTGGGCCATCGATAACTACTACGATCAGGCCTCCTCCCTGGATGACGCCATCAGCAGCTTCGAGTACGAACAGGGCTCCGTGGAACTGGCGGCCGAGGGCGATGATGTGGCGGTGGGCGACCTGGAGAAGGAGGCCGATCAGGCCCCGGTCATCAAGCTCGTCAACCTCACCCTGGTGGATGCCATCAAGAAGGGTGCCAGCGACATCCACATCGAACCCTACGAAAAGTTCATGCGCATCCGTTTCCGGCTTGATGGCATGCTCTATGAGGCCATGAAGCCGCCCATCCGCCTGAAGAACGCCATCGTCTCGCGCCTCAAGATCATGTCCAAGCTGGATATCGCCGAGCGACGGCTGCCGCAGGACGGCCGGATCAAGCTGCGCATTCAGGGCGGCAAGGAAGTGGAGTTCCGTGTCTCGGTACTGCCCACACTCTTCGGGGAGAAGGTGGTGCTGCGAATCCTGGATAAGACCAACCTCCAGCTGGATATGACCAAACTCGGCTTCGAGGAAGGCGCCCTGTCGGTATTCAAGGAAGGCATCTACAAGCCCTGGGGCATGGTGCTCGTAACGGGCCCCACCGGGTCGGGTAAGACCACGACCCTGTATTCCGCCCTTTCCGAGCTCAACAAGATCGACTGCAACATCTCCACGGCGGAAGATCCCGTCGAGTTCGATCTGGCGGGCATCAACCAGGTCCAGATGCATGAGGAGATCGGGCTGACCTTTTCCTCGGCGCTCAGGTCCTTTCTGCGGCAGGACCCGGATATCATTCTCGTGGGCGAGATCCGCGACTTCGAGACGGCCGAGATTGCCATCAAGGCCGCCCTCACGGGCCACCTGGTGCTGTCCACCCTGCACACGAACGATGCCCCCTCCACCATCAACCGTCTGCTCAACATGGGGATCGAACCCTTCCTGGTGGCCTCCTCGGTCAACCTCATCGTGGCCCAGAGGCTGGCGCGCAAGGTCTGCAGCCAGTGCAAGGAGCCCGACGACGTCTCCCCGGAGACCCTCATCCAGATGGGGATGGACCCGGATACCGCTTCACAGGCGCAGTGCTTCCGGGGCAAAGGCTGCCCGGTCTGTGGCAATACGGGTTTCAAGGGGAGAGTCGCCCTGTACGAGGTCATGGCCGTGAACGAGACCGTCAAGGAGCTCATCCTCATGGGGGCCAGCACCACCGAGATCAAGAACGAGGCCATCAGTCATGGCATGAAGACCCTCAGGCAGAGCGGGTTGACCAAGATTCTCGAGGGGGTCACCTCGGTTTCCGAGGTCCTGAGAACCACCATGGCTGATTGACGAGGAGATAGAAAGACGTGGAAGAGACTAGCGGCAACATCTATGATCTGTTGAAGGCCATGGTGGAAAAGGGCGCTTCCGACCTGCATCTTACCACGGGTTCGCCCCCTCAGGTCCGGGTGCGGGGTAGGCTCTATCCCCTGGATATGCCTATGCTCACCCCGCAGGCAACGCGACAGCTGTTGTATTCCATCCTCACCGAGGCCCAGAAGCACCAGTTCGAGGAAGAGCTGGAGCTTGATCTCTCCTTCGGGATCAAGGGCCTGGCCCGTTTCAGGGTCAATGTCTTTGTGCAGCGCGGGGCCCTGGCCGGGGTCTTCCGGATGATCCCCTACGAGATCCTGCCGCTGGAGAGCCTTGGGCTGCCGTCCGTGGTGAACAACCTCACCAACATGCCCCGGGGCATGGTGCTCGTCACCGGGCCGACCGGCAGCGGGAAGTCCACCACCCTGGCGGCCTTCCTCGACAAGATCAACATCGAGCGCCACGACCATATCGTTACCATCGAGGATCCCATCGAGTTCGTCCATAAGCACAAGGGATGCATCGTTAACCAACGGGAGATCGGCTCGGATACGAAGGGCTTCACCAATGCCCTGAAGTATATCCTCAGGCAGGACCCGGATGTGGTCTTTATCGGCGAGATGCGTGATCTGGTGACCATGCAGGCCGCCCTCACCATTGCCGAAACGGGGCACCTGGTGTTCGCCACCCTGCATACCAACTCGGCCGTGCAGACCATCAACCGCGTCGTGGACGCCTTCCCGTCCCATCAGCAGTCCCAGGTGCGGGCCCAGCTGGCCTTTGTGCTCGAGGCCGTCATTGCCCAGCAGCTCCTGCCCCGGGCGGATGGCAAGGGCCGCGCGCTTTCCTGTGAGGTCATGGTCGCCACCCCGGCCATCCGCAATCTCATCCGTGAGGACAAGATCCACCAGATCTATTCCCAGATGCAGGTCGGACAGACCAAGCACGGCATGCAGACCATGAATCAATCACTCCTGAACCTCTTCATGCGCAAGCAGGTCACGCTCGAGGAGGCCCTGGGCTGGTCCATGGACCCGGAGGAGCTCAGACAGATGATGGCCTCGCCCAATCAGCAGAGGAACCTCAATACGAGGGAGAGGAGATAATCTATGCCCGTATTCGCATGGGAGGGCAGGCTTGCGGACGGCACCCTGAGGAAGGGGGAGCTCGAAGCGGACAGCAAGGCCGCCGTCAACATGGTCCTCAGACGTCAGCGGGTGGTGCCGACCAAGATCAGGCCCAAACGCAAGGACATCGTCCTGTTCGAACAGGGGGTCAAGATCAAGGAGGTGGTGGTCTTCA
Organism: uncultured Bacteriovoracaceae bacterium; assembly: GCA_964618975.1. Taxonomy (GTDB): domain Bacteria; phylum Desulfobacterota; class Desulfomonilia; order UBA1062; family UBA1062; genus CAZUDI01. The sequence continues at coordinate 33,801 of CAZUDI010000024.1, read as the reverse complement.
CACGGCAGTTCGCGACCATGATCAATGCCGGGCTTCCACTGGTGCAGTGCCTCGACATCCTCGGTTCCCAGCAGGACAATCCCACCTTCAAGAAGGTCGTCGCCCAGATCAAACACGACGTCGAAGGCGGGTCCACCTTCGCCGACTCCCTCAAGAAACACCCCAAACTCTTCGATAACCTCTATGTGAACCTCGTGGCCGCCGGCGAGATCGGCGGCGTGCTGGATCTGGTCCTCAACCGACTGGCCCAGTATATGGAGAAGAACGAGGCCCTCAAGTCCAAGGTCAAGGGCGCCATGACCTACCCCATCATCGTGCTGTGCGTGGCGATGGGCGTGGTGGCCGTGCTGATGCTCTTCGTCATCCCCACTTTCCAGGATATGTTCGCCCAGTTCGGCAGCTCGCTGCCCGGGCCGACGCAGCTGGTGGTGGACCTGAGTCATTTCTTCAGGAGCTACTGGCTCGTCATGCTGGGGGTGATCGTACTGATGGTCATCGCCTTCAAGATGGTCAAGAAAAGGGAACGGGGGCAGTATTATCTGGATAGTCTGGCCCTGAAACTCCCGGTCTTCGGGACCCTGATCAGGAAGGTGGCGGTGGCGAAATTCACCCGGACGCTCGGCACCATGATCACCTCGGGCGTACCCATCATGGACGGACTGGACATCACCTCCCGCAGTGCCGGCAACAAGGTCGTGGAAGAGGCCATCCGCAACGTACGCTCGGCCATCAGCGAGGGCAAGACCATGGCCGAGCCGCTCGAACAGTCGGGCATCTTCCCCGGCATGGTGGTGCAGATGATCGCGGTCGGGGAGGCTACCGGTGCCATGGATCAGATGCTCTCGAAGATCGCCGATTTCTACGACGAGGAGGTGGATACGGCGGTCGAGGCGCTGACCTCGGCCCTGGAGCCCCTGCTCATGGTCTTCCTCGGCGGGATCATCGGGTTCGTGGTCGTGGCCATGTACCTGCCGATCTTCCAGATGGCTGCGGCCGTCTAGGGGCGCGCTCCCGTCCCTAGAGACTGGCTCCGGCCTCCGGCATCCAAGGTAGTAAAGGACAGGGCCTGGACAGGGCCCTGTCCGCCTGCGTTGTCCCCTTGAGGGAGCGCTAGGGTTCATTGTCCGCAAATCACCCGAAAGTCACATCCCCCCGACAGATGCATGGGCTCCGGCCTGAATGCCTGCCCCTCGCGCGGGGGGCCTTGATGCGACAGCGCAGACTGTCCGCCGACTCTGCTCCGCCGGGGATGGATTTGCCCGCTGCAGGGGTACCTTTGACGGCGGATGCTCTGACGCCGCTGGCCCGCGCCTGGAGGAAAAAACGGCGGACGCATGCGGAGCGCAGGCGCTCATGATGGCCTTACCCGGGATCCCCTGCAGCGCACTGGGGGTGCAGAAAGCGCTGCCTGGCGTTCCGGCTGCAGAACTGCTCGCAGACGATCTGGGTGGTGAGGATGGCCAGCAGGGCGCTGTTGTCACGGAAGCCCAGGGGGCTCTCACTGCGGCGGCCTTTCTCGAGCAGGGATGCCACGCGGGCAGGATCGAAGATGCCCCTTTCGCTGATCGCCTCGGGGCTGAGGAACCCTTCCAGCGTACCCAGCAGCCTCTTTCCGGCAAACAGGGCCTCCCGGTTGGGTGCGCCATAGGGGCGTTTGGTGCGGCCGGTTATCTCGGTGGGCAGATGGGGGGCGAAGGTCTTTTTCAGGATGTACTTCTCCCTCAGCCCGCGCAGGTGCAGCCGGGGAGCGACGCGCGCCGCCGTGGCGGCCACTCGGTGGTCGAGGAAGGGATAGCGTCCCTCCACCGCATGGGCCATGGTCATGCGTTCCCCCTGAGAGCTGAGGAGGTATCCGGAAAGCAGGAGCCTGGTCTCGAGATACTGGGCCTGATTGAGCGCATGCCAGCGGTGGAAATCATCGGGCAGGCCCGCCTCGATCACGGCGGTTGGATCGCAGTCCTTGTGCACCTCGCGGACGTCATCGCTGAGGTAGCTCATGAGTGCGGCACCGTTGCGCCAGGTGGGCAGGTGCGCATAGGCGAAGTGATCGGTCGCCAAGAGGTCGGGGCGGTAGAAGGCCCCGAGCATCCCTCCCGTGCGGTGCATCTGCCGGGCGTCATAGGGATAGAGGCGATTCAGCAGGAGCGGCCGCAGGGATGATGTCGGGTCCCGCGCCCAGAAACGTCGGATCTTGGCCTCCTTGAAGAGGTCATATCCGCCGAAGAGTTCGTCTGCCCCTTCCCCGGTGAGCACGACCCTGATCCCGCTTTCCTGGACAAGTTCAGAGAGCAGGTACATGGGCACCGGGGCCGAGCGCAGCAGGGGGGTCTCGGTATGGGCGACGACTCGGGCGAGGTGTCTCCCGATATCAGATGCGGCGATGCGGCGTACATGATGGAGGGTCCCCAGGCGTCGTCCCATCTGCTCCTGGAAGACGGATTCATCGTAGGTGGTATCCTCAAAGGCGATCGAGAAGGTTTCCAGGGAGGATGTCTGTGCCTGCATGATCACGGAGATGATGCTCGAATCGAGCCCCCCGCTCAGATAGGCCCCCACTGGCACATCGGCGCGCAGGCGCAGCCGGACCGCATCCTGCAGGACCTCCTGGATGGCGCTGGCCGCTGTGGCTTCATCTGTCAGGTCGTGTTCGCCCTCGGGTGGGAAATCCAGGCCCCAGTATCGGTGCCGGAATATCCCCCCGGTGGTGCAGAGCATGACCTCCCCGGGGCACAGCTGTTCGATCCCCCGGTAGATGGTCCGGGGTGCAGGGGTGTTCCAGAGGGTGAAGGTCTGGGCCAGGCCGGGCAGATCGAGGTCGAGGGGGCCCAAGACCGGGAGGAAGGCCTTGATTTCAGAAGCGAAGACCACGCCCGGACCGCGCCGGACATAGAAGAGCGGCGCGATGCCGAAACGGTCGCGCGCCAGGAGCAGCGTGCGCGCCTTGTGATCCCACAGCGCCAGGGCGAACTGTCCGTTGAGGTGCTGACAGAGATCGGGGCCGTACTCCTCGTAGAGGTGGCAGATGACCTCACAGTCCGACTGGGTGCGGAAGCGGTGGCCCCGCGCGATCAGTTCCCCCCTCAGTTCCACGTAGTTGAAGACCTCGCCGTTGACGCTCACCCAGACCGAGCGATCCTCGTTGCTCAGGGGCTGTCTCCCACCGGTCAGATCGATGATGGACAGACGCGTGTGCCCAAGCCAGATGCCGTCCTCGGCATGCACTCCCTCCCCGTCCGGACCGCGGTGACTCAGGCAGTCGAGCATGGCCCGCAGCATGTTTTCATCGAGACCCAGACCCCCCGTGGGGTCGTAGCCTCCCGCGATTCCGCACATATATTCTCCCTGTATCCTTCCCGGTCGGCGGCCAGGGTTGCACCGGGGGCCTGTTCCCGGTGCGGCATGCCCCTTTAGAGGACCGGAAGGTAGCGGTCAATCTCGTAGCGACTCACGTGGGTCCGGAAGTCGTCCCACTCGCGTTTTTTGTTCTCGATGAATTTGGTGAAGATGTGCTCGCCAAGTGTCTCGCGCACCAGGTCGCTGGCGCTCACGGCCTGGATGGCCTCGAAGAGGCTCCCGGGCAGGGATGTGATGCCCGCGGACATGCGGGCCCGCTCGTCCATCTCGAAGATGTCCTCCTCGATGGGGGCGCACAGTTCATACCCCTCGTCGATACCCTTGAGGCCGGCCGCGATCTGGACCGCAAAGGCCAGGTAGGGGTTGCAGGCCGGGTCCGGGGCCCGGAACTCCATGCGCGTGGCCTTGGCTTTGCCGGGCTTGTACATGGGCACGCGCACCATGGCCGAGCGGTTGCGCCTGGCCCAGGCGACATAGACCGGGGCTTCAAAGCCCGGGACCAGCCGTTTGTAGGAGTTCACCCACTGGTTGGTGACCGCGATGATCTCCGGGGCGTGCTTCAGGATCCCGGCGATGTAGCTCTTGCCTTTCCGTGAGAGATGATAGGGATCCTGGGCGTCGAAGAAGGCATTCTCACCGCCTAGGAAAAGGGACTGGTGCACATGCATGCCGCTGCCGTTCTCGCCCTTGAGGGGCTTGGGCATGAAGGTGGCGTACACGCCATGCTGCCTGGCTATTTCCTTGACCGCGGTGCGGTAGGTCATGACAATATCCCCCATGGTCAGCGCGTCCTGGAAGCGCAGGTCGATCTCATGCTGGGAGGGGGCCACCTCATGATGGCTGTACTCGATGGCGATGCCCATCTGCTGCAGGCAGAAGATGGTCTCGCGCCTGAGATCCGGGGCGCGGTCTACGGGCAGGCCGTCGAAATAGCCCCCGCGGTCGATGATCTCGGGTTCCTTGTCGCCGGCAAAGTAGAAGAACTCCAACTCCGGGCCCAGGTAGCAGGTATACCCCCGCTCGGCGACCTTGCTAAGTATGCGCTTCAGGGCGTAACGGGGATCGCCCTCATAGGGGCTGCCATCGGGGTTGAGGATATCGCAGATCATGCGCGCCACCGGGCGATCGGCGGGCCTCCAGGGCAGGAGCTGGAAGGTGGTGGGGTCGGGCTTGGCGATCATGTCGCTCTCGTGGATGCGTGCGAAGCCCTCGATGGACGATCCGTCGAAGCCCATGCCCTCTTCCAGGCCCTCCTCCAGCTCGGAAGGCGTGATGTTGAAGCTCTTGAGTCGTCCGAGGACGTCCGTGAACCAAAACTGAATGAAGCTGATATCGTGTTCCCTGACCGCTGCCAGTACCTCCGTTGCCGAGCTGCATGCAAACATGGTTTCCCTCCCATTTATGAGCCACGCGGTGGCCGTTTTGTCGGCTTCGTCCCGGTTCGCGTTTCCCCGGGGCAACCCTGCACCGTGTTTAGCCAGGACCGTGCCATGGGGGGGTACGGGTGGGGGCTGTGTCAATTAATGAAATGAAAATGAAATGTTGAATGGACAGGCGCTCGTCAAGGACGCTCCTCGGGTCGGCGACAGGCGGCACAAAAATGTAGCTAATAAGAATCAGCAATACAAGAAAGGGGATAAATGGGGTGAGAGGTGCGCGCAATGAGGTGAGTGTGCGCGGTTAAGAATACAATAATGAACCGAAGGCGGTGATATGGGATCTCCAACGAAGGGGGTTGAGGCGTCTGCCTGGGAGGGCCGGGTTGGATGTGGCAGGAAAATCGGGGAGGTCGGCTGCCGAGTGACAGGGGATTCGGCCTGAACCGTTGTTCATATATCGACACTGCCTGACATATTAACGTAAATCCGGGGCGCTCAAGGGTGTGCAATTTATAAAACTCATGTAAATCAATATATTACAGATGTGGTGCATCTGGTATGTGTCTTGCAAAAGCAGAGATAAAAGGCCATCCCGTGGGGTGGATTGGCGGTGAGGGGAGATAAGATCATGAATATGGGTGCACACTCAGATATGCGGCAGCGCTCTCAGATATTGCCTGGAGCGGTGCATGTGGCGATTGTTGACGATTCACCGGTTGAGCGTGCCGGCTTCAGGAGGATCATCGAGAAGCACTATGAGGTCGAGTCTCTCGTCGAGGCCTCCGGGACGCAGGCGGCCTTGCGGCAACTGGGTGAGGGGCGCTGCCATCTGGTCGTGGTGGGGATTTCCCGGCTGAGTGACGATATCTTCCAGAATATCAAGTCATTTCGAAGACTCAAGTCTGCGCCCGCGGTGCTGGTGTTCGGCCCGAACTCCGACGACCAGTTCGCCCTGCGGGCCCTGCGGGCCGGGGCCTCGGGCTACCTCACCAAGGACAGCCCGCTCCCCGAGATTCAGCGGGCCCTGGAACTCGTGATCGGCGGGGGGCGATACCTTCCCCCGCAGCTGACGGAGGCCCTGTATGTGGCCGTGCGGCACGAGGATGCTACCCTTGCACCCCATGAGCGTCTGTCCGAACGCGAGTACCAGGTGATGATCGGCCTGGCCTCCGGCAAGACCGTGCGCGAGATCAGTGGCGATCTCGACCTGAGCATGAAGACCGTCAATACCTATAAGTACCGCATGTATGACAAGATGAATGTCCGGGACCCCCGGCAGCTGGTACGCTATGTAACCTGGAATGATCTGATCAAGCTGAAGTGCGCCTGAGAAGCGCTTGAGGGTCAAATTCTCCGCCGCTGGCGGCGACAAGGATGGTCCCGGGCTGGCCCTGGGGTTCATACCTATGATGGCTTGGAGATTCCCCGACGGCCAAGCTTGCGCTCCGGGGTGACGATGCTCAGGCGCGGATGTGTCACAAGATCGGCAGTCGCAGCTGGCGGGCCTGTGATGTAGGCGCAGGGGCATCGCCGAGGTGTGAGATCGAAATACCCACCAGTCGGACCTTTCGGTGCCCGGCTTCGGTTTTTTCCAGCAGTGTGTTGACGCAGGAGGTGATCACCTCCGCCTCACAGGTGGGGGCACTGAGTGTGGTGCTGCGTGTGATGGTGGTGAAGTCGTCGTATCGCAGTTTCAGGGTGACGGTCCGGCCCTTGAGCGTGTGCCGCTTGAGCTCACGGGCGATCTGAAGGGCGAGCCCCTCGAGGATCCGTCCCAGTTCATGGGGGTCGTCGATATCCATTGGGAAGGTGAGTTCTTTGCCGAGTGACTTGCGGTCATGGTGTGGGGTGACCGGGCGCGGGTCCTCGCCGCGGCAGAGGTGGAAGAAGGATCTTCCCGCCTTGCCGAAGAGGGCCTCGATCTCGCCCATCGAGAGGGCCCTCAGGTCGGCCCCGGTCTTGATCCCCTGAGCCTGAAGGCGCTGCTGCGTTTTGGGGCCGATGCCGAAGAAACGGCCCACCGGCAGGGTGTCGATGAAGCGCACCGCTTCGTGCGGCCGAATCACGGTGAGTCCGTCGGGTTTTTGCAGGTCGCTGGCCACCTTGGCGAGGAATTTGTTGAACGAGACCCCGGCGGAGGCGTTTAAGCCGGTGCGCCGCCGGATGGCCTCCTTGATGGCCCGGGCGAGGTGCGTGGCGCTGGGGTGGTTACAGGTATTCGCGGTCACATCCAGGAAGGCCTCGTCCAGTGAGAGGGGTTCCACCAGGTCGGTATAGTCATGGAAGATCTGCATGATCTGTGAGGAAACCAGGCGGTATACCTCGAAGCGGGGAGGCAGGAAGACTGCCTGGGGGCAGCGTCTAAACGCCCGGGAGGCCGGCATGGCGGAATGGATGCCGAAGCGCCGGGCTTCATAGGAGCAGGCGGCGACCACCCCGCGTCCATGGGGGTCGCCGCCCACGATGACGGGTCGTCCCCTGAGCTCGGGGCGGTCACGCTGTTCGACGGATGCATAAAAGGCATCCATGTCGATGTGTATGATCTTGCGGTTGGATTCCATCGGTCGTGTCCGGTTGGCAGGGAAACTGCCTTTTAATCGCTATGGGTCGAATTCCCCGCCGCTTGCAGCGGCGTAGAGGGTCCTCAGGCTGGCCCTGGGGTTCATCCCCATAATTGCGCAGTATGGCAGAAGGGATGCGCGGTGTCAATCTGCCGCCCGGCGGCAATGTTCTGCTACAGGTACACGGGCTTTCAGATGTTCTGTCGTGACGGTCCACGCGGCCATGCCTACGGCATGCTTGCCCGTTAAGGGAGCAGACGCTGGGGGCTGGGAATCCTTCATCGGATGGCGGTCGTCAAAAGTTTTGAACGGCAAGAGAAGGCCCTGGATGCATAACCATGATAATATGGTGCAACGGCAGAACCAGGGAATGACAAGGAGAGGAATCATGAAACGTTTGGTGATGGTGACAGCCGCGGCGCTCATGGCGCTTGCCCTGGGTACCCTGGCGGTCGCGGAAACACGGGAAAGTGATAATTCCATGACCGACTGGACCTATCGGTGGCCATCCTGGGAACGGACCCGTATGATCGGGACCGTTAATATCAACCGTGCCGATGTGGAGCAACTGGCGCTGGTGCCGGGGCTCGACCGCAAAACCGCGGAGAACATCGTGGCCTTTCGGAGCGTCAACGGGCCTTTCGATTCCGTGGAGGAACTCTTCAGGATAAGGGGCTTCTCGATGGACAGCCTGGAAGTGGCCCAGCGACACCTTCGGACCGAGGGAGAAACCGACCTCAGGCCAGCGCCGGTCTATCCCTATCCACGTTTCAAAGTGCCATTCTGATCCGACCCAGGACATCCGCAGATGACCGTCGGCCTGGGGGAGCGGGCCCCGAGATTAACCCTTTCTTGTCTCTGGGATCGCCTTTCCCGAGGTATGCGAGGTCAAGGATGGGCGGTGCCGGTACCCATGACTGTGAACGGCTGCGGTGGCCGGGAGCCTTCTGACAGGCGGTTCGAGATCGCTCTGGAAATATCATCATTATCTGCTATGATTGAACGTGGTTCCTGCAATGAATGTAAAGGGGGGTAAACCATGGGCGTACATCCTCTGGCGGGCAGGCCGGTCCCGCGCGAGGCGCTGGCCAACATAGCACGGCTCGTCAGTGCCTACTATACCACCCGGGTGGAGAGGGACGACCCGTCGCAGCGGGTCGCCTTCGGGACCTCGGGACATCGGGGATCATCTCTGAAGGGCTCCTTCACCGAGGGGCATATCCTCGCCATCACCCAGGCCATCTGCGATTACCGCTCCTCACAGGGGATCTATGGACCGCTTTTTCTCGGCATGGACACCCACGCCCTGTCCGAGCCCGCCCACCGCAGCGCCCTCGAGGTGCTGGCCGCCAATGGGGTGCAAGTGCGCATACACCCTGCGGGCGGATTCACCCCCACCCCGGTGATCTCGCATGCCATCCTGGCCCACAACCGCGCCCATCCTCAAGGCCTTGCCGACGGGATCGTGATCACCCCTTCCCACAACCCGCCCGAGGATGGCGGCTTCAAGTACAACCCGCCCCAGGGCGGTCCGGCGGACACCACGGTTACGACCTGGATCGCCGCGCGGGCCAACGCGCTCCTGAAAGAGGGCGGCCGCGGCGTGAAGCGCCTGCCCTATGCGCGGGCCATAAGTGCCGAGACCACCCGCGAGCATGACTACGTGCGCACCTATGTGGAGGATCTCAAGCAGGTGGTGGATTTGGAGGCGATCCGCGCCTCCGGGCTCAAGCTCGGGGCGGATGCCCTGGGAGGGGCCTCGCTGGCCTTCTGGGGGGCGATCGCCGAGCGCTATGGACTCCATCTTGAGGTGCTCCACGACGCATATGATCCCACCTTTGCCTTCATGTGTGCGGATTGGGATGGGAAGATTCGCATGGACTGTTCCTCGCCCTATGCCATGGCCGGTCTCATCGCGCTCCGGGATCGCTATGATATCGCCTTCGGCACCGACCCGGATGCCGACCGGCACGGGATAGTTACCCCCTCGGCCGGGCTCATGAACCCCAATCACTTCCTGAGCGTGGCCATCGATCACCTCTTTGCCACACGGCCGGCCTGGCCGCTGACGGCCGCGGTGGGCAAGACCCTGGTGAGCAGCTCCATGATCGACCACGTGGCCTCCCGGCGGGGGAGGGGACTGGTCGAGGTCCCGGTGGGATTCAAGTGGTTCGTAGACGGCCTGCTCGCCGGTTCCCTGGGCTTTGGCGGCGAGGAGAGCGCCGGTGCGGCCTTCCTGCGCTTCGACGGACAGGCGTGGTCCACGGACAAGGACGGGATCATCATGGCCCTTTTGGCGGGCGAGATCACCGCCAAGACCGGACGCGACCCCGCCCGGCACTATGCCGAACTCGAGGGGCTTTTCGGGGAGTGTGTCTACGAGCGCATCGACGCCCCGGCCACACCGGCGCAGAAGGCGGTGCTCTCTGCCCTGATACCTGCAGATTTCCCGGCCCAGGAACTCGCCGGCGACCGGATCACCACGGTCATGACCAGCGCCCCGGGCAACGGCGCCCCTTTAGGGGGGCTCAAGGTCGTCACCCCCAGGGGGTGGTTTGCGGCGCGACCCTCCGGCACCGAGGACATTTACAAGATCTACGCCGAGAGTTCCGCCGGCGAGCGGCATCTGAGGCTCATCCAGGAAGAGGCGCAGTCCCTGATCGCGAAGACCTTCGCGCTGCGCGGGGTGTAGAGGCCTGAAGGGCATGTTCGCCTGGAGGCCTTCATTGGCAACACCTTTATACCGCAGCCTTTTCGATGGGGCCATGTTCGTGCTCCTGTGTGCCCTGGTGGTGACGCTCGTCATCAGGGGCAGCGCCTCGCTGGGCTACCAGTGGCAGTGGTACCGGGTGGGGCGTTATCTGGTGATGGTCACCCCGGAGGGGCTTGTCGCCGGACAGCTGCTGGCGGGTCTGGCGGTGACCTTCAAGATCACGGCCATCAGTATGATTCTGGCCCTGGTCTTCGGGCTGCTGGCGGCGCTGATGCGGCTCTCGAGATCGTGGAGCGCCGCGGCACTTTCGCGGATCTATCTGGAGTTTATTCGCAACACCCCCCTGCTTATCCAGCTCTTCTGCATGTATTTCATGCTCGCGCCCATCCTGGGCATCTCGGCCTTCGCCTCGGCGGTTCTGAGTCTGAGCCTCTTTGAGGGGGCCTACCTGTCCGAGATCATGCGGGCGGGGATCGTTTCCATCCCCCGTGGGCAGTGGGATGCGGCCTACAGCCTCGGGATCGGCGGCCTGCAGACCTATGTGCATATAATCCTGCCTCAGGCGCTCCGTCAGATTCTGCCGCCGTTGACTGGACAGTTCATCTCGCTGGTCAAGGATTCGGCCCTGGTGAGCACCATCGCGATCTACGACCTCACCATGCAGGGGCAGGCCATTGTGGCCCAGACCTTCCTGGCCTTTGAAATCTGGTTCACGGTGGCGGCGATCTACCTGGCGATCACGCTCGCGCTCTCGCGTCTGGCCACGACCCTGGATAAGCGACTCCGGGCGCGTTATGTATAGATCCAAGGAGGAGGCGGTGACCGAAGATTATATGATCGAGGTTGACCGGATCAGCAAGACCTTCGCAGGCGGGGTGGTGGCACTGAAGGACTTCAGCCTGAGCATCCGGCGGGGGGAGGTGGTGGTGATCATCGGGCCCTCGGGGGCAGGGAAATCCACCTTCCTGCGGTGTCTCAACGGCCTGGAGTCCTTCGAGGGCGGCTCGGTGGTGATCGACGGCATCCCGCTCGATCACCACCGCCGGAGACGGCGCGAGATCCGCAAGGAGGTGGGCATGGTCTTCCAGTCCTTCAACCTCTTTCCCCACCTGACGGTCAGACAGAACATCGACCTGGCCCAGCGTCTGGTGCGCCGCAAGAGCGCGCGTGATGCCCGCCAGACCACCCTGGCCCTGCTGGCCAAGGTGGGGATTGCGGACAAGGAGGAGCGCTACCCCGCCCAGCTCAGCGGTGGACAGCTCCAGCGCGTGGCCATCGCCCGGGCCCTGGCCATGCACCCCAAGGTTATGCTCTTTGATGAGGCCACCAGCGCCCTGGATCCGGAGATGATCGGCGAGGTGCTCGAGGTGATGCGTACGCTGGCCAGCGAAGGGATGACCATGGTGGTGGTGACGCACGAGATGGGCTTTGCCCGCGAGGTAGGTGACCGTATCGTGTTCATGGAACATGGGGGCATCGTGGAGGAGGCCCCGGTCGCGACCTTTTTCACCGCGCCCCACAGGGAACGTACACGGCTTTTCCTGAGCCAGATCCTGGATGTCTTCAATCACGGCGAACGTATCGGAGGAGGTGTCCCATGAAGCATGCACAAGGATTTTGCGTGGCATTGGTGATCGTGAGCGTTCTTGCGCTGTCCTGCTCTCCCCCACTACCGGAGGCGGTCCCGGCGGACAGGGACGGGGGCATCCTGGAGCAGGTATTGAGGCGCGGGGTGTTGCGCGTGGGCCTGTCCACCTTTGTGCCCTGGGCCATGAAGGACAAGACCGGGGAGCTCATCGGGTTCGAGGTCGATGTGGCCCGCAGGCTGGCCGGTGACATGGGGGTAGCGGTGGAGTTCATCCCCACCAAGTGGTCGGGCATCATCCCCGCCCTGCTCACCGGGAAGTTCGACATCATCATTGGCGGTATGGGGATTCGCCCCGAACGCAACCTGAAGGTGAATTTTTCCATCCCCTACGACTACAGCGGCATGTCGCTGGTGGCGCATAGAGGCCTGGCGGGGGAGGTCACCTCCCTGGCCGATTTCGACCGCCACGACGTGGCCGTGGCCGCCCGCATCGGCACCACGGCCGAGGCCGCTGCGCGCAGATTCTTGCCTAACGCAGAACTGCGGCTCTTCGACGACGAGTCGCAGGCCGTGCAGGAACTGCTCAACGGGAGGGTGCACGCCCTGGTGGCATCGGCCCCCCTGCCGGCCTTTCAGGCCCTCAGGTATCCCGAGCGGCTTTGCCTGCCCTTAAGCGAGAACTTCACGCGCGAGCCCATCGGGTTCGCCCTGGTCAAGGGCGACTTTGACACCCTTAACTTCCTGGACAACTGGATCCGTGTGGTGGAGGCCGAGGGCTGGCTGAAGGAGCGCAAGCGCTACTGGTTCGAAACCCGGGACTGGGCAGGTCTGATCCAGTAAGGCCTGCAACCTGGGTACACCTCCGGCGGAAGGTCTCATGGAACACAGGCGGCGCGTCACGCTCTTCGATGTCCTGATCGTTATGGCCGTGGTTCTGGTCGCGGTGGGGCTGATGTACCGCATCCGGGTGGGGCTCAATTACCGCTGGAACTGGGGGGTGATCCCCCCGTACCTTTTCCGCTACGATGCGCTCACCGGCAGTTGGGTGGCCAATCTGCTGATGCAGGGGTTTTTTACCACCATCCGACTCAGCCTGTGGTCAACCTTGCTGGCCACCCTGCTCGGGTCGCTCATGGGGCTCATGCGGGTGAGCCCGCGACTCTTCCGACGGCTGGTGGGGGGCACCTATGTGGAGCTCATGCGCAACGTGCCCCCCCTGGTGCTGGTGTTTATCTTCTACTATTTCATCGGCGACCGCCTCATGAACGCCCTGGGGGTGGAGAGCCTTGTAAGGCAGGCGCCTGATGCGACGCAACGCCTTGTGGCCCTGCTCTTCACGCCGCCCTCCCAGATCAACGCCTTTCTGGCCTCCCTTATCACCCTGGCCCTCTACGAGGGGGCCTACATCACGGAGATCGTCCGCGGCGGCATCCAGGCGGTGGATAAAGGTCAGTGGGAGGGCGCCTATGCCCTGGGGCTGACGCGCTGGCAGCAGCTCAGATATGTCATCCTGCCCCAGGCCATGACGCGCATCCTGCCGCCTCTGGCGGGTCAGCTCGTTTCCACCATCAAGGATTCGGCCATTGTGTCGGTGATCTCCATTCAGGAGCTCACCTTCCAGGGCCTTGAACTCATGGCGGCCACCTACCTGACTTTCGAGATCTGGATCACGATCACGGCCCTGTATCTGATCCTCACCCTGGGGATATCCCTGCTCGTCAGGCGCCTGGAATTGGCCATGGGGCGTGCCGGGCAGGCCTGAGGGGCCGAGGGCGCGGCGAAACGCATTATGGGTATGAACTCCACACCAAGCCCTGGATCCCAATGCCCACCGCAAACGCTAAGGGAATTCGTCCCATAACGATTGAAGGTCCGCGTGGTTGCATGCTAAGGTGGGGGAGGTGCATCTCATTTCAAGCAGGAGGTATTCATGGCAATCATTGAATGGACCAAGGATGAAAGCGTTGCGATTATCACCATGAACAACGGGGAGAACCGGCACAACCCCATGTTCATCGAGGCGATCCTCAAGGCCTTCGACGAGATCGAGGCCGACGAAAGCCTCAAATCGGTGGTGATCGCCTCGAGCGACCCCAAGTGCTGGTCGCTGGGGATCGACCTGGAGTGGATGACACAGGTCATAGGCGAGCAGGATTTCCCGGCGATCAAGGCCTTCATGTACGGGCTCAACCGCATGTTCACCCGGGTGCTTAATTTTCCCATGCCCGTGATCGCTGCCATCAACGGGCACGCCTTCGGCGACGGCACCATCCTGGCCTGTGCCTGCGATTACCGTTTTATGCGCGCGGACAGGGGCTTCTTCTGTTTCCCCGAGGTCGATATCAATATCCCCTTCGTGCCCGCCATGCTTGAGATCGTGAAGAAGGCCATCCCCTACTACAAGGCCGAGGAGCTCATCTTCAGCGGCAAGCGCGCCGGAGGGCGGGAACTGGAGGAGCATCACGTCATCGTCAAGGCCTGCGCGGACGATCAGGAGCTCATGCAGGAGACGTTGGCCTTTGCCCGGACCTATACCAAGGGTCGGCCGATTTTCCTCGAGCACAAGAAACGCCTGCATCGGCACATCATCGAGGTCATGGAGAAGGTGGATCCCGAATACATCGAAAGCTTGAACCTGATGGTCAAGGGCTGATGCTCTGAAGATACCTGCCGCCCCCCCGATGGTCCTCATGCCGCCCAAAAGCGGAAAACCTTGCAGGGACACCTTGAAGGGCGGGCGGGTTGGTGTTAGAGGAGGGTATGCGCAAACGGCGCCTGGATGCCTCTACCCTCGTCCGCTACGCCCTGATCCAGCTTGTGGAGCTGGTCGTATTGGCGGGTGTGCTGGGGGTGGCCGGCCGGGTCGTGCCGCTTCCCGCAGCGGTCTTCTGGGGCATCCTCGGATTCTGGGCGCTCAAGGATATTCTCATGTTTCCCCTGGTGCGGCGCGCCTATGAGCGGCAGTGCCCCGCACCGGACGGGGGCATGATCGGACGCTGCGGTGTGGCTCTGGAAGACCTGAATCCGCGGGGATACGTCAGTGCCCGTGGTGAGCGTTGGCAGGCCCAGGTCGTATCAAGGGACACCGCTGTGCCTCGGGGACATCCGGTACAGGTGACCGGAATCCAGGGATTGACCCTCATGGTGGAACCGCTCTCCGGCGAGGGTGAGGCGTGAGGGCCGGGATCGGCGCGAATCGGCCTGTGAGCGGCCAAGGGGAGTGACGTATGAAGGCGGCCGGGTATGGCTTGACCCTCTTGGGGGTGCTCTTTCTGGTCTTCGGCGGATGGGTGGGCTATCAGACGTGGATTTTCGTGGAGCGGGCCATCCCCACCTCCGGCGAGGTGGTCGACGCCGTGCCGGGAAACCAGGGCGGCGCTCTGATCAGGTTTCAGACCCGCGACTCTCAGACGCTGGAATTTCTCGACAACCGGACCATGGAGCCCGAGAGCGTCGTCCCCGGAGAGGAGGTGCGGGTGCTCTATAACGGTGACGATCCGTCACGTGCCGTGAGGGACGACCCCTCCTCGCTGTGGGCGCTGACGGGTGTGGCCGTTCTGCTGGGATTCCTGTTTATGATGCTCGGTGCCGGACTTGTCCTCGTGGCGCGGATCTCCGGGCGGCGGGCGGCCCTGGAGCGCTGCCTGGAATGAGCTGCGCTGCGCGGGGGGACATCCCTGCCGCACTGCGGGTTGTGTCGTTTGGTTACATGCGGTATAGGGAGATCGTGGATGCAACGGCGATTTTCGAGCACATGGGGCCCGATATTCTCATGGGGGCGGTGGAACATGCCACCGGTTTGAGACTGACGGGGCTTACCATCCCGCTTCCCAGTTACATCAATCGGGTCTATGAGTTTCAATCCACCACCGGCGAGCGTCTGATCGCCAAGTTCTATCGCCCCGGACGCTGGGACAGGGCGGCGCTCAAGGAAGAGCACGAGTTCTTAAGGGAGTGCGCGGCCTCCGAGATCGCGGTAGTCGCCCCCCGGGAGTTTGTCCACGGTGAGACCCTGGGGCAGGTATGCGGTGTGGATTTCGCCGTGTTCCCCAAACGTGCCGGGCGGGAGTTCGAACCCGTCACGGATGAAGACTGGCTCAGGATCGGATCTTTGGTGGGGCGCATTCACCTGGTGGGAGGCGCTCGGGAGGCGCCCTCCCGTATCCGCCACCACCCTGCGTTCTCTACGGCGCGTGAGCTCGAGGCTCTGCTGGATTTTGTCACGCCTGAAAGCCGCGGCGCCTTCGAGGATATCTGCCGGCAGACGCTTGCAGCCATAACCCCGCTTTTCGAGGGCATCGAGTATATCCGGTTGCACGGGGACTGCCATCGGGCCAACCTGCTGGATCGTCTGGACGAGGGGCTCCTCGTGATCGATTTCGACGACATGATGATGGGCCCCCCGGTGCAGGACCTCTGGCTGCTGCTGCCCGATCATGCCACCCGGTCGCGCCGGGAACTCGGGCTCATCCTCGAGGGATACCGTCAGTTCCGCGATCTTGAATACGCCTCGTTGAGACTGATCGAACCACTGAGGTTCATGCGCATCATCTATTATCTCGCCTGGTGCAGCAAGCAGGTGCATGACGTTTCCTTCCAGGGTAATCACCCCGACTGGGGCAGCGAGATCTTCTGGCAGAGGGAGACGGCCGACCTCGCGCACCAGTTTCAGGTGATCATGGAGCATCTCGTGGAGTGGGAGGAAGGGCGCTTCGTTCTTTGATAAGGCGGAAGCTCTAAAAAGGCGGCGCGGGAGGGTGCCTGCTGCGTTTCGAGTCGGGCGGACCCCCGCAAGGGCAAGTTGCAAACGTCAGAGAGGGCAAGTTTTGATACTGGAATTCAATGGAAAGAGTCCCAAGATCGGCAAGGGGGTCTTCATTGCCCCTACGGCCTGTGTCATCGGTGACGTGACCCTGGGAGACGGGGTCAGCCTCTGGTATGGGGCCGTTGTCCGTGCCGACCGGGCCCCCATCGTGCTGGGCCGCGACACCAATATCCAGGACAACTGCACCCTGCACGCCGACCCGGACTATCCCCTGACCTTGGGCGAGGGGGTCACGGTGGGGCACAACGTGGTGCTGCACGGGTGCACGGTGGAAGACAACGTGCTGGTGGGGATGGCCGCGGTGGTGCTCAACGGGGCCGTCATCAAAAGCGGCTCGGTCATCGCCGCCGGCTCGCTCGTGCGGGAAGGACAGATCGTGGGTCCGCATCACCTGATGACCGGCGTCCCAGCAGCGCTCAAAAAGGTGCTCCCCCCGGAGGGGGTCAGCCGGATCCGAAAACCGGCCGAGACCTATCGGTTCCTGGCCGCCGAACACTCGCAGGCCTTGGGTGACGGAGCGGATCACGGAAACGGGAAGTGAATCGCTATGGGCCGCATTCCCCGTCGCTTGCGGCGGCAAGGATGGTCCAGGGCTTGCCTTGGGGTTCCCATGATTACTTGGAGCTGTGCGGATTGAGACGCAGGGATGCACCGTACTGACGAAGGGGAAAAACCGCTCCGACAACCGGGGCGCAAGCAACGATGATGAGTGGAGGCGGCATATGACGATTCTGGTGACCGGAGGGGCGGGGTATATTGGCAGCCACACCTGCGTGGAGCTGCTGGAGGCGGGTTTCGAGGTCGTGGTGGTCGACAACCTTGCCAACAGCAAGGAAGAGGCCCTCACCCGGGTGCAGGCGATCGCGGGCCGGAACCTGGCCTTCCACCGGGTGGATCTGCTTGACCGCGAGGCGCTGGGAAAGGTCTTTGCGGCCAACGACATCTCGGCCGTGATCCATTTTGCCGGGCT
Source organism: uncultured Bacteriovoracaceae bacterium (assembly GCA_964618975.1). Lineage (GTDB taxonomy): Bacteria > Desulfobacterota > Desulfomonilia > UBA1062 > UBA1062 > CAZUDI01. Next base: position 16,411 of record CAZUDI010000024.1, on the reverse strand, counting down.
CAAGGCCGTGGGGGAGTCTGTCAGCATCCCGCTGGCCTACTATCACAACAACCTCACCGGCACGCTGACCCTGTGTGAGGTCATGCGGGAGCAGGGGGTGAAGAATCTCGTCTTCAGCTCCTCGGCCACGGTCTACGGCGATCCTGAGAGCGTCCCCATCACCGAGGACTTCCCCTTGGGCGCCACCAACCCCTACGGCCGCTCCAAGCTCATGATCGAGGAGATCCTGCGCGACCTGTACGTCTCGGACAGGGCCTGGAACATCGCCCTGCTGCGCTATTTCAACCCGGTGGGGGCCCACCCCACAGGCCGCATCGGCGAGAACCCCCACGGCATCCCCAACAACCTCATGCCCTTCATCACCCAGGTGGCGGTGGGCCGGCTCCAGGAGCTGGCGGTCTTCGGCAACGACTACCCCACCCCCGACGGCACGGGGGTGCGGGACTACATCCACGTAGTCGACCTGGCCCGTGGCCATCTGCGGGCCCTGGAAAGGCTCGACGCCCGTCCCGGGGTGGTGACCTGCAATCTGGGCACGGGCCGGGGATATTCCGTGCTGGAGATGGTGCGGGCCTTCGAGACGGCCTCGGGGAGGAAGATCCCCTACCGCATCGCAGCGCGCCGCGAGGGCGATATCGCGGCCTGCTATGCCGACCCCTCCCGGGCCGCCCGGGAGCTCAACTGGAAGGCCGAGCTGGGCATCGAGGACATGTGCCGCGATGCCTGGAAATGGCAGTCCGAAAACCCTGACGGCTACCCCGCGCTCAGCGGGAGATGACAGCGGTGATGAACTTGAAGTCACCCACCGCCAGGCACATTTCCCGGAAGCCAGATACCCGTTTGATGGGCGAGGACCGCTGAGGCGGGAGGACACCTTGCGCTTCGACTTCGACACCCCCATAGAGCGCCGGCACACCTCCAGCCTGAAGTGGGACCTTTACCGCGGCCGGGACATCCTCCCCCTGTGGGTGGCGGATATGGATTTCCGCTGTCCGCCGGCGGTGATCGAGGCCCTGGAGGCGCGGGTCGGCCACGGCATCTTCGGCTACACGCACGCCCCGGACGAGCTCGTCGGGGTCATCCGGGAGATGCTGCTTGATCAGTACGCCTGGGACGTGCACCCGGAGTGGCTCGTGTGGTTGCCCGGGGTGGTCAGCGGCCTCAACCTGAGTTGCCGCTGCGCCGGGGAGGCCGGCGACGGCGTGCTGACGTGCACGCCGGTCTATCCCCCCTTCCTGAGCGCCCCGAAACATGCCGGGCAGAACCTTAAGGCCATCGCGCTCGCGGAGGGGGAGCGGGGCTACGTGATCGACAGGGCGGCCCTTAAGTCCGCGCGTACCTCGCGTACCCGGCTGTTCATGCTGTGCAACCCGCACAATCCCGGCGGGCGCTGCTTTAGCCGCGAGGAACTCGCCGGTCTGGCCGAATTCTGCCTGCACCACGACCTGACCATCTGCTCCGACGAGATCCATGCCGGGCTCGTCCTGGATGACGTGTGTACCCACATCCCCATCGCCACCCTCGGCCCCGAGGTAGAAAGGCGCACCATCACGCTGCTCTCCCCGAGCAAGAGCTTCAATATCCCCGGGCTGGGCTTTGCCTTCGCGGTTATCGCCGACCCCGGGCTGAGGCGGCGCTTTCAGCGTGCCATGGCGGGGCTCGTGCCCCACGTGAACGCCCTGGGTTATGTGGCCGCCCTGGCGGCCTATCGCGATGGCGCACCCTGGCTGGCGGGCCTGCGGGAGTATCTCAGGGGCAACCGCGAGGTGGTGGCAGGTCGCGTGGCCGCGATGCCGGGACTCAAGATGCATCCTGTGGAGGCGACCTACCTGGCCTGGATCGATGCCCGTTCTCTGGAGCTCGATGATCCGGTGGGCTTTTTCGAACAGGCGGGGGTGGGGCTGTCCGACGGGGCGCATTTTGGTGCCCCGGGGTTCGTGCGTCTCAACTTCGGCTGCCCGCGGGGCGTGCTGCAGGAGGCCCTCGGCCGCATGGAGGCCGGGCTGCGGGCGCTCGGGGCGGGATGATCCCCGGCGGGGTCAGGAAAGCGCTGCACTCAAAGGGCATGAGGGGTGAAGGCCCCCTTTTTGCCGGAGGCTCAAGCGCTGTGAAATCGCCTTGACCCGCCGCCTGAGTCTCGAGAAGGGGACCGGGGCCTGCCCCGGGGAGAATCATATCCTCTGAAATTGACATCGCTTAGGGGGTGTCTGTATATATGCGGAACCATGTGCCGTCGGGCACGGGAGGGGGGACGCATGATCAAACATGTGGTCTTGATGAGGTTCAATCCCGGGGTGACAGACCGGGAGATAGAGGCGTTCATGGAGGGGCTCAGACAACTGCCGGAGATGATCCCCGAGATCAGGGAATACGCCTTCGGTCGGGATGTGGTGGGCTCGGAAAGGTCCTTCGACTTTGCCCTGGTGAGCGCCTTCGATGACCTGGAGGCGCTGGAGCGCTACCGGGTGCACCCCGCGCACGTGGCGGTCCTGGGTATCCTGCGGGGTATCCTCGCCGCGAGCTGGGTGGTGGACTTCACGTGGTGAGGGGGAGGGAACCGGATGCCAGGGAGCCGCGGGTGTATGCCTACGACCTGCCCGGGGGGTGGCGGGTGCTGGCCGGGCGAAGCGCCGAAGACAACGACTGCCTGAGCCTGGAGGTGGCTGAGGCCGAAGACTGGTGGTTCCACGTCTGCGGCATGTCCGGCAGCCACGTGATCCTGAAGGCCCGCCCCGGCGAGGAGCCCCCGCGCGAGACGCTCAGACAGGCGGCCGCCATCGCCGCCTACCACAGCAAGGCGCGTGCCTCCGGCCGGGTGAAGGTGATCTGCACGCGGGCGCGCCAAGTCAGCAAACCCCGGGGGGCACCGCCTGGGACCGTGGCCATCACGGGCGAACGGACCATGACCGTGCGTCCTGCCCTGCCTGCAGGGCAGGACGCACCCTGAAGGGGAGGGGAAGATGCTGAACGAGACACACCTGGAGCGCTATGCCAAGGTCCTTATGTGGGGGCTGGAAACGGCGCGCAGTGCGCGTTTTCGAAAGGGGAACGCGGTGCTGGTGCGCTTCGACCTGCCGGCCCTGCGGCTGGCCGAGGTGCTGCATGTCCGTCTCCTGGAGCGCGGCCTGAACCCGATCGTGCGCCTGATGCCCACGAGCACCATGGAAAAGGACCTCTTCGAGCGCGCGGGAGACCGGCAGCTCGTCTTCCGCACCCCCGGGGATCAGGAGCTCTACGCTCAGCTGAACGGCAGCATCTTCCTGCACGCACCGCAGTCCCTCACCCACCTGGGGCACATTGAGCCCGCGCGCATCGCCCGGGCCACCCTGGCGCGCAAGTATCTGCGCGACATCCTCGATGAGCGCGAGGTACAGGGGGCCTTCGGCTGGACCCTGGGCCTGTTTCCCACCGCGGAGCTGGCCCGGCAGGCCGGCCTGGATCTTGAGGCCTATACGCGCCAGGTCGTGCGGGCCTGTTTCCTCGACCGCCGCGAACCGCTCGGGCCCTGGCGGGAGGTCTATAAGCAGGCGCAGGAGATCAAGCGGCGCCTTTTCGCGCTGCCGGTTCTAGCCTTCCGGGTGGAGGCCGACAGCTTCGACCTGACGATCACCCCCGGGGAGAAGCGGCAGTGGGTGGGCGTCTCCGGGCACAACATCCCCAGCTTCGAGATCTTCGTCTCGCCCGACTGGCGCGGGACCGCGGGCGTCTACTACGCCGACATGCCCTCTTTTCGGTCCGGCAATTACGTGCGCGGGGTCCGGCTCGAGTTCGCCAAGGGGTCGGTGGTCAGGGCCGAGGCCCAGGAGGGGGCCGCCTTCCTGAGGCAGCAGCTCGCCATGGACAGGGGCGCCTGCCGGCTGGGCGAGTTCTCCCTGACGGACCGGCGTTTCTCCAAGATCGACCGTTTCATGGCCGAGACCCTCTACGACGAGAACTACGGCGGGCGCTACGGCAACATGCACATCGCGCTGGGCTCCTCATATGCGGACACCTATGCCGGTGATCCCTCCGAGCTCACCCCCGCCCTGCGGCGCAAGCTCGGCTTCAACGACTCCGCCCTGCACTGGGACCTGGTCAACACCCAGCGCAAACGCGTGCAGGCGCTCCTGAAGGATGGACGCAGGGTGTGTATCTATGAGGACGGGCTCTTCCGTGATTGAGGCCGGGGAGGGCCTCTGCGGGTTTCATCGCCGGTCTGCTGGCGCCGAAGGCCCCCTATCCCTGAACCGTGGGGGGTGGGAGTGTGAGCCTTCCCTTCTTCAGCCGGACCGAATGGGTGCCGACGCCTAAACTTTCCGGGTACCATGCCGTTAGATGCACCAGGGAATCACGGGAGACGACCATGAAATTTGAGCGTATGCCGGGGATCGAAGGCCTGGTCTATGTGCCGCAAGAACAGCCGACCGATCGCAAGAAGCACCCCTGCCGGGACTGTTTCCAGTGCCAGATGTGCAGCGACAACCGCTGCGCGCTGTGCCTGGGTGAGCGCCCTCCTGGAGACGCAGCCTCCGGGGACGACGAGGGCCCCGGCTGAGGTGGAAATCCCCCGGCCGGCAGCGTCCAGATTTTATTTGAAATGGTTGCATGTTCGGGATACAACGTGTCGCAACAAGGCTTCAGCCATAGAGATAAAGGAGGTTGTATGAAGAAGGGTCGTGTGAGACACAGTCTGGAGAGAGGGATTCTGGTGGCGTTCGGGCTGTGTCTGATGTTTGCGGGCCAGGTCCATGCGGAAACGTTCATGAAGTACAAGCAGAGCACCGGGGCCTTCCAGGTCATGGGTCAGACCCAGCCCGCCCAGGAGGTCATGCAGGAGACCTGGATCGCGGACAACATGCTCCGCAGCGACAGCGACGGACAGAGTGTGATCGTGCGCCTGGACAAAAAGGTCATGTACCTCGTGGACCACGAGGAGCAGAGCTATAACGAGCTACCGCTCGACATGGGCCAGCTGCTCGGAGAGGCGGGCATGAGCGACGAGGAGAAGCAGCAGATGATGCAGTTCGCCCAGGGCATGATGAAGATGACCATCACCGTCAAGGAGACCGGCGAGAAGAAGAAGATCGGCGCCTGGGATTGCCGCAAGTACCTGCAGACCATGCAGACTATGATGGGGCCGGTGGAATCCGAGATCTGGACGACCCAGGACATCAAGATAGACTATGACCTCTTCACCAAGCTCAGTGCCGCCGGGTTGATGATGATGCCTGGTATGCAGGAGACCGTGCAGGAGGCCATGCAGGAACTCGGCAAGATCAAAGGGGTTCCGGTCATGAGCACGACCAGCAGCTCCATGATGGGGGCCTCCATCAAGACCACGCAGGAGCTCATCGAATGCAAGGACAAGAAGGCCCCGGCCGGATCTTTCGATCCACCCAAGGGATACCAGAAGGCCTCCCTGCAGTAGGCCGCGTGATTAGTCTGCAGGCGCGAGGGGGAGCATCTAACGGCGCGATGCTCCCCCTCGCGCTCTTCGGACCTGCACAGCCCGGAGGATATCGGCATAGCCCTGGTGTCGATGGTGCCGGCAGTGCGAGTGGCAACTCGACGGGGATCCTGCCCGGGCAGGGCAAGGAGAAAGCACTATGGTTGTATTTTCAACGACATTTGGCGACATGACGATCGAGCTCTATCCCCAGCAGGCCCCCCTGACGGTGGAAAACTTCCTGGCCTACGTAGATGAGGGCTTCTACGACGGGCTGGTGTTCCACCGCGTCGTACCCGGTTTCGTGATCCAGGGTGGGGGCATGACCGAGGACCTGTCTCCACGAGCCACGCATCCCCCCATCAGGAACGAGGCGGACAACGGGCTCAAAAACGAGCGCGGCACCCTGTCCATGGCGCGCACCAGCGCCAAGGACAGCGCTACCTCCCAGTTCTTCATCAACCTCAAGGACAACGCCTTCCTCGATCATGGGGTGCGGGACTTCGGCTATGCGGTCTTCGGTCGGGTGATCGAGGGCCTGGAGGTCATGGACCGCATCGCCCAGGTATCCACGGGCACCAGGGGCATGCACCAGGACACCCCCCTGGAGCCGGTGGTAATCCTTGCCGCCCGCAGGGTTGCAGGTGAGCCCGAAGGGGAGTGACGCCTTCGGCCCGCCCGTCTGGCGGCCCAGAGGGACGGCGTTTGCCTCGGCACAGTGAGGGAGGGCCTCCCCGACGGGAGGCCTCGAGGGAGTATCCGGGGAAGACCCGAAAGAAATGGTGGGGCCCATGAGCGACAGACCTGCGCGTAGCGCCGGATGGCGCGCACGGCTCTATACGGTCATCTTCGAGGCGGACACCCCCCTGGGACGGGCCTTCGATGTGGGCCTGATCGTCTGTATCGTGCTGAGCGTCTGTGCGGTCATGGCCGACAGTGTGGCCTCGGTGCACCTGAGGTACCAGGGGCTGCTCGCCCGCGTGGAATGGTTCTTCACCCTCCTGTTCACCGTGGAATACGTCCTCAGGCTCTCCTGCGTGGAGGACCGGCGGCGCTATGCCGTGAGCTTCTTCGGGCTGGTGGACCTGCTCGCGATCCTGCCCACCTATGTGAGCCTGCTGCTCCCGGGGGCCCAGTTCCTGATCGTGATCCGGATCCTGCGGGTGCTCAGGGTCTTTAGGGTCCTCAAACTGGTGCAGTACGTGGGCGAGGCCCGCCTGCTGATGCGGGCGCTACGCGCAAGCCGCAGAAAGATCACGGTCTTCCTCTTTGCCGTGTTCACCCTGGTGGTCGTCCTGGGGTCCCTTATGTACCTCATCGAGGGCGCGGCGTCCGGTTTCTCGAGCATCCCCTTGGGCATCTACTGGGCCATCGTCACGCTGACCACCGTCGGTTACGGGGACATCTCGCCCGCAACCCCCCTCGGCCGGGCCCTGGCGGCGGTGATCATGATCCTGGGCTACAGCATCATCGCGGTGCCGACCGGCATCTTCACGGTGGAGATGGGGCGCAGCGTTCAGGAAGACGCGGGACGCCTCTGCCCCGCCTGCCGCCGCGGCGGGCATGAGGCCGGGGCCGCCTTCTGCAAACACTGCGGGGCCCGGCTGGAGGAATCAGGGGGATGAACCCCAGAACAAGCCTGAGGACCCGGCCTTCCGCTGGGAGCAGTGGGAACTTCGACCCTGGGCCACTTTTTTGGGGATGACGGCCTCAGGCTACCTCGAGATAGCTCTCCAGGGAGAAGGCCAGGTCATAGACGCTCAGGATGTGGGTGCGGGCCTTGATGCCCATCTCCCGGAAGCGCTCGGGATGGGTCTCCTGCAGGCGGACCAGCCCGGTCTTCTCCGTCAGGATGCCCACGAAGGAGCGCGCATAGGTAACGTCCTTGCTGCGGGCGAAATCCGAGGCGATCTTGTAGAGGGCGAAGGCCAGCGATTTGTAGTCGTTGTGCCGGCCATCGGGGGCGACCTGTTTGGCCTTGAGGCACTCCAGCACCTCCGAGGCGCTCAAGGCGGGCAGCCAGGAACAGGTCTGGCCGATGAAGAGCCCGGCGTGGTCGTCGGAGCCCCCGGTGAAGGCCTTGTTCCAGGGGTCGCAACTCAGGGGCGTGATGCCGTGCTTTGCTTGCAGCTTTTCGATATGTTCCGGGGTGAGGTGGGAGAGGATCTCCATCCAGGCGCTGTTGAAGAGGAAATCCCTAGCGCCGTTGATGCCTTCGAAGACGTCGAAGAGCGGGATGAGCCTTTCGAGGTGGTTCACCTCCAGCCGGACATTGATGGAATAGGTGGCATGGGCGACGGAATGGGCGAGATCCTCCGAGTGGATGAAGGCCCTGAGATCGTAGATGTTCTCCCTGAGCTCCTGGATGGTGGCGAACTGGCGCTCGTCGATACCGTAGATCAGCACGTGGATCTTGCACCCGTCTTCGGGGAAGTAGGTGGTGGTCTCGACCCCGACGATGACTTCGTCGGGGAAGCGCTCCTTGAGCTGGAGCGCCCCGTCGATGCGGTTGTGGTCCGTAATGGTGACATAATCCATCCCCCGGGACCGCGCCGCGGCATGGACATATTCCGGATAGGTGTAGGATTCCTGAGCCCCGATCCTTTGCAGGAACCACTCAGAGGGGTGTTCCGAGAAACGGGAGTGGACGTGCAGGTCGATCTTTGCCATGGATACTCCTCGATGTTTTTGCTAAAGGACTAGCCTTAAGCGGTGAAGATATGATAAGTAAATGATGAATTTATCGTTAATATGCCTGAACGGCCCTGCGGGCAGGGCCGTTCAGGTGAGGTTGTTATTTAATGAAAATTATCGGTCTCTTGATGGAGGCTTAATTCCTCCGGGCTAGGAAGGGCCCCAGGACCGCATAAAGGAGGATTCCCGTGATAACGGACAGCTCTGTGAACCAGGAAATAGAGACCCGCCGTCTGGATCCCTCGGAGATTCACCCCGCCCTCGTCCCCGAATGGGAGGCCGAGGTGCTTATGACGCTCGAGGGCATCCTCGCCCAGGGGGAGTGATCGCGGCGGGCCTCATTCGGCCTTGACTACGAGCACCGGTACGTGCGCCTTGCGGATGACCTTTTCCGAGACCGAACCGGTGAGGATCTCCGCGAGATTGCCCTTGCCGTGGGAGCCGAGCACGATGGCGGAGACGTGCTCCTCGTCCGCCACACGCAGGATCTCCCGCAGCGGGTTGCCCTTGATGACGCGCGTGCTGACCGTGAGCCCCTGTTGTTTGAGTTCGTCCGCAATGCCGGCGATTTCTTCGCTGGCCCGCTCTTCCAGGTCGTGCTCGATCTGCAGGTAATCATACGAGGGGTACACATCGAGCGGCTCATAGGTGTGCCGGTCGATCACATGCAGTGCAATTACCTCCCGGGCACCGGAGGCTCCGAGATCCTCCACGCAACCCAGGGCCTTCTGAGACACATTCGAGAAGTCGGTCGGGTACAGTATCTTTTCAAACATGACACCCTCCTTCCTCCTATGGCTCGACTCAAAGGGAAGCGGGTGTGAGTCTCCGTGTGAGCCCCCGTACCGCTGTCGGTCTCCGGCCGCGTACAATCCGGCCGGGGCATGTCCTTCCGCTCGACAGGCACATTCCGATTGATTATGCCTTTCTCGCTCCCCTTATTTTAGATTCCCCGTGCAGGCTTGAGGATTCAGTCTGCCCCGGGGGACCTTTCAGGGGGTGTCGCGATGATGTTTGATGATCTTGCCCCTGACCATGTAGATCACGTCTTCGCAGATGTTGGTGGACAGATCGGCGGTGCGTTCCAGGTTGCCGGCGATCTTCAGCAGCTGCAGGGAGCGTTCCACGGTGGCTGAGTCCCTGGTCATGTAGCCGATCAGATCGCGCACGATGCGGCTTCTCAGTTCGTCCACCGCGTTGTCGCGTTCGCACACGCTACGGGCCAGATCGGCATCTTCGTTGACGAAGCTGTGGATGGAATCTTTTACCATCCCCCTGACGATCTCGGACATCTCCGGCAGGTCGATGAGTGCCTTCACCGGGGGATGCGCGATCAGGTAGAGCCCGCACTTGCTCGACGAGACGCAGTGATCGGCCATCCTCTCGAGGGTGATGCCGATGTTGAGTGCCATGAGGATGGTGCGCAGGCTCTTGCCGGCGGGCTGGTGCTGGGCGATGATCGAGACGCACATCTCGTCCATGGCTATCTCGAAGTCGTTGGCCTGGGGTTCGCTGATCTCGATCACCTCGTGCAGGATGTCCTCCTGGCGCTGTCTGAGCCCCTCCATGCTCTTGGTGAGCATGTCTTCCACCAGGGTGGCAAAGGCGATGAGCTCCTTTTTCAGGGCGATCAACTTGGCCTCTTCTAACATAGATCCTCCTGCAACTCTCTTCGTGGCAAGGTCCTCAGGCGTCCCTGTGTTGCGGCCACTGACAATCTCGGTCGAATTGCCTCGCCGCCTGCCGCGGCAGGGAGGGGCTTGTTCCGGGGTTCATTGCCACGATCCCCTCCCGCGGCAGGCGGCACGCGTCTGTGATGGTGAAGAAATCATGGGTATGCACCCCAGGGCAAGCCCTGGAGCCACACTGCTGCTGCAAGCAGCAGGGAATTCGACACATAGCGACTAAGTTTATCATCCAAATTTACCCGACAGGTATTCCTCGGTCATCTTGTTTTTCGGCACGGTGAAGAGCCTCTGGGTCTCGCCGAACTCGATCAGCTCGCCGAGATACATGAAGGCCGTGTAGTCGGAAACCCGTGCGGCCTGCTGCATGTTGTGCGTGACGATCACGATCGTGAACTCCTGCTTGAGCTCCAGGATGAGCTCCTCGATCTTGCGGGTGGAGATGGGATCCAGGCTGGCGCAGGGTTCGTCGAAGAGGATCACCTCGGGCTCCACCGCCAGACAGCGGGCGATGCAGAGCCGCTGCTGCTGGCCGCCGGAGAGCGTGAGGGCGTTCTCCTGCAGGCGGTTCTGTACCTCGGTGTAGATGGCCGCCTTTTTCAGGGATTCGCGCACCCGGTCCTCGATGAGGCCCCGGTCCCGGATACCGCCGGTGGTCAACCCGTAGGCGATGTTGTCGAAGATGCTCTTGGGGAAGGGGTTGGGCTTCTGGAAGACCATGCCCACCCGTCGTCGCAGGTGTACGACATCGGTGCGGGGATGGTTGATGTCGATGCCGTCCAGGGCGATGGTCCCCTCGAGGCGCGCCCCGGGGATCAGGTCGTTCATGCGGTTCAGGAGCCGGATGAAGGTGGACTTGCCGCAGCCCGAGGGTCCGATGAGGGCCGTGACCTGATGCGTGTAGATGTCGAGGTCGATGCCTTTCAGTGCCGGGGTCTTGCCGTAGAAGAAGTCGATGTCGCGGGCACTGATCTTGATGTCAGGCTCCATAGGTCCTCCTTTGCCTCTGGCGCAGGACGATGGCGGCCCCCGAGATCGCCAGCACCAGGCACAGGAGGATCAGCGCGCAGCCGTACGCTATCTGTGTCTGCACCTCGGGATGCGTCCCCTCGGTCATGAGGGCGTAGATGTGGTAGGGCAGGGCCATGACCTCGGAGAGGATCGAATCCGGAAACCCCCGCGTGTAAAAGGTGGCTGCGGTAAAGAGGATGGGCGCCGTCTCGCCGGCCACCCGGCCCACGTTCAGGATGACGCCCGTGAGGATGCCGGGCAGGGCCGCGGGCAGCACGATGCGCTTGATGGTCTGCCAGTGCGTGGCGCCCAGGGCCAGGGAGGCCTCCTTGTACGACTGGGGCACCGCCAGCAGCGCCTCCTGGGAGGCGGAGATGATCCCGGGCAGGGCCATGATGCCCAGCGTCAGGCTGCCGGAGAGGATCGAGACCCCGAAGCCCATGAACTTGACGAAGAGGGCATAGCCGAAGAGACCGAAGACCACCGAGGGCACGCCGGCTAAGTTGTTGATGCTCAGGCGGATGACGTTGACCACCACCCCGGTGGGACTGTACTCGGTCAGGTAGATGGCGCTGGCCAGACCGAGCGGCAGGGCAAAGGCCAGGGCCCCCAGCGTGAGGTAGAAGGTCCCCACGATCGCTGGCGCCACGCCGCCCTGGGTCATGGCCCGCCTGGGCACCGCGGTCAGGAACTCCCACGAGATCACGGGCAGCCCGCGCACGAGGATGAAGAAGATGATCGACCCCAGGAAGAACAGGGCGAAGATGATGCACAGAAAAAGCAGACCGAAACCGGCCCGCTGGGCGAGATCGGCCGCGCGCAGTCCGGCGTGCGGTGAGGGGAACGGCGCTCCGGAATGCGCATAGACGGCGCTCATCGTCCCAGCCCCAGTTTGATGCGGAAGCGCCGGCTGACGGCCTCGGCGATGACGTTGAAGGCCAGCGTGATGAGGAAGAGCACGAGCCCGATGGCGAAGAGGGCATGGAAGTGGGGGCTGCCCATGACGGCCTCGCCCATCTCGGCGGCGATGGTGGAGGTCATGGGTCGCACCGGATCGAAGAGCGAGCGCGGGATGACCGCGGCGCCGCCGGCCACCATGAGCACGGTCATGGTCTCGCCCACGGCCCGGCTCATACCCAGGATGATGCCCGTGGAGATGCCGGAGCCGGCCGCGGGCATCTCCACCCGCAGCAGGGTCTGCCAGCGGGTGGCGCCCAGGGCCAGGGAGGCCTCGCGGAAGCTTCGCGGCACGAAGCTCAGGGCGTCCTCGGCGATGCTGCATACCGTGGGGGTGGCCATGATGCCGAGGATCAGGCTGGCGGTGAAGGCGCACAGCCCGACGGGGATGTCAAGCAGGTCCTGCAGGAAGGGGGCCACGATCACCATGCCGAAGAAGCCGTAGACGATGGAAGGGATGCCGGCCAGGATCTCGATGGCGGGCTTGAGAAGGGCCCGCTGGCGCGCGCCGGCCAGTTCGTGGATGTACATGGCGCTGCCCACCCCGATGGGTACGCAGACGACCAGGGCGCCGAGCGTCACGACGAAGGAGGCGGTGATCAGGGCCGCAATGCCGAATTCGGGGGGCTCGAAGGTGGGGTACCACTGCGTGCCCAGCAGGAAAGCGGCCAGGTTCACCTCCCTGAGGATCGGCAGGGCCTCGAGCAGCAGGGTCAGGATGATGCCCACCAGGAAGACGAGCGAGGCCAGCGCCAGGACGGCGAAGCCCCCTTTGTACAGGCTTTCTCTGATGTGCGTCATATGCTCCTCAGTACCTCTCATCGCACCTGGGGCGATGATAAGCGTCCCGGGGCGGCCCCGGTTTTCCGGGACCATCCCGGGCCAGGGGATTACCTCAAGGGGACGAAGCCCTGCTCCTCTACGAGCTTCTGACCCTCCGCGCTCAGGATGAAGTCGATGAAGGCCTTGACCTCGCCCGTGGGCTTGGCGTCGGTGTACATGTGCAGGGGGCGCGCCAGGGGATAGGTGCCTTCGATGACGGTCTCCCTGGTGCATTTTACCCCGTCGACCGCCGCGGCCTTGACCTTGCCGGAGATATATCCCAGCCCGATATAGCCGATGGCCCCGGGCGTCTGGGCCACCGTCATGGCCACCGCCTGGTTGGAGGCCGTCGTCAGCGCGTCGCTCCTCACCTTCTGCTTGTCGAGCGCCAGGCTCTCGAAGGCCTCGAAGGTCCCGCTGGAGCTGTCGCGCGAGATGACCACGATCTTGCCCCTGGTGCCGCCGAGCTCTTCCCAGTCGGAGATCTTGCCGGTGTAGATGGCCTTGATCTGCTCGCGTGTGAGGTAGTTCTTGATGTTCGAGGGGTGCACGATCACGGCGATGCCGTCTAAGGCGACGACGGTCTCGAAGGGCGCGATGCCCGCCGCGCGGGCCTTTTCCACCTCGCTGTCCTTGATCTTGCGCGATGAATTGGCGATGTCGGTGGTCTTGTCGATCAGGGAGGCGATGCCCACTCCCGAGCCCCCGCCCTGCACCGAGATGTCCACGTCCGGATTGCGTTCCATGAAGACCTCCGCGGCCACCTGGGCCAGGGGCAGCACCGTGGTGGAGCCCTTGATGGTGATCTTCTTGCCGGCCGAGAAGGCCACCCCCTGCGCGCCGCAGACAATCAGGGCGGCCGCACATATACACACCAGGGCCTGTAGCGACCAGTGTTCGTTTCGCATGGTCATACCTCCATCTTCAGAGTTTCCCCTTACCTCTCCTGGAAGCGTTAACGGACGATAAAGAAACTGTTAATAATGTGTTAATTCATGGGTGGGTAGTTGCGTATCCTCTAGAAGAACGTAAGTCGATCCCCCATGACAGTCAAGTCCCGGCGTTTGCCGGCGACAGGATACGCGCGGATCAGGCCGGGATCTCCCGCGGCAGGGTCACGCTGACGGTGGTGCCGCCGGTGCTGGTGATCGTGATCTCGCCGGAGTGCAGGGCCACGATGTGTTTGGCGATGGCCAGGCCGCACCCGGTGCCGCCCAGGCGGCGCGAGCGCGACTTGTCCACCACGTAGAAACGTTCGAAGATGCGGGGCAGGTGCTCCCGGGGGATGCCGACGCCCGTGTCGGCGATCACGATGCGCACCTGATCGCCCGGCGCGCTCAGGGTGATCGAGATCCCCCCGCGTTCGGTATACTTCACCGCATTGTCGATGAGGTTGGTGAAGAGCTGCTCCAGGCGGAAGGCGTCGCCGGTGAGGACCACCGGCTTCTCCGGGGTCTTGAATGTGAGCGTGAGGGCCTTGTCCTGCATGCGCGATTCGAAGAGCGTGAGCACCTGGGGGATGAGGTCGCCCAGGTCGACCCTCTCCAGGTCGAGCGTGAGGCCCCGGTCCTCCAGCTCGGAGAGGACCATGAGGTCGTTGACGATGTCGATGAGGCGCTGGGTGTGACGGTGGATGATCTCCAGGTACTCGCTGGGGTGGTCGCTTTCCTCCAGCAGGGTCTCGCTGAAGCCCTTGATGGCCGTCAGCGGCGTCCTCAGCTCGTGCGAGACATTGACGATGAGGTCCTTCTTTATCTGGTCTGTGTGCCTGCGTTCGGTGATGTCGTGCAGCACGAGCACGATCCCCTGACCGGATCGGAGCGGGGTGAGGCTGGTGAGGTAGCAGCGCTCTTCCAGCTCGATTTCGGCGCTGGCGCTGCGGCTGTAGGGCGGGGTCAGAAGCTCGTTCAGCCGGGGGGAGCGCAGCACCTCCCAGGAGAAGCGGCCCTTAAGGTTCTCGGACCCGACGATCTTTGCGGCCCCCTGGTTGGCCAGGCGGATGCGGCCGTCACCCTCCAGGACGAAGAGCCCCTCGCGGATGGAGGACAGTACCCCCTCCAGCTCCTCCTTGCGGGTGGAGAGCTCGGAGAAGGTCGCCTGGAGCCGGGTGGTCATGTCGTTGAAGTTGCGCGCCAGGTCCCCGAGCTCGTCCTTGCCCCGCACGGGGACCTGGGAGGCGAAGTCGCCGGAGGCGATGCGGCGCGAGGCGCGGCTCAGCTCGCGGATCGGCAGTGAGAGCACCTGCGAGAAGAAAAGGGAGATGACCAGCGCCATCAGGCCGGCGATCAGCGCGATCCTGACGATCTGGGAGCGCAGGGTGCCGATGAGTTCGTCGATGTCCTCGAGCGGAAGGCTCAATCGGACGACGTGGCGGGGGCGTTTTGCCACACCGTCGGGCACGGCCACGTAGAGCATGTCCTGTTTGAGCGTGGTGCTGTAGCGCACGAACCACCCCGACTCTCCCGCGAGGGCAGAGGCCACCTCGGGGCGGGCGCGGTGGTTCTCCATCCGGGCGGGGTCTTCCTCGGAATCGGCCAGCACCGTCCCGTCGGAATCGATGAGGGTGATGCGCGTGGCGAGTTGCCGCCCCAGCGACTTGACCGCGGCGTCCAGCCCCTCGAGGCCTCCCTGGTGCACGTGCGGCAGGGTCGCCTGACCCACCGCCAGCCCCAGCGCGCTCAGGTTTTCCACGGCCTGTTCCAGGGAGCGCGTGCGGATGGTCTGGAAGGTGAAGGCCAGGATCAAGGCCACGATGGCCGCGGTCACCAGCAGGTAGCTCGAGAGGAGCTTCAGGAAGATCGGCCGCTTCATGCGCGCTCCAGCTTGTAACCCACGCCCCGTACGTTTTGGATCAGCCCCCCGGTTTTCCCGAGCTTTTCGCGCAGGTTGCGGATATGCACGTCCACGGTGCGGTCGAGGACCGCCTTTTCGTTGCCCCAGAGGTGGTCGAGGATCTTTTCGCGCGTAAAGACCCGCCCGGGGGAGGCCGCCAGCAGGTGCAGGATCCTGAACTCCACCGGGGTGAGCCGCACCGGGGTACCGTCGAGGGTGACCTCGAACTTCTGGGCGTCGATGAAGAGCCGGTCCTCGACGACCAGAGGCCCCTCCTCCCCGGGCTGGGACCTCCGCAGGACGGCGCGCACCCGGGCCACGAGCTCCCGCGGGGAGAAGGGCTTGGTGACGTAGTCGTCGGCCCCCAGCTCGAGCCCGGAGATGCGCTCGTGCTCGGCCCCCTTGGCGGTGAGCATGATGAGGGGGATGGGGGCATAGCGCACATCCTGCTTGAGCGTCGTACACAGCTCGAGCCCGTCCATGTCCGGCAGCATGAGGTCCAGGATGATGAGGTCCGGTATCTTGCGGGAAAGGGAGGCCAGGAAACTCTGGGCCTCCCCGTAGCCCTCCACCTCGAAGAGGGCCTTCTTCAGGTGCAGACTCACCAGGTGCAGAATGTCGGGTTCGTCGTCGATTACGGCCACCGTGTTTCGCATCGCGTCCACCCCTGTGAGAGGAAATGATCTTTATGCTAATATGGCTCAGGGCATTTTACAAACCCATTCTTGCGCGATGTTGGGAAGGCTGGTCTGCGGCAGGCAAGCCAGGCCGAGGAGCAATGTCGTTTATCGAAGAGGTGGCGATGGTAAGACTGGCTGGATTCGATCAGGAACAGGAGTTCTCAAGTGCCGGCCCCCCAGTCTTCAAGGCTTGGGATTCACCTAGAAGGCAGTGAGGGATTATCAGGGTTGGTGGAGCCGAAGGGAATCGAACCCTCGACCTCTTGAATGCCATTCACGCGCTCTCCCACACCTCTGCGGTCCCT
>CAZUDI010000023.1:0-53674 GCA_964618975.1 uncultured Bacteriovoracaceae bacterium | reverse complement strand
GGATCTCGAACATCCCTGTATGCCTTTCTTGTCGCGCTTCCCGTATTGCTGTTGGCCTTGAAGGACCGTATCTCCCTTGTTTTTGTTTGTCTATATTCCGTCATACTGATTTCCGTTATGGTTCTTTTTTTTGGTAAAGAAACATTCATGACGCACCGGATGATTTCATTTCTGACCACGGGTTCGAATTCGAGTTTCCTGGACAGGGTTGCAATCTTCCGGGAAGGGATGTCATTTTTGAGGCATCACATGATCATCGGGGAGTATGCGGGCCAGCTTAAAGG
Source organism: uncultured Bacteriovoracaceae bacterium (assembly GCA_964618975.1). GTDB lineage: Bacteria > Desulfobacterota > Desulfomonilia > UBA1062 > UBA1062 > CAZUDI01. The sequence continues at coordinate 53,390 of CAZUDI010000023.1, read as the reverse complement.
CAACAACGGGTTCGGCATGTACATCCATAATTATTTCTCCCTCTGGCGACAGTTCGGTCTGGTACCATTCGCTCTGTTTGTCTGCTTTGCCGTCCGGATGGGGGGGCTGTGCATCCGTCTCCTGAGGCAGGGGATACCGGCGTCGGGAAGAGAAATCGTGTTCATTGCATTGTTTGTCTTCAATATGATGGAGGTGGTATTCTCCAGGTCATACATCTATCCGCTCGTGTTTGTCTCCATCGGCATGTGGGTGTCGCTGCAGAGACAACCAATCATAAAGATTGAAGATATGGATTTATCACAAAATTGAGACTGATTCATAAGATGCTTTGACGATGATCACAAGATGAGTCTCTGACAGGCAAGCCACGGCGATATTAGGACGAGCCAACCGATCCTATATATAACGTGAATGAAGACCACGTACGTCCTTGCTCTTAGCTTATCGGGTAACTGTGTGCTCAACTCGCGTTGGAGAAGGATGTGATTGGCCCTTGATTTTTTATTGTCGCTTTTCTCAAAAAAAGAGCACCGGTGCCTGTTTTCCCTAGTTATCATAACGGATACCATTGATGATGAGCTGACGGTACCCCGGTTCCAATTTGGTTGGAGTTCCGGAGGGGAAATCCATATCCTGGGATAGTAGTCACAACCAGAGGTCATTTCGAATTCTCTTATCGTAGAGATTGTGGGGAAATGATCGATTACGGTAAGATTTTGGTTCCATAGCGCAGGCAGACTGATATAGTACGTGACCGTAATGCCGGATACGATCATCAGAATTCAGGAGCCTCCGCTGATTCTCGGCGCCTCGCTGGGCAACTGCGTGCATGTGGCCGGGGTGGCCAATTTTCTGCGCCTGGCGCAACTGCGCGGATTCCGGACGACCCTCCTCGGCGCGGCGGTAGAGCCCGAGCGGGTGGTGGCCGCGATTGACGAGTTGAAGCCTGATTTGGTGGGCGTCAGCTACCGTCTGACGCCCGAGGTCGGCGGGCGTGTGCTCGAGCGCTTCCTGGATCTGCTGGATGAACGGAGTGTGCGGCTCATGTTTGGCGGCACGCCGGCCATGGTCGAGATTGCCCGCAGATCGAAACGGTTCGAGTTTCTCTTTGTCGGCGATGAGCCCTTGTCCATGATCGAAGGTGTCTTCCGGGCCCTGCGTGGGGAGACCGCTCCTGCAGATCGGTCACTGGCGAGCGGAGGAATGCTGCGCCTTGGAGCGCAGCTCCGGTCGCTGAAACCGATGGCAGAAGGTGCGCTGGCGGTGCCGCTCATCCGGCACCATTTCGGCCTGCCGGACCTGGAGGAGACCATCCGCGGGGTGGGAAGGATTGCCGAGGCAGGTGTTCTCGACGTCATATCGCTGGCACCCGACCAGAATGCGCAGCAGTATTTCTTCCAGCCTGAGCGCATGGATCCTGCGCTGACCGGCTCGGGGGGGGTACCCCTGCGAAGCCCCGCAGACCTGCGGCGTATCCGGGAGGCCGGACAGCGGGGGAACTATCCCCGTTTCCGGGTTTACGCCGGCACACAGGATCTTCTGCAATGGGCACAGCTGAGTGTGAGCGAGTTGGACAATGCCTGGGGTGCTATCCCGCTCTTCTGGTACAGCGAGCTCGATGGACGCTCGCGGCGGAGTCTCGAAACGGCCATTCAGGAGAACCGGGAGGTCATCCGGTGGTATGCACAGCAGGGCCTGCCGATCGAATTGCTGGAGGCGCATCAGTGGTCCCTGCGCGATGCACCGGATCCGGTAGCCATCGCGGCGGCCTATCTGGGGGCCTACAATGCCCGGGCCTTGGGTGTTCGTGACTTCATTGCCCAATACATGTTCAACACCCCGCGTTTCACCTCACCCCTGCATGACCTGGGCAAGATGACTGCCCAGATGATGCTGATCGATTCACTGAGAACGGATGCGTTCACCACCTGGCGGCAGGTACGGCCCGGGCTGAGCCATTTCGCCATGGATCCCCATCTGGCCAAGGGCCAGTTGGCGGCGGCCGTGATGAACGCCCTGGGGCTCAGGCCCCATATTATCCATGTGGTCAGCTTCAGCGAGGCCGACCATGCCGCCGGGCCGGATGAGGTCATCGAGAGCTGCAGAATTGTGCAGGGCGTGCTGAAGAATGCTGTCCTGGGTCTGCCCGATTATCTGGCAGATCAACGTATTGCCGTCATCCGTGAAGCCCTGCTGGGAGAGGTGGCCTGGATTCTGGGGACGGTCGACAACCTCGGGCAGGCCCTGGGGGTGAACGACCCGTTTGCTGATCCCCGGACCCTGGCGATGGCGGTCAGGTTGGGGATCCTGGATGCCCCGCACCTGCGGGGCCAGCCCTGTGCCCTGGGCCAGGTGGAAACGATGCCGGTCAGGGGGGGGTGCCACGCGATAGACCGGGTGACACGCTGCCCTTTGAGTGAGCATGATCGTCTGCAAAGAGTGCTCGAGAGCGAGTCTGCCCGGCATCTGCTCGGCCGTGATGCCTCCGCTCTGGTAAGAAAATGGGAGGTGCGCCTTGAGAATGCCTTTGGAGACACCATGCTGATCGGTCAAAGGAAAGACCCTTGAGTGGCCCCCCGGTAGTCATCTTCGGTGATCACATCGCTGCCTTCGGCGTCATCCGGTCTCTGGCAGGGCAGGGCCTGCGGCTTTTTCTGGTTTCTCCCGGGGGGACGGGGCTGGCGACGCGCTCGCGCTTTCTGGCGGGGGTGCTGGTGCTGGGTCCGGCGGAGAGCACCTTCACTGATACCCTGTTTGCCTGGCTGCGGGATAAGGTAGGTCCCGAAGCGGTGCTGATGGTGGCCGGCGACGACTATTATCTCGATGTGCTCGCATCGCTGCATGATCGTCTTCTGCCGAACTATCGTCCCACCTTCCCGCCGGCGGACAAGGTGCTCCTGGTTCGCGAGAAGCAAATGGCTTGCTCTCTGGCGCAAGAGGTGGGGGTGCCGGTCCCGGAAACCACGGCCATCGCCAGCCGCGAAGAGCTGGCGCGGCTGGTCGCCGAAGGGACGGCTTCCGGTTTCCCGCTGCTGATGAGGGCCATGGATTCGAAGCGTTTCCTGATGGAGCATGGCACCAAGGGCATTGTCTGCCACTCGTCCGGCGAGCTCCTGACGGCCTATGACACCTACAACGGATTTTACGGGCGACTGCTGTTGCAGGAGATGATCCCCGGCGGCGAGGAGGCGCTCTATAATTACATCGGCATCTTCAATGCCCTTTCCGATCCCATCGGGGTCTTCATGAACCGCAAGCGACGCTCGGAAAAGCAGTTCTTGAGCTGTACCCTGATGGAAACCATGTGGTCCGACGAGATCATGGATCTGAGCCATCGCCTCATCAAGAAAATCGGCTACACCGGCTATGCCAACCTGGAATACAAATACGACTACCGTGACGGGCGCATGAAGTTTCTGGAGATCAACGGGCGCATCAGCCTTTCGCACACGCATGCGCTCCGGTGCGGGATCAATCTGCCGCTCCTCATGTATCGCGAGGCGCTTGAGGGACCCCTGCCTTCACCCGCCCGTTTCGAACGCACCTATGGGGAAGGGATTCTCTGGTGGTACCTGGAAGAGGATCTCAAGAGTGCCATCCGGCTCTGGTTATGTGGGCAGCTGACCTTCAGGGAATATATGGAGAGCATCCGGGGTAGGGGGTATGTGGTCGAGCCCTTCATGTGGAAGGACCCGTTACCGGCTATCTACTGCGGCAAGATCAACGGGATCAAGGCCTGGCGGAGGATCAAGGGGTTATGGGCCCGATAGCGGTCTTAGGCACGGGAAACTCGGGACTGGCCATGGCAGCACACCTGGCGTTGAACGGGGGCACCGTGCGTATGTGGAACCGTTCCGAACCAGGCATCTCTGAGCTTTCCCGAACCGGATCGATTCAGGCCTATGGCGTGGTCTCCGGTGAAGCCCCCATCGACTTTGTTTCCACCGATATCGCCGCGGTGATCGAGGGCTGTGAGCTGATTCTGGTAACTACACCGGCCAACGCGCACCGGGACATCGCCGCTCAACTGGCCCCCCATCTGTGTGGAGAGCCGACCATCATCCTCAATCCCGGAAGGACCTTCGGGGCGCTGGAAGTGGCGCAGGTCCTGCAGGAGAAGTGTTGTGCGGCAAGGCCGACGATTGCCGAGGCCCAGACCATCATCTATACCTGCCGCAGGCTTGATCGTCGATCGGTACAAATCCTGGCCCTGAAACGGCAGGTGCTTGTCAGTTGCCTCGCGTCTTTGGCAACCCCTGCAATGATCGCATCGCTCCCGGTATGCATGCAGCGGCACCTCTCTCCGGCCGCTTCCCTGGTGGAGACCTCTCTGGGGAATGTGGGCATGGTCTTGCACTGCCTGCCCATTCTCCTCAATACGGGCTGGATCGAGAGTCCCAAGACGCAATTCAAGTATTACTACGAGGGGATTACCCCAAGCATATCAAATCTCCTGGAGAAGTTGGATAGCGAGCGCACAGAGGTGGCCGAAATGATGGGACATCCCTTGGAGTCGCTCTCCGCGTGGCTGAGGCGCAGCTATCAGATTCAGGGGGAGGATATCTATACCCTGATCCAGAACAACGCTGCCTATCAGACGATCGATGCCCCGCAATCGCTCCAGCATCGATATGTCTTCGAGGACGTCCCCTGCGGGCTGGTCCCCCTGGAGGCACTCGGTCGGGTGATGGGGCTACCCATGCGTGTGTGTACGCTCGCTATTGACCTGGCCTGTGAGATCATGGATGTCGACTTCAGGATGCAGGGGCGCAACCTCGAGCGTCTGGGCCTGGGGCACACGACGAGAGAGGGGATCAGGCGTAGCCTCGCCGATATCCTCGGCAACCAGCCGCCAGGCAGCCGATCATGAGGTGCTCACATGGGCCGGTCCACTGGAGGACAGAGGTCCGCTGCTGGCGGTTACCCTGTCTGGGAGCATGCCTTCGGCTTTGGTTGGAAACGTCTCTGACCGCTCCGGGGCGCATCGCATTCCTGGCCACCGGCGACCTTGAGGGGGCAAGAGGGGCTTGCCCTGAGCCGCATCTCCAGGAGTGTCGCACCCTGCATGAACCCCACCCCCGGGGGCAGATCATTTTCCCCGCTGTCCTTTATCGCCCCAGTCAGGCCCGATGCCGAAACCTCCCTTCTCCGGATCGTGAGGTGCCGGAGGTGTGGGATGAAGGTGGCAGCACGCGGGAGGCGCAGTGAGTTCATATAGTCGCAAGGCCGCTTCAGGGACGATCTGGATGTTTACCAGTTCGGCCGGACAGCAGGCCATCAGCCTGCTGGTGAATATCGTTCTGGCGCGGATTCTCGTGCCTGAAGATTTCGGTGCCGTGGCGCTGGTTCTGGCCATGATCGAGATCCTCTACACCTTTGCGGAGATGGGCACCTCTGTTGCCCTTGTCCAGCGCCAGGATGTGACGGACTCGCTCAAGGACAGCGCCTTTTGCCTGACCCTGGTGGTTACGGTGACGTTCGTGCTGCTGGTGTGGTTTTCGGCGGGGGGGCTGGCGTCGTTTTTCCAGATCCCGGTTCTGGCGGGCCTCGTGAAGGTATCCGCCTTTGCCTACCTGTTCCGGGGCCTGTTCTCCCTGTACCGCTGTCTTCTGCTCAAGGAGTTGCGTTATCGGGAGATTTCGCTCATCGAATTCGTCGGGGTGGTGCTCTATGGCACGATATCCATCGGCATGGCCTGTCGGGGATATGGCCCATACAGCATTATGTGGGGACACGTTGTCTCGTCCGGGTTGCTCGTCGTTCTCGGGTGGGTGCGGACGCGGTATCTCCCCGGCAGCCCGGGGAGGCTCAGCGAGATGTGGGGCTTGCTCTCCTTCGGTGTCTGGGTGTCCATCGGACGCATTCTCGGCAACGCTTCCGGCAAGGTCGATGCCTTCATCATCGGCAAGCTGCTCGACGCCGCCACCCTGGGGAGCTATTATCTGGCACAGAAGGTAATGATGATTCTGCCCGGGACCTACACGCGGATTATCGATCAGGTGATGCTGCCGATCTATTCCCAGTGGCAGACCGAACCGGAACGGATTGAGGATGCCTACTGGAAGACACTCTCGGCCTCTGCCCTTTTGCTCCTGCCTCCGATCCTCATGATTTTCACCTTTGCCGACCCGGTGCTGCCGTGGGTTCTCGGCCCGCAGTGGGATCAGGTGGTTATCCTGGCCAGGATCATGGCGGTCTTCGGGTGTGCCCAGGCCCTGGGCGGCGGCATTCTCGGTACCGTGGTCTATGCCCTGGGACGACCCCAGATCCTCACGATCGCGAACATCTTCCGGATTATCGCCTTGCCGGTATGTGTGATCGCCGGCAGTCACTGGGGGGTCTATGGCGTGACGGTTGGCGTTTCAGCCTATGGGGTCATCGGACGCATCTTCAACCAGTGGCTGATGAAGAGGTTCCTGGGATACTCGTTGAGGCGCTATCTCCATGAGATATCGCCGGCCTGTCTTTTATCGATCCTGGCGACCCTTGCGGCTTTTGCCCTGCGTGCGCTGCTCGCGCCGCAGTCCCCGGGGGGTGACTTGGTGTTTCTGACCGGCGGATTGGTGCTCTGGTGCGGTGTTTATCTGGTCCTTGTGTGGGTATGTCTGCCGGAACAGAGCCGCTACGCCCTCTCCCTGGTGCGGGGGCTCGTCAGTCGAAAGGACCCATGCAAATGATCTCCAGGAGGAAGGACGACTTGTTTAACCGGCGCGTGATAGTGGATACTCGGTTGCATCGATCGACTGGAACGGTTGGGTGTATGCCGTCGGGAGAATGTGCATGTCAACCATGGACTGGCCCGCGATGGCAACCGAAACGTTTCTGGCTGGTATGCCGGATTCAGAACGCTTGGTCCCGCCTGGCGAACAGACACTCTTTGAAAGGAGAGCGGATATGCAGGGGGGTGTAGCGGGAATCGACCACCGCCGGCTTCTGCAGGGGCGCTACGAGGCCGAGTACCTGCCGCGGGATTTCTCCGTTGAGCGGGCCGTGCCCGATTTTGCCTTCAATATCCTGAACAGGGAAGGGCTGCTCTATCGGCCCGTGGTGGATGAACACCGTCTGGAGCATGGAGGCCGCAGACCTTCCTGGCCGGAAGGCAAATCCTTTGCCGTCTGCCTCACACACGACATCGACCGCGTGGAGGAAAGGACCTTCCGGTATGCCCGACGTGAACGTCTGCTGCAGTGGCGTACCGCCGCTGACCTCAAACAGCGGTTCAAGAGCGCGGCCAACCTGGGACTGGACAGCCTGGTCTGCGCTCTCGATCGGGGGCGCCCGGATCCCCTGTGGTCCTTCGAGCTCTGGACTGGAGAGGAAGAGCGCTGCGCGGCCCGGTCGACCCTGTTTTTCTGTCCGGGCCGTCGCGCCGTGCGCCGGCGGCACCACACCGACGCCGTCTATGAACTGGGTGATGAGATCGTCTTCGATCGGCAACGCTGCACGGTGGCCGAGATGCTGCGCGAGCTGGATCGCCGGGGCTGGGAGATCGGGCTGCACCCTGCGTGGTATGCCTGCGACGACACCGGCGAGCTGAAGCGGCAGAAAGAGGCCCTCGAAGAGGCGCTCATGCGTGAGGTCCTCAGCTGCCGACATCACTACCTGCACTATGACATCCGGGTCACGCCGGCCACCCAGGCCGCTTCCGGGCTCAGATACGATTCGACGCTCGGTTTCAATGACAATGTGGGCTTCCGTTTCGGCACGAGCTGCCCCTGGCGGCTGTATGACCTGCACGCCGAGGCCGAGCTGGACCTGCTGGAGATCCCGCTCATCGTGCACGACATGGCCATGCTGAACCCCTTCAAGGGCCTGCGTCTCGACGAGGAGACGGCCTTTGAATACACCGTGCTGCTGACCGAAAGGGTCAAGGCGGTGGGGGGGGTGCTGACCCTCCTGTGGCATCCCGACATCCTCCTGGACGCAAGGCATCTGGGCCTGTACCGCAAGGTTCTCGGCCATCTGCGGCAGGAGGATGCCTGGTTTGCCACCATACGTGAGGTCGGGGAGCATTGGCGGAAGATGGATCTGGATTGAGTCGGGAGCGTCAGAGATGAGCACTTCGAAGATCATGTACCTCACCTTCAACGACCCCTATGCCTCCCCCGGGGTGCACAAGAAGGAGCGGGAGTTCTGCGCCCATATGGAGCGTCTCTGCCGCGAGAGGGGGGTCGTCTTCCGGGGGGTGAATGTTTTCACCTCGGAATACGCCTCCCTGGGGAGACTCGAGGAACAGGGCCCCCTGGTGATGCGGGAGGTCAGGAGCCGCCTGCATGAGCGGCTTTCACACGTGCGCTTCGTGCGGGCCTTCAGCCGCATGCCACCCCTGCTGCGCGGGGCCTCCGACGAGGTCAGGGTCTTCGACCCGGACCTCGTCTTCTGGCGCTATGATATCATCAATGTACCGGGGATCTTCACCCCCAAGCGGCTCAAGCCCGGGGTCCTCTTCGTGACCGAGCATCAGACCAAGGAGATGGAGGAACTGGCCTTCAGCCTCACCGGCCGCATCAAGTCTCCCCTGATGTGGTGCTACGAGAAGGGGCCCTTTCAGCAGGTAGATGCCCTGGTGGGGGTGACCTCCGAGATCGCGGATTACGAGCGCGCCAAGCTCAGGCGTGAAGTCCCCGTGTATGTGCACACCAACGGGATCGATGTGGCGGCCTGCCCGCTTTCCCCGCACGTGCCCTTCACCCGCGAGGCCTTGCGGATGGTCTACGTGGGCACCTCCACCCCCCACTGGCAGGGGGTGGACCGTCTTGTCGAGGGTCTGGCCGCCTATCGCGGAGCGGTTTCCCCCGAGCTGCATCTCGTGGGCCATGTCACCCCCGAGCTCGAGGGGCTTATCCGTGAGCGGGGCCTTACACAGGCCGTGCACCTTCACGGCATGCTGCACGGGACTGCCCTGGACGAGCTGCTGGCCGGGATGCACCTGGCCGTGGGCACCCTGGGGATTCACCGCAAGGGCCTTGCCTGCGGCTGTACCCTCAAGGTGCGCGAATACATGGCGCGGGGCCTCCCCTTCATCATCTCCCATATCGACGAGGACATCGAGGATGATTTTCCCTTCTGCCTGCGTCTGGGAGCCGACGAGCGCCCGGTGGACCTGCAGGCGGTGGTGCGGTTCCTGGAGGGGATCGAGCAGCGCTACGGGGCGGATACCCCCTCGCGCATGCGTTCCTATGCCCTGGAGCACATGGATTATGCCGACAAGGTCCGCCGGCTGCTCGACTTCCTCCTGAGCCTTGCCAGGGCACGAGAGGGGCGGTCTTGAATTGCGCACGCCTGGGGGCCGGCTCTATTGTAACCTACCTTAAACGGACAAAGGCAAGAACCGACCCCAAGATTATTGACCCCCAGGTATAATGATCTGATCGTTATATGCGTCGCTTATTTATGATATAAACGAGCTATGCGTGGTGGAATCGATCATCTGGTCGTTGTGGTGGTCTATGCCGACAGCCTGGCACAGTGCCCGACCCTCGATTGCCTGCAGACCCTCGATGCCGGCCAGCGTGAGCGCATGCACCTGTACGTGTACATCAACGGCCGGGTCGATTTGCGACCCGAGCTGCAGTCCCGTTTCGGTGGCGGCTTCGGCCGTGTGAGCCTTGCCTATGACGGGCGTAACCGCGGGATTGTGTACGCCTACCGCCAGGCCATCCTCGAGGCGGGCCCCGGCGTGCAGTGGATCACCCTCCTCGATCAGGACTCGCGCTTTGACGCGCGCCTCTTCGCCTGGCGGGAGGGAGAGGACTTGGCACCTGATCCCCTGGTGGTCGCGTTGGCGCCGGTGGTGCGTGACGCCCGCGGCGGCCGCCAGGTCTCGCCCTTTCGGGTCTTTCTCGGCCGGGCGCTCCCCTTTTCCGCCCCCCGGGGCTTCCCGGTGTGCATCAATTCCATGACCACCTTCCGGGCCGCCTTTCTCGTGCGCCTGGCCCCCTCCTTCCCGGTCGGATATTTCCTGGATGCCTTCGACGTCTGGCTTTTTCACCAGATGTATCGACAAGGTTTTGGGCTGCGGATCATGGAGGACCAGATAGTGGAGCAGGCGCTCTCGCTGAGCGATGCGCCGCCTGACGAGGTTTTCTGGGCGCGGGAGGTCATGGCGCTGATCAACAGCACGAAGATCTCCCCCGCCTTTCTTCCCCTGGCCGCCGCCCGCTTTTCCTGGCGGCTCGTGCGGGTATCCTGGCGGGAAAAGACGCTCAGGTATCTAAATCTTATGCAGCATTACCGACAATACAGGCACCTCATAAGAGAGCTTTCCCTATGAACAAGATGACAGCGGTGGACCTGAGCATCATCATCGTGAGCTACAACGCGGTTTCCGACCTGCGCGTCTGTCTACGATCGGTTTTCACCGCCCAGAAGGGCCTCACACTGCAGGTCATCGTGGTGGACAACGCCTCCCACGACGGCTCGGCCGCCATGGTGGCTTCCGAGTTTCCCTTGGTCGAGCTGACCGCCAGCCGCGACAACCTGGGCTTCGTGCTGGGCAACAACCTGGGGATCGAACAGGCCACGGGCCGCTACATCCTGCTGCTCAACCCCGACACCATCCTCGAGCCCGACACCCTCACCCGCTGTCTCGAGTACATGGAGGCACACCCCCGGGTGGGGGCGCTCGGCATCCGCACCCTGACCAGAAGCGGGCATGTCTTTCCCAACGGCAACACCTTTCCCTCGGAGATCAAGACCATCGCCCGACTGCTCATGCTCCGAGAGATCCTGCCCAACAAGTGGATCCGCACCCACCTGGCACCCGTCATGGGGCAGGTGGCCTCGACGTACGCCGACCGCACACTCGAGCGCGAGGTCGATATGGTGGGGGGCTACTACCTGTTCCTGCGTGCAGAGGCGGTGGACGAGGTGGGTCTTCTGGAGGAGGCCTACTGGGCCGATATCGAAGACAGCGACTACTGCTTCCGGCTGAAAAAGGCCGGCTGGAAGGTGGTCTACTGGCCCGGCGCCACCATGACCCACCTGATCGGCAGCAGTATCGAGAGGCGCGCCTTTTCCGAGAAGACCTACCTGAGGGTCAACGAAAACACCCTACTGTTTTTCAGGCGCAATTATGCCCCCGGCCGCCTGATGCTGCTGAGGCTGATCTATGTCCTGGGCGCGCTGCCGCAGATAGCGATGGCCTTAGGCCTGCCGCTGTGCCTGGGGCGCGAGAAGGCCCAGGGCCGCGAGCGCATCCGCGCCGCCTTGAGGCTCGCCCTGAGCGCCCTTATCCTGCCCGGGCGCATTCGACGTCAGGCGCCGGATGGGGCGGAAGATCTGAAAGACAATCAAAGCGGCAACCTGCCATAATGAACGGAGGTCTCTGGATGATGTTGCGTGAACTGCTCGTTGGCGACATGGTGCGCTATTACGGCCGCCGGCCCACGACTGTCGATTTCGTGAAGTTTTTCATCCACCCGCGGACCCAGGCCATCGCCTTCTTCCGCCTGTCGCAGTGGTGCTCTAGACGGGGCCTGGGGCCTCTGGCCCAGGCCTTCCAGCTCTACAACATGATCGTGTGGAACTGCGAGCTCTCCCACAAGATGGAGGTGGGAGCCGGGCTGCACATCGAGCACACCATCGGCGTGGGCCTGGCCTTTGCCCGCGCCGGCGAGAACCTCACCGTGAATATGGGTGTCATTGTGGGCGGCGAGGAGCACGACCCCGTCTTCGACGTCACCAAGAGGCCGTGCTTCGGCAGCAATGTCACCATCAACCTGCACGCGACCGTCTTCGGCGGGATCAGTGTGGGCGACAACGTCATCATCGGGGCCCACAGCCTCGTCAACCGCAACGTGCCCTCCAACTGCGTGGTGGCCGGATGTCCGGCGCGCATCATCAAGCACCTGCCCGGGTTTGTCGCGCCTGCGGACCCGCAAACCTATTGCCGGGACATCACCGGTTCGACGAACGCCGCATAAGGTCGTCTGGAGCGTCGTACCGGGGAGGGCACGATTGACGGGCAGTGGGGGGATGGCTTATAGTGGATTGATCATTGGACAAGGACTGGCACCCTATGAAGATTTCAGTCATTATTCCCACATTGAATGCCCAGGGCTATCTGGCGCAGCAGCTGCAGGTACTCTGGCGGCAGACCGTAGCGCCCGACGAGATCATCGTCATCGACTCCGAGTCCACGGACGACACCCGGCGCATCGCCCGGGAGATGGGGGCGTGCGTGATGCAGGTGCGGCGGGCGGAATTCAACCACGGCCGCACGCGCAATATCGCCGCATCCCAGGCCCGGGGCGATTTCTTGGTCTTCCTGACCCAGGACGCCCTGCCCGTGGACGAGCACCTTATCCGCGAGCTGGTCACACCCCTGACTACAGACGGCGTGGCCATTTCCTACGGCCGGCAGATCGCCTACCCGCAGGCCCGGGCGATCGAGAAGTTCGTACGCTCCTTCAACTATCCCGCCGAGGGCCGTCTCAAGGAGCAGCGGGATATCGAGGCGCTCGGGGTCAAGACCTTCTTTAGCAGCAATGCCTGTGCCGCCTATCGCCGGGACGTCTTCGAGGCCCTGGGGGGCTTTCTGGTCGACACCATCATGAACGAGGACATGGAGTATGTCTACCGCGCGCTTCAGCAGGGCTACAAGGCCTGTTACGCCGCCGGGGCCAGGGTGTGGCACTCCCACGACTACACCCTCTTCGAGCAATTCAAGCGCTATGTGGATATCGGGGTCTTCTTCGCCGACAATCCAAAGCTGGCGTCGCTCTCGCGCAACACGGGCGAGGGCCTGCGCTATATGCGGCAGGCGGCGCGTTTTCTCATCCAGCAGCGCAAGCTCGATGAGCTGCCGCGGCTTTTCGGCGACAGCCTGGCGCGTTTTATCGGCTATCGCCTGGGGGTACGCTACCGGCTGCTTCCCGTGCGCTGGGTCCGCCGGGTCTCCATGAACCGCACCTACTGGGAAGGGCGGCAGGTAACATAAATGAAAAACATAGACTTTCATGCAGGAGAACGGTAAAACACCCCCCATGGCACGCACTCTGGTGAAACGTCTCTTGGCGGTGGTGCTGCTTGTCGCGGGCGACGTGGCGGCGCTCGTTATCAGCTTTCTGATGGCCTACTATGTGCGCGCCGGGCTCCTGGTGGATGTGATCCCCCTCTTTTCGCCCATGCTGCACGGCTTGGAAGTCTACTCGGGCTCCATCGGCATCCTCTTCCTCTGGCTGCTCCTGTTCGCCTATGAGGGGGTCTACCCCTCGGTGGGCATGAGCTTCTGGGAGGAGACCAAGGCGGTCCTCAAGGGCAATACGCTGGCCTTCCTGATCGTGATCGTGCTGACCTTCATCACGCGCACTTCCTTCCAGTTCTCGCGGCCGGTGATCCTGATGGCCTTCCTCCTCTCGGTCGTGCTGCTGCCGGTGGGGCGCCGGGTCGTGCGCACTGTGGCGCGGCGTGCCGGCCTGTGGGGCAAGGAGGTGGTGCTTTTGGGCAGCGGTGCGGCGCTGGCCCAGCTGCGCTGCAATCTCGACAGGCACCCGGACTGGGGGCTCAACCCCATCGGCGTGATTACGCCCGAGGGTGAGGCGGACCCCGGCGGCCTGCCGGTGCTGGGGACAATCGCAGATCTGGGGAAAATCGGGACGCAGGCCGGTGAGGTGATCGTGGCCATGCCCGGGCTGGCCCCCCGGGAGCTGGTGGCGGTGGTGGAGGGCTCCGCCCGGATCGCCCCGGTGGTCAAGGTGGTGCCGGACCTCTATGGCCTGGCCTCGGTGGGCGTGCGCACGCACGACCTCGACGGCTTGCTGCTGCTCGAGATGCAGGACCGGCTCATGCTGCGGCGCAACCGCATCATGAAGCGTATCTTCGATACGGCCTGCGCCCTGGTGGGCCTGATCCTCCTCTCCCCGCTCTTCGCTATCCTGGCCGTGCTCATCCGGCTCGATTCGTCCGGGAAGGTGTTTTTCGGCCACAGCCGGGTGGGGCGCGAGGGGAAGCAGTTTCGGTGCTACAAGTTCCGCACCATGGTCTCCAACGCCCAGGCGGTGCTCGAGGATCTCCTGGCATCCGACCCCAAGGCGCGCGCCGAGTGGGAGCGTGAATTCAAGCTCAAGGACGACCCGCGCATCACCAGGATCGGTAATTTTCTAAGGCGCACCAGCCTGGATGAGCTGCCGCAGCTCTTCAACGTGATCCGGGGCGAGATGAGCCTGGTGGGGCCTCGGCCCATTGTGGCCGACGAGGTGGAAAAGTACGGCGACAAGTCGCGCTATTTCTTCAAGGTCACCCCGGGCATCACCGGGTTGTGGCAGGTCTCGGGCCGCAACGACATCGATTATGACGAGCGCGTGCTGCTGGACGAGTACTACGCCAAGAACTGGTCACTGTGGCTCGATATCGAGATCCTCATCCGCACCTTCGGCGCGGTGCTCAAACGCGAGGGGGCCTATTGAGGGGCACAGGCCCATGTCGGCTGTCTCCCTCAAGTAAGACCTTGCCCGGTATCCGGTGCCGGGGAAGGCTCGGGCGGTCGGCATCTCCCCCGCCGGCCCCCCACGGGGTGCACCCGGGGCAGAGTGCCCGGAGGTTCATACCCGTGATTGGCCTGAGGGACGCATTCCCCGCCGTCTGCGGCGGCAAGCAGGAGCCTTAAGCTTGCCCTGGGGTTCATACCTATGATCGCTAATCCGGTTTTTCAGCAGGAATTGTTGCGTGCCGATAGGCAGGGTGTTATGTCGTGATGGCGGAGTACATGAGGGGAGAGGTCAAGCAAAGGAGCAATGTGTATGCAGGCTGAGCAGGGAAGACTGAAGGTGCTGCTGGTGGCCGGGGCCCGGCCCAATTTCATGAAAATCGCGCCCATCTACCGCGAGGCGCTGAAATTTTCACGTGTCGACTGCCGCATCGTGCATACCGGGCAGCACTATGACCGCGAGATGTCGCAGTCCTTTTTCGACGATCTGGCCATCGCCTCTCCGCACCATTTTCTCAACGCCGGTTCGGGCACGCACGCCGCTCAGACGGCCAGGATCATGGTGGCCTTCGAGGAGGTGTGTCTCACGGAGCACCCCGACCTGGTCATGGTGGTGGGCGACGTGAATTCGACTCTGGCCTGCAGCATCGTGGCCAAGAAGCTTCACATCAAGGTGGCGCATGTGGAGGCGGGGCTGAGAAGTTTCGACCGCCGCATGCCCGAGGAGATCAACCGCCTGGTCACCGACGCCATCACGGACTTCTATTTCGTTACCGAGGAGAGCGGACAGGCCAATCTCGTCAGCGAGGGCGTGCCCGACGCGCGCATCCACCTCGTCGGCAACGTGATGATCGACAACCTCCTCTTCCAGAAGGCCAGGCTCGAAAAGGATGGCGGGGAGCACCTGCCGTCTTACGGGATCAAACAGGGGCTGGAGGACTATATTTTCCTGACCCTGCACCGTCCCTCGAACGTCGACGATCCTGGGATCCTCGCCGGCATCGTCGAGGCCTTAGGCGAGATCGCCCGCGAACACCCCATCGTGTTCCCCGTGCACCCGCGCACCCGCAAGATGCTGGAGGCCTTCGAGCTGCGCCTCTCTCCCAAGATCGTGCAGCTGCCGCCTTTGGGATTTACCGAGGCGCTTTTCTTCTGGAAGGATGCCCGTCTGGTGCTGACCGACAGCGGCGGGCTGCAGGAGGAGACCACGGCCCTGGGGATCCCCTGCGTCACCCTGAGGGAGAACACCGAGCGGCCCATCACCCTCACGCTGGGCACCAATGTCCTGGCCGGCAACCGCCGCGAGGGCATCATAGAGGCCTGCCGCAAGGCCCTGGCGGGGAATTCCCGCAAGGGGTGCGTGCCGCCCCTGTGGGACGGCCGGGCCGCCGGGCGCATCTGGCAGGTCCTGCTTGATGCAGGCCTGCCGGTGTCTCCGGGCGCGTCCGGCTGACGGGACAGGGGATGCTGTTCAATTCGTATGTCTTCCTGCTGGCGTTTCTGCCGCTGACGCTTGTCGTTTTCCACCTGCTCGATGGGCGCGGCTATGTACGCCTGGCAATCGCTTGGCTGACGTTGGCCTCACTTGGCTTCTACGCGTGGTGGAACCCCGTCTACCTGGTGCTGCTGCTGTTCTCGATGGCCTTCAATTTCCTGGTGGGCCGCTGGCTGGCGCGCTGCCCCTCGCGGGCCGCTCTGATCGGCGGCATCGCCGTCAATCTGGGGCTGCTGGGGTATTTCAAGTACGCCAACTTCTTCGTGGACACGCTCAATCTGTTGGCCGGGACCGGTTTCGATCCGGGCAGCATCGTGCTGCCGCTGGCGATCTCTTTTTTCACCTTTCAGCAGATCACCTACCTCGTGGATGCCTTTCGCGGGCGCACCCGCGAGTACGACTTCCTGCACTACGCCCTCTTCGTGAGCTTCTTCCCCCAGCTCATCGCCGGGCCCATCGTGCACCACCGCGAGATGATGCCCCAGTTCCTGGATCGCACCCGCCGGCGCTTCTCCCACGCACATTTCGCCCTGGGGCTGAGCGCCTTCGTGATCGGGCTGGCCAAGAAGGTGCTCATTGCCGACGAGTGTGCCCGCTATGCCACCCCGGTCTTCGATGCCGCGCTCTTAAGGGGCGCGCTCTCCTTCCCGGAGGCCTGGGTCGGGACCCTGGCCTACACCTTCCAGCTCTACTTCGACTTTTCGGGCTATTCCGACATGGCCATCGGCCTGGCGCTCATGTTCGGCATCACCCTGCCGCTCAATTTCTTCTCGCCCTACAAGGCGGTCAGCATCATCGACTTCTGGCGGCGCTGGCACATGACCCTCTCGCGTTTCCTGCGGGACTACCTCTACATCCCGCTGGGAGGCGGGCGCAAGGGGGCGCCGCGGCGCTACCTCAACCTCATGCTCACCATGCTCCTGGGCGGGCTGTGGCATGGCGCGGGCTGGACCTTTGTCTTCTGGGGCCTTCTGCACGGGGTCTTCCTGGCTCTCAACAACCTCTGGCGCGCGTTCATGCAGCGTCTGGGAAAGGCCGGGGAGAGTTCGAGCCGCCTGCGGCAGGTGCTGAGCTGCGGAATCACCTTCCTGGCGGTGAGTATTGCCTGGGTCTTTTTCCGGGCGGAGTCCTTCCCGGCCGCGCTCGGCATGCTGGAGGCCATGGCCGGCCTTAACGGGTTCGCCCCCGGGCCTCTGAGCGCCGGGGCGGAACCTGTGCGCATCCTGCTGGTGGCCTCGCTTATCACCTGGGGCCTTCCCAACACCTACGAGCTCCTGCAGCGCTTCCGCCCCGCCCTGGCGACCTATCCGGAGGTGGTGGCCAGGGCCGCGGCCGGCCGGCTGCAATGGGGGCCCACCCGGGCCTGGGCGGTCTTCATCGGGGTTCTGGGGCTCTTTACCCTGCTGTCGTGTACGCACGCCAGCGAGTTTCTCTACTTCCAGTTCTAGGCGGGAGACCGGATGCAGCGTTCCTACTGGCGGCTTGTCCTGGGCATCATCGTGATCGGGTTCGTGATCAACCTGGCCGCCAATGTCCTCATCGATCCCTACCAGGTCTTCGGCCTGACCGACTTCAACCGCAAGAATTTCGAGGTCAACTCGCGTTTCCTCAAGACCGAGCACCTCAGGGGGCAGCGCTCCTACGCTACGATCGTCTTCGGCACCTCGCGCGCCCAGGCCTATGACGAGGATGTCCTGACGCGGCTGACCGGCGGGGAGGCCTTCAACTTCTGGGTACCGGGCGAGAGCATGGAAGGGGTATTCTTAAAGCTGCAGTGGCTTATCCGCGAGGGCTACCCCTTAAAGCGGGCCTTTGTCTGCCTCGATTACGACTTCATGTTCGCCTCCCCCGCAATCGACCCCTACGACCTCCTGCGCCAGGAGCACTACCTGGTGTCGGGAGAGACCTCACTCAGGTTCTATGCGCGCTACCTGGCCTTCCAGCCGCGGGTCATCCGCAAGGTCATACGCGCGAACCTGTTCAGCGACAGGGTCAGCTATTTCTTCGACCGCCAGCGCGGGCGGGATATCTTTCCCGGCCAGGGGCGCACCCCCCCTCAGAGGCGGGGAGGGCTGCTGCCGGAGAACGTGACGCTGCCCCGGATGGAGGCGCGCTTTCGTCCAGGGCAGATGGAGGCCTTCCGCGCGACCATCAGGCTCTTGAAGACAAACGGGATCGAGGCCTCCTGCCTGATCAACCCCTGTCACCACCTGCTCCTGCTCACCTGCGACCCCCAAGACTACCAGGACTGGCTGGCCGGGCTCGTGGAAGGGGGCGCCACCATCTGGGACTTCTCGGGCTTTACCGGGCTGACCATGGATGATGCCCGCTACATGGACCTCTCGCACTTCTCCCGCGCCACCGGCGACTCTGTTCTCGCAGAGGTACTGGGCGGCAAACCCACCCACGCCTGGCGCCTGCAGCGCGATACGCTCAAGGATCGCCTGGCGCATTTCCGCTCGCGCTACGACGAACTGGCCTCTTCCCGACTGCCCCCCCGCCCTCAGGGCGGGCGCATGGGCTGTGAAGGAGACATCGGGCCTTGAGTTGCTGTGTCCTGCACACCCGGGGAGGAAGGTGATGGCGGCGGTCATGCGTCAGCCTTTGATCCCCTGTCTGTCCCGCGAGGAGGTTTCATCGCGGGTCGCATTCGCTTGCCGCTTGCGGACGTCACGGAGGGTCCACCAGGGCGTGCCTTGGGGTTCGCGCATGCTTCCGGACCTTAAACATGATCCCTGCCCTGGGGGAAGCACTATAAAGGTGAGGAGAGGCCCGTATCCCATGTGGCACACACCGGCTGGGAGCGAGGCAGGGGCAGGGCCAGTAAAAAGGGGCATGATTTCAGGCAGCCATCTGTGATATGGGCCCTTTAATGGCCTGAGGGTCGAAATCCCCGCCGCTTGCGGCGGAAAGCAGGGGCTTTAGGCTTACCCGGGGTTCATACCAAGGATAAGGGGGGCTGTCCCTCGGGGCAGGCGAGGTCGTATGAGGGGATATTCAGGGATACCTGCTGCGCGCGGTGGCCGTGCCACCCCGATGTGGCTCGTACCGCTGCTGGCCTGTGCGGCGCTCGTGCCGGCCTGGCTGAACTTCGACATCATCTCCATGGACGGGGCCTTCCAGTACGTGCCCACGGCCGTGCTCTTCGCCCAGGGCCGCTTCGCCGAGGCCCTGGCCCGGCCCCAATTGCCGCTCTTCCCGCTGCTCATGGCCCTTCTGAGCCATGTCAGCGGTATCCCCCCCGAGCTGGCGGGGCGTCTCATAGCGGCGGCCAGCTTCGTGCTGGCCGCTATCGGCCTCTTTCGGGTTACGCAACGCCTTTCCTCCGGTCGCTCGGCGGCGCTTTTGGCGGCGATCTTTCTCATCACCAACCCCGAACTCGTCTCCCGCGCGGTGGACTGCCTGAAGGAGGGGCCCTTCCTGGCCCTGGTGATCTGGGGCAATTACCTCATCCTTGCCTCAATGCAGGAGCAGGGACGCAGAGGGCGGGGCGCACTTGCCTTAGGTGTGGTCTTGCTGCTCCTCGGGGTTCTCGTGCGTACCACGGCGCTGCTGTTCATCGCCGCCTGGCTCATTGTCTGGGTCTTCCACACGCGCCAGGGACGGTTGATGCGGTTTCTGGTGGTGTGCGCCCCGGCTGTGGCCGCCATCCTCGTAATCGTCTGCTTCCCCCAGTGGGGCCTCTTCCACCGTAAGGGCTTCGCCATCTTCACCTACCTGGCGCTTTTCCCGGGCCTGGACGGGCTGCTGAAGGGGGCCGTGGACGTCATCGGGGGCTTTTTTGTCACCGGCAACCCCGCGCTTATCCTCTGCGCCCTGCTTGGCCTGGGCCGGCCTGCCGCGGGATGCTACCGCGCGCACGCAATAGCCGTGCTGGCCTTCTTCCTGGGCGTCACCCTCTTCATGGGCTGGACCTCGGACCGCTATATCCTGGCGCCGATCGTCTGGCTCTACCCGGCCGCGGCCATCTTCGTCCAGGGCCTGCTTGATCGCCGGGGAAGAGGCCTGCAGGCGCTGGGGTGGGCCGTGCTGATGTCCTGTCTGATCCTGTGGGGGGTGCAGGCCTTCCGCCCGCCCGATCCTGCCTATCTGGACCGCAGACAGGCCGGGGAGTGGATCCGACAGCAGGACGGTCTGCCCGCGGTTGTTGTCACCAACCGGCCCCGCATCGCCTACTATGCGGGCGTTTCACCTGTGCTCCCCGATTCCGTCCTCCCTGAAGATGCCTGGGCGGCCATCGACGCCAGCGGCCCCCAGGGGGCAGGGCTGGTCTCCCGGCTCGAGGGCGAGGGGCGCCGCCCGGTAAAGGTCCTGGGGACCATCCGGGTCTATTCCCCGAGCCTTGACTAACTTCTCCCATGGTGATAGATGCGTGAAGTGCATGAGCGCTCTTTGATGAAGATGGCGTTGGAAGAGGCGCACAAGGCGGCCCGGATGGGCGAGGTTCCCGTGGGGGCCGTGCTCGTGACGGAAGACCGGATCTTTCGCGGACACAACCGCGTGATCGCGGAGGCCGACCCCACGGCGCATGCCGAGGTGGTGGTGCTGCGGCAGGCCTGCCGGGAGATCGGCAACTACCGCCTGCCCCAGGCGAGCCTGTATGTGACCCTGGAGCCCTGCCTCATGTGTGCGGGGGCCATTGTGCAGGCGCGCGTACGCCGGCTGGTCTACGGCGCCCGCGATGCGCGCTACGGGGCCGTGGAATCCTGTCTGAGGGCCTTCGAGCTGGGGCTCAATCACCGGCCCGAGGTGCTGGGCGGGATGCTGGCCGAGGAGGCCGCCGGGCTTCTGACGACGTTTTTTCAGGCAAAGCGCTGCGGAGAGGTACCGAAGTGGTCATAACGGGGCCGACTCGAAATCGGCTGTCCCCTTAACCGGGGACCGTGGGTTCGAATCCCACCCTCTCCGCCATGATTTCAATATGCCACGTCTCGGCCCCAGTAAGCAGACTGCACGATGGGGCACATTTACCATCGATTGCCGCCTCGAGGATGGTCTCGGCTTGTCGGGAGGTTCTTGAGGTCAGTTCCCGACCCCAGGCAAACAAGCGTGCCGTCCTGACCGCGACCGATCCCGTCGGGATAGACCGCGGGTTGTATTATTTCAGGAAATCCAGCAGCAGTTCGTTCAGACGCTGAGGGGCATCCAGGGGGATCCAGTGGCTGGTGCCCTCGATGCGTTCATAGCGCCAGAGGGCCTCGACCCAGGCCGCGCTGCCGGTCATCTGCCGCTCGGTCAGAAAGAGGTCGCCGGTGCTCCAGATCCCCAGTACCGGCACACTGACCGCAGCGAAATCGGCTGCAAGCATGCGCCTGAGGTTGGCCCGGTACCAGTTCAGCCCGGCTGTCAGGCGGCCGGGTCGCGCCATATCCGCAATCCAGTACTCGGTCTCGGGATGATTGCGGGCGAGACGGCGCAGGAGGGACCAGTCGTTGGCCGGGGCGAGCCGCTCGGTCAGGCCCGGCACCTGGAAGGTCACCGCGTACCAGGCGCGCAGCATTTGCTCCAGTCCGGCCTGCCGGTAGGCCCGTGGGTGGCCCACCGAAAGGGCCGCATAGCGCTCCACACGCTCGGGATGGGCAATCGCAAAGGCCCATCCCGCAATCGCCCCCCAGTCATGCCCGACGAGGGCGCAGCGGTCTGTCCTGGTTTCATTCAGCACAACCTCGATGTCGCGCACGATGGTGTCGAGGTCGTAGTGTCCCTTGCCTTCCGGGGCATCCGATTCCCCGAACCCCCGCAGGTCGGGTGCGATTACCCGGTAGCCGGCTGCGGAAAGCGCCGGGATCTGGTTGCGCCACAGGCGGGCTGAATCCGGAAAACCGTGCAGCAGCAGCACGGCCGGCCCCTCCCCCTCGATCACCACATTGAGTTTCACCATGCCCGATACAATAGAGTGCCCTGTACGATCCATGTTCCCTCCTTGAGAAACATTGCAATATACGATTCTCGAATCATTAAATTCAAATTATTACCTTCAAGATAGTCTATCGCAACAGGGGGGCTTGTCAAGACGCGCAGGCCTTTTGCGGTTGCCGCCAGAACAGGTGCCACCAGCGCGGACCTGTGGTAGCGCACCATATTGCCGGGCCCTGCCGAACGATCCGGCCGCTTCAAGGGGCCTCTTCTCATCCGATCAATGGCGCCTGGTGACACGCCGTGCATCGTCCCCTGACGAACGATCCGGCCTTTCTTGAAATGCTCAACCCGCTCAGCGTATGGATTCCCCACTCCGAGGACGATCTTATCGGCGCGCTGATAATCGATCCTTCTCCTGTCGATCGGTGCTCTGGTGCTCCAGATCAGAGAAGGGTATGAGAGATTGATCCCCCTCCCTGGGGAGGGGGAAGGGAGGGTGTCGATGTATGCTACCGCGATGCCCTGAGTAGTTTCACGATCCTGATTCCCGCGACCGTCAGAGCGATCAAGACGCCCGGCAGCGCGGTCTTCAGTAGCGGATACAATCCAGGATCTGGCTCGAACTCGGTGGTGAGCTTGACGGATTTCTTGAGCCTGTCTTGCACGATCAGTTCCGCACAGTGGTTTGCGGTCCAGATGGCCGCCTCCATTCCGCCGGAGCTGACATGCGTCTTAGTCCAATCGCCGGTGAGGTAGAAGTTGGCATAAGGCGAACGCTGGTAGGGCCGATGCTTTTCCATGCCGGGGAAGGGGCGGTACACGCCCTGGCGCTCACGCACCACCTTGTATTTCTTGACAATGGCCTCCCGCGCTGCCGGGAAGAGCCGTTTGAGGTCGGTGATGCTTTTTTCGTAGATAATCTCATCCGGCAGGTGGCGCACGGCATCCGCCGGCGAGATGACCATCTCGAACATACTGCCGCCCGTGAAGATATGCGGAAGAACATTCGACAGGTCCGCATAGGTGTTGAAGATGCAGTCGTTCGAGAAGAAGGTCACGTCCACGTCGGTGAGCTTTCTGTCGAACCAGATCTGGATGGACAAAGAGGGCGAGTTTTCGAAGTAGCACAGATCCTGAAAGTAGGAGTGCGAAAAGCTCGCCTCGGGGATGAGCTTGCGTAGTGCATAGGGGCTCATAGCCGAGACATAGATATCGGCTGTGCGTATCTCCTCGTTGTTGACGATGACCTCGTTGATCCGGCCGTCCTCCACATGGATGGCCGTCACGGCCTTCCTGGTCTCGAACGTGCCGCCCTTGCGCTTGATGTAGTCCAGGCAGCTGCCGACCCAGATCTCGCCCAGGCCGCCGTTGGCAAAGGCCAGGCGGGCATACTCGTACCCGGCCCCTACCTTGGCGGCCCAGTTGCCCATGACCTTGGCCGAGAGCGCGTAAGGTTCGGTAAAGGTCAAACCGTGCGCGGCCGGATCGAAGAACTTGATGGCGCCCTTGGGGGCGTGCCGGATGCACCACTCACCCCAGGACATATCATCCAGCTTGTCCATCTCCTGCTTGGATTTCATCAGGATGGTGCCAAAGGACAGCATCCCGAGGAGCATTTTCCATTTGGGGACGCCCTGGTAGTTCTTCAGCAGAGACAATCCTCCACCGATCGCGTGCAGGGGCGCTGGTAGATCTTGGGAACCCATGACCGCCATCTTGCCGTTTTCCTGGGCGAAATAGAATTCCGAGTTCTTCCAGTTCAGGTTCTTCTCGATGTTCATCTTTTTGAAGAAGTTCATGAGATTGACATAGTAGGGAAAGAAGACATGCAGGGCATTGTCGATCATGTCCCCGTCCTCATCCAGCCACGAATTGGCGCGCCCGCCGAAGATCTCGTCCGCCTCGATGATTTCCACCGCGATACCCTGCTCCAGGAGATTAACCGCTGTCGCCAGGCCCGACATCCCACCGCCCATAATCAATGCTTTCATCGTCCATACTCCTTTGAGAATATATTTTTTATTCTACCCTTTCTCCATGTGCCGCGGTTACATCTACAGGGGGAGAACCACGAACCCCGGCACGGGAAATGGTGGCCGCATTCCACGGTATCCTGGTCGCTGACCGGAAACCGGTGGAATGCGCTTGTCGTAAAAGTGGAAAGGGCCTGCGTTCACCTGCATAACTTGTATATATACAAGTTATAGATTGTGTACCTGACGGTCGGACCGATGTCAAGGATCTTGTGTGGAGTTACAATGAGTGTTGGCATGGAGCTGCAGCTTGTCGGATCGGCAGGCCTTCGGGACGACGACCGTGGAGTGCACGGACCTGTCCTCCCGTAAAGGCTTGCCGAGAGTGGCGACAGGAGCAATGCCACATTTCCGCATGACGTGACTGATGACTGCAATCGGCCGGAGAGCAGATGATGGCGGCGTGTCAGACAGACCTTGCCGCCAGGGCGTCCTTCCTGAGGTTCTGCACATTTGACCTGGTCACCAGGTACGGGAAGGAGACAGACTTATTGCTGCCGTCGGTCACGAGCTTGGATATGATGCGGTCAAGCCGGCGAGGGCCGATCATCCTGATCGTCTTCTCAAAGAGGTTCACCTGAGGTCTGATTCTGGTTACGAGGTGGCGCTAGTTGAAATGGATCATCCTGAAGTTTCTGTTGAAGCGCGCGAACTCGCGCCGGGCGCTTTGCGGATCATACACGGCCATGGCCGCGACTTTGCCTGACAATATTCCCCCCAGGATCCCGAACCAGGCGAAGGGGTCCATGAATCCGCTGATCGTACCGCAGAGGATCAGGCCCTTATGAAAGAGTCGGGGGTTATCGCTGCGGGCCATGTCGCCTGCCGCTGTGCGTGGCAGGGATGGTCCCGGGCCTGCCCCGGGGTGCATGCACATGCGTTGATCAGCAGAAAAGGCACAGCCTTTGCACAAAGACCACATCGGCCGCCACCCCGCGCATGCGGGATGCCTCTCCTTGACCAGGGCGACGGCCGATGGAGGGTACCTGGTGGTTAATGCTCTGCCCCCTTCGTGACCGGGAAGATATTGTTTTTCATCTTACTGATCAGCACGCCTGCGGAATCGGTGAAAACATTGGGGTGCAGTGCCGCGATCAGCGAGGTCATGAAACCGGTATTCTTGTTCAGGGCCGAGGCCACCAATGCGGGATCAAGCTCCCTCAAGAGGATGGTCATGAAGGTGGGGTTGTTGTTGATCGCCTCAGCCAGGACCCTGGGGTCGAGATCGCGGATCACCTGCCCCATGAAATTCCCGTTCCTATTGACCGCATCGCCCACGACCCTGGCATCCAGGGTGGACAACATGCCGGAAATCACCCCTTCGTAACTGGCCAGCTTACCGGCCAAGGCTCCTATCTTCTCCGCTAGCGCGCTCATCCGTTACCTCCTTTTTTGATCAGGCTCATCGCCGAAGTCTGCGTTTCCCTGCCTTCTCGTCGAGTTCCTTCAAAGATCTCACCCGTCATTTCAACTCTTCCCCGGCAGACCCTAGAACAGGGTGCGTTTCTTGCCCAGACCGGTATCGTATTCCCAGCGGCGATTGCAGATGTTGTTGGGATCCACGGTCTGCTTCAGGGCGATGTTCATACTCATGAGGTTGTCCAATTCCGGCTGGGCCAGCGGCAGCATCAGATCCAGGCCGGGCCAGCCCTTGATCAGGCTGGTCACGCCATGGGCCATGATGGTGCCCTTGCTCAGGGACACGCCGATGGCGCGGAAGAAGCCCATATAGGCCCGCAGAA
Source organism: uncultured Bacteriovoracaceae bacterium (assembly GCA_964618975.1). Lineage (GTDB taxonomy): Bacteria > Desulfobacterota > Desulfomonilia > UBA1062 > UBA1062 > CAZUDI01. The sequence continues at coordinate 27,832 of CAZUDI010000023.1, read as the reverse complement.
AATCGTCCTTGTCGTCCTGGTTGGTGTACAGGTCGAATTCCAGGTAGGCCATGCGTCCCATGTGGTAGGGCTGGAAGTAGGCGCTGGCGTCGTCCGGACGGAAGATCCCGTGCGTGGTGCCGATCTGGTTGGTGACCCCCTCGCGCATGCTCTTTTCGACCTCGTAGAAGTTTTCCAGATTGTTGACCAGGGCGCCGATGATAAAGCTGCCGCGCACGCGCTGGACCCGCACCGTCTCGCGGAAGTACTTGTTCCAGCGATCCAGATGGATCTTGTCTCCCACCATCTCCCGCATCATCTGCGGGTCGATGAAGAAGAATTTCTCACTGACATCCTGGACCATTTCCTGGGCGTGCTCCACCTTGATGCGGGCCTCCTCCTCGGTGACGCCGCCGAAATGCGCCATGATGTTGTTGCGCGGCACGGCATCCACGAAGGCCTCGGTCTCCTTGTTGTTGCTGCCCATGAAGATGCCGTAGAAGGTGTTCTGCAGATGGGCGAGCTCCAGGGTCTGGTTGTCGTGTGCCAGGCGGTAAAGGGCCTCGATCAGGTCCGTGAGATCGTCGTCCGGATAGGCCGGGTAGAACTCGAGGTCGACTTCCGGTGTACTGTACAGCCGGATGGTCATCTCGGTCACGTAGCCCAGGGTACCGACCGCGTAACGGAGCAGGTTGGCCATGTCCGGTCCGAAGCCGGATACCTGCGCCGGGTCCATGCCGTGGGCGCGCGGACCCACCTCCAGAATCTCGCCTGTTGGCAGCACGACCTGGGCCTCGATGACGTTGTCCATGCCGAAGCCGAACTTGGAGGCCATGGTGTTGATGTTGCAGAACAGGTGATTGGAGACCACCGAGACCGTGGCCGGGGCCGAGGGGTTGGCCACGCGCATGCCCCGCTTCTGGGCCTCGGCCTGGAGCATGCAGTAGTTCACCCCGGGCTGGATCCTGGCGTAGAGATGGTCCCTGTCGATCTCCAGGATCTTGTCCATGCGCCGGCCGTCCAGGATGATGCCGCCGAAGAGCGGGATGGTGAGTCCCACGGTGTTGCAGCCCGTGCCGTAGGGCATGACGTCAACCAGGCACTCGTTGGCGATCTGGAAGACCTGGGCGACCTCCTCGGTGCTGCCGGGCAGGGCCACGATATCGGGGTACATGCAGTGTTTGAAGCCCTGGTCCCTGGCGTAGCCGGCGGTTATGGCATCGTCGCACGAGACCCATTTGTCGCCCAGGGCGGCCCTGAGCAGGCTCACGGCCTTTTCCAGATTCTCGGGCAGGTTGTGGGTGGGATCGGTCTCCATCTGTTTGGGGCGCCTGATCACGCGCCGGTTGTCCATGTCCTCAAGGTAGATACTCTTGGGCAGTGCTTGGGGTCTTTTCATCTTCCTAACCTCCCACGCTCTCATCCAGCAGCGTCAAGATGTTTTCGACCTGGATCTTGGAACTGCGGCCCTGTACGCCTTTGAGGAGCATCTCCTCGCACCAGGGACAGGCCGTCACGATTTGATCCACCCCCGCGAATTCGGCCTCATATACCCGCTCCTGGGCGACATCCAGGGCGAATTCGGGGTAGGCCGCCGCCGCCATGCCGCCGTTTCCGCAGCACAGGGTGTTGGCCCGGCTGCGTTCGAGCTCGACCCGTTTCAGTCCGGGGATGGCATCCAGGATGGCGCGCGGCTCGTCGTAGACCTTGAGCCGGCGCCCCAGGCGGCAGGGATCATGCCAGGCCACCGTTTTCCTGGCGGCCCTGGCGGCCTTGAGGGCCCCATTTCCCAGGGCGTTGCTGATGACCTGCGTGATGTGCTGCGGCTTGGTCCTCATGAAGGGGGCATACTCCTCGGCGAACACCGCCGCGCAGTGGGCGCACAGGGTTATGACGGTCTCGGCCCCGGTGGCATCGATGCGCCTGATGTTCTCCGCGGCAAAGGCCTCGAAGAAATCACGGTCGCCCAGCTCCAGGAGCGGCGCGCCGCAGCAGAGTTCCTGTGCGCCAAGGATGCCGACATCGGCCCCGGATTTCTGCAGCAGGCGTACGGCACTGGTGAGGGCCTGCTGCAGCTCGGGCTTGAAGCTGTAATGGCAGCCAATGAAGAGCAGGGTCCTGCATCGTTCTTTTGCGGCGTCCTTGACGCCGAGTTCGGCGATCAGATGGTTGCGTTCGGCCTGGGGTTTGCCCAGGAAATTATCGTGTTCTTCAAGGTTCTTGAGGATGGGTGCATGTTCGGGCAGCAGGCCCCAGCCCTCGGCCACACCCTTTTCCCGCAGGAGCTCGATCACGCGCAAGGGGAAGAGCTGCTTGACCGGGTAGCACTGTTCCTGACAGCTGCCGCATTGCATGCAGGTATAGAGGGCATGCTTGTATTCCGGCGTGACCTGGAGCTCTTTGAGACAGAGCGCCCGCGCCAGCTCCATTCTGCCCGATGCGTAATACGCCTCGAAGCGGAAATGGGATCCGGAGGGGCAGTTGCGGAAAAACCGGGCGTGGTTGACTTCCTGGACATGGTTGCCATGACAGATCTTGCACTTGCTGCACAGGGCATAGTCCTCACGGTACTGTGCCAGGATCTCGCGGGTTTTGGTCAGATTGTCCTTCATGATATCCCCTCCATGAACTGCCCGGGATTGAGCAGGTTGTCCGGATCCAGCATGCGTTTGAAGTTTTTCACCAGGGTGAGCGTAACCGGGTTGGTCTGCCCGTAAACCATCTGGGCCAGGGCGCCGCTGCCCCTATCGATCAGGGCCCGCTGTTCCAGTACCTTGGCATAGGCATTGAGCCTGAGTTCCTTGGCCGTGGCCATATCTTCCCGGGCATGGTGGATATCGCATTCGCAGAAGAACGACGAACCGAAATACACCGGGATGAAGCCCCTGCCGAGGGGCAGGTCCTGCAAGGCTTCGCCGGCGGCCTCGAAGAGGGCGGCAACCTTTTTGGTCAGGGCGTAGCACCTGACGGCCTCGATGTGTCCCCCGGCCTGCGTGCGGTCCGTGAGATACCAGGGGCGGCGCAGGGTCAGGCCCAGGGTGGCGGTACGCTCCTTGTCGAGCGTCTTGGCGCCGAATTTCTTGGCCAGGGCGGCCACCTGGGTGGCCTGATTGGCCACCAGTTTCTGGTGCTGCTCAAGCGACATGAGCACGGTCCACTGCGGCAGATCCAGGGGCTGGCCGGCAATGGAAGACCACCACGTTTTATCGCCGCCGGCGATCTCGAAGCAGTGCTCGTTGCGGCTGACCGTGCAGGTGAACTCGATGGCATCCTCGAGTCGCTTGAAGCCGTAGGCGAACACCTGGCGCTCTTGCTTACGGGGATAGATATAGACGATCCCGAATACCGGGATTCCGAAGATATCCTCGGACCCGCCAAAGATGGGTGATATCTGTGGCCCCCCGTCTTCGCGGAAATTCGCGCCGTCCACGACCAGCTGCTGGGTGCCGCTGACCCATTTCTTGCCGCTGGGCAAGATGGCGTGGAAGACGGAGAGGTTGGGTTGCCGGAAGGTTACCGACCCAACCAGACAATCGCGTTCGAGATATGAACGCACCACATAGGGGCTCTCGGCGCTTCCGGGCATGAGGAGGCCGAGATCCTTCTGGGCCAGTTCCTTTTCGAGTTGCTCGAAGGTGACCCCCGCCCCGATATGGGCCATGAGGTTGCGGCTGTCGATCTTCTTGATCTGGTTCAGGTTGACCGGGTCGATCAGGATGCCGCTTTGGCCTTCGAGGGCGTCCGGGAACTGCATGCCCCGTACGGAGAAGACCTTCTGACCATACTCACGGGCCGTGATGACAATGGCGGCCGCATCCTCGACCGTCCTGGGCGTGACCCGGATGAGGTCCGCGGTTCTCCCCGCTGCCTGGGCATAGACGTCCAGGGCAGGCGGGCCGATGACGACATCCTCAATCCCGACAATACTTATCAGATCCTGCATGAGCGTATTGCGTGCCACCTCAACAGACATACACATCCTCCTTTCTGTAGATTGGTGCAAAGGGATCCGAGATCCCCGCAACCTCATTTTCTTGCATCATTCAACCCCAAGACCTCTCGCAGCGTTAAGAACCTTTCTCCCTTCAGATTATGGGCATGAACCCTGGGGCGAGCTTCCCCCCCTCCTTGCCGCCGCAAGGAGCGGGGGAATTCGACCCAGAGTGATTAAATCCTGTTCCAATCATTGAGGAGGATGCTCGACGTGAGAATTCCACTGATCATGACCAGGGGAACACCGCCGCCCGGATTGGTGCACTGCCCGGTCAGATAGAGGTTGTCCACCAGCCGGGAACGATAATGCGGCCGGAAGGGCCCCATATTGGGGCCATTCATCTCCAGACCGAAGAAGGCGCCCTCAGGCACGTTCAGGGTCCGTTCCAGGCGGGTGGGCGGCACGGATTCGATGGACTCGATCTTGGAGGTCAGCCCCGGAAAGGCTCTGCGCTCAAGGGAATACGCCAGTTCCCAGGCCCAGTCCTGGGCGATATCGTCCCAGTTGTAATACTTGAGCCGATAGGGCGCGATATAGATGGCGGACAGGGCATCCTTGCCCCTGGGCGCCAGATTCTCATCGTCGAAGCTCGGCAGCGAGACCATCATCGGGCCGTCATCGGGCCGATAGAGCAGGCCGCGGTCATAGAACTCCCACCAGAGATCGTCGAATTTCCGGCGCTGATTGAGGAGGATGGTGAAGTGCGCCTGGGCGTTGAGCTTCTCCTTCAGGTTGAGGTAAAAGGTCGGGGCCGGGATGGAACAGGGCTGACGCCGTACAGTCTTTACCGCCCAGGACGGCAGGTTGTCGGCTCCGACGAGATTGAGATAGGTCACACGTGAATGGGCGTTGGATATCACGGCCTTTGATTCAAGCACCTCGCCGCTGTTCATCTCAACCCCGGACGCCTTCCCGTTTTTCATGAGAATGCGCTTGACCGGGGCATTGAGGCGCAGCTCCACCCCGAACTCTTCGCTGATACGCTGCATGGCCTGAGGAATGGCGATCATGCCTCCCTTGGGGTAGTAGTAGCCTTCATGTCCGAGATAGGTCATCAGCGCGAACATTCCGTTGGCGCGGTGCACCGGCAGGGCGGCATACAGATTTTCCCAGCCGAAGATGAGTTGCAGCCGTGCGTCTGTGAAATAGCTCTTGATGACTGTGTCCATGGTGCGGGAGGCCATCCGCGAGATGACCGGCATGGCGGGCAGCATCTGTCTCGAGAACAGCATGCGCAGGGCCGTTTTCAGACGATACACCTCCTTCAGTGGTGGCATGGGAAGGGAGAATGCCGCTTTCTGCTGGTCCATTATTTTCTTCACGTCTGTGCAATAGCGCTGATAGCCGTCAAGATCGCTGGGATTGATCGCGCGGACCACCTCGGCCATGGCGTTGAAATCCTTGGGCAGGAGGTAGCGTTCGCCGCCTTCAAGCACGATATCGTAGACCGGGTCGAGGGGTTTGAAATCGATATAGTCCTCGATCCTCTTATCCAGGAGCTCGAAATAATTGTTATACAGGTCTTTCAGGATGACGAACACCGCGCCTACCTCGGGACGGAAGCCGCCGAAATCGTAGTTGGAACAGCAGCCCCCGACCCTGTCCAGGGCCTCGAGTACCAGCACCTTGAGACCCTGCTTGCCAAGCAGGCTCGCACTGGTAAGCCCCCCGATACCGGCACCAACGATGATCACATCATAGCGGGAATTGCCGTTCATACAGACCTCCTCTTCAACTTCAACGCGCCCGGGTGTCGCCTTTACGCCGACACCCATCACGGCATCTCACTGAACGCTGGCAAGCCTTTTCATGCGTCGTCGGTGAGTTGCACTCAGCCCGGAACCTCTGGAAAAGTGGCTATAACTCTGGCCCCGAATCCACTATGATGATCTTTTTCAGGCGTACATCGGGCAAGGGCAATCATCAGCAACCTCCTCTTTTCATAAGAAACTCACAACAGGGCACATCTTCACGGAGGAAGATACACGGGGGCGTGGATGTGCGTTAATAACTTATATACTAATAAGATAGAGGCATTCGTCAAGCACTGTTTTCAATAAAGTTATCACTCGATAACAAAAATGGGCAGGGGAGCGGCGAGCCCAGCGCATCGCAGGGGGACCGGGACGACGGTAAGCCGGAAGCCGGGTGATGGGTTTCGCCGCGGACCGCGGCTTTTTAAGGACGGCCACAGCGGCTTCACGGCGCAAGCATGGGGATGAACCCCAGGGCGGGCTGTGACCCTCCGAGCCGCCGCAAGCGGCAGGGAATCTATCCCACAGCCATGAGGTTTATCGCCGTATCGCCCGCAGGATGAGATCGATGGCGTTCAATGCCTGCTCTTCGGAGAGGAATTTCGGCACCTCCAACATGCTGCCGACACTGAGGGTGATAGCGAGGGAGATGAATATCCAGGCGATAACGCTCAGATCCAGATCCTCTCTGAAGCGTCCCTGGGCGATTCCTTTTTGCACGATCTCTTCGGCGGTATCTATCAGGCCCGAGAAGATCATCTGGAGCTCTTCACGCATGTTTTCAGTGGGCGGTGCACAGAGGTATTCGACGAGCAGGCGCGACTGCCGGGGATTGGCTATGGTCAGATAGTAGAACGTATGGGCGGCCTCATGGATATAGCCTTCGATGTCCTGAGGGTCAAATTCCCCGCCGCTGGCGGCGTCATAGTGTTTCCCGGGCTTACCCTGGGGTTCATTCCCATGAATTTCCTCCCCGGGACGGGACCTGGTGGTCTTGGTAACGATATCGTCTATGATCGACGAGAGGGTCGCCAGAAGGATTTCACGCTTGCTGCTGAAGTGGTGGTACAGCGCCGCCTGGCTTATGCCAAGGGCCTTGGATATCCTGAGGCTTGAGGCCCAGGCCAGGCCGTTTTCGAGGATCAGTTCCTTGGTAGCCTCGATGATTTGCGCCTTGCGTACATCAGGCTTGAAACGCCGCTTCTTCTCCTCTTCAGCCATTATTCTGTCCTTTCTGCACGTTGCAGATCATATCACCGGCCTTGCGGCTTTGTATAGATCCTTTATCAGCCGGCTCTCGGAAGACAAGGGTCCTCTTCAGCAGTCATCGGTCATGTTAGGTTCCTGGTGGGGAACGCTCTGATGATTCCGTATGGCAACATTTAATCGCCATGGGTCAAATTCCCCGCTGCTTGCAGCGGCAGAGTTGTTCCAGGGCTTGCCCTGGGGTTCATACCCATGATTGGCTTGAGGGTCAGATTCCCCGCCGCTGGCGGCGTCGAGGAGGGTCATAAGCTTGCCTTGGGGTTCATGCCCGTGATGGATACAGCCTCGACTTGGCCGTCCCTGAGAAACATCAAATCGCCTGGGGGTACCTTCGCTTACCTCTGGCAGTGACGAGAAGGGTCCCGGACACGGCCCGGGGTCCTTGACTGTGATTCCAGGCGGAGGTTGACGGCCTGTCTGCGGCCGTCAACCTCCGCCTGGTTCGTTTTTATGCCTTGAGAGATTTGATGATGGACATGCATTCCTTTTTGCTCATGATCTTGGGGACGGGGTAAGTCGGGTTGCATTCACGCAGGGCACGTTCGGCGAGGGTAGGGATGTCTTCATCCCGGATGCAGTCGAATTTGGTGGGGATGTTCATTCTCTGGTTGAGGGCTTTGATGGCCTGAATGAAGGCTCCGGCCTTTTCCGCCTGGCCCATGCCGGGCCTGGAGACGCCGGCAAACTCCGCCAGTTCTGCCAGAGGTTTGTGGACGGCTTCACCGTACCACTCGAGAACATAAGGCATAATGACCGACATTGCCAGACCGTGGGGAACACCGTACATCCCCCCGAGGTTATGACCGATCGTGTGAACGTTACCAACCCCGCCCCGGGTAAAGGTATATCCTGCATAGTGGGCCGCCAGGAGCATCTGTCCGCGGGCTTCCAGGTCGTTGCCATCCTTGAAGGCCTTCTCGATATTGGCGAAGATTATTTCCACCGCCATAACGGCCTTTATCGTGGTATCAATATTGTTATAAAATTTGCCAATATAGGACTCAACCGCATGCGCCAGGGCATCCATCCCGGTCGTCGATGTGATATGAGGCGGGAGACCGACGGTCAGTTCAGGGTCCAGCACGGCGTATCGCGGACGCAGAACCGGGTCGGTTATCGGATACTTCTCATGCGTCTGAGGGTCCGATATAACTGCGGCGATCGTGGTTTCGGAACCCGTGCCGGCGGTTGTCGGAACGGCAAAAAGCGTCGGGGGTAAAAGCGACCCCATCCTGGGTGCGGGGAGTACGACCTTGAACAGACCCCTCATCCGGCTGACCGGACGATCCGGGCGGGCAACCCTGGCGGCGGCAACCTTGGCACAATCCATCGGTGAACCGCCGCCGAAGGCGATGATCGCCTGACAACCGTTTTCCTTGTAGATCTTCAGGGCGGCTTCGATGTTGTCGATGGTGGGATTGGGCTGCACCTGATCATAGACGGAATACCTGATCCCTTCGGAATCGAGCGTCTCCAGGAGAGAATCGAGCAGGTGAAGGCCCATGAGCATGGAGTCGGTAACGATGAGCACGTTGGAGAAGCCTTTCTTCTTGATGAGCGCCGGCAGTTTCTTGATGCTCCCCGGACCGTCGATGACCTCGGGTTCGATCCAGGGCAAAAGATACATTCCCACACCCATAATGAACTGATAGACACGATAATACACCTTCATTAAGGTCCACATGATCACTACCCTCCTCATGAATATTGATCTATATCGACTTTATCACGGCAAGGTGTTTATCGCTACTTCCGTTTGAGCAGAAAGGGACAGACAAAGCGTCGCACCTGAAAAAGGGGTGCAGGAGCCATCAACCAGCTATTGAATATCATTCTCGACATAGTTTTTCTGGAAGACGCTCAGGGCGGAAAAGGTCTCTCCCCTTGCTGCACTGCGATTTGCGAGAACCGTTAAGTTTTTAATGGGCTGAGGGTCGAATTCCCCGCTGCTTGCAGCGTCAACGCGGGGCCCGAGGCTTGCCCTGGGGGATTATTCCCTCCACACCCTACCGGTGTATCTATAGCACGCAGGGCCCGGGTTTTGATCACTCTGGATCGCATTTTCTCCTTCCCTGCGAAATTCTTGAGGGTCCAGGGCTTGCCCGGGGATGACTGCCCAAGTCTGTTTGGGTTTCTGCGGCCGAACGGATTTCACGCGAACCCCTCCCACTCCTTATGAGCTCAGCCCAGTCGCAGAACCGCTTTACTTCTGCCCGCCTGACTCCGGGGCCTGGAGTTTCAGGAGCAGGGTGCGGGAGCCGGGGTGCGCGATCTTTCGCTGGGCCTCGAGCAGGGCCGGGTAGTCCTCAGGGGTCACGACCATCTCGTCGAGGCGGACCTCCTGGGTGAGGGATACCCGACCGTCTTCGCAGCGCGTCTCCAGGCGGATGTCGCCGGCGTCTTCGAGCGGGATGTCCATCGCCGGCGGCGGGGTGATCTTCAGGGTGCGGCAGTCCGCGGGCAGGGTGAGCGTGATCTGCGTGCGTTGCCGGCTGGGGGTATGGCGGTAGAGGGGGTTGTCGCGGCGGTCGGTCTGGACCCCCTGGATGCCGGTGGTCAGTCCGGGGAGCTCCAGGTGGACAAAGTCACCCGTCAGGATGGCCAAGTCCGGGATATTAAGGGTGAACGCCTCGCGGGAGGGGTAGCTCAGGCAGTCGGTCTCGTAGGCACCCTCGGGGCGGGCCGATTTGCTGATGGAGGAGGCCAGCTCCAGCAGGTGTCGCCGGCGTTCCTCGGGCGGCATCTCCAGCGTCTGCCGGCAGAAGGCGGCCCGCTCCATGCCGTAATAGGTGTTGCTCCAGGTGAGTTCGGCGTTCCCGCGTTCGTCGAGGGTGATGGTCAGGTCCTTGTCCACCCTGTCGGTCAGTTTCTCCTCGTTGATACGGATGGTGCGGATACGGCCGGTCCTCAGGTCCAGGCCGGGGCGTCCGTGGCTGGGGGTGCTGCCCAGGGCGGCATACTGGTCGGTATCGTTAAGGTAGATGGCCCCGCGGGCGGTCTTGACCCGCACGAGCACGCGGTCGAAGTAGGCCGGATTGGGGAAGTCCAGCAGGGGCCGCTGCAGGCGCTCCAGGGTGGGCAGCCAGGAGGCCAGCACGAACTGGGGACGGAAGCCCGCGGCCTTAAGCATGGCGTACAGGAGTACCGCGCGGTCGGCCTCGCGGGCGTAGCCCTCGGCAAGTGTCACGTCGGCCGGGGTCAGACACGCGAGCGGCAGGGCGCTGAAATCGATCTCCACCGGCCGAATGGCCTTGGCTACATAATCGCGGATGATGCGCAGGCGCTCCCTCTCGTCCCGGATCCCCAGGGTCAGGGTGCGGGCGCGCTCGGCGGCCTGACCCTGATCGGCCGCCGCACTCGTCAGGGCCGCATTCACGGCCTTGGCGTAGCGCAGCCAGCTGCCCTCGGAGGCGAAGAGCATGGGGGTGAAGGTGTGCCACGGGGGCAGGGAAGGCTCCAGTCTCACCGGGGGCACCCCCTGTACCCGGTAGGTGTGCACGATGAACTCCCCCTCCTCGCGCCGGGTGTATGCGATCGGGGTGCGCTCGCTGGCCAGCGGGGGCTCTTCACTGCAGGAGAGGGTCAGGTCCATCCCGCGGGGGACCCGGAGGGTGATCACCTTGCTCAGGAGCGGATCCTGGTAGCGGAGGACCCCGTCGGAGCAGGCCAGCAGGGTGTGCTCGAAATCCCGCGTGCGCCGGCGCATGTCCTCAGCGAGGAAGTGGCCGTTGAGGGCGAAGAACGGGCGTTTCCAGGTGGAGCGTGTCAGGGTGTAGTCGATGGTGCCGCCCTCGCTCAGCCCCGGAAAGCTCGCCACCAGGACCTTACCCGCGGGATAGCGCGGGGCGGTCCCCGCCCAGGGGGCGTCCATGATATTGATCTCGTCGGCGCTGATGATCTTCTCTTCCCCCTCGGGGGTGACGACGCTGGCCCGGGTGAGCTCGAGCCGCTCCCAGGCCGGATTGAAGGGCACGATCAGCTCACTGTAGCGTTTCTTGCCGGCATAGCTCAGGACCTTGATGCGGACCTGATGGGTCTCGGTCCAGGACTGGGGGTCGTGCAGGTCATAGTCGATGTGCTCGCCCAGCACGAGGGCGTCCGCACGGTATCCGGGCGGGGAGGCTAGGTCCTCTGGGTGGTCCGTGAAGACGGGCATCTTGCGGTTGTCGGCCTCGATCGTCTGCAGGGCCTGCTGCAGGTCACGGTATTGTCCGGGGTCGTATTCGGGCAGCTTGAGCTCGAAGCGCGTGTGGCACTTCAGGCGACCGTCGGCATAGGACATGTCACGCTCCCAGGTCGTGCCCGTGGTGTCGATGCGCCGGAAGGTGGGCAGGACGGCCTCACTCCCCGCATAGCCCTCCAGGTCGAGGTCCACGCTTTCCTGGACACCGCAGGCATAGCGGGTCATGAGCGGGAAGCGCCTTTGAGTGAGGCCGATCTCGCCCGCCAGGAAATTGACCATGCCCACCTGTGTGCCCATGCTGGGCACGGGCAGCAGGGTGGTGCCTTCCCCGCGGATGAGGGGTTCGTGCACCGTGAAGACGAGTCTGGCCGTAAGCGGCTGTGAGGTGTCCAGCATGTTCTCGGGGCTGAGTTCGATGTGTTCGATCTCGGCGCCGGGGGCCACCCGTTGGACGATCCTCTCGAAGAAGGATCGGCGCTCGTCCTTGGAGACGCGTGCGAAATAGGAGCGGTAGGCATTGTCATTGATGCCGGAGAAGGTGATCAGGGAGTGCGCCCTCAGGGTGTGGGCCGATTCGAGCGTGCCGGTGGTACTGATGCGCACCAGGTTTTGTCCCGCAGGCTCGATCGGGCTCGTGAGCAGCTCCTCGCCCTCGGGGGTTGCCACCAGGAAGCTTTGATTGTTCAGGTAGGCCGGAAAGAGCTCGCGCGTGTTCTCGTCGGTGGCGTCCATGAGCAGGTAGGTGCCCTCGCTGGTGCGCACCGCGCTCACGGCGTGATTGAAGAACGGCTGGGGCACCTCGGGGTCCTTGCGGGGGCCGTTCATGATCAGCACCGGGTAGGCCTCTAGCCCGGCCTGGCGCAGCATGGCCACCAGCAGAGCCGCCTTGTCGCGGCAGACGCCGGCGCGCTGCTCGAAGGTCAGGGAGGCGGGATGCGGCTCGTAGCCCGGGGCGGTCTCCTCCAGGGTGAGCCCGAGGTAGCGCACCTCCCGGGAGACCCACTGAAAGAGGGCGCGCACCTTGTCCTCGGGACTCAGGCCGTCGGTGAGCTCGTCGGTAAGACGGCGCATCTCGGGCGTGGTGGCCTTGATGTGGGGCTCGCACAGCGACCAGTACCAGCGCGAGACCTCCGGCCACTGCGCCATGGTGCTCACGAGCAGACGCTGCACCTGGGTGTAGAGCGGCGGCATGTCCGGCTCCTCGAAGGCCCGTGGCACATCCCGGGCCACCCACTGCCGCAGGGTCAGCCCCCCGCAGGCGGCGCTAAGAGAGGTGACCGTGCCGGGCTGTTCGGACTTGAGGGCCACCCTGCGGATGGGGAGTGACTCCGGGCCGATGAGGGTATAGCTCGAACGCATGATGGGGTTGGTGCCTTCGAAGACGACATAATCACTGAAGTTGCCGGGTGTGCGCGAGCGGGTGAAGACGTCGTGCATGATGAAGTGCAGCAGGTCCCCGGGCTCGAGGTTCGGGACCGTGAGCTGCAGGACGCGGCTGTTGGGGTTGAAGATGTTCTCCCCCATCTGCTCGTGCTCGATCATCACGCGCGTATTACGGGGGATGTCGATAGCCAGCACCTCCCCGTCGGGCCTGATCACCTCGGCCAGCTCAAAGGCGGTAGTGTTGTAGGGAATGACGAAGGTGGAGCTGACGGTCTGCATCGTTCTCCGGCCCTTTTCGGTGAGCACCTTTGAGTAGCTCTCGTAGTATTCCTCGTAGGTGCCGTCGGGCGCGTATCTGACCCATTTATGGCTGTCCACGTCCACTACGTCGGCGTTGGGATAGCGTTCGCTCGAGGCCTCCCGGGATGCCGCGATGACGGATGCGCTCTCGAGCGCGTGCCATGCGAGGTCCTCGCAGGCTGCCGCCCGCAGTGCGAGCGGCAGGCACAGCATGACCAGCAGCCCCACGGTGATATCTCTCAGGATCTGGAACATGGTTGTCCTCCTTGGGTACGGTACGGACTCTGGGATGCGATGTTAGGTGGGTCATGTACGCCCGTCAAGCACAATGCTTGCCCGGGCCGGCTGGGGAAGGCCTGTGCCGGGGGTGAAAGATCAATCCGGCGTGGATTTGCCGCCATCAGGCCGGGGGCAGTTGCGCGAGGATCTTTGCGATCATGTCGGCGCTCTGGCCGAGGAGGGTCTCCTCGTCGTGGCTCAGGGGCAGGTGCAGGGTCGCGATCACCCCCTCACCGCCCAGCAGGTGGGGCAGGGAGAGCGTGACGGCGGGCAGGTCGTCCGTGGCCTCAAGCGGGCTGCAGACGGTAAGGATGGCGCGTTGATCATGGATGATCACGTCCACGATCTTGGCCAGAGCGCTGGCGATTCCGTAACAGGTGGCCCCCTTGCCGGCGATGATCTCGGAAGCGGCATTACGCACCTGGTGGTCGATGGCCTGCTTCACGGCCGGGCCGAGGGCGATGCGCTGCCGTTGGCAGAAGTCCTCAAGCGGCATGCCGCCCACGGTCACGACCGACCAGGCCAGCACCTCCGTGTCCCCGTGCTCGCCCAGTACATAGCCGTGGATGTGCCCGGGATCGACGCCCAGGTGGCGCCCGAGGAGCCCGCGGAAGCGGGCCGTATCCAGGGTGGTGCCGGTGCCGATCACCCGCTGTTCGGGGACATGCAGCCCTTTAGCCAGGTTGGATGTGATGTGGGTCATGATGTCCACGGGGTTGGTGGCCACGAGCAGCAGGGCGCTGTGCGCGTGGGAGATGACCTGTGGGACCACCGCCTGGAAGACGCGCAGGTTGCGCTCCAGGAGCTCGAGCCGGTTTTCGCCCGGGCGCTGCGAGACCCCGGCCGCCAGAATCACCACGGGGCAGCCCGCCAGATCGGCATAGGCCCCGGCGCGCACCGTCAGGGGGTGCGCGAAGGGCACGGCGTGAAAGATGTCGTTGGCCTGGGCCCGGGCGTGCTCGGGGGTCACATCCACGAGCACGATCTCGCGGCCGATGCCCCGCATGACCAGGGAAAAGACGCTGGAGGCCCCCACCATTCCGGCGCCGACGATTCCGATCTTCATGGCCCCCCCCGGGGGTCTCCCCGGCAGGCAGACCCTTAAGGCTAGACTAATAATTCCGACGGCAGAAGGAGGCAAGCAGGTCCTGGATGATGCGATCCCTGACGCGGAGGGTCTCTGGCGATCACCCTTCCGCCGGGCTAACAAATGCCTTGATAAATGTGCTGGATAATATTATTAAGGTGCTCCTAAGAAGGCGAATGTTTCAGGAGAGATGCCCGAGTGGCCGAAGGGGCGCGACTGGAAATCGCGTGTGCCGCCAAAAGCGGCACCGAGGGTTCGAATCCCTCTCTCTCCGCCACCCATCAAGGGCCCCGGGAGGGGCCGGGTCTCATGCAGTACAGCACTGCGAACTCCGTCAGGCCCGGGAGGGAGCAGCGGTAAGCAGCACGTTGTATGTGTATGCCCAGGCCCGGCCCCTCGCAGGGCCCTTGTTCGATTTTCTCCTTGATTCCCCATCCAATCTCCGTGGTATGATAGCCCCATGCACTATCAGGTAATTGCCCGCAAATTCAGGCCCCAGGTCTTTGAGGACGTGGTCGGACAGACGCATGTGACCCGCGTCATCAAGAATGCCATCGAAATGGAACGGCTGCCGCACGCCTTCGTGTTTTCCGGGCCGCGCGGCGTGGGCAAGACCTCTGTGGCGCGGATTCTGGCCAAGGCCATCAACTGCCGCGAGGGCATCTCCGGCACCCCCTGCAACCGCTGCAGCCTGTGTGAGGAGATCACAACCTCGCGCGCGGTGGACGTCTTCGAGATCGATGCCGCCTCGCACACCGGGGTGGACAATATCCGCGACCTGATCGAGAATTCCCGCTATGCCCCCAGCGTGGCGCGCTACAAGACCTTCATCATCGACGAGGCGCACATGCTCTCCAAGAGCGCCTTCAACGCCCTGCTCAAGACCCTGGAAGAGCCGCCGCCGCATGTCATCTTCATCCTGGCCACCACCGAGCTGTCCAAGATTCCCCCTACCGTGCTTTCCAGGTGCCAGCGCTATGATTTTCGCCGCATCGCCCTGGAGGATATCGTGACGCACCTCAAGGCCATCACCGACCGGGAGGGCATCCGCATCGACGACGAAGCCCTCATGGTCATCGCCCTGCAGGCCGACGGGGGCATGCGCGATGCCCAGGGCATGCTCGAGCATGTGGCCGCCACCGGCAATGGGGCCATCACGGTGAAAGAAGTGGAGGACATGCTCGGACTCGTAGGGCGCTCCACTATGCACGATCTCCTGATCGCGCTGGTGAACCGGGATGCGCCCAGCCTGCTGGCGGTAATCGATCAGGTCTACCGCTATGGGCAGGACCTCTCCCAGCTCTATCGGGCCCTCCTCGAGCAGATGCGCAACATGATGGTGCTCAAAGCCGGCTATGAGAACATCCCCCTGCCGCTTGAGGAGAAGGCCTTCCTTCAAGACCTCGTGCGTGATAGCTCCTTTGAGGAGATTCACCGCGCATTGGGTGTGCTCATCCGCGCGGAAGAGGATCTCAAGTTTTCCTCCCTGCCCAAGATTACCCTGGAGACCATCCTGCTCAGGATCGTGGCGGCCCCCAACCTGGTCGATCTCCAGCAGATACTGCGCCTGGTCGCTTCCCGGACGGCCGCCCTTCCCCTGAGCCAGCCCCAGCCGCCCTCGCCGCCCGAGAAGTACCGGCGGCCTCCGGCCTCGACCCCGCGCTCCTGGGAGGGTTTCCTGAGCTACGCCCGGGATCATGACCAGGCCCTCTCGGCCATCCTGGCCAAGACCGAGCTGCTCTCAGAGGATGAAGGCGAGGTAAGGCTGGCGGTCCCCAGCGCCTTTCTCGCCGAACAGGTGAACCGGAGCCTCCCGGATATGCTCAAGCGGGTGCGGGCCTTCTTCCAGTCCGAGATGCGCCTCAAGGTGGAGGTGTGTGCCGACCCCAACGAAGCCCCCCCACGGCCCCGGCCGTCGGAGATTCGCTCCCAGGCCGCCAATACCCCGATGGTTAAGGAGATCGTGAGCGAGTTCGACGGGGTGATCAAGGATGTCAAGGCCCGTGAATAACACCATCAGCGCCATCCCTGGGGTGCGGGTCGGGCACGCGGGCGATCGCATTGGCGGGACAGGGTGCACGGTGATCCTTTTCGATACCCCGGCCACCGGCGCCGTGGATATCACGGGCATGGCAACCTCCTCCCGGCAGATAGATTCCCTCGACATGCTACATCCGGGCACCCAGATGCATGCGCTGTGCCTGGCTGGCGGCTCGGCCTTTGGCCTGGATGCGGCCACGGGGGTCGTCGAATACCTCGAGCAACGCCAGGTAGGCTTGAGCCTTTTCGGGGCCTTTCTGCCGGTGGTGCCCACGGCGGTGATTTTCGACCTGTCCTTCCTGGACGCCTCGGCCCGGCCGGGTCCCTCCATGGCCCGGGATGCCTGCCTGAGCGCCTCGGAAGACCCGGTGGAGCAGGGGTGTGTGGGCGCCGGGACCGGCGCCACCGCAGGTAAGCTCCGGGGCGTGGAGGGCGCCACCAAATCTGGGCTGGGATCGGCCCTTGTGCTTGGTGCCGGCGGGGTCATGATGGGTGCCCTGGTGGTGGCCAATCCCTTCGGCGACATCCTCGACGAGCAGGGACGGATCATCGCGGGGGCCCGGGAGGGGAGAAGCTTCCTGAATTCGCAGGCGACGATTTTGAAGGGCGAGGTCCGGGAGGGTTTCGGATCGGCCTCCAACACCACCCTGTGCGTCCTCGTGACCGACGCACGTCTGGACAAGACCATGGCCATGCAGGTGGCGCGCATGGGCGGGCAGGGGCTTTCGAAGCATATCGCGCCGTTCAACACCCCCTTTGACGGCGACATGGTTTTCTGTCTGAGCGTGGGGGGCAAGGCTGCCCCGCTGCTGCATTTGGGGGTCCTGGCCGAGCGTGCCGCACGGGACGCGCTGTTGAGCGCGGCGCGCTGCGCCGAGGGCCTGGGGGGGCTGCCGGCCGCACGGGATATGGTTCCCTCGGACGCGCGGGGGGATGTTGGTTGAGGCCTTACCCACACCCGGGGCTCTGCCAGCCTAGCCGGTCATGGGCATGTCCCGGGTGTCATCCCCATGACGGGTGTGCCGTCCGGCTTGGTCTGCGTTTGTACCCGACAACGGGGGCTTTCAAAGAGATTGACAAAAGCGTGTGAGTTGAGTAGTAGAAAACTCCGTGGCGGAGTAGCTCAGGTGGTTAGAGCATGCGGCTCATATCCGCAGTGTCGGGGGTTCAAGTCCCTCCTCCGCTACCATACATCCCGCCTGGAGAAATTCCCTTTTGCCTCGTTTGATGGTCAAGGCTATTGTAATAGTGAGTGTAACGCGTGGAGGAGGTCGTGAATGGAAGGCATAGCAGTCGGGTTCCTCTGGCACATGCACCAGCCTTACTACAAGAATCCCGTGACCGGGGCCTACCT
This sequence comes from uncultured Bacteriovoracaceae bacterium, assembly GCA_964618975.1. Lineage (GTDB taxonomy): Bacteria > Desulfobacterota > Desulfomonilia > UBA1062 > UBA1062 > CAZUDI01. Next base: position 10,213 of record CAZUDI010000023.1, on the reverse strand, counting down.
GATGCCCTGGGTAAGGCTGCACGCCGTGCGGGGGTACTACGACATGATCGCCGTGCTGGAGGATTTCCCCAATATCCGGTGCACCTTCAACCTGGTGCCCTCGCTGCTGGCCCAGCTCGTGGATTACACGGAGGAGGGTCTGCGCGACGCGGATTATTACCTTTCGGAGAAGCGCCCCGACGAGCTCTCCGGGGAGGAAAAGCAGCAGATCGTGTCGCGTTTTTTTATGTGCAATCAGCGCACCATGATCGAGCCCATAACGCGCTATGCGGACCTCCTGGCCAAGCGCGGCAAGGCCAAGACCACCGCAGAGCTGGAGGCCTGTGCCAAGCGCTTTTCGCGCCAGGATATCCTTGATCTGCAGGTGCTGTTCAACCTGGTCTGGATGGGGTTCACGGCCCGCAAGGACGAGGGGATCGCGGAGTTGCTGCGCAAGGGGCGCTCCTATACGGAGGCGGATAAGCGCTATGTCCTCCACAGCCAGCTCGAGATCATGCGGCGCCTCGTCCCCCTCTACCGGCAGGCCCTCTCAGAGGGCCGCATCGAGATCTCCACCTCCCCCTTCTACCACCCCATCTCGCCCCTGGTGATGAACGTCGGCTATGCCCTGCGTTGTATGGATATTCCACTGCCCGAAGAGTCATTCGCGCACCCCGAGGACCTGCAGGTTCAGATCGAGCGCGCGATTGCCTTCCATACCGGTCTTTTCGACGTCCCACCGCGGGGGATGTGGCCCTCGGAAGGCTCGGTCTGTCCCGAGATGATCGAACTGCTCGGTGCCTGCGGGATTGAATGGTGCGCTACGGATGAGGATATCCTCTTCGCGAGCCTCAGACAGGCCCGCACCGGATCCCGGCTGCACCGGCCCTATCGGGTGCGATACGGGGAATCGACGGTGGGGATGTTCTTCCGGGACCGTGCCTTGAGCGACAATATCGGCTTTGTCTATGCCCGCAATCCGCCCGAGCAGGCCGTGAACAACCTCGTCTATCATCTGGAGAACATCCGCAAGGGGGCCCGGGCCTATGACTTTCCCCCCTTTGTGGCGGTCATCCTCGACGGGGAGAATCCCTGGGAAGCCTTCCCGGACAGCGGGGAGGCCTTTCTGCGGGGGCTCTACCGGCGCCTCAGCAGCGCCGAGGGGCTCCAGACATCCACCTTCTCGGATTTTCTCGACCGGCATCCGGCCACAGATACCCTCGCCAACCTCTATACCGGTTCGTGGATCAACCATAATTTCTCCATCTGGATCGGTCACGAGGAGGACCGCAAGGGGTGGGAGTATCTGGCGAAGACGCGGAATTATGTGGCCGCCAAAGGCGCGGACGCCGACGCCCTGGCATGGGAGGAGATCTACATCGCCGAGGGTAGCGACTGGTACTGGTGGTACGGCGACGAGTTTTCCACCGAGAACGACGAGGACTTCGACAACCTTTTCCGGCAGCATCTGAAGAACTGCTATGCCCTGCATGGGGATGTGCCGCCGGCCTATCTCTCGCAGAGCATCATCACCCCGCACGAGATCGCCCCCCAGAAGGTGCCCTCCGGTTTCATCCATCCCACCATCGACGGGCGGCTGACCCATTTCTACGAATGGCGCAAGGCCGGGCTCTACCTGCCCACCGGCGCCCAGTCGAGCATGTACCGTCGCGAGCAGATCATCAGCCGCATCATGTACGGCTTCGACGAGGGCAGCTTCTTCCTGCGGGTCGACACCGAGGGGCAGGGGGAGGAGGCGCAGGTGCTGGTGGATTTCCTGACCCCGGATCACCTGCGGCTCAGCGTGCCCCTGGGGCAGGCCGGCATGGATCTCCACCGGCGGGAGGACCGCGGGGATATCCTGGTCGCCCATCTTGAGGAGGTGGCCTGGGAGACGGTGCTGGAGCTCAGGATTGCCTTTGCCGACCTGGGTGTGGAGCCGCTGACACGCGTGCGTTTTATCATCTCCTTCGCGGAGCAGGGCATGGAGAAGGAGCGATATCCGGGAACGGGATTCCTTTCCTTCACGGTGCCAGAGAGGGGCTATGAACGGGTGATGTGGTATGTCTGAGAAGATCGCGTTGGCAATGTGCGTCCATTCCCATCAACCGGTGGGCAACCACCAGTGGGTGTTCGAGCTGGGTGCCAGGGACTGCTACCTGCCCTTTCTGCGGATACTCGGAGAGTATCCACAGGTGCGCATGTCCCTGCACTATACCGGGCCGCTGTTCGAGTGGTTCGACCGTCACGAGCCGGAGTTCTGCGAGCGTCTGCGGGGGCTAATCCAAGGAGACCAGGTGGAGATGATGGGCGGGGCCTTCTACGAGCCCATCATTCCCGTGATCCCCGCTGAAGACGCACGTCGCCAGATCGCCCTGACTACGGAGTATCTCGCGGGGCGTTATGCGTGCCGCCCCCGGGGCATGTGGTGCGCCGAACGCATTTGGGACCCGGGTATGCCCAAGAAGATCGCGGGCCTCGAAATGGAATACACCCTGCTGGATGACAGCCATTTCATGGCCGCCGGGCTGGCGCCCGGGGAGGTGCACGGACACTACATCACCGAGCGGGAAGGGGAGTGTCTGAAGATATTTCCCATCGATATGCAGCTCAGATACCTCATCCCCTTCAAAGAACCCCACGAGGTGATCGCCTATCTCCTGCGCCTGAGGGACCGCGGGGTGCGGGTGGTCACCTACGGCGATGACGGCGAGAAGTTCGGTATGTGGCCCGGTACCCACCAGTGGGTCATCCAGCAGGGCTGGCTGAGGCGTTTCCTGGAGGAGGTCTCCCGCCGGGAGGGCGAGATCGAGGTGATACCGCTGGCCGAGGCCCTCGACCGCTTTTCCCCTCAGGGGCGGGTCTATCTGCCCACCGCCTCGTACCAGGAGATGATGGAATGGAGCCTGTTCTGTGCGCAAGGGCGGCTGTACGAGGATCTCATTGATGCGGCCAAGGCCGACGGGTCCTGGGAGCTCAAGCGGGCCTTTTTCAGGGGCGGGATGTGGGACAACTTCCTGGCCAAGTATCCCGAGTCCAACCTCATGCACAAGAAGATGCTCTACATAAGCGACCTCATGCGGGTCCATGATATGCCGCCGGAGGCGCTCAGGTATCTGCTGCGTTCCCAGTGCAACTGCGCCTACTGGCATGGTCTCTTCGGGGGGGTCTACATCCGCGAGCTCAGGCAGGCGATCTATGAGAACCTCCTCGAGGCCGAGGCGTGTGTGGATGCCAGACGCCTGCAGGCACGCCCCTGGGTCCTGGAGGAGTTCGATTACGATCGCGACGGGAACGCGGAGATCCTGGTTTCGGGCCGGGACCTCAACTGCCATTTCGCACCGCACACCAACGCCGCGGTCTTCGCCCTGGAGTACAAGCCGGCCCGTTTAAGTCTCTCCAATATCCTCATGCGCCATGCCGAGATCTATCATCGGGCCATCACGGAAGAAAAGGTCCCGGCGCCTTCCGGGGACAGGGGCGACACCCCTTTGTCGATCCACGACATCACCCGTGCCACCGAAGGCCTGGAGGAGATGCTCGTCTATGACGCCTATCCCCGCTATTCCTTCATGACGCACGCCCTTACAGGCGTGCCCGTACCGGAGGACATCCTGCGCCAGAACCATGTGCGCGAGTCCCTCACGGCGGATCTCGACTTTGAACTTGTCCGGCAGGAGGAGCGGGGGCAGGATCTTGTCCTGAGCTTCGTGGGTGAGAGGGACGCCCTCAGGATCGTCAAGACCTACGTCTACGATCCAGACGGTCGCATCGTGCTGTCGCACGCCATCACCGGCGGAGAGGACGTCACGTATGTGGCCCTGGAGTGGAACCTCATGCTGCCTTCCGGGGCCCCCCCCCGGGTGGATGATCGTCTCCTGGAGGGTGACCGGGGCTGTTCCACGGCGAAAAAGGTGGAATTTTGCGATGAGAAATGCCATGTTCACGTTGTCTTGCAATCGGAGAGCCCCTGGGAGGTGATCGTCGCCCCCATCGAGTGCGTCTCGCAGAGCGAGAGCGGCTTCGAGAAGACCTTTCAGGGGTGGTGTCTGTACTGGCTACGGGAGAGGGAAAAGGGGTTGCCGGATGTCGTGTTCTCCGTGTCCCGGGGCGCAGCATGAGGGCGCCTCACCTCCAGGGGTGTAAGAAGCGCAGCATGCGAGTAAAGGCGGGTTGACAGATGTCAGAGCTGAGAAAGGATCCGGTGGTGGATCGATGGGTGATCATCGCCAATGACCCGGTGCGTTCTCCGGCGATCTCTCCTGCCCCCCCTGTGGCAACATCCGACAGGAACTGCCCCTTCTGTCCGGGTAGCGAGCATCTGTGCCCCCCCCAGATCATGGCGATTCGTTCGCAGACCCACTCGCCCAACGATCCGGGATGGAGTGTGCGGGTGGTCCCCAACCGTGCCCCGGTCCTGGTCGTGGAGGAGGATCTCCGGCGTATGGGCGAAGGGCTCTATGACAAAATCACCGGTATCGGCGCCAACGAGGTGATCATCGAGAGCCCTCAGCATGGCATCCGCCAGTCGCAGATGGAAGAGTCGGCCCTGGAGAACGTCTTCTGGACCTACCGCGACCGGATCCTCGACCTGAAGCGTGATATGCGTTTGCGCTATGTGCTCATCTACCGCAACCAGGGAGAGTCTGCCGGTGGTAGGCTCGAACACCCCTACTCGCTGCTGACGGCCCTGCCTATCATTCCCACGGCGCTGACGGAGGAACTCGAGGGGGCCCGCAAGCATTTCGAATACAAGGAACGCTGCATCTATTGCGATATCATCAGCCAGGAGCTGCATGAAAACTCACGGGTGGTGGCCGAAACGAAGCATTTCCTCGCCATCGAGGCCTTCGCGCCACGCCTGCCCTTCGAGACCTGGATTCTCCCCAAAAGGCATAATGCGCGCTACGTGAATATCGAGCCGGGAGAGGTGCATGACCTGGCCATCATCTTCAGGGACGTGATGGGAAGGATCGACGCCGCCCTCCTGTATCCGCCCTACAACTATACCATACACGCCGCCCCGTTGGATATGGAGTGCGAAGAGTACTATCACTGGCACATGGAGATCCTGCCACGCATCACCACCATCACGGGCTTCGAGCTGAGCTCGGGCCTCTTTATCAATGCCACCGCTCCGGAAGAGGCGGCCGATTTTTTGCGGGATACGCCCTGATCATGACGCCCATCCTCAACGTGCCCAACGGCGGGTACCAGGCGGATCCCGGTCGTCGCCACCGGAGACCATAGCCAGGAGCAGGACATGCCGCGATTCTTTGCCGAGATCACAGGCGAGAGGGCCGTCATCCGCGGTCGGGATGCCGCGCACATCTCCCGCTCCCTGCGTCGGGGCGTGGGCGACGAGCTCGACATCCGCGACCGGCGACAGGGATACAGGGCCCTGATCCAGAGGGTTACCGCCAGCGAGATTGTCCTTTCCATCGAGGAGACATGTGAACTGCGGGAACGCTCGTCACGCATTGTGCACCTCGGAATCTGCCTCATCGCCACCAAGGATATGGACACCCTCGTGCGCTTTACCGCCGAACTCGGGGTCTGCGATATCCAGCCCGTCATCTCGGAGCACTCTAATGTGCGCGATCTCACGCCGCGGCGCTATGCCCGCTGGGAAGATATCGTGATGGAGGCCGTGAAGCAGTCGCAGCGGGAGACGGTCCCGCGCGTGCTGCCTCCCCTGGGGCTGGAGGAGTTTATCGCCGTATCCGCCAGTTCCTGGCCCGTCAGGCTGGTGGCCCTGGAGGGTGCCGGGCCTGCCATCAGCGACCCGGCCAGCGACGAGATCGGGATTCTCATCGGCCCCGAGGGGGGATTCACCCCCGCGGAGGAGGCCCGACTGCTCCAGGCCGGTTTCGTGGCGGTCCATCTGGGGAGAACGACCCTGCGCGCCCTGACCGCGGCCGTTGCCGCAGTGGGTATCCTGGCCCTCTAGGGGCAAGGGTGTCCCCGAGGATTGGTCCCCAAGGCTTACGAGCCCCCCTGTTCGATATCCGTGAGGAGTTCCTGCGCCGCAGCCTTGTTCCCGAAATCTTTTTCCAGGGCCTTCTTCAGATAGGGGATGGCCTGCGCCTTACGCTCCTGATCCACCATGGCCAGCGCCATGTGGTAGTTGATCTCGGGTTCGTCGGGCAGCCTTTCCAGGGCCAGGGAGAACTGAGATGCGGCATTGTCGGCGAGGCCCTTTTTCAGGTAGACGTATCCAAGGGTGTCGGCGATGCGAGGGTCGTCCGGGAAGGCATCCTTGGCCTTCTGGGCCAGTTGCAGCGCCCGGTTCAGTTCGTCGGACGAACCTGATTCGGCCAGGATCCAGGCCAGATTGTTGGCGGCCAGGGCCTGGGAAGGCTCGCGTTTGAGGATGTATTCGTAGATCTTGGTGGCCTCGATGGTCTTGTCGAGCCCCTGATAGATCAGGGCCAGCATGATGGCCGCCTGGAGGTCGTCGGGGTTTTCATTGAGGATGCGTTCGTACTCCTTGAGCGCCTTGGCGCTCATGTCGTTGCGCAGGTAGTAGGCGGCCAGGGCGTGATAGGAGGCGGCGTTGTCGGGGGCGTGATCGATGGCGGCCTTGATGCTTTTAAGGGCCTCGTCCCTGCGGCCTGCCCTCTCGTAGAGGCCGGACAGGAGCATGTGGCACACCGCTGAGGGGGCCTTGTCGCAGAGGGCACTCACCTTGGCGATGGCCTTGTCCGCGCCGACGATCTGCGGGGCGATGCCGGCATAGATACGCAGCGCCTCCGTGTTGTCCGCCTTCAGTTCCAGGGCCTTTTCCGTCAGGCGCAGCGCCTCCTTGGGGGTCTTGCGGGAGAGCGCCAGCAGAATCTCGGCATGCAGGGTCGGCCAGGCCTCGGGATTGAGCTCCCTGAGGGACTGCACATAGATTTGCGCCTTGTCGGTTACGCCTTCGTGTACGGCCGAGACGGCCCCGATGTAGAGCAGTTCCGGGGTTTTTTGGGCCGGGAAGCCCTCGACCTCCTTGAGGGCGCCTGCGTACTCCCGCTTGCCGAAGTGGATCTTGGCCTGGAGGGCGTGGATCTTAAGGTTGCCCGGGTGTTTGGCGAGGGAGGCCTCTACCAGTTCCTGGGCCTTGGTCACCTCGCCCTGCATGAGATAGGCCGAGGCGGCCAGGGAGGCGATCTCCGGCCTGTCCGCCTGGCTGGCGAGGGGCTCAGCGAGCAGCTCCAGGACCTGAGGGGCGTCGCCCTCGTTCAGGAGGATCTGGGACAGGAGGAGGCGTGAGGGCAGGGCTTGGGGATCACCTTCCAGGGTTTTGCCGAGCAGCCCTTTGGCCTCCTCGCTCTTTCCCTGCCGCAGGAGGATCTGACTCTCCAGATGCTTGGCCGGGGAGGAGTCTTCCCGTTCGCGGGCCTTGTGTACACAGAGGAGGGCCTTGTCCAGGGCACCCTGGCTGAGGCGTACCCCGGCCTCGAGCAGGCAGGGACGGGCATCGTCAGGGAACTTGGCATTCAGCTCCAGCATATGCCCATCGAAGAGCTCCGTCATGTTATGTCCGGCATAGAAGCGCCCCAGCGCCAGGCCGGCGACGATGTCGTCACCGGCGATGGCATAGGCCTCCTGCGCCCAGCGGGTGGCGCTTTTGATGTCCTTCTGGGAGGCATAGATGTCACTTGCCAGGAAACGGATCCTCGAGGATCGGGGGTAGAGGGCCGCCCCGCGGTCGACCAGACCCAGGGCCTTGGTGAGATTGCCACTTGAGAGGTACATCTGAATGGCGTTGATCAGGGTGCCCTCACCGGGGTCCGGCTGTGCGAGCAGGCCCTCCATGATAGAGAGGGCCTCATCCTTCTCGCCGCTCAGGAACAAGGCTTGGGAGAGGATCTCGCGTGCCTTGCGGTTGGAAGGGTCCTTCTCGAGGATGAAGCGCGCATGCCCGAGGGCCTGTTCGTATTCGCGGCCCAGCATCAGCAGGCCTGCCAGATGCTCGCGCGCCGTGAGGTTGTCCGGGGCGGCCTTGACGGCGCGCGAGAAGGCAGAAAAGGCCTCGCGCACCTTTTCCTGCCGCAGTTGGACCTCCCCCAGGGCAAGGAGGGTGGCCGCGTCATCCGGGGCGATCTGCAGGGCATTCTGGAACTGGATGGCGGCTTCGGCGTATTTTTCCTGGTCGAGGTATGCCTGGGCGCTTGTAAGATAGGCCTCCCTTTTCTGCTCCGGGCTTTTGCTGCACCCGGCACTCAAAAGACAGACGAGGCAGAGCGTTATCCCCAGCACCGACAATGAACGTTTCATATGACCTCCGTACGCTATCAATATGCCTGGAATACCACAGTTGTGCAGAAAGGGGAAGAAACAAGCTTCTTCGGTCCGGGGCTTGACTTGGTACCGGGTGAGATACTATCTATGGAGAAAGATCCACCGGAGGATGACGTATGTTCATTGATCCACTGTATATCATTATGATCGTACCGGCCTTCCTGCTGAGCATCTTCGCCCAGATCAAGGTGAAGCGCGCCTACGGTAGGTTCTCGAAGGTGCAAAGCGCCCGCGGGGTATCCGGGGCCCAGGCCGCGGATATGATCCTGCGGGCCGAGGGTATAGCGGATGTGGCAATCGAGCAGACTCGCGGCTTCCTTTCCGACCACTACGACCCCCGCTCCAAGGTCCTGCGCCTGTCACCGGATGTCTTTGGCGGAAGGTCGCTGGCCTCGGTGGGGGTGGCGGCGCATGAGGCTGGACACGCCATTCAGCACGCCCGCGGATACGCGCCCCTGAGGCTGAGGAGCGCCTTGGTGCCGGTCTCGACCCTGGGATCGAATCTGGCCTGGCCGCTTTTGATCATCGGCTTCATCTTCATGTCGCGCACCATGATCAGCGCCGGCATCCTCTTTTTCAGCCTGGCCGTACTCTTCCAGCTCGTCACCCTGCCGGTGGAGTTCAATGCCTCCTCAAGGGCGCTTGAGGCACTGCCCGCCAGCGGCATCCTGACGACGACCGAGGTCGCGGGCGCACGCGCGGTCCTGTCGGCCGCGGCGCTCACCTATGTGGCGGCCGCGGCGGCCGCCATCCTGCAGCTGCTCTATTTTCTTCTGCGCGCGGGGTTCCTGGGCGGGGACGATTAGCGCCCGCCCGGGGAGGGCGTCCGGGAGGGCATGGTTTGGACGTGGTACGGGTATAAGCGCGGCCCACGGGATGCCCTCATTGCCCCTTTGGCCCGGGTTTCGAATTGTGCTATACACCCCTTTCCATGGTGAAGAAGCCCCTTGAGAAGACCCAGGAAGAGATCTGCCAGGAGATCGCCCGGGCCCTGGGTGGCTCCGGTTCCAAACGGGAGAGCTGCCTGGACGAGCTCAAAGGCCTGGAAAGCGCCCTGCGCCAGGTGGAGGATGTGGAGGAATGCAACCGCATGGTGGATGCCTTTAATGGCCTGAGGGTCAAATTCCCCGCTGCTTGCAGCGGAAAGCAGGGTCATAGGCTTGCCCTGGGTTCATACCCATGATTGCCCTGCGCATCGAGGCCTTGGGATGCCTGATGAAGCTCAGGATCCATCGTGAGGCCGCGGGGGCCAGACGGCATACCTATCAAGGATGCGCTCTACCCCATCCCCGCCAGGAAGAAAAAAGTGAGGCTTAAGGATGCACTATGATGTCTTTGTGATCGGGGCCGGACCGGGCGGGTATACCGCGGCCATCGCGGCCGCCAAGCGGGGGCTGAAAACCGGGATCGCCGAGCCGGGGCCCCTCGGCGGCACATGCACCAACTCGGGGTGTATTCCCACCAAGACCCTGGCCGAAAGCCTGCACCTCTATGAGCAGATAAAGGCGGCGCGCCGCTTCGGCCTCCAGGTGCAGGGTGCAAGTGTCAATCTCGCGGATCTTGTCCGGCGCAAGGAGCGCATCGTGACCCGCCTGGTCAAGGGCATCGAACACCTGCTGACGAATCAGGGCATCGATATCCATCCCGTTCCCGCGGCCCTGGAGGGGCCGGGAGGCCTCAGGGTGGGGGGCGAGCACCTCACCGCCGGCAAGGTGATCATCGCCAGCGGGTCGCGGGCCACGCTTCCGGGGGTGCTGGCCGCTCCGGGCGTGATGGTCAGCGACGACGTCTTCGCCCTCACGCAGGCGCCCGAGGACCTCCTCATCATCGGGGGCGGGGTGATCGGCATGGAAATGGCGCACATCTTTCAGGCCCTGGGGACCAAGGTTTGCGTTATGGAAGCCCTGGATCGGGTCCTGCCGGGTGAGGAGGAGGACGTCTCTCGCGA
>CAZUDI010000022.1:38160-58500 GCA_964618975.1 uncultured Bacteriovoracaceae bacterium | reverse complement strand
GCGACCCTCAGCTTGGAAGGCTGACGCTCTAGCCAACTGAGCTATTCCCGCATCGTAATCAATGAAGAGCGCAGTCATACGACTTACGTCTCCTGCGATTCCCTCCATGTTGTCTGTGGTGGAGGGGGGAGGATTCGAACCTCCGAAGGCTGAGCCGTCAGATTTACAGTCTGATCCCTTTGGCCACTCGGGAACCCCTCCGTAACACTAGCTGGAGCTGGCGATGGGACTTGAACCCGCAACCTGCTGATTACAAATCAGCTGCTCTACCGATTGAGCTACGCCAGCTTGCCCGCGCACCCGTAGCCTGCGCAAGAACTGTCTCTATCCTTTGGGTTTATAAAAGTCAAGGGTTAATATAATCTTTTTTTCTCGCTGTATACGCCCGAAAAAAGCTGCGTATTGACCCTGGAAAGTACCCTGTGGTAACAAGATTCAATGCAAAATGCAATCACCCATCTCGCCATTATCATGGACGGCAACGGCCGCTGGGCGCAAAAACGCGGGTTGCCCCGTATCAAGGGGCACGATGCCGGTGCCGCCACCGCGCGTGAGATAGTCAAGGCCTCGAAATTACGGGGTATAGAGTTTATCACGCTCTATGCCTTCTCCTCCGAAAATTGGAAACGCCCTCCGGATGAGGTCGAGGGTCTGTTCAATTTACTGGAACGCTTCATCGACCAGGAGGTCCATCAGCTTAACGAGAACGGGGTACGGATCCACATCATCGGCGACATCACGCAGCTCAATCCCCGACTGCAGCAAAAAATCGGGCACACCCTGACCATGACCACCCCCAACAACGGCATCCACCTGTCGCTGGCGCTCAACTACGGGGGGCGCAACGAGATCATCCGTGCCGTACGCAAGCTGGTGGCCCAGGGACTCTCCGAACAGCAGATCAGCGAAGAGGCCTTTGCGAAGCAGCTCGATACCGCCTTCATGCCTGATCCTGACCTGCTCATCCGCACCGGCGGCGAGAGCCGCATCAGCAATTACCTCCTGTGGCAACTCGCCTATACCGAAATGTACTTCACCGATATCCTCTGGCCCGATTTCAACACCCAGGCCCTGGACGAGGCCCTGGCCTGGTTCGCAAAACGTCAGCGCCGCTTCGGCATGACCGGCGAGCAGATCGAGGGCGGGTCTCCATCATGACGCGCATCATCGGTGGTCTCATCCTCTTGGTGGTCCTCGCCCTGCCGGTAATCATCGGCCCGTCGTGGCTGTTTTTCGTCCTGGCCGCGGTGGTGGTTTTCCTGTGCCTCTTCGAACTCTACCGGGTGATCCTCTCACCTGAGGCCCGCATCCTGGGGTGGATCGTCTGCATCGGCAGCCTCCCCTATCTGGGGTGCCTCTACCTTGCATCCATGGAGGGTGCGCTGGGAGTGCTGTCTCTCCTGGCCACGCTCGTTATCATCAGCGGACTGGCCCTCTACGAGAAACGCCTGGCAACGGGAACAGAGGTGGGGTTGGCCCTGTCCGGCCTCATCTACCCCCTCATCCTGTTCGGCTTCTGGATCCTCATCCGCAACGGGATCGATGGCCGCTTCTGGATGATCTTCGGGCTGTTATGCACCTTTATCGCCGATACCGGCGCCTACTACACCGGCCGCTCGCTGGGGCGCCGCCATCTGGCCGTGAGACTCAGCCCCAAAAAAACCTGGGAAGGCCTGGCCGGGGGGGTGGTCTTCAGCATGGTGATCGGAACCCTTTTCGTTTTACTCTTCACCGCGCGCTCCCCGCTTGAGTCCGCGCCCCCCCTGTGGTCGATCCCTCTCTTGGCGGCGGGCATCGCCCTGCTGGGCCTGGTGGGCGACCTGATGGCCTCGCTCTTCAAGCGCGAGTTCAATGTCAAGGACATGGGCCAGCTCATCCCCGGACACGGCGGCATGCTGGACCGTATGGACGGCATCATCCCGGTCGGAGCGGTGCTCTATCTCTTTCTCAAGGTGATCCCCTGAATGAAGCGCCTCGTAATCCTCGGATCCACCGGCTCCATCGGCCGCTCGACCTTGGATGTGGTCCGCATGCACCCCGAGCGCTACACGATCGTGGGGCTGGCGGCCGGTTCGGACGGGGAGACCCTCCGTCGGCAGGCCGACGAGTTCGGTGTGGAACTGCTCGCCCTGGCCCGGCCGGGCCCGGACGAACCACCTGAGGGGGTGGCCCTCGGCCCCGAGGCCCCCACCGAACTGGTGCGGCGCTCAAAGGCCGATATCGTAGTCAACGGCATCAGCGGGGCGGCGGGATTTCTGCCCTCCCTGGCGGCCATCGAACACGGCGCAGCCCTGGCCCTGGCCAACAAGGAGTCCCTGGTGATCGGCGGCAGCTTCCTCACACGGGCCGCCCGAGAAAAAAATGTCCCGATCATCCCGGTGGATTCCGAACACTCCGCCATCTTCCAGTGTCTGCAGGGCGAAGGTGCGGCGCGCATCCGCCGCATCCTGCTGACCGCCTCGGGCGGCCCCTTCCGGGAGAGGGCCCGCGAAACCTTCGCCGCCATCACCCCGGCTGAGGCCCTCAGCCACCCCACATGGGACATGGGTCCACGTATCACCGTGGATTCGGCCACCATGATGAACAAGGCCCTCGAGATCATCGAGGCCTCCTGGCTTTTCCCTGTTCCCTTCTATAAGATAGAGGTATGCATCCATCCGCAGAGCATCGTCCACTCCCTGGTGGAATTCGAGGACACGAGCATCAAGGCGCAGTTGAGCCCCCCTGACATGCGTCTGGCCATCGCCTATGCCCTGAGCTGGCCCGAGCGGGTAGCCCTCGACCTTGAGCCCCTCGATCTCTCACGGGGGCTGACCCTGGATTTCCTGCCACCCGACGAGGGGCGCTTCCCGGCCCTGGGGCTGGCCAAGCGCGCCATGCAGCAACCGGACACGCTGCCCTGCATCATGAACGCCGCCGACGAGGTGGCTGTGGCGGCCTTCCTCGAGGGTCGCATCCGCTTCGACCAGATCACCATGCTGGTTGAGCGCACCATGCACACGCTTGCGGGCGAGCAGGCGGGATCGCCTGAAGACATCATCGCCCTTGACAAGGCCGCCCGTTCCATAGCACAAGGGCTGACATCATGCTGACCACGCTTGTCGCCTTTACCATCGTCCTGGGGATACTGATCTTCTTCCATGAACTGGGACATTTTCTGCTCGCCAAGGCCAATGGCGTGGGGGTGCTCAAATTCTCGCTGGGTTTCGGACCGGCCCTGATCAAGAAACGCCTCGGTGAAACCGAATACCGTATCGCCGCCATCCCCCTGGGCGGGTATGTGAAGATGCTGGGTGAGGACCAGGGCGAGGACGAGGGGCCTTCCCCTATCGCGCCCGAACGCTCCTTCAACGCCAAGGGTCTGGGGGCCAAGGCCTCCATCGTGGCCGCCGGCCCGGTCTTCAATTTTCTCTTGGCGATCGCGATCTATATCCTCATCGCCTGGATCGGCATCCCTTCCTTCGTGGCGGTGGTAGGCCAGGTCCAGGACGGCTCGCCGGCTCAAGCAGCCGGTATCCTTCCGGGTGATCGCATCTGCGCCATCGCCGGGGATAAGGTGGCCGTTTGGGACGACATCGCGGTGCTGCTCCAGCGCTGCCCTGCCGGAAAACCGGTCGAGATAGAGATCGCGCGCAAGGGCACATCCCTGACCCTGCCGGTGTCCCCGGTCCTCACTCCGGACAAGGATCTCTTCGGCGAAGAGATCCAGCGCGTCATGATCGGCATCATCCGTACCGATGCAACCATCACCCATCGTCTGGGCCTTGTCCAGGGCCTGGGCTACGGATTTCGGCAGAGCCTGTGGATCGTCAAGCTCACCGGGGTGGGTTTCTGGAAAATCATCAACGGCTCCCTGGATATCAAAAAGAGTCTGGGCGGTCCCATCATGATCGCCGATGTCTCCGGGCAGACCTTCAAGGCGGGCTGGCTGCCCTTCTTCTCGCTGATCGCCTTCATCAGCATCAACTTAGGCCTCATCAACCTGCTGCCCATCCCCGTCCTCGACGGCGGCTACCTGCTTTTCTTCCTCATCGAGGCCATAACGGGCAGGCCCGTCGAAGGGCGCCCGCGGGAGATCGCCCAGCAGATCGGCCTGTTTCTGCTGGTGCTCCTCATGCTGCTGGCCTTCTACAACGACATCGCCCGCCTCATCACGGGGGGATGACCGTGCCCGGGGCAAGGGAAACACCGTGAACGTGCTCGCGCTGGAGTGCGCCACGCAGATCTGTTCGGTAGCCCTGGAACGCGACGGGGAGTGCGTGTGTGAATCCAATGTGCGCATCAAGACCGGGCATGCCGGCTCCCTCCTGCCCCTGATCGACCAGGTCCTGGCCCAGGCCGGCCAGACCCCGGGCGGAATCGACCTCATCGCCGTGGGCCAGGGTCCGGGATCCTTCACCGGCATCCGCATCGGGATCGCCACGGCCCGGGGTCTGGCCGCCTCTCTGTCTTGTCCCCTGAGGGGCGTCTCCACCCTGGACGTGCTCGCCTTTGGGCTGCCACCCTGTGACCTGCCCGTCATGCCCCTCATCGATGCGCGCAAGGGCGAGGTCTTCTGCGCCGTGTACGCGCCCGGGGGCAGGCGGCAGACCACCTACCTGAATCTCCCACCTGAAAAAGCGGGCGGGCTGATCACCGAGCCGACCCTGGTGCTGGGAAACGCACTGGCGCTCTACCGGGATGTCCTGATGACGGCAGGAAAGTCGCAGTGCCGCATCGCGCCCGAACATCTTTGGCACCCTAGAGCCTCGGTGCTCGCCCGTATCGCCCGCGCGAACGTCCCGGAGTCCTCCTCCACTGAGGTACGGCCGATCTACGTCAGGGCCTCAGACGCCGATTTCACCCTACGTCGGCACATGGACCGGTAGCCCACCTGAGCCACCTTGGGTAGCCCCGGTCGACCTTGAATCCGGCAAAGATATGGTTTATCCTTAACTATATGTCACTCTGGCCGCAGGCAACGTCACACAAACCCATGCGCCCGCGGGGCAGGCCGGTGTCCTGATGCGCAGGGGACGGGTACGCCAGGGGAGACATCCGTACCGGCAGCGCAGCGGGATGCCAATTTTCCTCACCCTCATGCTCGTGGCTATGAGCTTCCCCGCCCCCCTGCCGGCCTCAGACCAGACTCCGGAACGCGTACTGATCGCCGGCTGCGACCAGGCCTACCCGCCTTACGAATTCATTGATCTTAGGGGAGAACCCGCCGGATTCACCATCGACCTTATCCGGGCCATATCCGAGGTCATGGGGCTGGCCATCGATATCCGTCCCGGTCCCTGGGCCGCGGTGCGTGACGACCTCGAAGAGGGCCGCATCGACCTCATCACGGGCATGTACTTCTCCGAACAACGCGACCGGCTGGTCGATTTCTCGCCCCCCCACCTCATTGTCTCGAGTTCCATCTTCGTGCGCCGGGGCTCCACCATCCGCCAGGCCGCGGATCTGGCGTCTAGGGAGATCATCGTCCAGGAGGGAGACATCCTGCACGACTATGCGCGCACCGCCTTCCCCCAGGCACGCATCATCACCGTCCCCTCCCCATTGGAGGCCCTGAGACTGCTCGCCTCGGGCCGGCATGACTGCGCCCTGTGCACGCGCCTGCAGGGCCTCTATTTCGTCTCCACCTGGAAGCTTTCCAATATCGAGGCCGTGGGGGCACCGCTCGAGCACAGGCCGTACTGCTTCGCGGTGCATGAGGGTGACGAAGACCTGCTGGCCGCCCTCAGCGAGGGTCTGCGCATCATCAAGGCCACCGGCAGGTATGCCCAGATCTACGATACCTGGTTCGGGGCCTATGAGAGACAGGCGCCCCCGCTCCTCATACGCCATATCCTGTGGGTTCTGATCCCGCTGCTGCTCGTCCTGACGGGGATCTTCCTGTGGTCGTGGTCCCTCAGAAAGACCGTCGCCCTGAGGACCGAAGACCTGAAGAGCGAACTCACCCGGCGCGCCCGCGCCGAGGAAGATCTGCGTCTGAACGAGTCCCGTCTGGAGGCGCTGCTACGGATCGGCCAGATGACGCAGGCCACCCCCCGGAAAATCACGGACCTGGTGCTGGAGGAATGTGTCCGTCTCACCCGCAGCACCCTGGGATACATCGCCTTCGTCAGTGAGGACGAATTCGTCATCACCATGCATTCGTGGTCGGAAAAGGCCATGCAGGAATGCCGCGTCTCCGACAGGCCCCAGACCTATCGCCTCGAGGATACCGGGTTGTGGACCGAGGCCCTGCGCCAGCGTCGCAGCGTCATCACCAACGATTACCAGGCCCCCAACCCCCTCAAGAGGGGCTGCCCCGAGGGGCACGTGCAGATCACCCGACACATGGGCATCCCGGTCTTCGACGGCGAGCGCATCGTGGCCCTGGCAGGGGTGGCCAACAAGGCGGAAGACTACGACGCCTCCGACGAGCGGCAGCTGACGCTCCTCATGCAGGAGATGTGGCGTATCCTGGAGCGCGACGCCTCCGAGCTCAGGCTGAAGGAGAGCCAGCGCACCCTCTCGGAGATCCTGGAGCAGAGTTCGATCGCCACCTTCGTCCTCGATCGCGACCACCGGGTGCTCTACTGGAACCGCGCCTGCGAGCGCCTGACCGGCCTGAGCGCCGCGGCGGTGGTGGGCACGCGGGACCACTGGAGGCCCTTCTACCCCGAGGCGCGCCCCCTCCTGGCGGACCTGATCCTCGACGGGGCCTCCCCCGGGGAGGTCGAGCGGCTCTACCGGGGATCGTCCGTCACCCACCGCACCTCGGAGGAGGCCCACGAGGCCGAAAACTTCTACCCTTCTCTCGGGCGCTGGCTCTTCTTTTCCTCCGCCCCCCTGCGGGACACCGCCGGACAGGTGGTGGGGGCCATCGAGTCCTTCCAGGATATCACCGAGCGCAAAGTGGCCGAGGAAGCCCACAGGGAAAGTGAACGGCGCCTGGCGACCCTCATGGGCAACCTCCCGGGCATGGCCTTCCGCTGCCGCAACGACAGTGACTGGAGCATGGAGTTCGTCAGCCAGGGGGCCCTGCCCCTGACGGGCTATGCCCCCGGGGATCTGATCGACAACCGCACGGTGGCCTACGGCGACCTCATCCACCCCGCCGACCGCGACACCGTCTGGAACGAGATCCAGCAGGCGCTCTCAGGGCAGCGGCCCTATACCCTCACCTACCGCATCCGGACCGCTAAAGGGCAAGAACGCTGGGTATGGGAACAGGGCATCGGGGTCGGGGGCACAGAGGGCGCTCCGGTTGCCATCGAGGGCTTCATCTCGGACATCACCGAACTCAAAATGGCCGAAGCGGCCCTCAGGATCTCCAAGGAAAGGCTCGAGATCAGCAACCGGGAGCTGCAGGACTTCGCCTACGTGTCCTCCCACGATCTCCAGGAGCCCCTACGCAAGGTACAGGCCTTCGGCGAACGTTTCATGACCCACTACCGCGATCGCCTGGATGAACGGGGCATCGACTATCTCGAGCGCATGCTCGGCGCCACCGGGCGCATGCAGCAGCTCATCAACGACCTGCTGAGCTTCTCACGCATCACCACCAAGGCCAGGCCGTTTGCGCAAGTCGACCTCGCCCGGGTCATCCGCGAGGTGCTCGACGACCTGGAAGTGACCATCGAGGCCCTGGGGGCAACCGTTACCCTCGACGATTTGCCCATGCTCGAGGCCGAGCCCCTGCAGATGCGGCAGCTTTTCCAGAACCTCATCGGCAATGCCCTGAAGTTTCACCGCCCGGAGGACACACCTTGCGTGGAAATCAGCGCCTCTCCCGCACCGCCGGGCGAGGACGGATCTGCGCGCTGTGAGATACGCGTCAGGGACAACGGCATCGGTTTCGACGTGAAGTACCTCGACCGCATCTTCGGGGTTTTCCAGCGTCTGCACGGCAGAGGCGAGTACCAGGGCACCGGCATCGGACTGGCCGTCTGCCGCAAAATCGCCGAGCGCCACGGCGGCACCATCACCGCGCACAGCTCACCCGGCCAGGGCGCAACCTTTATCATAACCCTGCCCTTGACGCAGGAGAAAGGAGCCATTCTATGATGCATCCGGCCAAGATGATCACGATCCTGATGGCCGACGATGACGAAGACGACTGTCTGCTCACCAGAGAGGCCTTCGAAGAGGCCCGCCTTGCCAACGATCTGCGCTTCGTGGCCAACGGGGAGGAGCTCATGGACTACCTCTACCGCCGGGGCGCCTATGGCGACCCGACCTCTTCACCACGGCCGGGGCTCATCCTGCTCGACCTGAACATGCCGCGAAAGGACGGTCGCGAGGCCCTCCGGGAGATCAAGTCCGACCCCGAGCTGCGCAAGATCCCGGTGGTGGTGCTCACCACCTCCAAGGCCGAAGAGGACATCTTCCGCAGCTACGACCTGGGGGTGAATTCCTTTATCACCAAGCCCATCGGGTTCGAGGGCATGGTGGCGATCATCCAGACCCTGGGCCGATACTGGTTCGAGATTGTGGAGTTGCCGCAGGAGCACCAGGGCTGAGGAACATGCGAGCGCCTGCCGGGGGAAGTGAACCCATCCGTATCCTGCTGGTCGATGACGACGAGGACGACTACGTCATCACCCGCGACCTGCTCGAAGAGGCCGGGACCCTGGTCTTTGCCATCGAGTGGGTCCAGGGCTACGACGCGGCCCTCACTTCCCTCGCTCGCGGGGGCATCCATATCTGCCTTCTGGACTACCGCCTGGGTGAGAGAGACGGCCTGGATTTTCTCTGTGAGCCCTCTGTCCGCCAGAGCCGTGTCCCCATCATCGTGCTTACCGGACTGGCCGAGCGCGAGGTCGATTTGAGCGTCATGCAGGCCGGTGCCGTCGATTTCCTGGTCAAAGGCGAGCTCACCGCCTCCCTCCTCGAACGCGCCATCCGCTACACCCTCGAGCGCAGCCAGTCCGAGGAGCGGCTGCTCCTGAGCGAGGCCAAGTACCGGGGCATCTTCGAGAGCATCCAGGACATCTATTTCGAGGTGACCTACGACGGGATCATCCTCGACCTGAGCCCCTCGGTTAAAGACATCGCGCACTACTCAAGGGAGGAGCTCATAGGACAGCACCTGTCCGTCATCTATGCGGATCCCGCCCAGAGGGAGCCCTTCCTGAAGGCCATCGGGGAGCGGGGGCGCATCTGCGACTACGAACTCCAGCTCAAGGACAGGCACGGTACCATCCACCCCTGCTCGATCACGGCCCGGCTCAGTCGGGACGATGACGGCACCCCGCTGGTCATCTCCGGCATCATCCGCGACATCACGGAGCGCAAGAAGGCCGCCCGGGAGCGGCAGGCCTATGAGTCGCGCCTGCGGCAGGTTCAGAAGATGGAGGCCATCGGCACGCTCGCGGGCGGTATCGCCCACGACTTCAACAACATCCTCTCAGCCATCATCGGCTATTCCGAGCTGGTCATGGATGACCTCCCCCCGGGGGGGCTGGCCCGGGAAAATCTCGCCCAGGTTCTCAAGGCCGGCACGCGGGCCCGCGACCTGGTCTACCAGATCCTCACCTTCAGCCGGCAGGTGGAAAGCGAACGCCGTCCGATCCAGATCCACCCTGTCGTGCGGGAGGCCATGCAGCTCCTTCGCTCCTCCATCCCGTCCACGATCGAGATCGTCCAACACACCGATCCCACCTCCGGAACGATCCTGGCCGATCCCACCCAGATCCACCAGGTCGTCATGAACCTCTGCACCAACGCCTTCCAGGCCATGGAAGGCACCGGCGGCACCCTGCAGGTGGATCTCGCCCCGGTCGTGGTGGACGCCCGCCTGGCCGCCAGCAATCCCCGCCTGCGCCAGGGGGCCTATGTGCGCCTGTCGGTGAGCGACACCGGGTCGGGTATGGACGGGGACACCCTGGAGCACATCTTCGAACCCTTCTTCACCACCAAGGACCCGGGCAAGGGGACCGGCCTGGGGCTGGCCACCACCCACGGCATCGTCACCGGACTGGGGGGCGACATCAGCGTGGAGAGTGAACCCGGGCGGGGCTCTCTCTTCCAGGTCTTCATCCCCCAGCACCAAGAGGAACATGCATCCCCCGCACTCTCCGCTCAGGCCGTGCCCCGGGGACGAGGCGAGCACATCCTCCTGATCGATGACGAGCCGGCGATCCTGAACGCCGGCCGACAGATCCTCGACCGGCTGGGCTACCAAGTCAGCACCTTTGCCCACGTCCAGGATGCCCTGCAGGCCTTCCGCTCGGACCCGCAGGACTGCGACCTCATCATCACCGACCAGGTCATGCCGCGCATGACCGGCCTCCAACTCGCAAGCGAGATGCGGCAGGTGCGCCCCGGTCTGCCCATCATTCTCATCTCGGGCTTCAACGACCCCTTCATCCAGGATCGGGTCAGGGATCTCGGGATCAACGCCTTCGTGGAAAAGCCCTTCACCCAGGAGGACCTCGGACGGGCCATCCACGAGACGCTCCACCAGGATTGAGGCGGGTGCGGGGCCAGGGGAACAAGCGCAGCCCCCCCTGATAAGCCGCGCGTGGCGGAGAATGCGGCCCAAAATGGTTAGAGGTTGCGACGGTGCAGCGATCTGCTACCCCGGTCTACTACTGGATCACGATCCGCACACGGCTGATACGATTGCCACGCATGCGTTCGATCCGCAGCGACATCTCACGCCATACCACGGCCTCGCCCTCGTCGGGGATCCTGTCGAGCAGCCCGTAGATCAGCCCTGAAAGGGTATCGAACTCCTCGGGGAATTCCCGGTCGAGATAGCGGCTCAGGTCGCGCAGGCTGATGTTGCCCCGCACGAGATAGCTGTTGGCACCCAGAGGCACCACCGGGGCATAGATCACATCGTGTTCGTCGATGATGTCGCCCGTGATCTCCTCGATGATATCCTCCAGCGTAATGGCCCCCTTGACCGTACCGTACTCGTCCACCACGAAGGCCATGTGCAGGCGCATCTGCTGGAAATCGATCAGCTGTGTGAGGACGGACTTGGTTTCGGGAACGAAGTGGGCCTCCCGCAGGCAGTCCCGCATACGCATCCCCGTCCGGTTGTCAATATAGCGCCACAGGTCCCTGATGTGCAGGTAGCCCTGGATATTCTCGCGCTTGTCCTCGTAGACCGGATAGCGGCTGTAGTTCTGGGTGGTGATGGTGCGGACGATCTCCTCGAAGGTGCTGTCGAGGGCCAGAAACTCGATGTCGTTCAACGGCAGCATGACCTTCTTGACCGGCACGGAGTCCATGTCCATGATGGCGATGAGCATCCTGGCCTTGGGTTCCTGGATGAGCCCTTCCTTGTGCCCCAGGGAGATTACCGACCCCACATCCTCGGCGGTGAGGGCCTCCTCCTGCTCCATCTTGAGTCCGAAGAGCGAGAGCAGACCTCTGGAGGCCAGGTTCACCAGGTGCGAAATCGGGTTCAGAAGGGCGATCACCCATTTCATGGGCGAGGATACCAGCATGGAGACCTGCTCGGCGCGGTAGGCGGCGATCGTCTTGGGTGTGGTTTCGGCAAAGATCAGAAGAATGACGGTCATGGCCACGGTGGCGTATACGATGCCTTTGTCGCCGAAGATCGTCAGGAACAGGGCCGTGGCAATGGACGAGGCCAGCACATTGACGAAGTTGTTCCCCAGCAGGATGGTGCTGAGGAGCCGGTCGGGTCGTTCGAGAATGGAATTCACCCGCTGGGCATCTCTGCGTCCCTGATCTGCCAGGTGACGCATGCGGAAACGGTTCGAGCGCATGAAGGCGGTCTCGGACCCGGAGAAAAAGGCCGAGATGATCACCATGATGAAAAGCAGGACGATATAGGCGATCTCACGGGCCCCGAAAACCATATCCCCCTCTCTCGTCAGTTGAAGAGCCGCAGCTGTCCGGAGGCGCGTTCCACCCGGAGCTCGCGACGCTCACACAAGTCAGAGGGGATCGCGGACACAAACGGCGAAACATTCTCCGGTGCATGCACCAGATAGAGTCGGTCAATGGCCCGGGTCATGGCTACATAGAAGAGATTGCGTTCTTCCTCCCCGTCCATGCCGGCCAGGGGGAAAACCCCCTCGACCAGCCCGGTTATGAACACACAGGCGAATTCGAGCCCCTTGGCCGCATGGGCCGTCAATACCCTCACCCGGTCACCCTCGAGCCCCTGGGCATCGTGGGTGAGCCTGCAGAACTGCACGAACCCCTCCACATCCGTATCGAAGAGCGCGGCATAGCGGTAGAAACAGTGCTCAGGCCTCAGTGCCGGCAGCTTGAAGAGCCCCGAGGACTCCAGGCCATGCAGGCGCTCGATCAGGGGGCCTTGCTGCGCGGCCACCAGGGCGTGCGCCCGTTCGATCAGGGCGGCGGCCCCGTCTGAAGGACGCTCCCCGGCCTGCAGTTCACCCAGGGTCTTCTCCCCGATGCCCCGGATCATTTCCGTGACCTCACCCTGCTCCAGCAGGGCGAGGCGTTGACGAACCCCACGGCAGGCGGCCAGACTGCCGGCATAGGCGGTCTCATGGGGGATGGAGGCCCTGGAAAGGGCCTCTATCAACGGTGTAACCTGATGGCGCGTGCGCACGATCACCCCGATATCCGACAAGGCGTAGGCATGCGTAGCCCGGCTGAGCGTGTCATGGGAGAGCCCCCCGCACAAGGCGTCGATCTCGCGGGCGATATACTCCGGGGGGGCCGATGTGCACACCTGATGAATAGGCTGGCCCGCCCGGGCGCTCACGATGCGCTCCTGACCGGCAAATGCATTGGATGCCCTTGTGATCGTCGCATGCAATCGATAGGTCCTCACCAGGTCTATCGAACGACAGGCGGGATAATCTTGAATGAAATCGCTGAAAGCCCGTGGAGATGCCCCCCGAAAGGCATAAATCGACTGGCACGCATCCCCGATGACCATCAGGCTGCGGGCCCCCAGAGCGAGCTGTTTCAGAAAGCGGTACTGAAGCGGGTTGATATCCTGGAATTCGTCAACCAGGATGTGCTCCCAGGCCCTCAGCTTTGGCAATTCCATGACCTTGAGGATGAGCCCCTCGTAGGGCACACGCCCCTCGTCCTCGAGCCCTCGCAACAGGCCGGCCTGCTTTTCATCGAGATCCCGGCAGGTGCTCAGCCTCAAGACAAGCTCGCGCGTGAACGCGCGGGCCTCACTTAAACCCCTCGAGGCCGCGAAACGCACCAGTTCGTCATCATCGGCTACGGCGGCCTCACACCCGGCCTCCCGCAGCAGACGTGAGGCCAGGCCATGGAAGGTGGCCACCTCACAGCGTTCATCCCCCAGGCGCTGCCTGATCTCAGAGGCCGCCTTGGTGGTGAAGGTAAGAGCCAGCACCGCCGCGGCGCCGCCGGAGATAAGCCGGCGCATGCGCTCGACGAGCACCCGCGTCTTGCCCGTGCCGGGCCCGGCCCGCACCACGAATGCGCCCTCTTCGCAGGCGATGGCGGCGAGCTGCTGGGCATTGAAACCCTCCACGGCGGGGTCCGGCCCGCGGACTTCGGGAGCGGGTGAAGGCGCCTTCTTCCGCCGGGTCCGGCCCCGGCGGGGCGCGGCGCACGAAAAGAGCAGGTCCTGCTCGTTGTCTTTGAACATGCGGATACGGCCGTACATTCCGTCATAGCCGGGGGCCTTGTGCACCTGACCCGCCCGCATGCGCGCAATCGCCAGGGAGAGCACCTCGCCGCCCACCTGGCGGATCTCATCCAGATCACGTTCCATAAGCAGTTGCAGCTCGCCCCCCAGACGGGGCACCAGCCGTTCGTAGGCCGCCCTTACCCCCTTGGAGGCGCTGCCCACCTGCATGATCTCGCCCAGGATCTCTTTGAGGGGGATCAGGGAGTAGTAGTCGCGCGCGCTTTCCGGGCGGCTCCCGTCGTGCCTGTCGGCCAGCTGTATAACCCGGTTGAGTACCCCGATGGTCAGCGGCCGGCCGCAAACCGGACAGCGGCCGTCATGTTCACGGGTCTCCTCCGGGCTCAACACCACCCCGCAGTCCCGGTGTCCGTCCAGGTGATACTTGCCCTCCTCGGGAAAGAATTCCACGGTGCCGACAAGCCCCTGGCCGGTACGCAAGGCCTCAATCAGGGAGGGATAGTCGCGCGCGGTGTCGAAGAGGGTCGCCTCCCGGCCGAGCTTGTCTGCGGAGTGGGCATCCGAGTTGGAGATCAGGTGATAGTTGTCCAGGCTCCTGACCCGCCAGTTCATGGGCGGGTCCGAGGACAGCCCGGTTTCCACGGCAAAGATGTGGCTCGCCAGGTCGCCATAGCACTCGGCGATGGTATCGAATCCGGATTTCGAGCCCAGGGCCGAAAACCACGGCGTCCAGATATGCGCCGGGATGAGGCAGGCCTGTCCGCTGCCCTCGAGCACGATCTCCAGCAGGTTGCGCGAGCTAAGCCCCAGGATCGGGCGGCCGTCGGAGAGGATGTTCCCGATGGATGCCAAGCGGGTGCTGATCGCCCTCACGGCTGCGAAATCCGGCGCCAGGAGCAGGTGATGGACCTTGCGCACCCGCCCGTCCTGCTTGTAGATGGTGCTGATCTCGCTGCTGAGGACAAAGCGGACCGCGTGCGGGCCCTCTCTGAGTTTGAAGAGGCCCTCTTCGGCGGGAACAAGGTGTTCCTCAAGCTCCTCGATCCAGGCCGGATGCGTGAAATCCCCGGTTCCGAGTACGTCGATCCCCTTGCCAAGGGCCGCCCGACCGAGCCCCACGATCGAGAGGTCCTTGCTGGTCGCCCGGGAGTAGCGGGAATGGATATGCAGATCGGCGCAGTATCTCATACGCACTCGGGTTCAGTTCCGGCCGCGCACGTCCAACAGGTATCTTGTTCTTGCCCACTCATTCTGCTATTCTTTTCCACCAGATGAATATGAGATCCGGCATTGCAGTCATCTGCATTCTCTGCACCTTCTTAACATGCTCCCCACGCGATGACAAGGAACATGTCCCGGATGCGGGAGCCGCGGACAGGCCCGCCTGCGGGGACTTCCTGATCCAGTCCTCTCTGGGGGACGCCTCCAACCTCATCCCCATGCTCGCCTCCGACAGCGCCTCGCACGAGGTCGCGGGCCTCATCTACAACGGACTCGTCACCTACGACAAGGACTTCACCATCGTGGGCGACCTGGCTAAGAGCTGGGAGATCTCGGATGGCGGCAAGCGGCTGCGCTTTCACCTCCGGCCCGGGGTCCGCTGGCACGACGGCGCCCCGCTAACGGCGCGCGATGTCCTGTTCACCTACCACACCATCATCGATCCGAGCACGCCGACGGCCTATGCCGGCAAGTACAAACTCGTCAAGGAGGCCCGCCTCCTGGACGAGCTCACCATCGAGTTCACCTATGAAACCCCCTTCGCCCCGGCGCTGATCAGCTGGGCCCTCCAGATCCTCCCCGAGCACCTGCTGAAGGGACAGGAACTTGCCACCTCCCCCCTCACCCGCCGACCGGTGGGCAGTGGACCCTTCCGCTTCCAGCGCTGGGAGACGGGCACCCGGATCGTCCTGACGGCCAACGAGGACTATTTCAACGGCCGTCCCTATCTCGACGGCGTCGTCTACCGCGTCATCCCCGACCTGACCACCCAGTTCATGGAACTCAAGGCCGCCGCCATCGACATCATGGGGCTTACCCCCCTGCAGTACCTGCGCCAGACCGACACCCCCGGCTTCTCCTCCCGCTTCGCTAAATATAAGTATCTGGCCGACGCCTACACCTACCTGGGCTTCAATCAGCGCCGGGCGCCCTTCGACCAGCGCCAGGTCCGGCAGGCCATCGCGCACGCCATCGACAAGGAGGAAATCATCAAGGGCGTGCTGCTGGGACTGGGCGAAATCGCCACCGGCCCCTACAAACCGGGCACGCGCTGGTACAATCCCGAGGTTAAGCGTTACCCCTACGATCCCCATAGGGCCCTGAGCATGCTTAACGCGCTCGGCTGGAGCGACCACGATGGCGACGGCATCCTCGATCGCCAGGGAAAACCCTTCACCTTCACCATCATCACCAACCAGGGCAACCCCGCAAGGGAGAAGGCCGCCCAGATCATCCAGCAGCGGCTGGGTGCCATCGGCATCAAGGCCAACCTCCGTATCATCGAATGGACAGTCTTTCTAAAGGAGTACGTGGATAAAGGCAATTTCGACGCCGTTATCCTGGGCTGGAACATCCTCCAGGATCCGGATCTCTTCACGGTCTGGCACTCCAGCAACGCCCGGCCCGGGGGGCTGAACTTCACGGGTTTCAGCAATCCCGAGGCCGATGAGATGATCATGCGGGGAAGGCACACCTTTGACGGGGCCGCGCGTAAACGCGCCTACGACCACCTCCAGGAGATCCTGGCCGAGGAACAGCCGTATGTCTTCCTGTTCGTGCCCTACAGCCTGCCGGCGGTCAGCGCGCGCTTCCACGGCATCGAGCCTGCACCGGCCGGCATCACCTACAACCTCGAGCGCTGGTACGTACCCGAGGGCCTCCAGCGATATCACGTGGAGCCTTGAAGATGCTGCGCTATCTCGCCAAACGCCTGCTCGTGCTCATCCCCACCTTCATCGGCATCACGCTCGTGTGCTTCGCCGTCATCCACCTCGCCCCGGGCGAGCCCACAGCCCTGCAGGCCGAGCTCAATCCCAACATCACCACGGAGGCCATCGATCAGCTCCGGCACCACTACGGGCTGGACCAACCACTGCTCAAGCGCTATGTCCTCTGGATGGGCAACCTGGCCCGCCTGGACTTCGGGCGCTCCATCTCCTCCGACGAGCGCCCGGTGTGGGACAAGATCAGGGAACGCCTGCCTATCACCATCTCCATCAACATCGCCTCCCTCGTGATCATCCTCCTCGCGGCCACGCCCCTGGGGGTCATATCCGCCATCCGCCGCGGCCACATGACGGACCGTTTTATTACGGTCTTCGTCTTCATCGGATTCTCCATCCCGGGTTTCTGGCTGGCACTGATCTGTATGGATTTCTTCGGGGTACGCCTGGGATGGCTTCCCATCTCAGGGATCCACTCCGCCGGCTATCTGCACCTGGGCCTGAGCGGGCGGTTGTGGGACCTGGGCGTACACCTCTTCCTGCCGGTGGTCATCTCGGCCTTCGGCTCCCTGGCGGGCATGAGCCGCTACATGCGGTCGAGCATGCTCGAAATCATCCGCCAGGATTACATCCTCACCGCCCGGGCCAAGGGACTGCCCGAACGTACCGTGATCTACAAACACGCCATGCGCAACGCCCTGCTGCCGGTAATCACCATCCTGGGGCTCTCCATCCCCGGGCTCATCGGCGGCAGCGTGATCTTCGAAAGCATCTTCTCCATCCCGGGACTGGGCCAGCTCTTCTACCAGGCCATCATGATGCGCGACTACAACCTCATCATGGGGGCCCTGACCATCGGGAGTGTGCTGACCCTTCTGGGCAATCTGCTGGCGGATGTGGCCTACAGCCTCGCGGATCCGCGCATACGGGCGGCCTGACATGGGTTTCTGGAAACGACTCCTCAGCGACAAACTGGCACTGGGCGGGCTCGTCATCGTCCTGGGCTTCTTCGCCCTCTCCGCCCTCACTCCGTTGATCGCCCCCTACGACCCCAACCTGATCGATGTCGACCATATCCTCATGCCGCCTTCGCTGGCGCACCTCTTCGGCACCGACGACCTCGGCCGGGACGTATTCACCCGCATGCTCTACGGGGCCGGCATCTCGCTCAAGGTGGGGTTTGTGGCCGTGGGCATCGCCGTGTTGATCGGGGTCGTCCTCGGCGCCCTTGCGGGCTACTACGGCGGCTGGGTGGATCTGATCGTCATGCGCATCGTGGACATCATGCTCTGCTTCCCGTCCTTCTTCCTCATCCTGGCGGTCATCGCCTTTCTGGAGCCGAGCATCTTCAATATCATGGCCGTCATCGGCCTGACCTCGTGGATGGGCATCACCCGCCTGGTGCGCGCCGAGTTCCTCTCGCTCAAGGAACGCGACTTCGTGCTCGCGCAAAAGGCCCTGGGGGCCAGCAATGTGCGCATCATCTTCCGGCACATCCTGCCCAACGCCATGGCGCCCGTGCTGGTAGCTGCCACCCTGGGCATCGCCGCCGCCGTCCTGACCGAAAGCGCCCTGTCGTTTCTCGGCATCGGGGTACAGCCACCCACCCCGAGCTGGGGCAACATCCTAACCCAGGGCAAAAACGTGCTGGGGGTGGCCTGGTGGCTCTCCTTTTTCCCCGGCATGGCCATCCTCATCACGGTGCTGGGCTACAACCTGCTGGGGGAGGGCATCCGGGACGCCATTGACCCGCGGCTGAGATAGATAGGGCGCGCCCTAAAGCAACTTGTCGCGGTCGATGACGATCTTGTGGCGGGAGCGCAGGTCCTGGATGAAGGAGGCAAAATACTCCTGGCGCTTGGCCGAGAGAACCTCGTCCCTCAAGCGCTTAAGCGCGGACTCATCCAGGCCGGCAATATCGGCGGCCGTCCTCTGAGAGAGCCACACCACATAGACGCTGTCCTGGGCGGTGTAGGTCTTAGGGGTATCGAGCGCATCCAGATCCTCCTTGATCTGGGGCAGCATGCCGAGCCTGGGGATATACCACGCCTGACGCTTGAAGGCCCCGGTGCTCTCGGGCCCAAACGCCTCCAGTTCAGTCAGCCCCAGTGAGGCGAGCTCTTCCGCACGCCGCTGGGCCTGCTCCAGGGCTTTGAGCTGCCGCAGGTCGGAAACCACCCGGGAACGGACCTCGTCGAGCGGCGGGATGCCAGCCGGGATACGCTGGCGGACCTTGAAGACGATGAAGCTGCCCTCGGCATCCACCACGTCGCCCAGTTCCCCTTCGGGATAGGCGAAGGCCTGTTTGGCCAGTGCGGGAGATATGACGACCTTCTCGTCCTCGCTGAAGGGGCCCGCCTGCTTCAGATCCATTCCCCTGTCCTCGGCATAGCCGACAATATCCATCCCGGGGTACTCGTAGAGCTCCATAAAGACCCTCTGCGCCTCCTCGGCCGCGCCCTCCCGGGCGGAGGCGGTCTCGAGTTTGGCCACGATCGCGTCCTCGACCTCCTCGAAGGGCTGGACGCGCGGGGCCTGCTTGGCCACCAGACGCACCACGTGCAACCCGAAGCGCGTCTGGAACGGGCCGGCCACCGCGCCGGGATCCAGGGCGAAGAGCCTGTCCCCGAGTCCGTCCACCAGGCTGTCCTTGTCCATCATCCCGAGATCGCCGCCCTTACGGGCACTGCCGGGGTCCTCGGAATACCTCTTGGCCAAAGCGGCAAAATCCTCTCCTCCCCGGGCGCGTGCCAGGATCTCGTTGGCCAGGGCACGCTTCTCCTCCAGGGCCTTGCCGGAGGCATCCTCCGGGATGCGGATCAGGATGTGCCGCGCATGGACACGGGCCGGCTCGGTGTAAGTATGCCCATCATAGTACTGACGGGCCTCGTCGGTGCTGACGGAGCCGCCTTCCCGGTAGTCGTCCACGCTGAATTCCAGGTAGTCGATCGTGGTCAGGGGCGCGGTCTTGTACTGTTCCCGGTGAGCGTCATAATAGGCGACCACCTCTTCCTCGGCGGGGGGGGGCAGCTCCCCGGCATATCCGGCGGACACACGGATGAAGTTGAGGTCAAAGGTATCGTTCTGTTCGCGGTAGGAGGCCTCGAGCTCATTCGGTGCCAGGGTGACATTGGCCGTGACCATTTCAAAGAGGCGCTGTCTGAGCAGGGATCGCCGCTGCTGATTCTCGAACTCCTGCGGGCTGAGGCGGTTGTACTCCAGCACCCGCCGGTAGCTCTCCAGGTCGAACTGCCCCTCGCGTTGGAAGGCGGGCACGTCGCGTATGAGCTGCTGCATCTGGGCGCCGTCGATTACGATCCCCAGCCGGGCGGCCTCCTGCTCCAGGAGGTAGTTGTCGATCATCTGGTCGAGTACGCGCTCCTTGATGCCCAGCTGCTTGATCAACTCGGCGTTGAAGGCCTGGCCGTAGCGTTCCTGGTAGGCCTGAAGCGCGTCCGTATAGGCCTTGGAGAACTGCTGCTGGCTGATGATGTAATTATCGATCTTGACGACCTTGTTCGCCTCACGTGCCCAGTAGGTGCTCCCGCCCCAGAACACGAAGACGATGATGATCAGGCCGAATATGAACTTCGTCATCCAGCTCTTGGAATGTTTCCGCATATACGATAGCATCCGGTTCTCCCTTACAGCACTGCTTTGATTATTGATGCGCACGATAGATGAAGAGCGACATTATTGCAAGACATTAGTGGGCGAAGACAGCCTGTTACACCCCTCCCCTACAGGATTTCCGCCGACCTTCCA
This sequence comes from uncultured Bacteriovoracaceae bacterium, assembly GCA_964618975.1. Lineage (GTDB taxonomy): Bacteria > Desulfobacterota > Desulfomonilia > UBA1062 > UBA1062 > CAZUDI01. Next base: position 38,229 of record CAZUDI010000022.1, on the reverse strand, counting down.
CCAGGGCGGAAATCCCTTCCGGTGTCATGCCAAGATTGCAGATTACATCGGCATCAACAGTTTCTATTC
>CAZUDI010000022.1:0-38150 GCA_964618975.1 uncultured Bacteriovoracaceae bacterium | reverse complement strand
GCTGCGGGAAGGGCACAGACAGGCATATGCGAGCGCCGGAACAGAATTGCCCTGCCGATGGGCACCTCCGCCCTCCTTGACACAAGTCCTGTTACATCACCCGCAGACATATATGTATTGACAGGAATAACGGCACTCCTTATCATAAGCCTGCAATCATTGGTATGAACCCCAGGGCAAAGCCTGGACCCGTATTGCCAACGCAACCAGCGGGAAATATGACTGATAGCGATTAAGGGGTGTGACACCCAAGTCACCCCGGACGGATACCAAGCGGGACGCAAGCGATATCTCACCTTTGCCGGCTCACCTTCCACCTTGTGAAGAGTGCCGGGGGGAGCGCCTTAACGCGAGGGCTTACGCATCCCGAAGTCGCGGGTGTATTGCGGGGGGAGTTCTGGGGACAGCGTCCCGGAAGCAAACAACGCCCCGCCAGAGATCATTACCACAGAGGAGGTTCTCTATGATCACACGGAAACGTCGTTATGGCCTGCGGCCCCTGGTCCTGAATGCCGCCCTGACGCTCTTGGTCGCCCTCCTGCCCCTCACGGGGCAGGCCGAACCGCGGGGCACCCTCGTCATGTTCCATGCCGGGTCCCTCTCGGTCCCCTTTGATGAGATGGAGAAGGCCTTCGAGGCCAGGTACCCCGGGGTGGATCTCCAGCGCGAAGCCGCCGGGAGCCAGAACTGCGCCCGCAAGATCACCGAACTGAACAAACCGTGCGACATCATGGCCTCGGCCGACTACAAGGTCATCGACAAACTGCTCATCCCCGAAAAGGCCGACTGGAATATCCGCTTCGCCACCAACCAGCTCGTCCTGTGCTACACCGAGAAGAGCCGGTACGCCCGGGAGGTCAATGCCGACAACTGGCACGAGATCCTCTTGCGCCAGGGCGTGGTATGGGGGCATTCCGACCCCAACCTCGATCCCTGCGGCTACCGTTCCCTCATGGTCATGCAACTGGCCGAGAAGCACTACAGCCTCCCCGGACTCTACGAGCGGCTGCTGGCCAACCGGGCCCCGGAAAACATCCGCCCCAAATCGGTGGAACTCGTCTCCCTGCTCCAAACCGGAAACATGGACTATGCCTGGGAATACCTCTCCGTGGCGGTGCAGCACGGGTTGAAATACCTGGTCCTGCCCGACGAAATCAACCTCGGCAATTACCAGTTTGACCCGCTCTACGCGCAGGCGTCCGTCACGGTAACCGGCAAGCAACCCGGGACCTTCATGGAGATCAAGGGCATGTCCGTCACCTACGGGGTCACCCTGATCAGGGACGCCCCCAACCAGGAGGCCGCCATCGCCTTCCTGACCTATCTGCTCGATCCCCAGGGCGGGCTCAGGGTGCTCAAGGAGCAGGGCCAGCCGCCGTTCGTCCCCTGCCGCGTTCCCAGCGAGGAGATGCTGAAATCCCTGCCCGCCCCTCTCCAGGGCCTGGTGGAGGTGCGAAACTGACAGCGGCCGCTGGGAATGGTTCGGCAGGGCAGGCGCCCCCCGACAGGGGGCACATCTGGCGCAGAGGAGGTTCCGCATGACGCGGAGGGATCCGTTCACCTGGCTGAGCCTGTCCTGCGGCCTGATCATCATGGTCTATATTATCCTGCCGCTTTTCGAGATGATCACGGCACCCTCGCTGGCCATGCTGGAGGAGACCCTCAAAAACCCCGACGTCCTCAAATCCATCTGGCTGAGTCTCTCCACCGCCTTGGCGAGCGCCGCCATCGCCTTCACCTTCGGCACCCCACTGGCCTATGTGCTGGCGCGGGGCACCTTCAGAGGCAAACGCCTGATCGAGAGCATCATCGATCTGCCCATTGTCATCCCCCACCCCGTGGTGGGCATTGCCATCCTGAGCGTGGCCGGCAGGAACCACTGGATCGGCAGGGCCCTGGGGGAACTGGGCATCCGCATCATGGGGAGCACCACCGGAATCATTGCCGTCATGACCTTCGTGGGGCTGCCCTTCTACATCAATGCGGCCAAGGAGGGCTTCGAGAGCGTCCCGCCCCGGCTGGAAAACGTCTCCCGCAGCCTGGGGGCACCGCTTACGAGCACCTTCTTCCGCGTCACCTTTCCGCTGGCCTGGCGCAGCATGCTCGTGGGCATCATCATGTGCAGCGCCCGCGCCGTCAGCGAGTTCGGGGCCGTGGTGATCGTGGCCTACCACCCCATGATTGCCCCGGTCATGATCTATGAGCGCTTTGAGGCCTACGGTCTCAGATATTCCCAGCCCATCGCCGTCTGGCTGGTCATGCTCTGCCTGGGACTCTTCCTCGCCCTGCGGGTCCTGGCGCTGCCGAGGGAAAAGGCCCCATGATCAGAACCGAGAACCTGAGTCTACGCCTGGGGGACTTTCACCTACAGGACATCAGCCTGAGTATCGACAAAAACCGTTTCTTCGTGCTCATGGGCCCCACCGGGGCGGGCAAGACCGTCCTCCTGGAGGCGCTGGCCGGTCTCGTCCCCATCCGGGGCGGACGCATCCTCATCAATGAAAAAGACGTCACCCGGCTCCCGCCAGAGAGACGCGGGGTGGGTATCGTCTACCAGGACTACGCCCTCTTTCCCCATATGAGCGTGCGCGACAATATCACCTACGGGCTGCGCTACCACCGCAGTTCCCGCACGCGCGCCGGGCAACGCTTCCGGGAACTGGCGGATCTCCTCGATATAGAGCCCCTTTTGGACCGCACACCGGGCACCCTCAGCGGGGGGGAGCTCCAGCGTGTGGCCCTCGCCCGCGCCCTGGTCGTATCCCCGCAGGTGATCCTCCTGGATGAGCCCCTCTCGGCCCTCGACCCGCGCTTCCGGGAGGAGGTGCGCAGGGCACTCAAACGGCTCCACGCGAACTCGGAGGTGACCTTCCTCATGGTGACCCACGACTTCACCGAGGCCCTGTCCCTGGCGGAGAGGGCCGCAATCATGCACAACGGCCGCATCGAACAGGAGGGCAGCATCCAGGATATCTTCCAGCGGCCGCAGACACACTTCGTAGCAGATTTCGTGGGCATGAAGAACCTCTTTCCCGCCACCTTCGCGGGGACCACGGCCCTGGTCTCAGACCTCGAATTCCGCCTGGAAAGCCCCCCAGAGGATCACCACCGTACGGTGGCGATCCGACCCGAGGACATCGTCATCGGAAGCAGTACCGACGAGGCCGCCCACCCGAACGCCTTCACGGGCAGGGTCACGGGGATTTATGACCTGGGGTTCATATTCGAACTCCACGTCACGGTGGGCCGGACCGTATTCCGGTCCCTGATCACCCGGGCCTCCCTGTTCGCCATGGATATCAGAGAGGATACTGCGGTAACCCTGAGCTTCGAAACCAACGCGGTCCACACCCTGTGAGTCTCTTCCGATCTTAGAGGGGCGTCCGTCACCAAGATCCTGCTGTCGGACAAGGGTCATGGCGGCCGCAGGCGAACCGCCATGACGGGTCGACATAAAAAGAATCCTGCCTACTTCTCACCCAGTGGCAGCACGGTGCGGCCATAGTTCTCGTTGAGCACCTGGGCCATGGCGCAGTAGATCGCGGAGAACCCGCAGAAGATGCCCTCGTAGCCCGTGATCGTGGCCCAGACCCCGGTCCAGCCGAAGGCATCCTTGGCCGCCAGCATCCAGAAAAGCACCGTCAGCGTCAGGAACACCACCTGCAGACCCCGGTTTGCCTTCCAGGTCCCGATCCACATGAAGAAGGTGAAAAGGCCCCACATGAAGAGGTACCAGGCCAGGAATCCGTTAGTATTGGCGGGGATACCGAAGCGGCCGCCGAAGTAGACCAGAAAAACGAAGGTGAGCCAGAAGAGCCCATACGAGGTGAAGGCCGTGGTTCCGAAGGTGTTGCCCTTCTTGAACTCCATACACCCCGCCAGGACCTGGGCCAGCCCGCCGTAAAAGACACCCATGGCCAGAATGACCGCACTCATCTCATAGAGTCCGGCATTGTGAAGATTCAACAGCACCGTTGTCATTCCGAAGCCCATCAATCCCAGGGGTGCAGGATTAGCCAATGCATCCGCCATAATGAATCCTCCTTTGATAGTATAGAATTAATTATACACAGAAAATCACTCAAAGGACAACTGAAATGAATAATGATTCAGCCTGCAGGAAGAGGACTCCCGTGCGCTCACGGGGTAATAACCCGCAGGGAGGGACCCCGGACAGGATCCGGCCGCCCGGGGAGGATCTCAGGGTAAAAGGGTCGCCATCACGGCGTGATCGATCTGTTCGAACTCGATGGCCATGCCGTTGCGGGCCTCACGGCGCACCCAACCCGTAAGGGAAATGACCTTACCGATTTCCGGGGCGTCGAGACTGGCTGAAAACTCGCTGCCGACCGCCACCGGCAGCCCGGTCTGTACGTACATACCGCTGCGGCTGATGTTGGTCACCACCCCCATCTGCTGGCGATCCTGCATCCCCCGGAAGGAGATCCGCATGCTCACATTGATCCGCTTGTGTTTCCGTTGTTCATCCATGGCCACCACCTCTGCATTTCATCCCCATCTACCCCCAAGCAGGATCTGTTCCTTGTGTCTTCCCAATAGGATTCAAATTCGCGGCATGCCAGCTTGAGCTGCGCCACACGGGTGATCCCGAGCCTGCCGAGCTCTTCGAGGATTTCCCGCCGTGTGAGCCTGACCTCCTTCATCATGCCGGACACATTGCAAGATCCACTCCATACCTAATTAATTAGATATATCAGTGAATTAAATTTTTCAAGCCCCATCATGCATCCAATCCGTAAATATTCCCGACACCCTTCACCTGCGCCTCGGCGCTCAAAGTCGGCCCCCATGCACCCGCTTCCAGAATTTACCTTTTATTTTAATTATATACATACCAGACCGTCCCGTCAAATTTTTCGACATCCCTGGTCGTGAATGCCTGCCACGCGGCAACAGTCGCAAATATCTGCTATACTTTCCGTATTCCCAGGTGTATAATGATAGGATCCTGAAGGGTATCTTTCATCAATACATCATACGAGGTGGTTGTGATGTGTGGCGGCAGGAGATATAACGCACATTGCGTTCCCAGGCGGCATGGCACGCGAAAGACACTCCTCGGAGTCCTCATGGTCGGCAAACAGCACCCCTACTGAACGGCAGAAAACGGACGCGCCGCGCCATCACATCCCCGACGGTATGGTTAAGGGGAGCTTCGGCGACACAGCGACGTTTAAGCATCCCTCCTATAACGGGATGCCTCCGCAGGCGGACAGGGTCGTACACAGGGGAGGTCTTGCAATATAAGGAGGAGTGAGCATGGAGAGCAACAAAGACAGGGGGGGAACACCGGACCAGAGGGATCATCCCCGCACTTACAAGCGCTTGCCAGCCTTTCTGAAAGTGCGTACCTACCTGCAGGGTCCGGCATATGCACGGGACTTCAGCCCCGACGGCATCTGCCTGGAGACCCTCAACCTCTTCACCCGCATCATGCCGGATCAGGCCCTCAAGCTCACGGGATCAACCGCCCGCGTCACCTTTCCCTCCCTTTCCCTCTCCCTGTTCGGAACCATCGCGCGCATCAACCCCCTGACGGGCGTGATCGCCCTGACGATCGAACACACCACGGACGATGCCCTCTGGCAGAGTGTCTGCGCCGACGCCGTGAAGGGTGCCCCGCGGTAGAAGGAGCCCGGCATCCAGCCGGCAGCCACGATCCCGGGCGGATCATGGGTATGAACCCCAGGGCAAGCTTATGACCCTGCTTTCCGCTGCAAGCAGCGGGGAATTCGACCCTCGGGCCATTAAGCTTAACCGCCCGGGCGCGCAGACCGCGTGGACGCCCCCCAGAGACCCAGCCGCCGGGCCTGGGCCTCCTTCTCATAAGCGATGAAGAGTTCCCGTTCCCGATAATCATAGCGCCTGTAGGCCCTCGCCCAGCCGTCACGGATGATGCGGCCGTTGACGAGTACATCACCCAGGTACACATATCCCAGGCTTCTGCCATACTTATCGAACGGCTGCGGACCCTGGACGACGCGCACCCGCTGTCCGAGAAGCATCGCCTTCACAGAGTCGCGACTCTGATCTCCCCCGGGCTCAGCGTGCGTGTAGGGTGATTCCACCTCGGGGGCATCGACCCCGATGAGGCGTACTTTTGTCCCGTCTTTCAGTTCGATGGTATCGCCGTCGTAGACCTTGACCACCTCTATCAGATCCAGTCGCTTGGCCCACTCCACGAGCACGACCAGCACTAAAAGCACCAGTACGACGAGCGGCCAGCGCACGCTGTCGCGCATACCCGTCCCGTGCCCGCGATCATCTCGCATCGATGAGCTGCTCCAGGCCCTCCAGCACGCCGCGTGCCCAAGTATCGCAATGGGTGAGGGGCGCCAGGTGGCTGCCGGGAAGGATGCGCAGGACCAGCCGGGATCCGGCGGACAGATTGCCCGGAAAAAAGCGGTTCCAGAAGGATTGAAGCTCCTCGTCCGAGGGGGCGTTCACATTGGTGACGCCCGCCTGGATGGCCACATCCATGCAGGTATCCCCGTACCCGAAGATCACCGTGACGTGTCCGAGGTGCTCTACCGCCAGCGTCATATCGTCACAATAGGCGGTACAATCCCTCAGATCAAGGAGCAGCCGGATGAGCTTGGCCGGCTGCCTGTGGTTAAGGGCAGCCCGAATCGAGCGTGCACCGTCGCCCCAGAGCCCCCGGGTGATGCCCCATCCGGCCCGCAGGATATCCCGGGCCTGTCCCCTGAGGATGCCGCGCGAGATGCCGAGCGACTCCCGGGTGAAGGCCATCAGCAGGGGCCCGAGATCGCGCCTGGCATAGCCGGCGGGACAGACCTGGGCCAGGGCGGAAAACGCCCCGGCATGGGCATGACAGAGTCGTCGGGCCAGGATGGCCCCGTGGGACCAACCCACGGCCGCAAGCCCGGCCGTGATCCGTCCCGGATGAACGGCGCGCTCTCCCTCCCCGCTCACAGCCATCGCGTTCTCCGGCGAAGGAGACGGCGTCACCTGGATATCCCGCTTCAGAAGCACGTGCCGCACCGCTTCCATAAGGATCATGTCCTTGCCGGCATCCCCGCGCCAGGACGGCTCGATCCCGAAGGGCGTATCACATACCGGGGCCATGACTATCCCGGACCGGCTGAGATGCGCGAGGCGGGTTGTGAAGGGGTATGCATCCACAGGGCGCTGGGCATGCCCGGTGAGGAAGACCAGCACTGGCCCCTTGAGGGAACCACGATCGCGGTCCGCGGCCGCCTCGTGCGCCGTGCGGGCATCGATGAGGTTGTACCATACCTTCACCCGTTCCCGGTTGAAGGCAATCTCCAGCTGCTCGGTGCGTGGCCTGCCCGGCAGGCTCCGTCCCCTCTCCGGGATAGGATTCGTCGGACCCGCCCCCGTCCATCTCCCGGCGACCGTCTGTGGTCTGTTCGGTTTCATATCCGCCTCCCCTCGTAGGTATACGGCTAGACCTGCCCCCACCTTGACGCCGCAAGCCCTGGGAACTCGCCCCATAGCGATTTCATCATCACTGCGGCGCATAAGTCCCACGACACATCACCGCCGGAGTATATCGTCAAACAGACTGGCTGACAAGATGCGGCCCCCACATCGCTAGGCGTCACGCTTCCCGCGTGTCCCCCGCGCGAGGCCAGAGACGATTTAGAGGGTGCCCATCCACATCACCACGCTCAAACGCGGCGAGGTGTTGGTGATCTTCTGCTGTTCGTAGCGTGACCAGTAGTGCACGGCATCGCCTTCCTTCAGGCGGAAGGTATCCTCCCCGTGCACCAATTCGAGACAGCCCTTGAGCACACAGAGCACCTCCTGGCTGTTCTTGATGTTCTTGCGGGCCGGAATGCTTTTTCCGGGTTCGATCACCAGGATGGCGCTATCGATAATGCGACGGTCTTCGGGGGCCAGGAAGCGCAGGGTGGCAAAGCCCGAGGCCGGAATCTCCACGTCCTCCCACTCGCCTCTCCTGACGAGCCCGAGCTGTTTCTGATTCTGCGCCTCACGGATCGCCTCGCCCACATCGATGCCGATAGCGGAACAGATGTTCACGAGCGTCTCCACCGAGGGCGAGTTGACATCATTTTCCACCTGCGACAGGAATCCCTCCGAGATTCCCGACCGCTCGGCGACGGCCTTGAGGGTGAGCCCCAGTTCCTTACGTCTCTTGCGCAATACGGATCCCAGGTTCATGCTGTCGAAATCCCCGCCCTTTCCACGATCATGTGACCTGTATAAGGTATTTCTTCCGACTTATCAATCTTGGGGTATGCCCCGGGACGAACCCTGACGGTCCCTTGCACCACCAGGGGTGCCAAAGCCCAACCGACGCAGACACCCCGAAGGCCAACGGGAGAGCCTCACCAGAACACGTGATGCTGCCCAGCTCCAGCTGAGCGGGCCTGGCGCCGAACCTTCCTGACACAGCCGTGAATCCCGCGGGGCATTCGAGCCCCGCGGGCAGGATCATTCTCAGAAACTAAAGCCCTCAGGCAACGACTTGGCCGGGGTCCCTTCCGGCACCCAGGAAAGGTCCAGGATCGTATAGGTGGGGTTGCCCTTCCTGAAAATGGGCACGACCCGCATCCCGATCTCCGGTTGGCCGATGCAGAGGTAGCTCATGAGGATCGTGGCCACCCCGTCGAACTCGATATTGATGAACTTGATGGGTGTATCGAGCACGTTGAAGGCCCCGGAGCGTTCGCAGACCATGAAGGTGTGAACCCGGGCGGTCTTTTTGGCCAGGTCGGTCATGTCGATGACCGTGTTCTTGGCCAGGCAATCCATGCAGTGGATCCGGAAGGGTTGGTAGATGGTGCCCTGGGATTCACAGTCGGGATTGTCGCAACGGGTCGCCATGAGCTTGCCCTGGGAGAGGTTCTCGAAAAAGGTTGCTTCCCCGCCGTAGGAATGGATGTAGATCATCTCGCGCGGATTGGTGACCCCCAGGAGGTTCCATCCGTTGTCGGCATTGCGGATGGGCATGTTGGGGGTGATGTGGTGGAAGTCACCCTTGATCTTGTACTTATTGTCCTTGACCTGTACGGTTCCGAATATACTCATCGTGTCTCTCCTTTAGGCATCTTCTTTGAGCAGGTGGTCGGGATCCATGAGGATGGTTGCGGTCACGTGCGAGCCGACCCCGGCATGGCTGATGGCCAGGGCACGCTTGGCCCCCTTGACCTGCAGGTCGGTCCAGTCGGCCGGTTTCTGCCGGTTGAAGCGCTGCCACTTCTGCTCGTCGCCATGCAGCTCGCCCCAGCGGTTCCAGAGGTGGGTGGCGATCTCGAAGGTCTGCATGATGCCTGTTGCGCCCACGGCATGCATGCAGCCGATCAGGCCGCCCGAGAGGTTGGAGGGCAGCTTGCCGGGCTGGCCGGTCTTGGGGTTGGTGTGGTAGCAGTCCCCGGATTCCACATAGTCGCGCCCCTCGCCGTAGGGCCGCACGCCGATATCCTCGTAGGTCTGCACGTCACTGATCGTGAAGGCATCGTGCAGCTCGATGACATCCAGGTCCTCGGTGGGGTCATTGATCCCGGCCATGCGGTAGCCGTAGTAGGCGGCCATGCGGGCGGCCAGGAACCCGGTGAAGCCCGGATACCTTTCCCCGCCGGGGAAGCGCTCGCCGAGATCCTTGTACTGGTCGGCGCTCTCGTTGGGCAGCAGCGGGATGGGCATGTCGCGCCGGTCCGCCGGACGCAGGGTATGGGAACCTGCCGACACCCAGATGCGCAGGGGCTTGTTCTTGGTTCCGGCCGTGAGCTTGAGGGCGGTGGGCTCGTCGCAAATGATGGCGCAGGCCGCGCCCACGCTCATGAGGCAGCAGTCCAGCGCACGCAGCGGATAGGCCACCACCGGGGATTTGAGCACGTCATCGACCGTAATCTTCATGGGGCCCTGGGCATACGGGTTCATGCGCGCATAGCCGTGATGCTTCACCGCGATCTCGGCCAGGGTGCGGCGGAAGGAGTCTTCCTCCTTGCCGAAGACCTTCCAGTACTTCTGGGCCATGACGGCATAGTAGCCGGTGTAGATGTGCCCCAGCGGGCCCTCCCAGTCCTTGTCAGCCGCGCACGAGATGAGGAAGTTCCCCTCGTCGGTGGGCACCTCGTCCATACGCTCCCAGCCCATGGCGAGCGCGCAGTCCGAATAGCCCGAGGCCACGGCCTTGACCGCCTCCCACAGGGTGGAACCGCCCGTGGCTCCCCCGGTCTTGACCCCGATATTGCCCAGGGGGTCCAGGCCGAGCCGGTCGTGGATCACGGCCTCACCGAGCAGCTGATCACCGAAATGGTCGGCGAAGTGCCCGTAATAGCAGGTGTGAATGTAGCGTTTCAGCTCGGCCGGGGTCTTGTCGATGAGAGCGGCCGCCTCGGTGAGGGCATCGATGCAGATCTCCTCGGTGCGCTTGTCGGGCATGGCCCGGTCGAACTTCGATTGTCCCGCCGTCACCAGGTATACCGGTTTTGCCATTTTCGGAATCTTCAGTTGTTCTTCACTGAACCTAATCATTGAAAACACCCCTTTCTCAAAAGAATTGAATTCGTCACTCAGGCCTCGATCGCCCTGCATATGCGGCAGAGCCCCCGCAAGCTGATGGACACCCACCCAGGGGCCATCCGCTTGCGGTATTCGCTAAAGAAACCTCCCTTGTCCGCCCCTCCTTCCGTTACGTGGCGCCTTATTAATGTTGTGTATTTGTTAACATGTATCATTAGTTAATATTTGTTGTCAATTAATTATTGACATTTGTATCAATTAATTTGATATATATGTCAACACTCAGGCACTACGGCATTCTCACACTTATTGATGTCATATGGAGGTATTCGACATGTTTGATTTAACCGATGAAGAACGGATGCTTGCGGACACCGCTTACAAATGGGCCGCCGGCGATTTGGGGCCTATCCAGGAAGAGATCGACGACGAGGACAAGATGCCCGCCGACTTTTTCACCAAGCTCGGCGACCTGGGGCTGCTCGGGATCACCATCGACGAGCAGTACGGCGGCGCGGGGCAGGGCATCATGATGCAGATGCTGGCTATCGAGCAGATCAGCCGCATCTGCCCGGCGCTGGGCATGACCTACGGGGCCCACTCCAACCTGTGTGCCAACAATATCCACAAGAACGGCACGCATGCACAGAAGGCCCGTTACCTGCCCCCCATGTGCACCGGCGAGCACGTGGGCGCCCTGTGCCTCACCGAGCCCAACGCCGGCTCCGATGCCCTGGGCGGCATGCGCACGCATGCCAGGAAGGACGGCGATGCCTATATCCTCAACGGCACCAAGATGTTCATCACCAACGGCAGTATCGCACACACCCTGCTGGTCTATGCCAAGACCGCACCCGAACGTGGGGCCAAGGGTATCAGCGCCTTCATCGTGGAGGCCCAGAGCCCGGGCGTGAGCGTCTCCAAGAAACTCCGCAAGTGCGGCATGCGCGGCTCGCCCACCAGTGAGCTCAGCTTCGAGGATGTCCGGGTCCCGGCCGAGAATCTCATCTATGAGGAAAACATGGGCGTGCACGTGGTCACCTCCGGGCTGGCCTACGAACGCATCGTGCTCGCCGGGGGATCGATCGGCATGGCCGAACAGGCCCTCGAGTACTCCATCCAGTATGCCAAGGAGCGCGAGCAGTTCGGCCAGGCCCTGCACAACTTCGAGATGATCCAGCAAAAACTGGCGGATATGTACTGCCTGACCGAGGCCGCCCGCGGCCTGGTTTACCGCGCGGCCCGCTTCGCCGACAGCCCCAACGGAAAGCGCGGCGGCAAGGGCACCGAGCTGGACAAACTGGCCGCCTCCGCCATCCTCTTTGCCGCCGAGGCGGCCAGCCGCGTCACCTACGAGGGGGTGCAGATCCACGGTGGCTACGGATACTGCCTCGAATACCCGATCCAGAAACTCTGGCGCGATGCCAAGCTCTACGAGATCGGCGCCGGCACCTCGGAGATCCGCCGCATGATCGTGGCCCGGGAACTCTGTCGCTGAGGTCTCTCTGAGAGATCATCGAGCGCTAACGCCGCGGGTGAGAGCCGCCTTCGCCCCCTCGGGGACGGAAGGCCTCACCCGCGGCGTTGCCTTTGATGCCGGATCAGGTCCTATACAAGAAAACGGCAGGTCTGCTGAAACACACCGCCATCGGCATCTAGGACGAACTCTTGTCGATATCCAGGATGGTGAATCCGCCGGGGAAGGTCTTGAGCGTGAGTTCCTGCAGGTTTTCCATCTTGCGGATGACATCCCGGATCTTACGCGCCTCGGCAAGTACCTGCATGGCCATTTCGCGGATGTCATCGTCACGGGCCGTCTTGACGATGGCCTGGGCCTCGCCCATGAGCACGGTCAGTGGCTGGAAGACCTCGTGGGCCGTGGTTATGGCGAGCTGGTTGACGCCCTCGAAGTATTTCAGGCGGTCCCGGCCGTCCCTGAGGGTGATGAAATCGAAGGCCCGGGTAATGGTCAGACGCAGCAGGTCAGCCCCGAAGGGCTTGATGATATAATCGTAGGCCCCGAGCCTCAGGGCCTCGATCACACTGTCGATGCTCGCATAGCCGGTGATGACCACCACCAGACTCTCGATGGAGCGCTTGTGGATGAAATCGAGGATGCCGAAGCCGTCGATGTCCGGCATGCGTAGGTCGGTGAGCACCACCGGGAAGCGTTCTTCCGCCAGGATACGGATGCCCTCCTCGCCCCCCACGGCCTTGACGACCTCGATGCCGTCCTGCGCGAGGACGTCTTCCACCAGGCAACAATCCCCCTCATCATCGTCGATGACGAGGACCCGTCTGAGATCTCCATCGCATGCGGCGCTGAACATATGGACATATAACATAAAGGACCGCCGGGCGATTATCAAGACAAATCATGGGCATGAATCCCAGATAAGGCCCTGGTCTCCTTCCTTGCTGCAGCCCGCATGAAATCGTGGAGATAAATCCCGGGGCAAGCCCGGGAGCCCGCTTTCCGCCGCCAGCGGCGGGGAATCTGACCCTCAGGCCATTAAAATGGTTCTTTTATGGGCTTGCGACAGGTTACTTGGAAAGGGGAATCGTGGTAAGTGGCGTGAACGGCATTACAATGATTCTATTTAAGGGACTATGGCAGGTTATGCCCTGTCACCCTGTGGGCTCATCTTCACTCAGATCGCCGGGGGGGCGCATCACCGATCCCGGCCGTCATGTGGGATGATATCTGCAGACGCAAGGGGGCTCAATTGTCGTTCTTGGTGAGGTGGATATTCCCGAGATAGGAGTGAATCATCGCGACCACAGGCGTTTCCACGGGATCATGGTGGCGGTCATACTCCACCACGAAGCGCTCACCCGCGAAGTAGATGACCACCGGCCGCACATCTTCCCATTTCGTCACACTGTGTTCACGATATTCTGACAAAGTCATTTATTATACCCCTTTTGCGTTGCTCTGCTATAGTAGTTTATCGGTTGAATACCCGATCCCTTAAGGGTGAATCGTCAGCGCAGCGAGAAGATCGCGGCAAACCTCTTGATACCCCCCCTGACCTGGGAGCGGTACTCGCGCTCGGATGGCCGGGTCATGATGTTGCGCCCCAGGAACTCGAGACACTGCGCCGGTTTGCTCCTGGGGAACAGCCCGCTCAAGGGCTGGCGATTCTGTTCGGCCTTGCGGAAGAGCTCCCGGTCGTACAGCACGCCGCCCAGGTAGGCCGGCTTGACGGCGAAGAGGTCCTCCGCGTTATTGACGCGCTCGTCGGCGGTCTGGCAGATACGGTTGTAGAGGAAGATGCCCTGCTTGAGGGTAGTGACCTGGTTCATCACGACCCAGGGAACGTACACCCGGCGCGGCTCGTAGTCCTCCACCTTGCTCATGAGCTTGTCTTCGATCGATTTGAAGTGCTGAAAGGAGGCCTTGATACAGGCATAGCCGGCGATGATGTCCTGAGGGGTCGTCACCACCACGACCTCATCCGTGGCCAGGGCGAAGTCCATGACCGCCGAGCCGATTCCGGCGCTCAGGTCGAAGATGGTCACGTCGTAGTCCTGGCTGATCTTGTTGAAGTTGCGGATGAACTTGCTGCGCTGCACGTAATTGATGTTCGCCAGCCTAAACTCCCCGGAGCTGCCGCCGATCAGGTCAAAGCCCAGCGCCGTGGGCATAATGATCTCCTTGAGCGAGATCTCGCCCTCGAGAAAGTCCATCAGGGTATGTTCCGGAAACATGGCCAGCTTATTGGAGATGTCCGCATTGCCCAGGTCTGCATCGATCAAGAGCACCTTCCGTCCATGATCGCTCAGGATCTTGGCCAGATTGGTGGAGATGTGAGTCTTGCCCACCCCCCCCTTGTTGGAGATCACCGAGATCGTGTGATGCTCGCGGGAAACCTCGGGGACAACCTGCGGGGGCGCGTCTACGGCCTCCTCCGCGGCCATGCCGCTGTAGCAGTTGTCGATCGCCGCTTGGATGGCCGCCTTGTCCGCCAGGGCGGGGTACACCTTGTGCCCCATATGGAAGGTTATGGCCTCGATCATCCCATTCTGGGCCGGTTCCTCCATGGCCACCAGAACGCCGCCGTTGAGGAATCGCACGGGGATACTCCTGTAACTCCTGGCAAAGACCTCCTTGAGCAGCTCCACACAACGCTGGTCGGGAGGTGTTCTGGCAAGATCGAGATACGGCATGCCGGTTTTCTGGGCAAGCAGCTTCGCGTCCACGTGAGTGCTCATGTACATCCCCTTCCCTCGATTATTCGGCCAGATCAGGAAGGATCTTTAGGACAGGTCTTAAGGATTCTTTCCTTGTAGGTGTTCAGCAGGGTCAGGGCCTCGACAGGCCTGAGGTTTTCGATATCCAGCTCTCTGATTTCCTTAAGGATGCCATCATCGGGCTGCTCGAACAGCCCGGCCTGGACAGGCAGGCGTTCGAAAAGTGCGGGGACGGACTTTCCCTTGCGGCCCAGATTCTCCAGGATTACCCGGGCGCTTGCCACCACCTCTTCCGGGATGCCCGCCATGCGCGCCACATGGATACCATAGCTCTTGCCCACGGCCCCCCGCTTGACCTCCCGCAGAAAGACCACCTCGAGCCCGCTGTCGTCCACCGCCATGTGATAGTTCTTGATCCCCTTGTGCCGGCGCGCGAGGTCCGCCAGCTCATGATAATGGGTGGCGAACAGCGTCCGCATGCGGTGCTGATCGAGATGCTCGGCCACAGCCCAGGCCAGCGACATGCCGTCAAAGGTAGAGGTTCCCCGGCCGATCTCGTCGAGGATCACGAGGCTTCTCTCGGTCGCATTGTTGAGGATGTCGGCGGTCTCGCTCATCTCCACCAGGAAGGTGCTCTGGCCGGCACAGAGATTGTCCAGGGCGCCGATGCGCGTAAAGATGCGGTCCACGACCCCGATCACGGCCGTCTGGGCCGGCACGAACGAGCCCATCTGCGCCATGAGCGTGATCAGGGCGATCTGCCGCATGTAGGTGGATTTCCCCGCCATGTTGGGTCCGGTGATGATGTGCAGGGTATCGTTCTGCGCGTCGAACTGGAAATGGTTGGGCACGAATTCCCCGGCCTTGAGCATGCGCTCGATGACCGGGTGCCGGCCGCCCCGGATGGATATGTCCCGCCCGGGGTGCACCTGAGGGCGGCAGAAGGCGTTCGTACGGGCGAGCTGGGCCAGGCCTGCCAGCACGTCCAGGCTGGCGATGGCGCTCACGGTACGCTGCAAAACGGGGATGGACCCGATGAGCGCCTCACGCAGCTCCTGAAAGATGCGTTGCTCGATCCTGGTGATCGCCTCCTGGGCCCCCAGGAGACGCGCCTCATATTCCTTGAGCTCCGGGGTGATGTAGCGCTCGGCGTTCGTCAGGGTCTGCCGGCGCAGGTAGGTCTGGGGGATCTTGTGGGCATGGGCCTTGCCCACCTCGATGTAGTACCCGAACACCCGGTTGTAACCGATCTTGAGCGAGCCGATCCCGGTTTGCGAGCGCTCCTGCGTCTCGAGGGCGGCGATCCACTCCCGTGAGTCGCGCCTCAGGTGCCTGAGCTCATCCAGTTCTGCGTCCACACCTTCGGCGATCACGCCGCCCTCGCCCAGCTTCAGGGGCGGATCCTCGACAATGGTCCTGCGGATGCGCGCACAATCGGCGTCACAGGGGTCAAGGCCGGCAGCAAGATCGTCGAGCAGCGTGCTTAAGGACCCTTCGAGCAGGCCCCTGATCAGGGGTGCCTGCTCCAGGCCGCCCGCCAGGGAGACCATATCCCGCGGGCTGGCCCGGTTGGCGGAAATCCTCCCCATGATCCGCTCCAGGTCGGGCACCTCCCGCAGGGCCTCCCGCAGCCCATGCAGCCGTCCCGTGGTCGAGAGGATCTCCTCCACGGCGTCCAGGCGCTGCCCGATGGCGTGGTGGTCCATGAGGGGAAAGGCGATCCAGTCCGCCAGCAGACGCGCCCCCATGGGGGTGACGGTCTGATTCATCACCGCGACGAGCGTCCCCTGGCGTCCCCCGCCGATGGACTCGAAGAGTTCCAGGTTGCGGGTGGTGTTGGCGCCGAGGATCAGGTAGGTTCCAGGGTTGTAGTACCTGAGTCTGGTAATGTGCGGGAGGGTCTCCTGCTGTGTGGCACGCACATAGGCAAGCACCATGGCGGTCGCCATGAGGGCCGCCGGGTGCCCCTTAAGCCCCAGACCGCCAAGTCCGGTGATGTGGAAGTGGTTAAGGACGCTCTCCTCGGCCTCGCGCTCGTCCAGGTCTGTCTGCAGACGGGTAAGGTACCATTCATCCAGCGCAAGACCTTCCTGGGCCACGAGGATCTCGCTGGGACAGACCCGTCGCACCTCGCCGAGAAAATCCTCGCGTCCCGTGATTTCGGTAACGCGGAAGTCCCCGGTGGAGATGTCCAGGAAGGCCACCCCGAAGGCCTCGGGACGCGCACGCTGATAGACCGCCATGAGATAGTTGGCCTTGTCGCTGCTCAGGTGGGTATCGTCCACGATGAGCCCCGGGGTGATCACCTGTTTCACCTCCCGGGGGACCAGCCCCTTGGCTCCGTCTTCGAGGGGACCCTGTTCGCAGATCGCCACCTTGTGCCCCGCCAGGATCAACCGCGATATGTAGGAGGACGCGCTGTGATAGGGGATCCCGCACATGGGCACCGGGTTCTCGCGCCCCTTGTCGCGGGTGGTCAGGGCAATCCCCAGGATGCGGGCGGCCACAACGGCGTCGCCTGCGAACATCTCGTAAAAGTCTCCCATGCGGTAGAAGAGGATGGCATCCTGGTAGTGCGCCTTGATCTCCTGGTACTGCTGCATCATGGGGGTAAGTTTGGTCATGCCCTGGCACCCTCGCCCCTATGGGCCCGGCACCGATCCTCCATGATGGCGGCCTTGAATCCTCCGGCGCCGACCAGCCACCCGAGCCCGCCTTGCATGATGACCCGCAGCCCCCCCTGATCATGGTAACGCTTCAGGCCCCGGGAGGGGTCCTGAAGCGCCAGTGCATGTATGTTCGCCACCTGAGGTTGTTCCATAACAGTGCAGAGAATAATACGAGCTCCCCCCCAAAATCAAGGCTGAGCTCACATCCTGCCTCTTGCCTCCGTGACGCACCTGCCATCAGTTGCATTTTCAGGCACTGATCAAGATGCAATCATGGGGATGAGTCCCATGGCGAACCCTGGGTCCGCCTGGAGGCCGCAAGCGCTAAGGGAATGCGGTCCATAGCGATTCAAGAGCTGTTGCTGATGATGCGTTGCATGAGCCGACATGGGCATGCTGGCAGCGGTCCGTGATCGGTCTGTTATGCCTTCCTGGTACAAAGGCGGCCTTATTTATCACCTGACTGGAGGGCTAGAAGAGGGCCATGGCGGCCTGCATGAATTCCCCCGCCCGGCCCAGGGCCTGGTTCAGAAAGTAGGGCAGGAGCTTGATCACGATCACCATGAAGGTGAGCCCCACCATGATCGTGAGCGGAAAGCTCATGAGGAAGACGTTCATCTGGGGCACGGCACGGGCGACCAGGGCGAAGGAGACGTTCATGAGGAGCAGGACCCCGATCGCCGGGGCGGCCACCTTCATGCCGATCAGGAACATCTGCCCGCCGTAGGTTAGCACCGTGAGCAGGAAACCCTTCTGGGCCAGATTCTCGGCCACGGGAATCAGCACGAAGCTTTCGGTCAGGGCCTGGATGAGCAGGTGATGTCCCTCAAAGCAGAGAAAGAGCAGGAAGGCGGTGATGTAGAGGAGATTGGACGTGATGGGTGCATCCTCACCGGTCATGGGATCCACGACATTGGCAATGGCGAATCCCATCTGGAATCCCATCAGCTGACCCGCCAGCTGGACACCGGCGAAGATAACACTGATGCTCAGCCCCAGACACATGCCGATGAGCAGGTCGTGGAGGATCAGCCCGACAAGGCCGAACACCGTCAGATCCGAGGGCGATATGCTCACGGGGGGTACGACCGGCAACAGTACTAGGCTCAGGAAGAGGGCCAGCACCGCGGTTATGCGCCGTGGGACGATCTCGGCGCCGAAGAAGGGAATCGCCGCAAAGACCAGGCCCACCCGGAGGAAGACCAGGATAAAGGCCAGAAAATCCGCCCAGGCAAGATTGAGCAGCTCACTCATCGAATCAGGTAGGGGATGGAACTGTAGAGGTTGATCGTATAGGAGGTGAGTTTCTCGATGATCCACGGCAGGGAGAAGAGCAGGGCCAGGAACACCACCACGATCTTGGGCACAAAGGTCAGCGTCATCTCCTGGATCTGGGTGACGGCCGAAAAGATGCTCACCGACAAACCGATGACCAGCCCCAGAAGCAGCATGGGCGACCCCACCAGGAGTGTGAGCTTGATCGCCTCACCCATCATGGCGGTCACGGCCTCCGGCGTCATGGGGCCTCCCTCCCGCCGGCCGGTCCGGGGCCGAATCCGCGTGTGCGCCCCTGCGGCGCGTGAAGCGTGTTCACAGGAACCCCTTGATCAGGGTGCCCACCAGGAGGTTCCACCCGTCCACGAGCACGAAGATCATGATCTTGAAGGGCAGGGAGATCATGATGGGCGGCAGCATCATCATGCCCATGGAGAGCAGGATGGAGGAGACCACCATGTCCACGATGAGGAAGGGGACAAAGAGCACAAAACCGATCTGGAAGGCGGTCTTGAGCTCGCTGATCATGAAGGCCGGGATCAGGGCCCGTGTGGGCACGTCGTCCTTGTTGGCGGGCTTGTCGTGTTTGATGACACTTAAGAAGAGCGCCAGGTCCTTTTCCCGGGTCTGCTTGAACATGAATTCCCGCACGGGTTTCTCCGCGTTCTTGAGGGCCTGCTCAAAGGTGAGGTATCCGGCCTGATAGGGGGTCAGCGCCTCGTCATTGATGGTGTTCAGGGTGGGGCTCATGATGAAAAAGGTCAGGAAGATCGCCAGGGCCGAGAGTACCTGCTGCGGTGGCATCTGCTGCGTGCCCACCGCCTGGCGTATGAATCCCAGCACTACGATGATGCGGGTGAAACTGGTCACCATGATCACGATTGAGGGTGCCACAGCCAGGATCGTGAGGATGAAGAGGATCTGCAGCACCCCCACCACGTCCTCGGGCCGGTTGGCCTCCTGCACCCCCAGGGTCAGGTTGGGAATGGTCACGCCCTGGGCCGCCAGGACCCCCGGCAGCAACACACCCAGGAGCACTCCCACGATTATCACACCCCGGGGAAAACTTTTCATTGCCGGATCTCGCGTTCGATGGCACCCTCGAAGTTCTCACCTTCGAGATCCTTGATCAGCGTAACCGCCCCGGGGCTGACCCCCACCAGCAGCAGGGACCGGCCCACCCTCACCAGGGCCAGGGAGGACTTCTGGTTGAGACCCACCTGCCCTACGACCGTCAGCCCCAGCGACTTGCGCGCCTGGGCTACGGGCCCGTAACGCTTCAGGCCCCAGGCCAGTCCGAACAGGGCCACCACGATCACCAGGAGCAGCAGCAGGGACTTAAACCCCACGGCGGCGTACTCGCCCTCGGCCGCCAAGGCCGGAAACGCAAAGAACAGGCCGGACAGGACCAGGAGGAGTCGCCTTGTCATCCGAGCCTCTTGACACGCTCCATGGGCGAGACGATATCGGTGATACGGATAGCGAACTTCTCGCTCACCACCACCACCTCCCCCCGGGCAATCAGCTTGTTGTTCACCAGGATATCCAGCGGCTCACCGGCCAGGCGGTTCAGCTCTATGATGGAGCCCTGTCCCAGCTGTAGCAGATCGTTGATGAGCATCCGGTTGCGTCCGATCTCCACGGTTACATCCAGGGGAATATCAAGGATGAAGTCCAGGTCACGGGAGGTCGTGGTCTTTCGCGCCCCCCCCAGATCGGTGAACTGGGCCTGCTTGGCCTCCTGGCCCAGGGGCACCCCTTCCTCGATGTCCAGGCCCTCGTCGAGGGCCTTGGCCCATTCCTCGGCCAGCCGGTCCTGCTCGTGGTCCGCGCCTGCTGCATCGTCGGTCGGTGTATCTTCCGCATCGCCTCCCTGGCTCATCAGGGCGTCAATATCATCCTGGGTCAGTTCGCCCGAGCTTCCCATAGCCATCTTCTCCTTATCTGCCATGCGCTCCCTCCTAGTAGAGCTGCTTGTCCACCACGCCTACGACCTCGACCGCCATGGTCTCCCGGATCTTGCCCGGCCGCCCGTAGAACTTGGGCAAACCCTGGGCCTTGACCAGCAGCGGGTCTGTCTGGTCCTCATCCAGCACGATCACGTCCCCCGCCTTGAGTTCGGACAGTTCGCGCGAGGATATGCGGGTGTGTCCCAGCTCCACCGCGATATTCAGATACACGTTCAGCAGCTCGTGCTTGAAACGGTTGGTCCACGCCGTATCCACGCTCACCTTCTCCTCGGCGTGGAAGCTTGAATACAGCCGGTCCCGAATGGGCTCGATGAGCATGTAGGGGATGCACACCATGATGTTCCCGCTCGTCTCCTCCATCTCCACATCGAACTGCATCACGATCAGCACGTCTTCGTTGGGGATGATCCCGGCGAACTGCGGGTTCATCTCCGCGCGCACGTAGCCGAATTTGAGCTCATAGACCGGCTGCCAGGCATTGTCGAGCTCCCTGATGGCCGCCGACACGACGTTCAGCAGGATGCGCTGTTCGATGGCGGTGAATTCCCGGCCCTCGACCTTCATACCCCCGGCACCGCCGCCGCCGAAGAAGCAGTCCACCAGCGCGAAGACGAGCTTGGTCTCCAGTACCACCAGGGCGTTGCCCCGCAGCGGTTCCACGTGGATGATATGGATACTCGAGGGTACCGGCAGCGAACGCATGAAGTTGCCGAACTTCAGCGTATCCAGCGAGACCGGCGTCACATCCACCATGCGCCTGAGCATGCTGGAGAGGGTGTTCCTGAAGAAGCGCGCGAAGCGGTCATTGATGGCATCCAGCGAGGGCATGCGCCCCCGGATCACCTTGTCCTGGGCGGTGAAGTCGTAGATGGTGAGCCCGTCGGCCGTGACGGCCACGGTCTCGCTGGTGTCGGCCTCGATCTCTCCGCCAACGACACCCTTTAAGAGCGCATCAACCTCTTCCTGGCTCAGGATCTGTCCCATAGCCGCTCCTTACTGTACGACGAACTCGGTGAAATACACCCGCAATATCTGCCCTGTCGCGAGGTACTTGTTGATCCCGTTGATCATGCCGCGCTTGAGCGCCCGCTTGCCGGCCACGGTGGCTACATCGTCGAAGGACTTGCTCGACAGCAGCAGGATGACCTCGTCCCGGATCTGGGGCGTCTTCTGGTCGATCTCGTCTGCAAGCAGGAGGTTGCTCATCTCCAGCTGGACCGCCACCTTGAGGTAACGCGTGCCCTGCGCATCGGTGAGGTTGACGATGAAGGCATCCATCTCCTTTATCGGACCCATGGCCCCGGCTGTCTGTCCGCTCGCGGCCGGGACCTGGGCAGACGCCTGCACGGGGGCCGGGGCCGCGGCATTTTCCTGGCCCTTGGGGGCCACCAGGAGAAAATATCCCGCCGCCCCCGCTCCGACGAGCACGAGCACGCCCACGATCAGTACGATCAGCAGCACGGGCGATTTCTTACCGCCCGGTACCTCTGTCACATCACCCTTGGTATCCGTCATGGTCTTCCTCCTAGAAACGATCTCGCAACAGGATGATCTCCACCCTTCGGTTCTTGATCCGGCCCTGTTCGGTGGTGTTGGGACCTGTGGGGCGCGTCTCGCCGTAGCCGCACATGACGAAACGGGAGGGGCTCAGCCCGGCCTCGTAGACAAAGAAATCCAGCACCCTCAAGGCCCGCTCGAGGGATAGCCTCCAGTTCATGTCCGCCTCTCCGCTGTCATCCGTGTGTCCCTCCACGGAGACCAGGGCATCCGTTTCCCTGATGATCTCGGAGACGGACAAGAGATACGGCCGCGCCTCGTTTGCGATGTCCTTCGAGCCCGGCGCAAAAAGGATATCGCCGGGGACCCTGATGGCCAGACCGCGCTTGGATACCTTGACCTCCAGGGGGTCGATACCCCTGCCGGCGACCCCCCCGATGGATTTCTTCTCCATGGCGTTCAGGAGGCTGCGGCTCAGGGAGGTGGTGTCGATGTAGATCTTGGCCGTGACCGGCACGTTCACGCTCGGCAGCCCCTGCACCTCGCTCTGGAAGGTGAACTCCAGGGGGCCCAGGGCCTCGTTGAAGAAGCCGAAGACCTCACGGAAGGCCTTGTCATCCATGGACATCATGGAGATCATCAGCACGAAGAAGGTGATCAGCAACGTCACCATGTCCGAGAAGGTGGTCATCCATCCGTCGATCCGGGGGAGCTGAATGTATTCGACGTTTCTGTTGCTTTTGGCCATCACTGTTCTTCCAACTGAAACTTGAAGCCCTTGTACTGGAAGGTCTGCACGGGCTCTGCTGGCAGGTCTTCCATCGCCGAGGTATCCACCCCTCCGGGAAGGTTTCCCAGGATCTCGATCTCCACACGTCGGTTGAGATTACGGCCGTAGGAGGTAGCATTGGACGAGAGCGGCCGCTGGGAGCCCATGCCGTAGGCGACCAGGCGCTCGGGGGCCAGCCCCCTGCCCTCCAGATAGGCCAGCACGGCATAGGAGCGCGCCGCCGAAAGGGACCAATTCGAATAGAAGGGGGGGTCCTCCATGGGCACGGAATCCGTGTGTCCGGTGATGATCAGGTGATTGTCGATCCCGAGCAGGATCGTGCTCAGGACATCGAGCACCTCCCGCGCGCCCGGGTAGAACACATCCGAATCCTCCTCGAAGAGTACGCTGGACTTTATGGTCACGGTCGTCCCCAGCGCGCCCTCGGAGATCCCCAGGCCGTTGAGCAGGCCGGCCTCGCGAAAGGCGGCCCGGATGCGGTCCACGCCCATGACATTCCTCGTGATGGGCGCCGCCGGGGGCAGGATGTCGCTGCCTCCATCCGTATAGGGGCTCTTGCCCCCCGAAAGGATGCCAAAGCTTCCCAGCAGCGAGTTCATGGCCATGCGATGGCGCTGGTTGTCCTGCACCCCCAGGGTGGAGAGCACGATGAAGAAGGTCAGCAGGATGAGCATGAGCGAGCAAAAGAGCATGGTGGTGAGGTCCTTCTCCGGCTCGATATAGATGCGCTTCTTGCGGGCCACGGACTATTCGCCTCTCTCGGGGGCACCCTCGCGCATGCCGGGCGCCAGGTAGGCATGCAGCTTGCGTTCGACGATGCGGGGGTTGTCACCCGCGGAGATCGACATGATGCCCTCGATGATCATGCCCTTGACCAGGGCCTCTTCCCGGGAGCGGGCGGTCAGCTTGCCCGCCATGGGCATGGCGATGAGGTTGGCCATGATCGAGCCGTAGAAGGTGGTCAGCAGGGCCACGGCCATGGCGGGTCCGATGGACGAGGGGTCGTCCATGGACTGCAGCATCTGCACCAGCCCGATCAGGGTGCCGCACATCCCCATGGCCGGGGCGTAACCGCCCATGGAGGTGAGAATGTCGGCCCCCTTCTTGTGCCTCTGCTCGATGTGCTCCACCTCGGTCTCGAGGATATCCCGGATGGACTGCGGCTCCAGACCGTCGATCACGAGTTCGAGTCCCTGCCGGAAAAAGGGGTCGTTGAGCTCGCTCGCGGCGCTCTCCAGGGCCAGGATCCCCTCGCGCCGGGCGCGGGTGGCGAAGTCGACAAAGGTGGGGATGAGCTGCTGGGCGTCATGGATCTGGGCGAAAAACACGTTCTTGAGCACCCCGGCCACCCCCATCACATCCTTGAGGGGATAATTGATGAAGAGCACCCCGAAGGTGGCGCCCACGACGATCATGAGCGATGGCGCATTGATGAAAAGCGCCAACGGCCCCCCGGCCACGATCCCCATCAAGATCATGCCGAAGGCGACAACCACTCCAACGATAGAAGCGAGATCCATACCTGCCCCTTACACACGTATTCTTGCGCAGTAATTTGCAAGGGCCATGCCAGGGCCTTGGCGGCGGCACGGCACAGGGGGGAACTTCACGGGCAAGGGCTTCGCTTCTGCACCACTGCCGGTTTTAGCCCGGCACGCCGACCCTGGACCACGACCCCAAGCCCCCGGATCATGACTGAAGTGGTCATATTATTGACGCATCAGGCCCGGGGCGCGCCCCGGGCCTGATGGGAGCCTTAATGTTTCAGGTTGATAAGCTCGTTGAGCATGGAGTCGGTGGTGGTGATGATGCGCGAGTTGGCCTGGAAGCCGCGCTGCGTGGTGATCATCTTGACGAATTCCTGGGCGATGTCCACGTTGCTCTGCTCGAGCGAGTTGGGCGAGATGCGGCCGAGCCCGTTCTCGCCCGGGTGCCCGGTGATGGCATCGCCCGAGGCACGCGTGGCGCTCCACAGATTGCCCCCGACCTTGTTGAGGGCCTGGGAGTTGTTGAACTTGGCCAGCGCCACACGGTAGAGGTTGAGGATCTGGCCGTTGGAGTAGTTACCGGTCATGATGCCATCGGTATCCACGGAGATGTTCTCCAGGAAGCCCGTGCCGTAGCCGTCCTGGGTCTGGTAGATGGTGGTCGAAGAACTGGCGTACTGGGTGGAGGTGAGCGCCTGGGGCTCCCAGGTGGATGAAGGCAGGATGCCGGCCGCAATGGCGTCCACCGTGGCCGCGCCGCCGGCGGCCCAGGCCCCGCTCGTCGAGCGCAGACCGAACTCCACCTCCACGGTCTGGTCCACGCCGGCCACGAAACTGGCGGTGAACTGGGGGTAGCCGCTGGTGGACCAGGTGGCCTGGCTCCAGTTGGCATTATCGTCCGGATCACCGGCCCCGTCATAGACGAAGGCGGTGGCGTTGGAGAGATCACCGGTGGAGGAGGAGTAGGTCAGGCTGCCACGCATGAGGATGCCCTGGGAATTCTGTCCGGCGAAGGCCGTGCGCATGTCCTCGTTCGAATTGCAGGTGACGATGTACTCCCAGGAGTTGTCCAGGTCCACGCTGCCGTCGTTGTATTCACTGGCCGCGTTCATCTTGTCGTAGAGGATGGTCACGTCGTGGGAATTGCCCAGCGAGTCGTAGACCCTGATGGAGGTCTGGTAGCCGTAGGCGCTGTCGGCCAGGGGCACGGCGGCGGTGGCGTCCCAGGTAGTGAAGATCGAGTCCGTATTCGAGCTGTCCGAGGTATCGAGGTTGGTGATGGCCCGCACCTCGGCCGTGGCCTGGGGCGGCGAGGTGAAGTCGCTGAGCACGATATCCTGGATGGATCCGATATCGTTGCCATTGTCATCCAGGGCCCAGCCCTGGCCCACGTAGCCCGAGGGATTGACGAAGTAGCCGTCCTGGTCGAAGCGGAACTGACCGGCGCGTGTATAGTAGGAGGTCTCCGTGCCGGGGGGGCTCACGATGAAGAAGCCGTTGCCGCCGATGGCCAGGTCGGTGGCGTTCGAGGTGGACTCGAACGACCCCTGCTGGAAGAGGGTGTCCACCGAGCTCAGGGCCGTGCCGCGCCCCACCTGGGAGGTCCCCGAGGCCGTGGCCACCGACTGCGAGAGCACATCCTCGAAGGTGGTGCGGCTGGACTTGAACCCGATGGTATTGACATTGGCGATGTTGTCGCCGATAACGCTCATGGCGTTGCCGTTGGTGGACAACCCGCTGATACCCGAAAAAAGTGAACTCGAAATGCTCATCTGTGCCTCCTTGTGCTTAGCCTATGATCTTTTCCACGTCCGAGATGGTGATCTCTTTGTCTCCGATAATCAGGTAGGTGATACCGCCGTCATAGCGCACACCCGTGACCGCGCCCGTGGTGTAGGTCTTGCCGCTCACGGCCAGTCCGTCCTGGTCGGTGGCTTCTATCGTGAAGGCATACCTGCCGGCGGAGACCTCCTCGCCCACATTGTTCCTGCCGTCCCAGACGCTCTGGACATCGCCTCCGGGCACATCGCTCATCTCAAGGGTGCGTACGAGGGTACCCTCGTCGGTATAGATACTGATCGTCACGTCTGAGGCACTGTCCTCGAGTTCGAAGTTGAGCGTCACCTCCTCACCCGTGTAGTTCACGATATTGCCGGTGCCGCTGACCTGTTTGCCGATGAAGGAAAGGGTCTGCATGTTGTTCATGGAGCCCTGCAGCTGGAGGATCTCTTCCATGGTATTGTTCTGGTTCTCCATGAGTTCCAGGGTGGTGAACTGCGCCAGCTGGGCGGTGAACTCGGTGTTCTCCACCGGGTTGAGCGGATCCTGATACTGGAGCTGGGTGACGAGCAGCTTGAAGAACTGATCCTTGCTGCTCGCGCTCGTCGAACTCGAGCTCTGCGTGTCGGTGACCGCCCCCTGGTTCGCCAGGATGGTTTCCAATCCCACAATCGCCATATAACTGCCTCCTTATATCCTCTACCTATACTATGAGATCGAGCCCGCCCGCGGACATCAATGCCGCCAGGGATCCCTCGTCATACCGACGCTCAAGGGTCTCATCTTCCGCCGTGTAGGCCCCCTGGGGGGTGTGGCGTCCCGACTGACCCGTACCGCCCTGGAAACGACCCTGGTC
This sequence comes from uncultured Bacteriovoracaceae bacterium, assembly GCA_964618975.1. Lineage (GTDB taxonomy): Bacteria > Desulfobacterota > Desulfomonilia > UBA1062 > UBA1062 > CAZUDI01. The sequence goes on along the minus strand of CAZUDI010000022.1, from coordinate 11,139 downwards.
CCCCCAGGCCGCGGAACCGTCCTGGGCGGGGCGGTCGAAGAGACCCGAGCTCACGGAGACGCTGGTCACTCGGATGCCCTGTTCGGCGAGCGCCTCGCGCAGCACGTGCATATTCTGCTGGAGCATGTCACGCGTGAAGGCCTGTTCGGTCTTGAAGGTGGCGTTCAGCCCCCCCTCCTCCATGCTGATATTGACATTCACCCGGCCGAGGATGGGCGGGTTCAGCCGCAACATCACGCTGCCCTCGCCGTTTTTCAGCTGTGCGGGCACGGCCCGGCGCAGCTGATCCAGGGCGCTATTCACCTGCTGGTCGAAGACTTCAGCGGCACTCCCGCCAAAGCGAGCAGTCAGGGTGCTCATGAGCTCCTGGCGCAGGTGCCCCTCGGTCTGCGGCAGGGACAGCGTCGGCTGCCAGGCCTTGAAGAGCTGGTCCAGACGCGCGAACTCCTGATCGCTCAAGGCCGCCTTGAGCACGCCCAGCGCCTGGAGCACCTCGGGCCGGAGGGGGCGCTCGCCATTGGCGGCCAGGTAAGCGGAGATAGCGCTCTGCACCTTTTCCAGGGCCTGCTGCCGGACGTTCTCATCGGTGGAAAGCACCAGGTCCCTCACGCTGGCCTCATCGAGCCCAAGCGTGTTGCGCATGACCTTGAGCACGTCCTCCATGGAGGACGTGCTGGTCTGAGAGGCCAGGGTCGCCTGTCTCTGCGAGGCCGCCACCGTCACCCCCAGGCGCTCGAGGGCCTGCACCAGGGAGTTCACGGTCTCATCGTGCACCGCCGGCGGCGCGGAGAACGCCCCCTGTTTGAGATCCCTTCCCCCTTCCAGCTGGGCGAGGAGCTTGTCCAGATCATCGGGGCGGTCCTTGTAACCCTCAAGCAGGGCCGACACGTCGACGCCGGCCTTGTGGCCCGCTTGGTTCAGCATGTCCTGGAGCGTCTTTGAGATATGCTCCTTACCGCCCTCGTCCGCCAGGATACGGCCGATCTCCTGGGCTTTGCCCCCCAATGACTTGAGCAGGCTCGTGAGCGCCTCGTCAGAGAGCCCCTTGCCGTCCGCGATGGCCTGCAGGTCCTTGACGTTCAGCCCAAGATTCATCAGCACCGACAGCTGACCGAACAACGCCTTCAGATCCGGAAGCGCCGCCAGGCCTGCGAGCAGGTCCTCCTCGCTTGTCCCCGCTGCGGAGAAGAGGTTCTTGAGGGAGACGCCCTTGACAGCCCCCCCACGCGCCTGCAGCGAAGACTGCAGAAGCGCCTCGAACTCGTTTGCCTTCTGATCACCGCCCCCGACGAGCACCTTCTGCAACAGGCCGACGGCACCGCTGGCTAACCCCATGACCATGTCTATGGGTACCTGCATATCCATATCCTCCACACTTCCGATTGTCTGTCCTGCATGAGCAATGATGGTGCCAGAACCCCAAACGGTCAGCCTTGTCCTGGGTTTGCCCGCAGGTGCACTCGCAGCTTCTGGTAAAATGTGCAGCCCCTTTGAGCAAAAAATGCCGGGTCAGCCTTGCCTGAGCACGGGTGCGCTCAGTTGGCGCGGAAGCGCCACCCATAGGGTGCGAGAACGAGGATGCCCGCCAGGGCACTCAGCCCGAAGACCGTTCCCGCGCTCAAAAAACCGAAGAGAGGCCCCATGACAAACGAGGCCGCGAGCATGCCGACGTTGAAGGACCACACGAAGAGGGTGTTGGCAAGGCCCCGGTGCGTGGGATAAAGCTCGATCATGTGGGCGTTCAGACGGGGATAGAGGTACCCGTAGCCCGCCCCGAAAAGCAGCGCCAGCAGCACGAGACTGACCATACCGGAGATGGCACCAGAGCCCAGCGGCAGGACCACGAACAGGATCACCATCAGCGTCCAGGCACACCGGAAACGCACTCCGGCGATCCAACGGGGGAAAATCCCCCAGACCGCCAGGGACCCGCCCACCAGGGCGATGAAGAAGGGGCTCGAGTCGTGCATGCCCAGGGTCACGAGATAGGGGGGCAGGAAGATCACCGCCCCCCCGAACACCAGACCCAGCGCCGTGGAGGCCGCCATGACGGGCAGCGCCTCCCGCCTGGGTCTCAACCGGTCGGCAGCGGGATACGATCTTCCCGGGAGCATGAGCCCGATGCCCAGCGCGACACACCCCAGGATACCGCCGCTGAAAAAAAAGGCCGCGTACCCCAAGTGATGGATGATATACTCGCCCAGCGCCGGCCCGAGGGCATGGGTGGAGATGTTGGCCACCGTCAGGATCCCCAGCAGGCGCAACCGGGCAGACTCAGCGGCCACATCAAAGACCAGTGCCCCGGAGATGCCAAAGGCGCTCGCAAATCCCAACCCCTGCAGAACCCGCAGGGACAACATGGCTGCCCCACATTCGGTGGTCAGGGCGTACAGGGGCGTAGCGAAACCCATGAGGGCGGCCCCCATAAGGAACAGGGCCTTGCGTGAGGCCTTCTCCGCGACCATGCCCACCACGGGCAGCGCGATCAGCACCGTGAGGCTGAAGGCCCCCATAATGCGTCCGATCTCTTCCGGGCCGTACCCGAGGAACACCACATACTTGGGCAGGAGCATCAGGGCCGAGAAATTGAGAAAAAAGAAGAAGTTGGCCAGTAGGATGACGGCAAACCGCCGCGTTGTCTTGTCCACGTACTGTCCTGTGCTGCCAGGCGGTAGCGGAAGGACCGCCCGAGTGTGAACCGGGGCTCAGTCTGTCTGCCAGACCTCGACGCGGTTCTTGCCGTTATGTTTGGCCTGGTACAGGGCGTTGTCGGCCATCCTGATCAGATCCGCCTTACCCCCCGCGCGGCTCGCGAGCCTGGCAACGCCGATACTCACCGTCACGGTCACCGGATCGGGCGCCTCCTCGATGATAAAGGCGGTCCCACCGATAGCCTCGCAGATCCTGAGCGCCACCTGATGGGCATCGGCGAGGTGCGTCTGCGGCAGGATGACGGCGAATTCCTCGCCGCCATAGCGGGCAACGATATCGATGCTCCGCACCGCACCGCGCAGGCGGCAGGCGAGCTGTTTGAGGATCATATCGCCGCACTGGTGTCCGAAGGTATCGTTGAAACGCTTGAAATCATCGATATCCAGCATCAGCAGCGCAATGGAGCCAGCCGCGTCGCGCACGCGGTTGAGACGTTCGATCTCCTCGTTGAGGCGCTCCTGGAAGAAGCGGTGGTTGAAGACCTCGGTCAGGCCATCCGTAATGGAGAGCAGGTTGAGCTTCTCGTTGAGCAGCTTGAGCTCTTCCGTGGCACGGTTAAGCTCGCCGGCGCGGGCCTCGAGGGCATCCTTGACCTCGGCCATCTCCCACAGACCGCGCTCGTTCTCGGCGTTCTTGCGCAGGAGTTCCTCTTCGAGGGCCTTCTTCTCCGTAATATCGCTGAAGAGCATCAGCGCCCCGGTCTTGTGGTGCTTGCGCATGATCAACTGGGCACTGTACTCGATGGTGATATCCTGGCCCTCTTTGGTGCGCAGGACGCACTCGCGACGGATATCGTCACCCTCGTGGTAGAGGCGGCGGAAGTCCTGCTCGAGTGGTTCCACCTCGTGCGGGGACACAAACCGCGTGAAGGGGCTGTTTCTGATCTCCTCGGTGCTGTAGCCCATGATGCGGCTGACAAAGGCGTTGCTCTCGAGAATCTTCCCCCGGGGGCTGATTAAAAGAATGCCCGTGGGAGCCCGCTCGAAAAACTCCTGCAGCCGGAGGTGCTCCTCCCCGAGTCGGCGCTGCAGGGCCTTCTTCTCGGTGATGTCCATGAACACCATCCACAAAAGGCTCCGCCCTGAGCACTCCACCCACCCGGCGTTCATGGTCACATGCATGCGCCGTTTTGCGGAGGAGGTGAGCATGACCTCTGTCACCGGCACCTCGTCGACCGGGGTGACGCAGGCGTTGACGAACGGCTCGCGGCTCTCGCGGGAGACGACCCGCAAAAACTGAGTGCCGAGCAGCTCCTGGCGCGTGTATCCCACGAACTCGAGGAACCTGTCGTTCGTGTAGACGATGTGTCCCTTCTCCACGAGAACGAATCCGTTGATGGTATGGCGGTCCACCTGTGAGAGCACGGACATGAAAACCTCGGCATCGTCCTCAATGACGATCTGCCCGCCGGAAGGCCCCTTGGGGAAAAAGGCAAACATGCTCATACCGTTGATGGTGGTCCGGGTGTAGGGGAGCTTAAGGGGCGCACTCTCCCCGCCCGGCAGACAGAGTGTCTCCTCACCACCGTTCTCCGTATCGCCAAGTTCGGGCAGAAGCGCCTGCATCCCCTCGCGGTCCAGCCCCACCATATCGGCCAGGGGCGAGCTCACGTAATGGACGTCCGAGCTCCTCACAACCATCACATATGGGGATATGACATCCTCAAGCCGTGCTAAATCAAAGTCCATACCTTATTGCCGTCCTCACTGATCTCGCCGGCCGAGAGCATGTCGAAGAGCACCTTCTCGATCTCATCACAGGCGAAATCGACCTGCATGGCCTCCCCGAGGATACGGATGATGTCCTCGATCGAGGCACCGCCTGTGAGCTGGAGCAGCTTCTCGACAAAGGCCACGAGATCTTCGTGCTTGGACCAGGGAAAAAACACCCAGCGCCAATCATCCATGATCTTGGGGCAGAAATCCGCCCTAAAGCAGGAGTCGCTCTTGCTGACGATGACCGCACTCCGGATCTCACCGACCTTGGGCCTGAGATAGGAGACGACCTCCTCCATAGTCCCGCCCTCGTCACTCACGTCGTCCACCACCAGTATGCGCTTGTGCGTGAGGTCCACCTCGGGCAGCGGGTAGATCAATGAAGGCCTCTCCGTGAACTGTGCGTTCCCGTCCCAATGGCCCATCTGCAGGGTACAGATATACTTCTTCTGCAGGTAGTCCACCAGGATCCGTGCCGGGGCGAGCCCCCCCCGGGAAACCCCGACAATCACATCGGGATCGAACCCTGACTCCCGGATGGACAGGAAGATCGTCCAGAGAAGGTCTTCCACTTCATCCCAGGAGAGGCGGATGGCCTGGGGAAACTTGCTCCTGAAAAAGGCTTCTTCTTCCATATAACACCTCAACCAAGAGATATCTCGGTATTTTTTTAGTGAGCCTTTAATTTAACCTTATTACCGGCGCCCTAACGCCGCAGCAGCCGGAAGCGGGGGTTGTCTACCGTGCCGCCGATGCTGAAATTCAGATCGTCCCGTCCACCGGCACCTGGGCCCATGAGGGCCATCATCGCCGGCGGCAGCTGCACCTGTCCCGTGAGATTCAGCCGCGAACTGGCAATCTGAGAGCGCACGCGGATGCGTCCCTTGAGGGAGCCGGAGATATCGCCTTTCATCTCGGCCGCATCGATGGTGAGGAGCCCTTTGTCCATGTGCGCGCTGAGGTCGATCTCCTCGAAGGCCACCGCGTCCAGCGGCAATCCGGGAAAGGCCAGCGGAAGCTGGCCCTTGGCCACGCGCAGCGACACCCTGCCAGTGGTCTTGTCGAGGGAGGTCAGGGAGGCCAGGCAGGCCATATCCCCCTGCGCAATCCCCCGCACCTCCCCGCCCGGAAGCGCCAGGAGCCCGGCCAGGCTCGCCAGGTTCACCCCCTCCAGGTGCACACTGAGCTCCAGCGGATCGAGGGACCCGCCCCACGGCGCCCCCACCGAGCCCCACATGCGGCCATCGTCGAGCTCCGCCCGGAAGGCACCCCCCACCCTGGCGCTGAGGAGAGCGGCCAGGCCGGGTCTGAGGCTCACCCGGGTGAACACGGGGGTGGAGTTGACCCTCACCCCCTCCGCCAGCAGTCGCAACGGCAGGTGGCCCGAGAGATGCCCCAACTCCACCTTGAGTCCGGAGGCGCCGCTGAGGGACTGTTCGATCCTTTCCCGGAGCATGTCATAGGGAAACTGCACGATGATGAAGACCACCAGACATGCCAGCCCATAGAGGGCAAAGCCCAGATACGCCCACCAGGTATAACCCTGCCGCGCGTTATCCATACATCACCACCTGGAAGGTTATATCCAGATTGTTCTCGCGGTCCTGGCGCCTGATATTCAGGCGCTTGATGTGCACGGGCTGGGCCGAGCTGCTGATGCGGTACAACAGCCCGATAAGATCCTCCGTGAAGACCCCTTTGATCTTCACCTCCACCGATTCCCTGGCCCCACCGCCCGTCTCACTGATGGGCTTCATATACTCGATGCGTTCATTGATCTTGAGCTCGCTGGCCAGCTGTTCCAGGAAACCGAAGAGGGTCGCATCCGCCCCCCTGAGGGCCGGTGTGCGTCCTTTGCCCGCATCGAGGGCCTTGATCCTGGCCGAGAGCGCATAGACCCTCTGCAGCTGGGCATCCTTACTCGACAGGCTCGCCTCCAGATCCGTACGCAGCTGAAACAGAGGCATGAGAAAGAAGACCACCAGGACGAAGACCCCGGCAATGCCAGCGCCTGTGCCCACAAAGACCTTTTCGCGCCGGGACAGTTCCATCACGCCCCCCCCTTCCGGCAGATCAACTTGAATTTCACCCGCTGATCATTCTTGTCCACATTGGCCGAGACAATCTTGACCTCGAGCACGTATTCCAGGTCATCCAGGATCCCCTTGATGCGCTCCACATTGTCGTAGGACTGCGTGCTGCCGGAGAGGGATATGGAGCTCTCGTCGATAGTGATGGTATCGAAGACCACGTCGATCTCCCCGGAAATGCCCGCGCTCAGATCACGTATGATCTCCAGGGGCGCGGCCGCCCCCTCCCCGACCGCACCGGGGGCGGAACCACTCAGACGGCTCAGGTACTGCTCCAGCTGGCGCTCAGGATCCACCATGGGCGTACCCGCGGGCATGGTCTGGCCGAAGGTCTCGCGCATCCTGGCATCCAGCTCGTCGCGGCGCTGATCCTTGAAGTAGACGTCGAGGCCCACCCCCGCCAGCCAGAGCGCCAACAGGACCACCAGCACGCGGCCCCAGGCATACCCGTAGGCCTTCATCTTCTCGAAACCGCGCGTATAGGCCAGTTCGCCCTGACGGAAATTCATCCCGTCACTCCCGGCGGCCCCGCGGCAGGCCAGTCCCACGGCCACGAAGGCCTGGCCGCACTCGTCGATGCCTCTGATTTCCAGACCTTCCTTGAGTCTGACAGGCGCCCAGGAGGCACCGCTCATCTCGGTGTAGCGGGCCTCAAGATCGCTGATCATGGCGGCATAGCCCACAGGCACCAGCACGATCTCCCCCTCCAGTTGTTCCAGGCGCTCCAGGGAGATGAGGATCTCCCGCAGGAGGGCATCGGTCTCCTCCCCACCGGCCAGGCCGCCTTCCTGCCCGGCGCGCTCCATCAGACTGCCGGGCGTTAGCCCGTCCCCGGCGGCGGCTCCGAGCACCCGCTCGATGCCGATGGGGATGGTAGCCGTGTGCCTGAGGGTCTTGCCCTGCAGCAAGACCAGCGAGGTGTATCCCCACCCGACGTAGGTGAAGAGATAGTTCGGCCCGGCATCGAGCTCGCAGACATCCCGGGCCCCGGCCGCCAAGGCCCCCGGAATCGCGTCCACGATCTCCGGTTCCAGGCCAGCCCCGCCGCAGGTGGCGAGAACCCGCTCCACGGAGGCCTTGCGCACGCCCACGCCCTCGACCAGGGTTTCGCCGGTGCCCTTGCGGCCCAGGACCAGGAAGTCGACCATCAGGTCGTCCTCCGTCATGGGCAACAGGGTCTCCATCTCGGGTGCGATGGTCCCCCCGATCTTGCGGCGATCGCTGAAGGGGCGCATAAGCGTCCGGTACATCACCTCGTCCTCGGGCAGGCCGACCACGACCGTGTCGGGTGTGATTCCCATCTCGCCGATCATCAGCCTCAGATCGTGCTCGATGGCATTGAGCGGCCGGCCCTCGACATCGATCGCCCGGGGCAGGCAGATGATCCTTTCGATCGCCATCTCGGTCAGGGATGACCTGATGAGAGCGGCGTGGATATGGATCTCGTTCCAGTAAATTCCCAGTGTATTTCTTGCCATCGTTTCTATCCTGAGAGATTAATATATCCTATAATACACGATTGAAGGCCTTTTGTCTGTGCGATCGAGGAGGGCCCGGATATTCACCACGGCACCCGTGGGCATGAGTCCCTTGACCTCCACCGCAAAGCGGGGGCTCACGATGGTGATCATCTCCTTGATGCGGGTGAGTTCCTCGGCCGGCACGGCATTGAACCCGGCCGTCTCGATACAGGCCAGCACCTCCTCCGGACCTTTGAGGGGGATGCATTCCTGGAAGGCCGCCACCATATCGGGGGTGATGTTGTCCGACAGGCTCAGGAGGACGGTCTCGGAGGCGGTATTGAGATTGATCTTTCCACCGGTGCCCGTGGTGACATAGTCCCGGATGCCCTCGTAATCCTGCGTCCCATAGTAGTATTCCGGCTCCATTCCGGCCACGAGCAGGATCTCCTCGGGGCTGTCCATGGGCCCGTCCTTGCAGGCGTAGGGTTCTTCGAGCGCGGCATAGTAGCCCCTTTCGGCCCCGAAGGTGGTTTCGCTGTCGGGGTCGAGCCAGTCCACCAGGGCATTGAGGAGATCGTCCAGTTCCTCCGGGCCGATATCGATCTCCAGCAGGGTGAAGAGTCGTCGGATCTGGGCGACCCGGAACTCATCCGCCACCCCTGCGCTACTCACCAGGGCATTGAGATCGATGCGGGAGCTTTCGTCCGTGATGGTGCCGCTGAAGCTCGGCCCCTCCAGATAAACGGACGCGGCCAGGAGGTATTCCGCAAAGGAGGCCCAGTCCTCATCCTCGGCGTCGTAACGGGGGTCGTCGTCCGCGATCAGCGCCATGGCCGCCTCGACCCCGGCCCGTGCGAGGTACTGGGCCTGCAGGGAATCCCGGAAATTGTAGGCCAGTTCGATATCCAGCCCCCTCTGGGAGCTGAATTCGACCACCATGACCGTGAGCAGCGCCACCATGCTGAGCACCAGGACCAGCACCAACCCCCGTCTGTTCCCGAGCACCCCTGGCATCACTCCTCCGTGGATTTCAGTGCCAGCTTAATGTGCGCCAGCGGTGGCGAGGAGACCGTAGTGAAGGTGAGGTCCTCGCTGCCCTTCCTGAAGGTCAGGGTGATGCGGATCTGTGCGGGCAATTGCAGACTCTGCTCGAGATCCCATACCTCGACCTCCTTGTCGTTCGCATCCAGGTAGGTAATCTGCATCCCGACGACATCCTCGGCAATCTCCATGGCCATGCCGCCCTCGGTGAGACCGGCATGGGGCCGACAATCCTCACGGCGCATGAGGGTGAACAATTCCTCCTGATCCTCCATCTCCTTCAGATAGTAGTCCACCTCGCAGACCCCGCCGGAGAGGTTCTGAAAACCGATGTCGCAAGTGGTGGTGAAGAACAGGCTGTCCATATCCGTCTCGTCACGACTCTCGTTCCTCCCCACGAAACGGTACATGGCAAGCTCGTCCGCATCTAGCTGCCGGTTTCCGGAGGGGACATAGGCACAGGTCAGGTCACGGTTCATGCGGTCCAGGGCCAGACGCACCATCTGATATACCTCGCCCTGGATCCGGACGGACTCCATGGCCGCGTGGGACTGGAAGAAGGTCATGTTGACGATCGCCAGCGCGATGGCCGCGATGGCGACGGCCAGGAGTAGCTCCACGAGGGTGAAGCCCTCAGCGTGCCGCGAGGAAGGTGATGAATTTCGTCTCAAATCCACGGCCCTCTTTTCCCCAGAAGATCAGGAGGGTGTATTTATAGTAGCCCGAAATCGGAGTTGATTCCATGCTCTCGCGATAGAGATAGCCCGGAAACTGCTCGCCGAAATCCCCGGTCTGTTCGCCCGTACTCAGCGTGCCGGAATCCGTGTCCATATCCGCGATATGGGCCTGCGCCAGCAGGGTGGCGGTGGTCATGAAGCGCGACCGTTGCGCCATATCGATCCCCTGGGCCTGGGCCTTGAGCAGCCACATGAAGGCGATGCTCAGGATCACCATGGCGATGAGCACCTCCAGCAAGGTGAAGCCCCTATCCATAGACCTTCTCCACCAGGGAATCGTACACGCGCAGCGTCCCCGTGAAGGGCTTGATCTCGAGGGTGTAGATCCGGTCGTGCCCGTCCTCCAGATAGATGAGTCCCTGTTCCACCACCCCCTCGGCGGTGATTCTCAGATCCAGGGAGCCCTCCTGGACACTCGGCTGGTAGGCGCTGCGGATGCTCCGGATGCGCACCCCTTCGGGCAGGCGTCGTTCCTTGAGGGGGTCGGGCAGGACCCCTGAGGTCTCCGGCCGCTCGTAGACCGCCACCTGATTCCGTTCGAGGTCAAAACGCACCAGATAGACCCGGTGCTGGGTAATGGCCCAGGAACGGGCGAGCTGAAGCATGGCGGATATGTCCCGGGAGGCCCGCTCCATGCCCGAACTGGACAGGCCTCCATAGATACGCGGGCCGACATAGCCCAGGGTGATGCCGATGATCACGATCACGATCATCAGTTCGATGAGCGTGAAACCGTGCCTACTGGCTCTCACTTTCCCAGTTCCCAATATCCTTGCCCTTGTCGTCCCCACCGGGCTCCTTGTCGGCGCCGTAGGAGAAGAGGTCGAAACTGTTGGGGTTGTGGATGCCGGGATAGAGATAGGCGTAATCGTTGCCCCAGGGATCCTTGGGCAGGCTCGACTTGTCGAGGTAGCCCCCCTCCCGCCAGCCCGAAGGGATGGTGCCCACCGTGGGTTTTTCCAGCAGGGACCTGAGCCCCTGTTCGGTGGACGGATAATCGCCGTTGTCCAGCCGGTACATCTTGAGTGCGTTCTCGAGGGCCTGGATCTGGATCTTGGCCTGAGTCTGGCGGGCTTCCTCCGGCCGGCCCATGATGCGCGTTCCCACATAGGTGGCCAGGATCCCGAGGATCACGATGACCACCAGCAGTTCTATGAGCGTAAACCCTCTGTTCTTCATACTCTTTGGCTCCCTTATGTGTCTTAGCGTACGATTTGACTCATCTCCAGCATGGGAAAGAGGATGGCCATGACCACAAATCCCACTGAAACGCCCATGATCACGATCATGAGTGGTTCCAGGATCGAGGTCAGACCGGCCACCGATGTCTCCACGTCCTCTTCATAGGCATCCGCGGCCTTCATGAGCATCTCCTCCAGGG
>CAZUDI010000021.1:4292-61613 GCA_964618975.1 uncultured Bacteriovoracaceae bacterium | reverse complement strand
CACCTTTGCAGTCGGAAGCGGCCGCCTGTATGAGTTCATGGACAATAATCCGGAGATCGCGTCATATTACGTAGGATATATCAACGACCCGAACATGATCGCCAGAAATGATAATGTCGTTTCCATCAACTCGGCCCTGCAGGTGGACCTCACGGGCCAGGTGGTCTCGGATACCATCGGCTATAGGCAGTACAGCGGCACCGGCGGTCAGGCGGACTTCGTGCGCGGGGCGGCCTGGTCCAGGGGCGGGCGGTCGATCCTGGCCTTCCATTCCACCGCGGCCAAGGGGTCCGTCTCGAGGATCGTGCCACGCATCGACGAGGGGGCCAGTGTGACCACCAACCGCACGGATGTGCACTTTATCGTCACCGAGTACGGCTTTGCCGACCTGAAGGGCAAGTCCGTGCCCGAGCGCGCCAAGGCGCTGATCAACATCGCTCACCCCGACTTCCGCGAGGAACTCGAGCGCGAGGCGGCCCGTATCTACAGGCAGTAGCGGTGGGAGAGGGGTTCTCTCATCAATAAGAGTACAACATCAGAAAGGGGGTAGCATGAGTATCAAGAGAGAATTTGGAGCGGTTCAACCGGGGATTCCGCTGGGGCCCCTCACTCTCAGGTTGCCGGGGATTCATTACCGGTTCGAGTGGGCGGACTACATCCAGGGTCTCCTCATGTGCACGGTGTGTCTGGCGATTATCCCGGTGCTCACCGGCAAGCTGGGGATGTCCTTCGAGGTGGCGTTGGCCATCGTGATCCTCAACGGCACCCTGTACCTGGCGCATGTCACCTTCGGTGACCCGGTGGTCCCCGGATGGGTTACGCCGGCTATCCCCCTGCTGATTGCCTATGTTGAAACCTTCGCCCCGGGGGTGGAGCGTATGCAGGCCCTGATCGCCTTCGAACTCACCTTCGGCCTCTTCTGCATCTTTCTGGGGGTCAGCGGGTTGGCCAAGCGTTTCGTGTCCCTGATCCCCAACGCCGTCCAGTCGGGCATCCTGATGGGGGCCGGCTTTGCGGCGGTCATGATCGTGTTCAAGCCCGGCGAGGGTCTCAAGAGCTTCGACTCCAACCCGTGGACCATCATCATCTGCATCGGCATCGCCTTCTTCTTTCTCTTTTCGGAGAGTTTCAAGAACCTGAGGCGCAAGAACAAGCTGCTCTACTATCTGGGCAACCTCGGTATGATGCCTGCATTGGCCCTGGCCATTTTTGTGGGACCCCTGCTGGGTGAGCTTCCCTGGCCCTCCTACGACGGCAACATCTTCACCCGCCCCGACTTCGGCACGCTCATCCGGGAATTCACCATGTTGGGTGCCATCCCGGTGCCCCCGTTCAAGATGTTCATCACCGGTCTGCCCATGGTCATCAGCGCCTACATCGTGGTCTTCGGCGACGTGATCCAGTCCCAGGCCCTCATCGACGATGCCCAGAAATATCGCCCGGACGAGAAGGTGGACTACAACCCCAACCGGTCGCACATCATCTTCGGCGTCCGCAATACCATCATGAGCATCATCGGCCCGGATATCTCCATGTGTGGCCCGCTGTGGGCGGCCATGCAGGTCGTGGTGTGCGAACGCTACAAGCACGGCCCCAAGGCCATGGAATCCATCAACGGCGGGGCCGGATCCTTCCGCTGGGGCACCTGGACCGGCTACTTCCTGGCGCCCATCGTGTCGTCGGTCAAGCCGATTCTGGGCGTGGGTCTGGCCTCCACCATGCTTATCCAGGGCTATGTGAGCGTACGTGTGGGCGTGCTCAAATCACGCTCTTTCAACGACCTGGGGATCGCCGGCGTGGCCGGCGCCATCCTGGCCACTCGCGGCGCAGCTTGGGGTCTTGGCGCGGCACTGGTCCTGTGTCTGCTGATCTATGCCGGTGAGAACTGGCGCAAGGCCTATGAGACCGAGGAACCGGTCTTTCCGTGCGATTCGCCGGACCGCATCGCCCAGCAGATCAGCGATATCATGAAGAATGAACAGTAGCTACCTATCATCCTCAGGGTGAGGCAATCGTTCCCCCTCCCGGCCCCTTCCATTAGATGGAAGGGGCCGGGCCCCCCTGGGGGTCATTGGGGAAGTCAAGGTAAAAACGTAGTCAGGGCAGCAATTTGCATTTCTATGCCTTGGCAGCTATAACATATCCACTGGCGGCGGCCCCAAGGCCTTGGTCCGGAGGAATACAGGGGAGCGTGACGATGGCTTTCATGCACGGGTATCCCGGAGAAGTCAGGCAGCATGGCATAGCCCGCCATGTGGCCCTGATGGTCATCGTGCTGGTGGTGCTCTTGGGGCTGATGATCGACTTCAGGGGGGACATCGTGCGGGAGCTTCTTTCCGGACTGGTGCCCCTGGCCATCATCCTGGCGCTCATGTTGTTCGTCTCTCTGAAGATCAATCCGCGAGGCTGGAAAAGGGTCTTCCAAAAGGGGGCCTACCAGAGGGTCATCGAGCAGGACCTCGCCGTGGCCGGGGAGCTAAGGGGGCTCGATGACAACTACTTCATCATCTACGACTTCATCTTAGAACTCTTCCCCATCGAGTTCCTCGTGCTTTCGCCCGGGGGTATCTGCATCATCGCCCATGTGCGTCAGGAGGGTGAGCTAAGTATCAGGGATGGAATTCTTTTCGCTGGAGAGCGTACCCTGGAGGTCCTTACCGGTAATCTCTGGCGCGTCTGTCACCTCGTGAACATCGTCCTGCGCAAGGGCTACCAGGTGGACGTGATGCCGCATCCGGTGCTGGTGGCCGAAAGAAGTGAGATTGCGGACTATGACGGCATCGCGATCCGATCTCCCGAAGGGCTGGCGGATCACATCAGGGCCGAGACCGACGGGACGGTACTGGAGCGGGAGATCGTGGAGGGCTTTGCCTATTATGTGAAGGAACGCTATGCCAGCAAGACGTGATGCCTCGCCTGTGATACCCTTTGCCCGCTATCCACGCAGTGTCCGCTATGCCCTGATTCTGGTGGTGGCGAGTTGGTCGTTCTCCCTGACGGCCCAGGCGCTCTTTACGGGAACGGTGGCACTGTTGCCGGTCACCCTCGGACTGGTGAGCTGTGTGGTGGCCTTCTCCCTGAGACCCTGGGGGCGCATCTTCTGTGTGGGGGTCAATGTGCTGATGGTGTCCATGCATCTGTCTTCCCTGGTAATGGAGGCCTCGGGCACTGCCATGGACCTCATTCGAGCCCTCAGTGCCTGCCTCTTTGCCCTGGCGGGTATCTTTCTGCTTTTGCCCAGGACCAGGGCCTTCTACCTTTCGCAAGTCTCCGCATCTGATTCCTGAGGTGACCTCCCGCCCTGGTCATAGGGGTGACTGCGCCTCCATGTGCGACCGCCCTGCGAGGCACCCTTTTATGGGGCGCATTGCATTCACCCCAGTGGTCTTTATTTATTATAGTCATATTTATTCACATGCCTTCCTGAAGTGTCCGGTCTGGGCGTTGGCAGCCATAGCATGCAATCGTCATATATGAGCCTGGGAAAAGCAGATCAGAAAGGAGGAAGGGAGATGAGACAGTATCAGCGAGACGATATCTTCAAATATATCAAACAGGTACAGTGGAGTGCGGCCGGGGGAGAGATAAGGGTGCCGATCTTTTATCGCGATGCTGCCGCCATGCTGGCACTCTTCCCGGCCCGGCTTGCGGCCCTCAAAGCCCTCATGCCCGACACCAGCATGCGCCCGGCCCAGATCCTTCCGGGGGTGGGCGCCCTGGCACTGGGGGCCATGGAATATCGGGACACGGATATAGGGGCCCATAACGAGCTCTCCCTGGCGGTGGTGCTCAACCGCACGGACACGGCCCAGGTCCCTGGCTACAACCTCCTGCGGCAGTTCATGGACTCGCAGATCTCCCTCGCCATCCTGCATCTGCCTGTGACCACCGAGATGGCGCTTGCCTCCGGGGTCCAGATGGCGGGCTTTCCGCGTTTCCTGGCGGCAATCGAATTCCGCCAGAATGAGGCCTGGCGAGTCTGCGAAGTGAGTCAAGACCAGGAGCATATCTGTACCCTCAGATGTCGTCCACTTCCGGCCCTGCAAAAGAGGCTCCTGAGCTACCACTGCCACCTCTGGCAGAACGGGCAGCCCCAGGGCGTACGAATCAGGGTCAATGCCCTGGAATACGCCCTGGCCTTGGGACGTGGGAACGTGGAGCTCGAACTCGGGGACACACATTCTGTCGCGCGCGAGCTCTCAGGGGTGCTCCTGTCGCAACGGGCGCTCATGTATCAGTATATCCCCTCCATGCAGGCCGTGCTCTCCGGGCCGGAGAACCTGCAGCCCTGGAATCTCAAGGGCATGCTGTGGGAGAACCTTGGATTCCAGCTGGGTCGCCCGGGGGTGATGGCCGGGGAAAAGCGGCAGCACCAGCGTCAGATGGTGGACTTGGGGGGGGATATCGACGGCACCAGCCGCGGCCAGGAGTTCCACGGCCCCATCCGGATCACGGATCTGAGCCCGGGCGGGATGCGCTGCGAAGCGAACATGCCCCTGGATGTGGGCACCGAGGTGCAGGCCAACATCAATGCCGTCCAATTCGGCAAGACCTTCTGGGTCAAGGGTGAGGTTATTCGCTCGGCGCACAAGGCCCTGGCGGTGCGTTTCATCGAGGGCAATTCGCAGGAGATCGAGACCCTGCTCCCGCATTAGCTGGTCGGGTCGTCTTTTCACCGGAGGGGCGAGGCCGCGGGGATGCCTCGCCCCTCGGCATATACCTGAACACGAGGGGACGATCCTTCGGGGCTGAGGGCTTGGTTGCTCTGGCTCGCAATCTCCGCGGCCGGCGGCTCCCCATAGGGGCCGGGGCGTGCCTTGGCGACCATGCGCCCGCCCCGGCAGTCGGTGAGCACATGTCTTGATCGGTGTGGAAAATCCTGCTATTGAAAGGCTGAACGTTTCTCGTTAGCTGACCTGCCAGGGGGATTCTGCCGGCGATACGTCGGCACGATACCCGGGGGGAGTTTGCGAGGTTTAGAGCAAGGGGTGCTGCAATGCCGATTTACGAATTTTACTGCCACAGGTGCAACACGGTCTATAACTTCCTTTCCCGATCGGTGAACACCGACAAGGTCCCCTTGTGCCCGGCGTGCGGGGATGTGGAGCTAAAGCGCAAGGTGTCCCTCTTTGCGACCATCAGGGCCCGGGGGGAGGATTCCGGCGCCGATGACGGCCTGCCACCCATCGACGAGGCGCGCATGGAAAAGGCGCTTGCCATGCTTTCCCGCGAGGCCCAGGGACTCGACGAGAACGATCCCCGCCAGGCGGCGCGCCTCATGCGGCGGCTCACCGATGCCGCGGGGCTCTCCATGGGGGCGGGGATGGAAGAGGCCCTCAGCCGTATGGAGCGCGGCGAGGACCCCGATCAGATCGAGGCCGAGATGGGGGACCTGCTCGAGAGCGAGGATCCCTTCCTGGCCAAGGCCTCCAGTCCGGGCCAGCGTCCCCGGCCGAAGGTGGACGAGACCCTCTACGAACTCTGAGTTTCATGGGATCCTGCGCCTTGCGGGGCCAGGAGGGTCGTTGGGTTTTTTGCCCGTTGCCTTTCTCCTTGGGGGGCTGTGATCCCCATCCGATATTGTCTGCAACCGATCGAACAGACTTAAGTTATTGATGGGGGACTGGGGGAAGCCTCTTACAAGAAGTATCCCCCAGTTATGTGAGATACACCCTTTTCTCCCACCATAACCAGGATCTCACTCAGGCACCTAAGAATCAGGGGCGTGCACGCCGTTTGAGCGCTCGTGGCCTAGTCAAGTGAGGGCTGACGTTTGCCGATAGGAGAGGAGACGGTCGCAAGGACTCTCCCAGGCGTCCGCATAGCGCATAAAGCGAACAGGGAAGCCGGCATCCATGAAGAGGCCCTCACGTATCTCTACCATCGCATACCTCCTGTCGATCTCCATCATCCTCGTTATCGCCTCGGTGAGCGGCTATCTGTGGATATCCTCCGAATATGTGGCCTTTCGGGAGAACCTCCAGGCCATGGAGCAAAGGTATCAGCAGGAGAGGCGCGAGCAGGTCCAGCGTCGGGTGGATAACATCCTGGAGTCTATCACCATTTTGCGCAGTCAGAGGGAGCTCTCCCTGCGGCGGGAGCTCAAAGGACGGGTGGAACAGGCCTGCGACATCGCCGGGCATCTCTATTCCTCCAATATAGGGGTCCGGCCGGAGGGTGAGATCCAGACCACCATCCGGGAAACCCTAAGGGCGGTGCACTTCCTGAACGACAATGGCTACTATTTCATCTACACGCTCGACGGGGTCGAGGAACTCAGTGGCCTGCCGTCCGGGCGCGAGGGGCAGAACCTTCTCGATCTAAAGGACTCCCAGGAAAGCAACCCCATCCGGGAGATGATCGCGCTTGCCCGGGGGGACGAAGGGGGCTATCTCACCTATGACGGGGGGAAGCCTTTCGCCGGAGACGACCTCCACCCCAAGATGGCCTATGTCAGGCTGTTCGAGCCCTACGGCTGGGTCCTGGGGACCGGGATCTACCTGGACGAGTTCGAGGGCGACCTCAAGGAACAGGTCCTCGAGAACATCGCCCACATGCGCTATGATGCAGATTCGGAGGACTACTTCTTCGTGGTGGACTACCATGACGACAAAGTGCTCGCCAACGATATCCATAATGCGTACGAGGGCCGCGAGCTGAGCGCCGTCTTCAATGAGAGTGCGCCGCAGCTCTGTGCGCAGATGCATGCGGCCGCCGCTCGGCCGGAAGGCGGCTTTGTGGAGTATGTCTGGCACCGTCCCGGCCGCAGCGAGCCCGTCCCCAAGGTGGCCTTCGTGCGCAGCCTGGAAAGCTGGGGCTGGATTATCGGCGCGTCCTTCCATACGGACAAGATCCAGATGTATCTCTACGAATTCCGGGAAGACCTGCGCCAGAGACTCAGAAACAACATCGTGCGCATCGTGCTGGTGCTCGGCCTTATCGCGGCAGGGGTCATGTTCGTGGTGGCCAGGTTTATCCATATGGTGCGAAGACAGTTCGATGTCTTCCTGACCTTCTTTACCGAGGCGCTGTCCACCCGCTCGCGGGTGGACAGGTCTCGCCTGTCGTTCCTTGAGTTCCTGGTCCTCTCCGACTCGGTCAACCGCCTGATCGACGAGCGTGAGCGCTTCGAGGTTCAGCTGCTGGAGAAGAACCGTCAGATCGATGCGCAGCGTGACCGGCTGGAGCAACTCAACACGGTGCTCAGGGAAAAGAACGAGGCCTTTTTTACCGCCTCCATCATGGACCGTCTCACCGGCATCTATAACCGCGCCTACACGCTCGATGCCCTCGAAAAGGAGCTGAGCCGCTCGCAACGCCATGCGCGACCCCTGGCACTCGTCTTCTTCGACATCGACCACTTCAAGTGCATCAACGACACCTATGGGCACCTCATGGGTGACCAGATTTTGAGCCAGCTGGCCGCCCTTGTCCGGGACCATGTGCGCAAAGAGGACGTTTTCGGGCGCTATGGCGGCGAGGAGTTCCTCCTTGTACTGCCCGACACCACCTGCAGTGAGGCCTTCTACCTGGCGGAAAAGATCAGGACGGGCATCGCGCAGGCGACCTTTGGTCCGCCGGAAGAGCCCCTGTCCGTCACGGTCAGCCTGGGGGTGGCCGAAAACCGTGAGGGGTGCAGGCTGAGCGCCGAGGAGCTGATCCGGCAGGCGGATGCGGCCATGTACCGCGCCAAGCAGGCGGGGCGCAACCGCACCCTGTGTTTCTCGGATGGCCGTGGTCCCTGCGAGGATTGCCCCTGTTCCCCGGAGCAGGCGGGCGGCAAGCCTTAAAGGGACGGCCTTCCCTCCGCAGCCGATGGTGGTGCCCAGTTCTCTGAACCGCTCGGAGTTGAATTTCCTTGCTGCCTGAGGCGACAAGGCGGGGGCTTGACCTGGGGTTCATCCCCAGAGACTAGAGGTTCATGAAAGGGGACTGGGGGAAACTTCTTACAAAGAAGTTTCCCCCAGTTAAATACAGCAAGGCTGTTTTCACATCTTATTTTGTGCTTAATTATGCACCCATCAGTAAGTTGATGGCACCGTCTATTCATTGATGCATTTACCCGTAAGCCGGAACGGAACGGATAGGTGAACACTGCCCACCATTTATGGTGATGAAAACCTTTACCTGCACGTGCCGCCGTATTAGTATGGCCCTCGAGGGCGCCATGACAGAGAGTATTCAGGGCAGGATCGAGCACGTCACCTTCTACAACCCGGAAAACGGCTATACCATCGCCAGGGTCATGCCGGAGGGATCCCAGGAGACGGTCACGGCCGTGGGGCCCATGTGCTCGCCGCTTCCGGGCGAGATCCTGCGCCTGGAAGGGGAGTGGATCCACCACCGGGTCTATGGCCGGCAATTCAAGGTGGTCAGTTTCTCCCCCCTGACGCCTGCCACCATCGAAGGGATCGAGCGCTACCTCGCCTCGGGCCTGATCCGGGGCCTCGGTCCCGAGATGGCCGCCCGCATCGTAGGGCGCTTCGGGGCCCGGACGCTCGACATCCTCGAATACGAACCCCAGAGGTTGCTCGAGGTGGAGGGCATCGGGCCTAAACGTCTGGCCCTGATCGACGGGGCCTGGCGCGACACGCGTCAGATCCGCAGTGTGATGATCTTTCTGCAGGGTTGCGGCGTATCCCCGGCCTATGCCGTCAAGATCTACCGGCAGTATGGCAGCAATGCCGTCTTCCTGGTGCAGGAAAACCCCTACCGCCTGGCCATGGAGGTGGAGGGCATCGGCTTCATCACGGCCGACACCATTGCCTCCCAGCTGGGGTTCAAACGTGACTCCCCGCAGCGCACCCAGGCGGGCATCCTCTATGTCCTCCAGCGTCTGGGTGTAGATGGCCATGTCTATTACCCCTATGATGCCCTGCTCGAACGCTGCACGGAGCTGCTGCAGGTGGACGGGGATCTCGTGGGGCAGGCCATGGCCGAACTGGCCGCCTGCGGCCGGATCGTGATCGATGCCTCCGGACCTCGGAGGGGGGCAGGGGACGTCTATCTCACGGGGCACTACGTGTGCGAGACCGGGGCGGCCCACCGGCTGGGCATGCTTGTTACGACCCCCAAGGCGTTGCCCCTGCGGGAGGTAGATGAGAGTATCGCCAGGGTCCAGGCCCGCACCGCCGTCCAGCTGGCCGCCAGCCAGCGGGAGGCCATCCGTGCGGCCCTGGAGCATGGGGTCTGCGTGATTACGGGCGGCCCCGGCACCGGGAAGACCACCATCACCTCCTTCATCCTCCAGATCTGCCGCATGCAGCATCTGCGGGTCCAGCTGGCCGCGCCCACGGGGAGGGCCGCCAAGCGTCTGAGCGAGGCCACTCACTCCGAGGCCAAGACCCTGCACCGGCTGCTGGAGTACAGCATGGCCGAGGGCTTCCAGCGCCACGAGGAGAATCCCCTGGCGTGCGACCTGCTGATTGTGGACGAGGCCTCCATGATCGATGCCGTGCTGATGTATCATCTCCTCAAGGCCATCCCGGCCGAGGCGCGCCTGGTGCTCGTGGGGGATGTGGACCAGCTGCCTTCGGTGGGGCCGGGTTCGGTGCTCGGCGACATCATCTCCTCCGGGGTGGTGCCCGTGGTCAAGCTGGAGGAGATTTTCCGGCAGGAGACGACCTCACAGATCATCGTCAACGCCCATCGCATCAATCACGGCATAGTGCCCGATCCCGCCGGCTCTGAGGTGTCGAGCGATTTTTTCTTCATCCGGCGGGAGGAGCCCGCCCAGGTGCTGCAGCTGGTGCTCGAGATGGTGAGTTGCAAGATCCCCGCGGCCTTCGGATTCGACCCCATCGATGAGATCCAGGTGATCACCCCCATGCACAAGGGCGAGGTGGGAGTCGTGAACCTCAATGCTCGCCTGCAGGAGATCCTCAATCCGGATCCGGAGTCGATCGTGCTGAACAAGCGTACCTTCCGCCTGCACGACAAGGTGATGCAGCTCAAGAATGACTATGTCCGTGAGGTCTACAACGGCGATATCGGCCGGGTGGTGGGGATCGACCGGGAGAACCAGACCCTCATGGTCGCCTTCGACGGCCGGGAGGTGGCCTACGAGTTCGGGGATCTGGAGGCCCTGACCCTGGCCTATGCCATCACGGTCCACAAGTCCCAGGGGTCGGAATACCCGGCGGTGGTCATGCCGCTGCTCACGCAGCACTATATGCTCCTGCAGCGCAACCTCGTCTACACGGGGGTCACGCGGGGCACCCGGCTGGTGGTCATGGTCGGCTCCTCCCG
Organism: uncultured Bacteriovoracaceae bacterium; assembly: GCA_964618975.1. Taxonomy (GTDB): domain Bacteria; phylum Desulfobacterota; class Desulfomonilia; order UBA1062; family UBA1062; genus CAZUDI01. The sequence goes on along the minus strand of CAZUDI010000021.1, from coordinate 51,365 downwards.
GGCCCTGGCTATGGCCGTACATAATGACAAGACCCAGCGGCGCTTCACCCGCCTGAAGGAGCGCCTGGTTTCGGAACTCGACTCGGTTGACCCTGAGTGCCCGTGATATGCGCGGGCTGCCAAGGCGGGGCAGGGGCCCTGTCTTGGCCAGGCCCGTACGGGATCAATCATCCGCAGCGAAGACCGCAGAGGTTTTGACATCCTTGTGGAATTGGGTTAGACATGAACCCGTTGATGTTATGTGATTGAATACATACTATAGTTTCTCGGAGAGGATGTCTCTGGGTCAGGCAGGCCCCGGAGGTGGCCCAGCCTGGAAGGATGAGGGCGCATGGAGGGAGCGGCATACCGACAGATGCACACGACGGGCGAGTTCGTCCGGCAAAACGGGCTGACGATCAGCAGCCAGGTGCTGGCCTTTCCCGTCATCGAGTATGACCACCGCGAGATACACTATTTCCGCTGCACGCTCTCCTGCGGATCGAGAGCGTCGGACTTCTACTATTCCCTGCCCTACGGCCAGTGGCGCACCCCCTGCATCGAGGAGGTGCTGGACGCGCTGGCCATGCACGCGTGCTTCGTTGTGCATGCGGGCGATATGCGTCGCTGGGCCTCTATGTTCGGCTACGACCCGGACGATGGACACACCCTGCGCATGTGGAAATACCGCCTGCGGGATATGCTTGAGCTCAGGCGTATCCTCGGGGAGGATCTCTATGAGGAGCTCGTCTACCACACCATGAACTGAACCATTTAAATCGCTTGAGGGTCAAGCTCCCCGCCGCCAACCTTAAGGAAATTCGCGACCCCTATCGATTTAAGCCTCAGAAGTGACTGCTGCCGTCCCAGCAGTGCGTGCACAGCCGTTCCTTGGGGAGCCCGATTGCTGCCACAAGGTCCTCGAGGCACTGGAACTTGAGCGAGGTCAGGCCCAGGCGCCGGCAGATGCGCTCGATCATGGCCAGGTTGCTCTCCGAACCGCCCCGGGCATACTCGTCCAGGCAGACCTCATCCGTACCCTCCAGTTCCTTGATGGCCTTGCGTCCCGCAAGATCGAGGGTGGAACGGGAGGTGGAGAAATTGAGGAACTCGCAGGGGTAGATGAGCGTGGGGCAGGCCAGGCGCATGTGCACCTCGCGGGCCCCATAGTCGAAGAGGATCTGCACGTTGTCCTGAAGCTGGGTGCCGCGCACGATGGAGTCGTCGCAGAAGACGATGCGCTTGCCCTCGATCAGCGAGCGGTTGGGAATGAGCTTCATCTTGGCCACCAGGTCGCGCATGGCCTGGGTCTGCGGCATGAAGCTCCGCGGCCAGGTGGGGGTGTACTTCACGTAGGGCCGCATGTAAGGGATGTTTTTGGTGTTGGCGTATCCCATGGCGTGGCCGATGCCGGAGTCGGGGATGCCGGCCACCAGGTCGGCCTCGGCCTCGTCATTGAGCGCCAGGGCCCTACCGCAGCGGTAGCGTACGGTCTCGACATTGATGTTCTCGTAGTCCGAGGGCGGATACCCGTAGTAGACCCACAAAAAGGCGCAGATCTGCATCTCGTCTTCGGGGGCCTTCCTCTGTTCGTAGCCGTTGGGGGTGATGAAGACGATCTCGCCCGGACCGAGGAAGCGTTCGGTCTCGAAACCCAGGTTCGGGAAGGCGCACGATTCCGAAGAGGCGGCATAGGCCCCGTTTTTTTTGCCGATCACGATCGGGGTACGACCCAGCCGGTCCCGGGCGGCATAGATGCCCTCGGAGGTGAGGATCAGCAGGGAGCACGAGCCGCGAATGGAGGCATAGACACTGCGGATGCCATCCTCGAAGGAGGATTCTTCGCAGATCAGCATGGCCACGACCTCGGTCGGGTTGAGGTCCTGACCCGAGGTCTCGGAGAAATAGCGCTTCTGACGGAAGGCCAGGACCCCGAGTTCGTCGAGGTTGATGATGCGGCCCACGGTCACGATGCCGAAGGTGCCCAGGTGGGAGTTGATGATCAGCGGCTGGGCCTCGTGGTCGCTGATGACCCCGATGCCGAGATTGCCATCGAAATCTTTGAGATCTCCCTCGAACTTGGAGCGGAAGTAGGCGTTCTCGATGCTGTGTATCGAGCGTGAGAATCCACCGGCACTGGCCACGGCCAGCCCGCCCCGCTTGGTGCCAAGGTGGGAGTGGTAATCGGTGCCATAAAAAAGATCGCGTACACAGTCCGTATCCGATGCGATGCCGAAGAATCCGCCCATAAAGGGACCTCCTCTATTCCCATTCGATGGTGCTGGGGGGCTTGGAGCTGATGTCGTACACTACGCGGTTGACCCCCTTGACCTCATTGATGATGCGGCTCGAAATGCGACCGAGCACCTCGTAGGGTACCTTGACCCAGTCGGCGGTCATCCCGTCGAGACTCGATACCGCCCGCACGGCGATGACATTCGAGTAGGTGCGCTCATCCCCCATGACCCCTACACTCTTCACCGGCAGCAACACGGCGAAACTCTGCCATACGTCCTGGTAGCCCTCGAACGTGACCATCTCCTCTTGGACCCGGCGGTCGGCCTCCTGGAGGATGGCCACGTTTGCGGCGGTCACCTCGCCCAGGATGCGCACTCCCAGACCGGGACCGGGGAAGGGCTGGCGCAGGAGCAGGCTGTCGGGCAGCCCCAACTCCCGGCCCAGGAGGCGCACCTCGTCCTTGAAGAGCTCCTTGAGCGGCTCAATGAGCCGGAAAGCGAGGTCCTTGGGCAGCCCCCCCACGTTGTGATGGCTCTTGATGGTGGCCGACGGCCCGCCCTTGGCCGAGCGGCTCTCGATGATGTCGGGATAGAGGGTTCCCTGGGCCAGGAAATCGGCCCCGCCGATGCGCTCCGCCTCGGCAGAAAACACGTCGATGAAGGTCTTGCCGATGATCTTGCGTTTGGCCTCGGGTTCGGTGACCCCCTTGAGCGCGGTGAGAAATCGCTCGCGGGCATCCACGATGATCAGGTTGAGAGGGTGCTCTACGGTGAAGAGATGGCGGATCTCGTCCACTTCCCCGGCCCGCAGGAGTCCGTTATCCACGAAGATGGCACTCATACGGTCGTGAATGGCCCGGTCCAGAAGACAGGCCGTAACCGAGGAGTCGACCCCGCCCGAGAGCCCGCAGATGACGCGCGCCTGTCCCACCTCGGCCTGGATCCTGGCGATGCTCTCTTCGACAAAGTCGGCCATGGACCACCCGCCCTGGCAGTGGGCCACCCCGAAGAGAAAATTCTTGAGGATGTGCAGCCCCTGGGGCGTATGGGCGACCTCGGGGTGGAATTGAACCCCGAAGATCCGGCGCTCAAGGTCGCCCATGGCGGCCACCGGGCAGGTCTGCGTGCGGGCGAGGATTGTGAAGCCCTGAGGTGTATGGACCACCTGGTCGCCGTGGCTCATCCACACCCTGAGACGTGACCACTGGTCGGTGAAGATACCGGTATGCTCCATGATCTCGATATCGGCCGGGCCGTATTCACCGCCGTGGCCACCCTCGAGTCCCCCGCCCAGGATCCTGGTGATCAGCTGCATGCCGTAGCAGATGCCGAGGATGGGCACCCCCAGGGTGACGAGATCAGGGTCCATCGCGGGGTGATTGTCGGCGAGCACCGACGACGGGCCGCCGGAGAGCACGAGCGCCCTGGGATTCAGGGCCTTCAGCTGCTCGAGGGGGGTATCGTGGGGGAGGATCTCACAGTAGACACCGACCTCCCGGATACGCCGGGCGATGAGCTGGGCGTACTGTGAGCCGAAATCAAGAACCGCAACGAGTTCGCGCATGGGACGTTCCTCTTTATAGATACCCTTATTTTTCACATGCCGGGGAGGCCGGGCCGTCCCCGAACTGGTACTTGTCGGCGTTCAGCGGGGTTGCGGTGGGATAGGCCCCGGTGAAACATGCGGTGCAATAAGACTCAGCGGAGCTGACCGTGCCGAGCATGCCCGCGACGCTGAGATAGGCCAGGGTGTCGGCGCCGATATGGGCCCGGATGTCTTCCACACTGTGATGGGCCCCGATGAGCTCGCCACGCGTGGAGATGTCGATCCCATAGAAGCACGGGTATTGCACGGGTGGGGACGAGATGCGCACATGCACCTCCCTGGCCCCGGCCTCCCGTACGAGGCGTACGATCTGTCTGAGGGTGGTGCCGCGCACGATGGAGTCGTCGACGATCACCACCCGCCGGCCTTCGAGCACGCCCCGCACCGGGTTGAGTTTTACGCGCACATCGAGACTGCGCTTGTTTTGATGAGGGGCGATGAAGGTGCGGCCGACATAGTGGTTGCGGATGAGCCCGATCTCGAAGCGCAGGCCCGTTTCCCTGGCATACCCGAGGGCTGCGGTATTGGCGGAGTCGGGCACGGCGATGACGCAGTCGGCCTCTGTAGGCGCCTCGCGCGCCAGCTGTTTGCCGAGCCGGCGCCGTATCTTGTCCACCTTGTCGTCGAAGATGAGACTGTCGGGACGGGAGAAGTAGATATATTCAAAGATGCAGAAGGCCTTGCGCGGCGCTGGGGGCAGGTGCCGCCTATGCACCCCATGCGCATCGAGCACGACGACCTCGCCCGGCTCGATGGAACGCACGTGCTGGGCACCGAGGATGTCCAGGGCACAGGACTCCGAGGCCACGATATGGCTCTCTCCCAGCCGACCGAGGCACAACGGCCTGAATCCGAGCGGGTCGCGGGCGGCAATGAGGGACTCGGGCGTCAGAAAGAGGAAGCAGTAGGACCCGCTGAGGTACGGCAGGGCCTCCATGATCATCTCGGGCAGACCGGAAGCCGTCGAGCGGGCGATGAGGTGTAGCACGATCTCACTGTCGGCGCTGGTCTGAAAGATCGATCCTTCTTGCTCCATGTCCTCCCTGAGCTGGGCCGCATTGACGATGGTACCGTTGTGGGCGCAGGCGATTTGACCGGTCTTGCAGCGGATGAGGATGGGCTGGGCATTGGCCACATCACTGGCTCCCCGGGTGGAGTAACGGTTGTGGCCGATGGCCGCATGGCCCGACAGAGAAGGCATGATCTCGGGCTGGGAAAAAACCGACCACACCAGACCCAGACCCTTGTGATGCACGAGGCGCTCACCATTGGAAGCGGCGATCCCGGCGCTCTCCTGACCGCGGTGCTGCAGGGCATACAGACCGAGGTAGGTCTTCTCTGCGGCCTGCTCGTCGCCGTAGATCCCGAACACTCCGCAGCATTCACGCATGGGTTCGCTTAATCCCGTCCGGGGTCATCGTCTGTGAAGCTCCGCGGAATAGATGGTCTCGACGGCTCCGATCAGCCAGGCATTCGTGCAGGTGCCGTTTCCGAAGGTGAAATCGATCTTGAGTTCTCCGCCCGGCATGTTGACGTAAACCGGCGGCCCCGATACTCCCCGAAAACGGTGCGCCATGAGGGCCGATGCCACGGCCCCGGTCCCGCAGGCCAGTGTTTCGGCCTCGACCCCGCGTTCGTAGGTGCGTACCCGGATACGATTAACACCCGTGACCTGCACGAAATCCACATTGGTGCCTGCAGGCGCGAAGCGCGTATGCAAACGGATGCCGCGGCCCAGGGTGTCCACCGCCAGCGAGGCGATATCGTCGTGGAATAGGATCGCGTGGGGCACGCCGGTGTCGATGGAAAAGAGGCAGTACTCGTGAGAGTCGATGAGAATGGCGATGTGGGGCTGAATCTTCACCGGGGGGGTCATCCGCAGACGGACCTCAGCGCCTTCTACCCGGGCCTCGATAGGGCCGGCCAGCGTGGAAAAGCGCATCGTGTCATGCGCGATGCCTCTTTCCAGCGCAAAGGCGGCGGCGCAGCGTGCCCCGTTGCCACACATCTCGGCCTCGGAGCCATCCGCATTGAAGATTCTGAGGCAAAAATCCGTATCCGCACTCGTCGTCAGCACCAGTACCCCGTCGGCGCCCACACCTGTACGGCGTGTACAATGACGCGCTGCAAAGGCCTTCCAGTCCATTTTGCGAGCAGTACGCGTATCGTCGATCACGATGAAATCGTTGCCCGTACCGGCCATCTTGGTAAAGGCTATGCGCTCATTTTCACCCATGCTGACCCCGTCTGCTCACCCCTGATCTGACCAACCCATAACAGCCCATCTCTCCCCCCAGCGATCTCCTGGAGTGCATCTCATGTAACAGACTCACCCCGGCAAGTCAAGCCGTGCGAATGAGGGGTGTCTATGTTGCATCATATTAATATATAAGGATAAAAATGATTGATCCGCCGCTTAAGAAGATGGTTTTCCGCCCGGGGCTGTACTCGGATGCGACCTCTGCCCGGACTCTCAGGCGGGAGGCCCCTGGACATGTGGCATGTTTTTGTCAAGGAATGGGCAAGTCTGCCGAAAAGAAATAATGATTCCATTATCGTGGTGAGATGTGACGGAAAGAAGGCAAGCCTTACGCAAACGCATAAACATTGACGCCCGTTTCCAGGGGGCGGACGAGGCCGTCCTGAAGGGCCGGGTGCGCAATCTCAGTTCGAGCGGGGCCTTTGTCGAAACCGATACCCCCCTGGAGCCCGGGTCGCTAGTCAGCATCACCCTGGATGCGCTGGAGCTCGGGAGAATGGTGGCCGTGACGGCCAGGGTGATGCGCCTGCAGACCCATGAGGGCATGGGGGTGGAGTTCCTGGCATCGGACAGGGTCAAGGTCCTGGACCTGCTGGAGGCTGTCAGACAGCGCGAGCGCCAGCTTCTCAAATCCCTGAGCCTCTTGGGACGGGCCTGAGGTTTTCATCCGATAGGGAGTCCCGCGCCAAGCGACACGCCTGCCGCTTGTTACGTGCCTGTAAGGTGAGCCTGATGCGGCAGGAATGGGCGTGCGGCCCCTTTTCAAGGGGCGCACACCCATTCCTGCACAGTTTACGAGTTCTCCTCCAGCAGCCGTTTGGCCCAGGCACGCATGTAGTCGTCATCACAGGTGACAGCCTTTTTCAGCAGCACAAGGGCCTCCTCCTTGGTCTTCCTGGAATCCAGGAGCACCTCGGCCAGATAGACCTGGGCTTCATAGTTGTCCGGATCGTTTTGAAGGGCCTCTCTCAGGTACTGTTCGGAGAGTTTCTTGTCCCTGCCGGCGATGCCGGGCAGGACATACCAGAAGCGGCCCAGCGCGATGGTGGGGCCGTAACTGTTGTAGGATTTGTCAAGGGCATAGGCCTTCTCGAGGTTACTCTGGGTCTTGCCCTTCAGCCCTTCCTTGAGGGCCTTGAATATGCTCACCCCGTCAGAATAAACCCCTACACTGGCGCCGTACCAGAAATATCCTTCCACCCGTTCGGGTTCGATCTGGGTGGCCTTTTCGCCATATTCCATGGCCTTTTTGCCATAGGTGGCGCAGATTTCCTCCCAGCCCGTGACGTCTTTGCGCTTGGCCGTCTCACCATACTCCCTGAAAGACCGGGCGGCCTTCCAGGTGGCCTCGAAGTTGTTCGGATCGGCCTTGAGTGCCTGCTCCAGGAGTTCCCCCGCCTGCTTGTAGTTGTCCAGCCCGCCCTGATCGAAGAGCGTATCGGCCTGGACGATCAGCTCGTTGGCCATCAGGCCCAGCGGAAAGGCGCCTATCAAGAGAATCATCAGCACTGCTCGGTAAATTCTGTTCATCAAGAACCCTCCTCATGGATTTGATCCCATTCACTGTAAGCACAACCCGGCCTGATTTCAAGGTAAAACATCGGGCTAGTATTCACCGCACGCCGGGAACCATCCGGGAAGCCTGTGGCTGGTGCGGCGTGAGGCGGTCGCCGAGGGTGTATCATGATACGATAATGCTACAGGGATAAGTGTAACATGATACACGATATCAACAGCTATTGCATTATTGTAACGCAGGTTGATCACATATAACAAATAGATATAATAGATGATATTTGCCAAAGTCCTGTGACTCCCCGCCAGTGGTACGAGTCTTGTAGCATAACTCCGGTAATCAAATGCTGATATCTGAGAGGGCAGGTCTATGGGGAGTTTGTATATCACGTCGGATCTCGAGGCATATACCAGGCGAATCAGGGCATATCCTCTCTTGTCTGCCGAGGAGGAGTTTGAGCTGGCCCGGCAGTACCGGCAGGGGGATCTGGAGGCGGGACAGAAGATCGTCACCTCCAACCTTCGGTTCGTGCTGAAGCAGAGCCAGTCGTACTTTCACATGGGCTACAGCCCACTGGAGATCATTCAGGAAGGCAACATGGGGCTGGTTAAGGCCGTCACCCGTTTTGACCCTGAGCGGGAGGTGCGGTTCATCTGCTACGCCATCTGGTGGATCAAGGCCTACATCAAGAACTTCATCCACAAGAGCTATCAGGTGCACACCGGGCGGCTTACCCACGCCAAATCCCTGATATCGCTGGACTGCATCATGTCCTCGGACGGGGAGAACGACGAGACCCTGCTCGATCACCTGATGTGCGACCGCCCGGACCAGGAGGAGACCTATGCCGGCAAGGAACGCTACAGCTACCTCCTGAACCTGCTGGAATCCGATCCCCCGGTCCTTTCCCAGCGGGAGGCCTTCATCATCCGGCAGCGCTTCTTCACCGATCCACCCGCGACCCTCAAGGACATCTCGCAGGTCATCGGCGTGACCCGCGAACGGGTGCGCCAGATAGAGGCCCGGTCTTTGGCGCGGCTCCGAATGATACTGGAAAAGCGCCGCTCGATCCTGAACGATGATATCGATATCGGCAGCCGCTATGTCATGAAACGCCGACAGCTGACCATGAGCTGAGCACCGTCTGGGTCGAACCGTTCATGGCCGAAGCAGGCACCCCGCAGTCACCCTTCCGGGGACAGCCTGGCGAGGATGGTCTGCGCCTGAATATGGCCTTCTTGGGCGGCCTTCTCGAAGCAGCGCAGGGATTCCTGCAGGTCCTTGGGTGTCCCTTCACCGCGGCCGTACATGAGCCCGAGGTTGTAGAGCGCCTGAGGGTCGAGGTGCAGGGCCGCCATGCGAAACCATGTCAGGGCCTTCAGATGGTCCGGGCCGCTCCCGTATCCGTGATAATAGATGGTGCCCAGGTCGTACATGGCATCGACGTCGCCCTGGGCGGCCAGTTCCTCGAGGTGGGCCAACTCCGCTGGGGGGGTGCCCCCGGCGCCCGAGGTCGGAACCGCCTGAGAGCGCACATGCCCCTGGTCGGTTGCGGCACGGTTCCGGTGGTAGGCGCTCTGCGGGTCGTACTCGCCGTGTGCGTCCGTATCATGCAGGGCCGCCATGCGAAACTGGGACTCGGCATGGCCTTTTCCAGCGGCACGCTGCAGCCTGAGGAGCCCCTCGGCCGTATCCCTCGCCGGCCCCCGGCCGTCGAGGTGCAGTCGCGTAAGGTCGTATTGGGCCTCCGGAGCGTCTGCCTGGGCTTCACGCTTAAGCATTTTCTCCAGGATTGCGGGTCTTGCCGGTCTCAGGCACAGGCCCCAGATTACGAGAACGATTGCGGCCAAGACCACGCCGAGTATCACGTATTCCATGCTGGCTCCCTGTTGTCTACATTCTCATATCTCAGCCAAGGAACACAAGTTTGTTTTCCACACTAAGGTATTGTATGTCTTGATTCATTTCTTGCCAAGCCGAAGGAATCCGGGTAGAAGTCAGGGGACCGACTATCAAGGGGGAAAACATGCAGATCAGGGAGATTTCCGCAGACGAACTGGATGTCAGACGCTTTATCGATGAGCAGAGTGAGGCGCTCCTGGCAGAGCTCGGCGATGGCGTGGCGATCAACGCCCTCTCAGGGGGTGTTGACTCTTCGGTCGTCACCATGCTGGGGCACCGGGCCCTGGGAGAGCGCCTCAAGACCTATTTCATCGACAGCGGGCTGATGCGCAAGGATGAGCCGCAACAGGTCGCCGAGGCCTTCGGGCGCCTGGGGGTGCGAGTGGAGGTGATAGACGCCCGCGAACGTTTCTTCGCGGCCCTGAAGGGGCTGCATGATCCCGAGGAGAAACGCGAGGCCATCACGCAGACCTTCTACCGCGACGTGTTCGGTGAAATCGTCCGCTCCAGCCAGGCCCGTATCCTCCTGCAGGGAACCATCTTCACCGACGTGGAGGAGACCGTGGCCGGTATCAAACGTCAACACAATATTCTGACCCAGCTGGGGATCGATACACAGGCGGCCTTTGGATATATCGTGAGCGAGCCGCTGATCCGGCTGCGCAAACCGGGTGTGCGCAAGGTGGGGAAGGCCCTGGGTCTGCCGGAGTCGATCTTTGCCCGCCCGCCGTTTCCGGGACCGGCCCTGGCCGCGCGTGTGATTGGCGAGGTGACCCCCGCGCGTGTCGCAACGGTGCGCGCAGCCACCTCCATTGTGGAGGAGGAACTCGCCTCCAGCGGGGCCTTCCAGTACCTGGCGATCCTCCATGAAGACCGCGTCACCGGCATGCGGGAAGGGCAGCGAGAATTCGGAGAGCAGATCGAGGTCCGCTGCTGGGACAGCACGGACGCAAGAAGTGGCACCTTTACCCGGCTCGACTATGAGGTGCTCGCGCGTCTGGCCTCCCGCATCACGACCGAGGTTGAGGGGATCGTGAGCGTGACCTACGGCATCACCTCCAAACCGCCCTCAACCATCGAGGCGGTTTAGATAGGATTGGGCGCAGGTGGCCTGCAGGGGTTTTGGCGCGGGGTTGCGGCCCGGGCCTGGCAGGGCGCCGGGATGGGAGGGTCTGAGGGCGCTGGGGGTGGTGGCGCTCTTTACGGTCGGACTGCTGCTGGGGCCTGCCCCCAAGCTTGAGGCCGAGGGGCTGGGCCCTTTCTATCTGCCGCCCCTGGGGCCGTCCGAGACCTTCCGGGCGGTGCCTGCCTTTGTGGTGCCTGCTTCACAGACCGCCTCCGAGTTCACCTGGTATGCCCGTGTGGTGAACGTATGGGCCCTGAATGTGGCCTCGGCGCGCCCCCTGTCCGACATGGACAATGCCTATACCGTGCCCTTCCGGTACGGAGCGTTCCTGCTCGATTATGAGGGCTATCAAGTGGGCCTGCGCAGTTCGTACGCGCTGAGCCCGCGCATGCGTCTGGAGGTGGATGTCCCGCTGTACTACGTGGGGAGCGGGCATACGGATGCCCTCATCGAGGGCTTCCACCGCACCTTCGGCATCAGCCAGCACCGGCGTGACGAATGGCCTCGCAATCAGACCCATTTCCTCTTCGTCCTGCCCACGGGAGAGCGCCTGATCAACAGTCGACAAGACATGGGCGGGGTATTTCTCGGGAATGTGGGGCTCGGAGCGACCCTCGAACTCAGTCAGGGCAATCCCGGTTTGGGGATGCGTTTCCTGGTGCATATCCCTACCACCGATGCCCCGGACGTCTTTGACGAAAACGGATCCAACGCCACCTGGCAGACGGTGGCGCACTGGCGCTGGTGGCGCATTGACGGCTATCATGGGATCGGCGCTACCTGGTACGGGTCGGATGGCAACCGGTTTCTCAACCTGCGGCGCTTGCGGTTTTCCTGCATGAATACCCTGGAGTATGCGCTCGGCAGGGACCTTTCCCTGCTCGTGCATACGGTGGCCGCCTCACCGGCGGCCGATTACCCCGAACTCGACGACTGGATCGTGGAGGTCTCGTGCGGCTTCCGGCAGCGCTGGCGACGCTGGGAGCTGGAACTGGCCCTGATAGAGAACCTGTTTTTCTTCGACAACAGCCCGGATGCCGGCATCCACCTGTCGATCACCACCGCCCTACCGTGAGGCGCCCTTCCGGACAAGGGGGCTATGGAGTCATCCCCGGGTAGAGGGAGAGGGGCGATCCTTGGGGGGAGCGATTTCGGCTTGCAGGTCTCCTCCGCCTCTGTATAGTTATGCATAAGGCAAGACAAAGGAGCTGATATGGTACGCTCAATCGAGCCGTTGTATGCACGATTGCTGGATACGGGTAAACAAAAGGAGGTGTTTGGTGATTGTGCGGGGATCGAGCCCGCCGGCGAGGGCTATATAGCCGAATGCCCGTTCCACGATGACGACCACCCCACGCTCCTGATCCGCGGGGACCGCCCGGAATTCTTCTGCTTTGCCTGCTCGGCCAGGGGCGACTTGATCAGCTACCTCACCCGCCGCCGGGCGCTTCCTTTCGGCGAGGCCCTGCGAGAGCTCGGACGGATCTCCGGGATGCCGTGCCCGGCCTATGCGGAGGAGGACTGGCGCCTTGAGCTCGAGCGTACCATGGTGCTGGAGACCGCCCAGGCATACTTCACGGCCCAGCTGTGGTCGGAGGAGGGTGAGACTGCCTTGGCCTACCTCGTTGAGCGCGGATACACACATGCGGAGATCGATGGCATGGCCCTCGGTTTCTATCCGGGTTATGTGCGCACCCGGGCCTTCCTCGTGGATCAGGGCTGTGCCGAGGATGCCGTGGGACGCACCCTCAGGTACCTGTTCAACAGGGACATGGAGTCCTACCGTATCGCCATTCCCTACCGCGACGCCTGCGGCAGACTCATGGGCCTGGTCGGACGCAGGGGCTGCGGCGCCAGGGACGGCGCCTACCGTCCCTTTACCGACCTGGAGCCCCTCAGGTGTTCCCCCCTGCTGCTGGACAGGGCGCGTGGCTGCCCTGACATGGTGGTGGTGGAGGGCTATCTCGACGCCCTGCTTGCAGGGCAGGTGGGGGTCAGGGGCGTCCTGGGAGTGGGGAGGTCGGGCCTGAGTCCCGATAAGGCCGCGCGGGCGGCCCACTACGGGGCGCAGCACCTTATCTTCGTGGAGAGCGCGCACAACCCCGAGATGGTCTCTTCCGGCGTCTTGGCGGGTCAGGGTCGGGGGCTCAAAACGAGTGTCGTTCACATTCCCGCATCTTACCGGGATGTGGACGAGTTTCTGCGCGCAGAATGCCCCTCCCGCTTCGGCCGGCTCGTACAGGATGCCGGTGGGTGTGTAACCATGGCCATGTGCGAAGAATGCTGAGGTGCGCTGAAACACCGACCGGGTTTGGTCACTGCCGTGCAGCACTCGGGAAGCGAGGCCTCAGGATGAGCTTCTCCTGGCAGATACAAGACGTACAGGGTGATATTCATTGTTGTGTTCTGCCCGCCTGAAAGGGCGTCGCTGGCTCGAGGCCGGCTCGCCTGTGACCGTCGAAATGCAATCCATCAGTCTGTTATGGCTTCAGCCAGGGGACAAAGGGCCGGCCCCGGGATATCTGGGCGCGTATATCCCTTCAGGCCTTGAGGGAACGGCCGGTCCCCTCAAGGCCTGAAGGCCGTGATTTTCAGAAGGGCAGGGACGAGGCCTTCTTGATGCTCGCCATGCCGATGGCCCGGGGATAGTTGGATAGCCCCACGTACTGCAGGTCGTCGGTGAAGAGCCACCCCAACAGGAGGTTTTTGTGCAGGATCCCGAGTTCCTGGTTCCAGAAATGTGAGAAGATGAGGGTGTCCTTGGCCGGGTTGATGGCCAGGTCGTTCACGTAGGCGTCAAGCACCTTCCCGCCGATCCAGATTTGGCCTGAGCCAAAGACGGTCTGGAACACGGCCAGGGTGTTCTTGATGTCGGCGATGTCCGTATCGATGGCCGCGATGGGAGACAGCGTCATGTAGCAGGTCCCCCCCTCGATGTCGGAGGCCGAAACGCCGAAGAGTCCCGTGGTGCCGATGATCTCGGCGATGGTCTCATAGCCCAGCTGCTCGGCGATCCAGGGTACGACTTCCTCAATGAAGTCCACAATGTTGAAGGCGAAAGGCTCGGGGTCGGCGTTCAGGAGACGCTCTCTGTTGAGGCAGACCGATCCGCCGCCCAGGTTGATCTCGGTGATCCCGAGATCGGCATGCAGGCCCTCGGAGTTGACATAGACCAGATTCTGGGTGGTGAAGTGCACGCGGGTCTTGCCGGCCAGGGTGAAGGTGTTGCCGGTCGTATCCTCATACTCCACCGCAAGCCCGTCGGGATAGAGGTTCTGCATGCTGCCGTCGCCCTGAATGCCGAAGGCGTAGACCCGGGAGCTCACCGCCAGCAGCACGCTCCCGTCCGGGGAGATCTCCAGGCTGTAGACGTCACTGAGCAGCGGGTCGGAGGGGTCGAGGAATAAGAGCTGATCGATGAAAGAGGGCTTGGCGATGGCGAACTGCTCCCCGGTCTCGCTCCAGTTCGTGCCGTCGAAGGTGTAGGCCTCCACCACGGGATCGGTGTAACCCTTGAGGACATAGAGGGCCGCGCCCGAGGGGGCGAAAACGAGATTTTGCCCGACCCTGAGATCCAGGAGCCCGTCCTTGATGCTGAAGGTCTGCTGCTCGCTCAAGCTCGCGGTGTTGTAGATGGTTATGCGGTGTTCGGCCGGCAGCCAGTTGTAGTAGCCTACGGCCAACTGCGTGCCGTCTGGGGAGATGTCCATGTCCCAGATGAAGTTGCCGACCGTGAGGCTGGCCTTGATCGCACGCGTGGGGATGTCTACCACGGTGACCGTGTCCGTATAGGTGCTGGCGATATAGGCGCTGCGGCTGTCAGGCGCTATCACGACACGCGCCGGGCTGGTGACGCACCCCAGCGCGGTGAGGTTGGCCGGGTCGTCGGTGTCGATCAGGGATATTCCCGGGCTTGTCCCGCCCAAGTCGGCCGTGGCGACCACGGCCGTGTTGGTGTAGCTGTCGCAGCCGGCAAGAAGACAGACCAACATCATCCATAAACCGAATTTGCTTTTGTGCATAACCCCCTCCTTTTTGAAAAATAGAAATTCACGGTATCAAACTATCATGGTTGCAGAAAAATAAAAGCAAGAAGTGTACCTGTAGTGATGACATCACTGTATGTTCAACTTGCTAGATAGTCAACCGAATTTGACGGGCTATTCCCCCGGGAGACAGGCAGGGGGAAAAGTGGGGGAACAGGAGTGGAAAGGGTTTTCCGAATAATGGAAGTGACAGGTCTGATCGGGTGTGTTAAGGTAAAATATGTAATAATATACGTAAATGAAGTAGAATATGTGAAATGGGGGGTCCCGCTGTCTTTCCGCTCATGCCTGCCGCGTGCGGGGTGACCTGCGTGAGGAAGGCGGCCAGACCTTCAGCGGGGATGTCCTCCCGGGAGGTACCATGGACGATCTTAATGTAATGCGACAGGTAGCCGACGATCCGCTGGCCTATGCCCGCGGACTCAAACAGCAGGGCCAGAGGATCATCGGATATTTCTGTTCGTATGCCCCGGAGGAAATCATCCATGCCGGGGGGCTGCACCCCATGAGGCTCTTCGGCACCCGGGGCGAGATCCTGCGCGCCGAAGAACACCTGCAGGCCTATTGCTGCTCCCTGGTACGGGGGGCCCTCGAGGAGGGGCTCACCGGCCGGCTGGATTTCCTGGACGGGACGGTCTTTCCCCACACCTGCGATTCCATACAGCGGCTCTCGGACATCTGGCGCATGAATACCGATCTTAGTTTCTTCGCCGATGTGGTGCTGCCGGTCAAGCTCAACACGCAGAGTTCCCGCACCTACCTGGAGGAGGTTCTGGTGCGCTTCAGATGCGAGCTGCAGCAATGGCTGGGCAGGGTCATCTCAGACGAGGACCTGCGTGCGTCGATAAGCACCTACAACGATCTTCGAACCTCGCTCAAGTCCATCTACCTGGCCCGTGCGCACAATCCGACCCTCATCGGCGGCTCCTCCCTTGCCGCCGTCGTCAAGGCCGCCCTTGTTATGGACCGCGCCGAGGCCCGGGAGCGGCTCTCCCGCATTGCGGCCTCCCTTGGCCGCGGGGGGCAAGCCACAGGGACTGCCTCCGGCAAGCGCCTGGTCCTGGTGGGGAGCGTCTGTGATCATCCCGATATCTATGACATCATCGAACGCTCTGGCGGCGTCGTGGTCTGGGACGACCTCTGCAGCGGTACGCGCACCTTCGAGGGCCTCATCGATGAGGACAGTGACAACCCCTTAGGCGCCATCGCTCACCGCTATGCCTCGCGTCTCGTGTGCCCGGCCAAACACCTCTCGCCTGCGGCCAGGGGTGAGGAACTCACGCGAATCGCCCGGGACTGCCAGGCTGACGGGGTGGTCTTTGTGCTGCTCAAGTTCTGCGATCCCCACGCCTTCGACTACCCCTACCTTAAGGAGACCTTGGCTAGCGAGGGGATTGCGAGCATGCTGCTCGAGATCGAAGACCGGCTGCCCGCCGAGGGGCAGCTGCTGACCCGCTTCGAGACCTTCATGCACATGCTCTAAAGGGGAGTGGGATGAGGCCGGGTGGGAAACAAAGGGTGTGAGATACCAGGCGGACAGTCGGGGGGATGAACCCCAGGTCAAGACCGGGAACCCCCTTGAGCTGCCGTAACGGTAATGAAATAAAACCAATAGCTATCTAAAGATTATGAGGAGTACTGTCCATGAGTGCAGCCGATAAGACCCTCGGTGACAAGAAGTTCGCCTCTGCCGCCAGGATGCGCGAGATCATGACCAACTATTACATCGAGGCCAAGACCGCCGGGCAGACCGGCAAGAAGGTGGCCTGGATCACGAGCGGCGGACCGGTGGAGCCGCTCATCGTGATGGATGTGATCCCGATCTATCCCGAAAATCACGCCGCCATGGTCGGGGCCTCGCATATGGGGGCCGATCTGTGCGCCAGGGCCGAGGAGATGGGCTACAGCCCGGACCTGTGCTCGTATGCCCGGGCGGATATCGGCGGTGCTCCGGTCAATGGCGGGCCCATCGGCGGTCTGCCGCGGCCCGATATGCTCGTGTGCTGCAACAACATTTGCGGCACCGTGCTTAAGTGGTACGAGATCCAGGCCCGCTACTATGACGTGCCGCTCTTCATCTTCGACACCCCCTTCTGCCACACCGGCTTTACCGATGAGGCCCGCACCTATGTGAGGGCGCAGCTCGATGAATACATCACCTTTCTGGAGGGGGTCTGCGGGAGGCCCTTCGAGTATGACCGGGCCGTGGAGGTGGGGCGGCTCTCCGTGGAGGCCCAGCGTCTCTGGCAGGCGGTGCTGGATGCCCCCATGCACCGGCCCGCACCCATGTCCTGTTTTGACGCCTTCTTCTTCCTGGCCCTCATCGTGACCCTTCGGGGCACCCCCGTGGTGGTGGATTTCTACCGCGATCTGCTCAGCGAGCTCAACGACCGCATTACGCAGGGCACAGGCGCCGTGCCGCGTGAGCGCTACCGTCTCCTGTGGGACAACCTGCCCATCTGGTACCGCATGAAGTGGCTCTCGGACAAGTTCGCCGGTCACGAGGCCTGCCTGGTGGCCGACACCTATACCACGGCCTGGTGCGGCAGCCTGAAATTTGTGGACGAGAACAACTTCATCGATTCCATGGCCGAGGCCTACACCCGCATCTGGCTCAACATCGGGGTGGACCAGATGGCCCGGGGGGTTCTCGAGATGGTGGACAAGTATGCCGTGGACGGTTTCGTCATGCACTCCAACCGCAGCTGCAAGCCCTATTCCCTGGGGCAATACGATATCCTGAAGATGGTGCAGGCCGAAAAGGGGATCCCCTGCCTGGTCATCGAATCGCATATGGTGGACGAGCGCAGCTTTTCCGAGAGTCAGATCGAAACCCGTATCGATGCCTTCATGGAGATGATCAGGCAGAAGCGAACCTGAACAGGGGCGGCTTCTTTTAAAGGCCTGAGGGTCGAATTCCCCGCTGGTTGCAGCGGAAGGCAGGGATTCAGGTTTGCCCCGGGGTTCATCCCCATGCTTGTGATGGGGTGTTTTCCTGCCGCATGGGGTGCGGTATGGTGGGAACGCACACTCCCCCGCCGCAGGGGAAAGCATGGGCCGGTGTCCGAAATGCGACGCCGGGAAGCCATAATATTCGAGAAAAGGAGAGCTTCGCCTATGGGTTTGATACGCTTCGGTCTGGAAGACAAGGTGGTGCTGGTCACCGGGGGCAGTCGGGGGATCGGCCTGGAGATAGCGCGCTGCCTGCTGGAACAGGGCGCCCGGGTAGCCATCTGTGCCCGCAAGTCCGCGGGCCTGGAGGCGGCGCAGGCCTCCCTCGGAGGCGGCGAGAGACTCCTGACCCACCCGGCGCACATCGCCCGCGAGGAAGAGGTGACAAGTCTCTTCACCGCGGTGAAGGAGCACTTCGGACGCCTGGACGTGCTCATCAACAATGTGGGCATGAACCTCATGACCGCCTCGGTCTGCGAGACGGAGCCTCAGCTGTGGCAGAAGATCATGGACACCAATCTCAACGGCACCTTTCTGTGCGCCCGCCAGGCCGCTGCCCTCATGAAGGGCGCCGGCAAGGGCCGCATCGTCAACATCTCCTCCATCGCCGGCCGCAAGGCCTCGCCGGCCATGGGCGTCTACGGGGTGGCCAAGGCCGGGGTGGAGATGCTGACAAGGGTGCTGGCGGCCGAGCTCGCACCCTTTGGGATCACGGTGAATGCCGTGGCGCCAGCCATGGTGCGCACCGAATTCAGCCAGCCCTTCTGGTCCAACGCCCAGATCCTCGACCAGGTCGTAAGTGGCATCCCCCTGGGGCGCATCGCGGAACCCCTGGATGTGGTGCGTCCAACACTTTTCCTCGCTTCCGAGGCGGCGGCCTTCATCACCGGCCAGACCCTCGTGGTGGACGGCGGGGCATGTACGATCTGAAGCACCCCGGCGCTGGGGGAAACCTGCGCCGGAGAAGAACAATCAGAGGGGAGGCTTAAATGCTCACGGCCGGTATCGACATCGGCTCCATCACGGCCAAGGCCGCCGTGCTGCGCGACGGCGTGGTGCTCGGCACAAGGGTCGACCTGACCGGCTACAACCCATCCCAGGCCTCTGAAAGGGTCTTTGCCGCCCTGCTCACACAGCTGGGCCTCGGGAAAGCCTCCGTGGACAGCGTGGTGGCCACCGGCTATGGCCGGAACGCGGTGGGCTTCGCCCACCGGGCCCTGACCGAGATCATCTGCCACGCGGCCGGGGCGCATCACCTTCTCCCCGGGGTGCGTTTTATCATCGATGTGGGTGGGCAGGACAGCAAGGCCATGCTCGTGGATGACAGCGGCCGGGTCAGGGATTTCGCCATGAACGACAAGTGCGCCGCGGGCACGGGCCGCTTCCTGGAGGTCATGGCGCGCGCCCTGGAGGTGGAGCTCGCCGACTTGGGTGACCTTGCGCTTGCGGCCGGGAAACCCGCCTGTATCAGCAGCATCTGCACGGTGTTCGCCGAGTCCGAGGTGATCTCGCTCATCGCCAAGGGCGAGCCCCGCGAGAATATCATCGCCGGCATCCACGACGCCGTGGCTGCGCGCGTGGGCGCGCTGGCACGGCGGGTGGGCGTCAGGTCCCCGGTCATGATGACCGGCGGGGTGGCCCGCAACACCGGCGTGGTGCGGGCGCTGGAGGAAAGGCTCAAAGAGCCCCTGTGCGTGCTGGAGAGTGCTCAGGTAATAGGCGCCATCGGCGCCGCCGTCATGGCTGCCCGGCCTTGAGGAGGATATCCACCGCGCCTTTTTCCGCCCCGGGCTGTGAGGAAGGCTTCCCTCCCGCAGATGAAGCGCTTATGTCCAGCCTTCCCGATCGCTGAGGACTCGAAAGGGTGTCCAGGATCTGCCCCGGAGTCGATAGAGATGCAGAGGGGGCCCGGCCTTGATGGCCGGGCCCCCTCTTTGTGGATTATATGCCAGCGGTGTATGTCCTAGAAGTTGAGGGTCGTGATCCAGCGGACCCCCCAGGTGGGTTCCACCTTGAGCCCGGTGTTGCCGTAACCGAAGGCGTTCTCCAGGGCGGTTTCGTAGAAGCCCCCCGGTTTGTAGTAGGCCCCCTCGAGATCGAAGATGACCGGGTCGTGCACCCTGTAGGTGAGTTTGGCATTGACCTCCCAGCCAAGATCGGCATCCACGCGGTTTTTATAGCGCCTACTGTTGTCCGCCAGCCCGGTATCGGGGTCCACCTGTCCGATGAGGGCGATTTTGGTCAGGTCCTTGTTCAGGGCGTTGATCGTGCCCCATTCGGGGTTCCAATCCTCGAGATAGGTGGTGCTGGCCCTCTGGGCCCAGATGAAATTCCCTGAGGCGCTGAGCTTGGAGGTCAGGTGCGACTCGGCCCCCAGACGGAGGAGCTTGATGTTGGAGAAGCTGTAGGTGTCGTGGAAGAAGGGGTCCCACAACAGGTCGGTGGTGTTGGAGACCGGGGTCTCGAAATAGGGGTTGTAGACATCCGAGACCGCGTTCATGAGCCAGGAACCGAAGGTCTGATCGTCCTCGAAGTATCCCGAGCACTGGGTGGGATCCTCGGCCCCCGAGGCATAGGCCAGGGAGAGCCGGGGGGTGAGGTGTTCGAACTCGTACTCGATATCGATGTAGGCCGTCAGGTCGCTCAAGGTCCAGTCGTCCTTGAACATCCCCCCCACCAGGAGCGAATCGCCGGGCAGGGGCGAGCCGGCGATATCCTGCAGGGCATACAAGAGGGTCACCAGCTCGCTGTAGGTGTAGGCCTCGGTGCGGGCCACCCCCGAGTCCTTGCGCAGGTAGTCGCCCATGCGGTAGCGCAGGAAGGCGTCCACCTTGAGGGCCTCCTTGTGGTAGGCCGCCTCGATCTCGGGGAAGAAGCAGCTCGTGTCGGCGTTGTCCTTGCCGGCCGTGGCGTAGGGCAGCATGGCGGTGATCTTGAGGGGGTCCTTCTCGTAGTTGATCACCAGGACGTAGCCGTCCTCGTCGGCCGTGTCGGTGTCGAGATGGATGGTGTAGGGGGGGTAGGGCCGTACGAGCTCGTTTTCATGGTCGTCGCCGTCCTCGTCCTCGTGGCTCCAGATGAGGCCGAAGGTCCAGCCCGGTAGCGGCGGGACCTGGATGAAGTAGGCGACGCCTGTGAAGCTCTCGTGACGGCCGAGCACGAAGAACCCGAAGGGGGTGAGCACCTCGCCCCAGATCTGGTCGATTTTGAAGACGTTCTGGCTGTCGAACTCCTCCTGGTAATAGGCGCTCAGGCGCCGGCTGAAGGTGTCGTACTCGTCCGGCAGTCCCAGCCGTTCATAGTCCACGCGTCCGTAGATCTTGTCGTCGAGGTTGGCCTTGTCGAAGGCCGTGATGTTGGCCTTGATCTGGACCCCCTCCAAGAGGGTGACGACGGGTTTGAGCTTGAGGGTATGCGCCAGGTAGGCGTCGTCATCGATCACGTCTTGGACCGGCAGGTTGGGACAGTAGGGGTCGCTGATGGCGGCGTCCAGGTGACCGAGATCCACCAGGCTCTGGGTAAGCAGGGGCAGGACCGACTGGATGGGGGCCTGGGCGGTGAGATAACTGCCCTGGACGATGTCGTGCTGATCCTTCTTGATGCCCTGCACCTCGTAGTAGCCGGACATCTCGAAGGTCGAGGCCCCCAGGGGCCCGGACAGGAAGAGTCCCAGAAGCAGGGAAACGAAAACCACCCGATGGCATGTACGCTGCATTTCATCCTCCTCTCTTGCAAGAGGCGGGCGGCGCTAACCGCCCGCCATGGTCAACGTTATAAGGGCCTTGTCTAACGGGCGGTTTCGATGAAACACGCCCCCACAGAGCCCACGTCGAGACTCTCGACGGCCAGCCCCAGATAGCAGTTGCCGTCACCTGAGGACAAGCTCAGCGGGGCGGTACCCTCCTTGAAAGTGATCAGGTCCTCGCCGAGAAGTTCGGCCAGGTTCAGAGAGAGGAGCGGCCCTTCGGGGTCGTCGGTCAGCATGGAGGCCAGCGTCTCGAAGATGAACATGAAGAAGTCGGAGTGGTCATACAGGCCCAGAACACCCAGGTTGTCACGCATGCTGTGCGTGTGGGTATACTCGGGTAGGATGTCCAGATACAGGTCGAGGGTCGGACCATCCAGTCCGGGCAGGATCCTGAGGTCGAAGGCCGTGTCCACGGACATCTGCCATATCGGCGTGCCGTTCTCCACATACTCTAGACGCAGGTCGTTGATCATGAGGATCATGTCCGTTCCGCGCAGGTCGAAGGCCAGCCCGGCCGGGTTGAAGGTAATCTTGAGGGCCTGGGTCTTGGTTCCGTCGTTGGCCGGGATGATGATGATGAGCTCGCCGAAGATGCCCGCGTCGTAGAAGGAGATCGGTGTTCCACCCAGCAGGGATCCCAGGATCTGGTTGAGGTTGTACTGGGTCAGCGTCACCCCCAGGTTGTAGGGCGCCTCAGGCGTCGGGAGGAACATGGGTGTCTCCTGTGGCAGGTCGAAGATGCTAACCTCGGGGAAGAGGGGCTCTCCCTCGGCGTTGGTGGGGGCGTCCGCCTTGTCGGCCACATACAGACCGGATCCCAGACAGGCGAAGTCGGCCGTAGTCTCCCCCGGCCGGCCGTAGAGGTCCAGGAAGAGGTACTTTTCGATCTCCAGGCCGCCCAGCAGGCTGCCGAGGAGGTCGTCTTCACCCTCGTCACCGCCCATCCCGCCGAGCAGATCGGCCAGGTCGAGGGCCACGGGGGGATTGACGATGGGGAAGAGATTGAGGATTCCGATGATGTTGCCCAGGAGTTCGGAATTCCACAGGGCGATGTTCTCCAGGTCGATGTTCAGCATGCGCCCAGCGTCATCCAGGACCAGATCGGCGTTGAGATCTATTGGAATAGCGCCCACCGGGATGGTGAGGTCGAGATAGATGACCCCGTCGCCCGCACGCGTGGCGGGGCGCAGTTCGTTGACGCTGACCCCGCTCAGGCCCAGCATGCCCTCGAGCAGGGAGCCCATGGGCCCCTTGAGGGCCTCGAGGATTTCGGCGCCCACCATGAGCCCCAACCCCTCACGCACGAGCTGGTCGCTGCCCGGATTGGGGTCGGTAGCCAGCACGTACTTTTCCTTCGAGGCGCTGCCGTCGGCATAGATCTCCTGAATCAGCAGTACCTGCCGAAAAGAATCGCGCGAGAAGCGCCACTCGCAGGTATAGTAGGTGCCGTCCTCTTCGAGGAGGGCCTCGGTCTGCAGGCCGCCGCCGTTGCTGACGAACACACGTCCGCGGCCCTTCAGGCCGCCGGTGATCTTGACAGCCAGTGTCTGCCGGCCGGCCTCGACATAATCGCCATTGGCCAGCCGGGTGTAAGTGCCGTCGGCGTTTTTGAGGGAGAGGGTGATGCTGGCAGCCTCGTCGTATGTCACCGGGTCGACTCGCGACCCGGCCGAATAGGCCGATTCACTGCCGAGGGCCGCGCCGGCGAGAGGATAGTCCGGATCGGAACTCCCCGAGCATCCGGCGACAAGGGCGACAAGCGCCAACCAAAGAACGGGATGTAACCTGTGACTGACCTTCATACCACCTCCATAGGATTCATGATGAGAAAAAAGAAGCAGAATCAATCAAATTTAGCAAGATATGTACCAGATGCGGCCCAATTATTTCCTGTATGTTACCTTTATGTTATGATATAAGCCCTCCGTCATCGGGGACAAGGTGTGAAATAAATTACTCTTCTGGGAAAAGCGATTCCCAATTTCTGTGCCATGCCGCCCATTGACCGAACACCTTAAGCATGCATCGATTGATCAAAAATATTTCACAAGAAGTGGAGAAAATGAAGAGGATCGCATTGATCGCCCATGACGGCAAGAAGGCGGATATGGTGGCCTTTGTCAAGGATTTCAAGGAGGCACTTACTCAGCTCGACATCGTGGCCACCGGGACTACCGGTCTGCATGTCGAGCGGGCCGGCCTCAAGATAGAGCGCAAGCTCTCGGGACCGTTGGGGGGGGACGCCCAGATCGCCTCGGATGTGGCCGACGGGCGCATCGATGCCGTGATCTTTCTGCGTGATCCGCTCGGCAAGCATCCGCACGATCCGGATATCTCCATGCTCATGCGAATCTGCGACGTGCACAACGTGCCTTTGGCCACCAATCTGGCATCGGCGGAGCTGATCATCAGGGGTCTGGGCCTGGAGGATTGAAGCGGGCGACCTGCGCCCCTGTAGGGCAGCCCCGCGCGGGAAAGGCCTTCTCGGCGGGGGCTGTTTGCTGTCTTCAGCAGGTATGTTCGCGTCCGGCCGTAGGCCCGCCATGTGCAGCCACGCATCACCCTGCCCTGGGGTCTGCCACGACTGGCGCAAGGGCGCGTGAGGGGGCCACCCCAGAAGGGGTGGCCCCCTCACGCGCATGGATGTCAGTCGGGGGGATAGAGGCTGTCGATCTCGCGGGCGTATTTCTGGTTGATGATGCGCCGTTTGAGCTTCAGGGTGGGGGTCAGTTCGTCGGTCTCCTGGGACCACTCCGCATCCAGCAGCTTGAATTTGCGGATCTGTTCCACGCGCGCAAAGTCCTGGGTGTGGGCGGCGATCTCGGCCTCGAAGAGTTTGATGACCTGCTCGTTGGTGATGAGGTCCGCATGGCCCGAATAGCTCACGCCGTTCTTATCGGCCCAGTTCTTCAGCTCGCCGAAGGCGGGCACGACGAGGGCCGAAAGGTATTTGCGGTTGTCGCCGATAATGGCCACCTGCTCGATGTAGATGGAGGCCTTGAGGCTGTTTTCGATGTTCTGGGGCGAGATGTTCTTGCCGCCCGAGGTGATGATGAGGTCCTTGAGCCGGCCGGTGATCTTGACATAGCCATCGCTATCGATCTCGCAGATATCGCCGGTTCTGAAGAAACCGTCCTCGGTGAAGGCCTCTTTGGTGGCCTCCTCGTTCTTGTAATAACCCAGCATGACCTGCGGGCCCTTGATGAGCATCTCCCCGTCCGGGGCGGCCTTGACGATGGTGTTTTTGACCGCCGGGCCGATGCTGCCGGGTTTGATGCGTCCTGGAGGATTGACGTTGGTCACCGGCGTGGTCTCAGTCAGGCCGAAACCTTCGAGCACCTTGATCCCCATCCCCAGGAAGAACTCGGCGTCGCTGACCGCCAGGGGCCCGCCACCGGAGACGGCGAAACGCAACTGGTCCATGCCCAGGGCCGCCTTGAGCTTGGAGAAGATGAGGCGGTCGGCCAGGGAGTATTGCAGGGCGAAGAGGCCGGTGCGCGGGATATCGTTGCAGATGTGGGGGAGGTTTTTCTTGGCCAGGCCCATGGCCCAGGCGAAGAGCAGCTTTTTGACGGGGGAGGCATCACCGACCTTGGAGAGGATCCCGGCATGGATCTTTTCGTAGAGCCGGGGCACGCTCACGATGAAGGTGGGGCGCACCTCAAGGAAGTTATCGAGGATCTTGGAGAAGTCCTCGGCAAAGACCACCTTCTTGCCGGCATAGATCGCCAGGTAATAACCCGCGCTACGCTCGAAGGAGTGCGACAGCGGGAGAAAGGACAGGAGCGTGTGATCCTGACCGAAGAGATCGGGGGCCACCGAGTAGCACTGGTCGACATTGGCCAGGAAATTGCTGTGGGAGAGCATGACGCCCTTAGGGTTGCCGGTCGTGCCCGAGGTGTAGATGATGGTGGCCAGGTCGCTCGGGTTGATGCCCTTGAGGCGTCGTTCGAACTCCTCGCGAACGTTCGCCGGCGCCCGCCGGCCACCTTCCAGGGCCTCCTTGAAGGTGATAACTCCCTCCATGGGTCGGCCCGGATCGTCGAAGGCGATGATGTCTCCGAGGTTGGGAAGCCTGTCTCGAACCTCGAGCACCCTTTTCAGGTGGTCCTGTTCCCCGACGAAACAGAGGATGGAGTCGGAGTTGTCGATGATGTAACGGGCCTCTTCCGGGGCATTGGTGGCATAGATGGGGACATTGACCGCGCCGATGGAACAGATGGCGAGGTCGGTGACCCACCATTCGTAGCGGTTGGGCGCGAAAAGGGCGACCTTGTCTCCGGACTTGATCCCCTTGTCGAGGAGCCACGAGGCCAGGTTGAGTACCATGGCGCCCATCTCATTCCAGGAGAGGTCCGTATAGGTGCCGTGGGAGTTCTTATAGCCCACGCAGGCCCGGTCTCCATACTCCTGCACCCGATTTAAGAATACTGCCGCCATGGATGTCTCTTCGTGTTTTGCCATAAAACCCTCCTTATATTTTAAGCATACTTAATTGCTATGGGTCAAATTCCCTTACCGTTTACGGGGTCAAGGGGGAACCCGGGCTTGCCCTGGAGTTCATGCCCATATTTAATCAAGGGCCTTGAATGAAAGGGCCTTGAATGAAAACATTCAATTGCAGTCCACCGCTTAAGGGGTGGTGGGTGGGAAACCTCCATGCATGGAGCAATACATGCATTAAATGACATATAAGATGCCGGAATACCCTCCTTGAAAGGCACTATAAAGAGAATTGCCTGAAAAATCAATGCTTATCTTGCCGATTGACCCTCGATGAACGCCCCGGAGACAGGACAGGGGAAACTGCTTGGCATCCTGCCCGGGGCACGTGAATCGCTATGGGACAAATTACCCGCCGCTGGCGGCGGTAAGGCTGGCTTATGGCTGACCGTTGGCGGCAGGCTCATTGCGCCAGTGCTTGTGAGGAGGCTGATCTTATTGTATAATGCGCCAGTTAGTAAGGAGAACTGGGGGATGGCAGAGGACATCACCATAACCGAGATTGAACATGTCGCCTGGCTGGCCCGGCTGCAGCTGAGCCCGGACGAGGTGCAGCGTTTCCGGCGTGAGCTGGGCACGATCCTGACATACATGCACCTGCTCGACGCCATCGACACCACCGGGGTCGAAATCTTGCCCGGACTGCGTCAGCCGGTCCCCTTCAGGGACGATATCGTCCAGACCTCCCAGAAGCGTGCCTTGGCTCTCATGAATGCACCCCAGGTGCGCCACGGCGCCATCGTGGTGCCGGCCGTCATAGGGACGGACCATGCTTGAGACGGCCCGCGCCTTCCGGCGGGGAGCAACCACACCCACCAGGCTCGTGGGCGAGCTGCTGGAACGCATTGAGCAGGACTCGCTGAACGCCTTTATCGGCGTGGATCATGAGGGGGCCTTGAGTCAGGCCGCCTACGCCGAGGGACTCCTTAGTGCGAGGCCCGATGAATGCATTCTGGCCGGGATCCCCCTGGCAGTCAAGGACAACATCTGCACCCGAGGGTTAGAGACCACCTGCGCATCCAATATGCTTGCCGGCTTCGTGCCCCCCTACGACGCCCACGTGATCACCCGTCTCAAACAGGCCGGGGCCGTGATCATCGGCAAGACCAACCTGGATGAGTTCGCCATGGGCTCGGCCACGACCAGCGGCAACCGGGGTCCCGCCCGCAACCCCTGGAACCCGGCCAAGAGTGCCGGGGGGTCGAGCGGCGGGTCGGCCGCCGCCGTGGCGGCCGGTCTGTGCTTGGGCGCCCTGGGAACGGATACGGGAGGCTCCATCCGGCAGCCGGCGGCCTTTTGCGGGCTGACCGGGCTCAAGCCCACCTACGGGACGGTCTCGCGCTACGGACTGGTGGCCTTTGCCTCCTCGCTGGATCAAATCGGGCCCCTGGCCCGCTCGGCGCGGGAGGCGGCGCTGCTCTTCGACGCCATCAAGGGCCACGACCCACGCGATGCCACCAGCGTGGCACGGGACTACCCCCCCACGCCCCTGGACGCCCTGGATCTCAGGGGGGTGCGCATCGGCGTGCCGCCGGAGATGTTCGGGGAGGGGCTCTGCCCCGAGGTAGAGCGCGCGGTGCGTGAGGGGGTGGCACTCCTGGGCGAACTCGGGGCCGAGATCGTCGAGGTGCGCCTGCCGCATGTGCATGCTGCCGTGGCGGTCTACTACATTCTGGCCACGGCGGAGGCCAGCTCCAACCTGGCGCGCTACGACGGGGTGCGCTACGGTCTGCGGGCCGCAAATCCCCAGGACGTATGCGATATGTATCTCAAGACTCGCAGCCAGGGGTTCAAGGAGGAGGTCAAACGCCGGATTATGCTGGGAACCTACGTGCTCGCGCACGGCTACTATGAGCGGTATTACCGCAAGGCCTCCCAGGTGCGTGCCCTCATCGCGGAGGATTTCCGGCAGGCCTTTGCGGCCTGTGATCTCCTGGCCGGTCCCACCGCCCCCCTGACGGCCTTTGAGCTCGACGCCATGGCGGACGACCCTTTGGCCATGTACCGGCTCGACATCGACACCATCCCGGCCAGTCTGAGTGGGGTGCCGGCGTTGAGCCTTCCCTGCGGGTTCAGCGAAGATGGGCTGCCCATCGGCCTGCAGCTCATGGCGCCCGCCTTCTGCGAGGCGCGCCTCCTGGGGGCGGCCATCACCTTCCAGGAGCACACCCGCTTCCATGAGGTATGGCCGTGAGCGATCTACGTCCGGTCATCGGGCTGGAGGTACATGCCCAGCTGCTCACGCAGACAAAGATTTTCTGCGGTTGCTCCACACGTTTCGGGCTGGCCCCCAACACGAACACCTGCCCGGTCTGCCTGGGCCTGCCCGGGGTGCTGCCCGTCCTGAACCGCCAGGCCGTCGAATTCGGCCTGCGGCTGGGGCTGGCCATCCACAGCCGCATCAACGCTCTAAGCGCCTTTGCCCGCAAGAACTATTTTTATCCAGACCTGCCCAAGGGCTACCAGATCACCCAGTACGAGCACCCCCTGTGCCAGGGGGGCTATGTCGAGATCGATGCGGCGGGGGAAAAGCGCTGCATCGATCTCGAGCGCATCCATCTGGAAGAGGATGCAGGGAAGTCCGTGCACGACCCGCAGGGCGGCACCAGCGCCATCGATTTCAACCGGGCGGGAATCCCTCTCCTGGAGATCGTCTCCCGGCCTGAGATCGAGGATCCGGACCAGGCCGTGACCTTTCTCAAGGAGCTCAGGCTCCTGCTGGTCTATCTGGGCATTTGCGACGGGAACATGGAGGAGGGCTCGCTGCGCTGCGACGCCAACGTGTCGCTGGCTCGCCCCGGGCAGGAGGGCCCCGGAACGCGCACCGAGCTCAAGAACATGAATTCCTTCAGCCACATTCGCAAGGCTCTGGCCTACGAGATCCAGCGGCAGCGCGGGGTGTTGGAGGCCGGCCAGGCGGTTATTTCCGAGACGAGGCTCTGGGACGAGGCCCGGGGCGTGACGGCTGCCTTGCGGGGCAAGGAAGAGGGTAGGGACTACCGTTATTTTCCCGAGCCCGACCTGCCCGAACTACTCATCGAGACGGCCTGGATCGAGGCGGCCTCACGTGCCCTGCCGGAATTGCCCCGTGAAAAACGGCGACGCTTCCAGGACGACTACGGGCTCAGCCCCGCTCAGGCGGGGCTTCTGACGCAGACACCCGCTATCGGTGCCTACTATGAGACCTGTGTGGCACTATTCGATCGCCCGCGTGAGATCGGGCGCTGGGTGGCCAACCACGTGCTGAGGGTGCTCAAGGAACAGACGGGAGGCATCGAGGACCTGCGGGTCAGCCCTGAGATGCTGGTGGACCTCCTGCGGCGCATGGAGGCGGGCGAGGTCTCGTCACGGGGGGCGCGGGAGGTCTTCGACGAGATGGCGTTGAGCGCCCGCGGCGCAGAAGAGATCATCCGCGAGCGGGGCCTTACGCAGATTAGGGACGAGGGGCAGATTCGGGATGTCGTTCGTGCTATAATAGAGGAGCATCCACGGGAGGTTGCCGCCTACCGCAGCGGGAAGACCCCGGTGTTGCAGTTTCTGGTTGGGCAGGTCATGCACGCCAGCCGGGGGGCGGCCGACCCCGGGATGACCCAGATAATCATGAAGGAGATGCTGGATTCATGAAGAAACTCCACATAGCCACGACCGAAGAGGTGCTTTCCGGCGAGGTCACGGATGTGTATTTCGTCCGCACCCGCGAGATCCTCCAGCGGACAGGCAAGGGGCAGAGCGTCTGCATGGAGGTCTTTCTGAAGTCCTTTCCGGGTGCGGCCTACACCTGGGGCGTCTTCGCCGGGCTGGAAGAGGTCTGCGTGCTGCTCGAGGGAAGGCCGGTGACATTGAGATCCCTGCCCGAGGGCAGCCTGTTTCGGGCCGGCCGTCCGGTGATGACCATCGAGGGAGAGTACCTGGATTTCGGCGAACTGGAGACCGCCATCCTGGGCTGTCTGTGCCAGGCCTCCGGCATCGCCACCAAGGCGGCCCGCTGCCGGGTGGCCTGCGGCGAGAGATCCCTGGTGAGTTTCGGGGCCCGGCGTATGCACCCCGCCATCGCTCCCATGGTGGAACGCGCGGCCTTTATCGGCGGCTGCAACGGGGTGGCCACGCTGGCCAGTGCGCACCTCATCGGCGAGAAGCCCGTGGGAACCATTCCGCACGCCCTCGTCCTCCAGATGGGGGACACGCTGGAGGCCGCTTTGGCCTTTGACGAGATCGTCGAGAGCGACGTGCCGCGGGTGGTGCTGATCGATACCTTCCAGGACGAGAAGTTCGAGGCCCTACGCGTGGCCGAGGCCCTGGGGGAGAGGCTCTTCGGCGTACGGCTCGACACCCCGGCCTCCCGGAGAGGCAACTTCCGCGCCATCCTGGAGGAGGTGCGCTGGGAGCTCGACTCACGCGGCTACGGACACGTGCGGCTCTTCGTTTCCGGCGGGCTCGGGGAGGAGGATATGTTGGCCCTGTCGGACCTGGTGGACGCCTTCGGCGTGGGGACGCAGATATCCTCGGCCGCCACCCTGGACTATTCCATGGACATCGTGGAACTCGGAGGCCGCCCCCTGGCCAAGCGCGGCAAGTGCTCGGGCAAGAAGTCGCTTCTGAGGTGTGGACAGTGCCTGGAGGAGTACGTGGTGCCCTTCGGTCAGACCCGGGTATGTACGTGTTCGCAGCCCATGACGGAGGCCCTGGAAGAGGTGCTGGTCCATGGCAGACTCGTGCGTGATCTGCCCGCGCCCCAGGAGGTGCGGCGGCATACCCTGGAGGGGTTGGATCGCCTGCTGGGCCAGGCCTCCCGCCGGAAGGTCCTGGGCCTGAAAGACGAAGGTTAAATGAGGGCGGAGGGGCTTTCGCGCGATCCTCGACGGATGATCGGGTAGGGGGTACCCCCGGAGTTCACAGACAGGAAAGGAAACCACCATGATCCGACCGTTTTACTATGATGAGAAGGCCTTCTCCATCCTCGACCAGCGCGTTCTGCCTCAGGCCGAGAGGTGGATCCGCTGCCGGGAGGCCGCGCAGGTGGTAGAGGCCATCCGTACCCTGGCGGTGCGTGGGGCGCCGGCCATCGGCATCGCCGCTGCTTACGGGCTCGTGCTGGAAGCCCGCAAGGGGCGTGCGGCCATTGAACGCGCCGGTGAGCTTCTGGTGCAGGCGCGACCCACGGCCGTGAATCTCGCCTGGGCGGTAGGGCGCATGCTGCGTGTGCTGGAGGGCGTGTCTGAGGGCGAGCTTGACGCGCGGGCGCTTGCTGAGGCCCAGTCCATCTGGGAGGAGGAAAAGTCCGCCAATGCCGCCCTGTCCAGGCGTGGGGCGGACCTTTTCACCCCTGGGCGGCCGCTCAACATCCTGACGCACTGCAACACCGGCACGCTGGCCACGGGGGGCATGGGGACCGCCCTGGGCGTGATCCGCGAGCTCTTTGCCCGGGGCCTGCTCAAGGGGGTTTTCGTGGACGAGACGCGCCCCCTGCTTCAGGGAGGGCGTCTGACGGCCTACGAGCTGATGCAAGATGCGATACCCTGCACCCTGATCACGGACAGCATGGCAGGGTGGCTCATGCGCCAGGGCCGCGTCGATGCCGTGATCGTGGGGGCCGACCGTATTGCGGCCAACCTGGATGCGGCCAACAAGATCGGCACCTATTCCCTGGCCGTGCTTGCCCGTGCCCATGCGCTGCCCTTCTACATCGCGGCACCGATGTCCACCTTTGACCAGGCGCTCGCCACGGGGGAGGGGATCCCCATCGAGGAGCGCCAGGCCCTTGAGGTCCTGGGTGTGGGCGGCCAGCTCATCGCTCCGCAGGTGCCGGTCTACAATCCGTCTTTTGACGTGACCCCCCACCGGCTCATCACGGCCGTGATCACGCCCGGGGAGGTTTTCTACCCCGCGCCGGCCCCTGGCTGAAGGAAGGGACAGCCCTTCTTGCGCGCGCTTAGTCCTTCCGGTGCGGGCCGCGAGCGCGGCCTGCTATTTTCCATCACCATCAAAGGGTTGAGGCGCCTTGTTCAGCGCGTGCCTTTGTCGGCGTTGTCGCGCAGGCACTGCATGAAGCCCGATTTGAGGGTGCGGGTGCACAGGGAAACCCGGCTGTCCCTTGGGGGTGGGAAGCGGCCGAAGACGCTATGGATCAGCGTGCCCTCAGGATCGTCGGTGTCAAGGATCATTGCATGCAGGCGCTGCGGCAGGTGACCGGGGTTCAGGGCGAGGGTGGCATCGAGTGTGGCCTGGCAGCTTCCCGAGATGTATGGCGATTCGTGAATATGGCCGTGCAGGGAGAGCCGGGGTTGGCGTTCAAGCAGGAAGTCCCGAATGGCCCGGCTGCCGATGGGGCTTCCTGTATACAGGGTATCCAGGCCGGTGTCGAAGGGCGGACAATGGAAGAGGCACACGGTACGCCGGGGGTCGCCTATGGGCAGACAGGCGAGTTCCTGGGCGATGCTTGGCCGGCCTAGGGCGTATTCCCCTTCAGGGCTGGCATGCACCCCTGTGACGCTGCTGACCATGGGATAGCGGCTGGGGACATAGGTGTCCTGCTCGCGGTCGCGGCGCACATAATCCTTGACCCAGAAGGTGGAGTCGGTCACACAGCCGTAGCCCAGGAAGATGAGGTCGTCCACGGTCGTGACGGTATTGTGGATGCAGGTGGCCTCGGTACCGAGCTCCTGCAGATATTGCACGGCACGGCTCCAGTCGTGGTTGCCGGGCACATAGAGAATCCGGGTCTCGGGGCTGCGATCATGGAAGCGTTCAAGGGCAGGGGCGAGGTAGCCCTCGATGAACTCCAACTGGGCCCCCACAGTGGCATGAAAATCGAAGGTGCCGGTCAGCAGTCGTGAGGGGCGCTTCAGCTGCGTGGGAAAGAGGTCGCCCCCGATGAGCAGAGCGCCGACGTGCAGCCTGTGCGCCAGGGCAAAGGCCTCGTTATAGAGATTGATGCGTCCGTGGAGATCGGAGGTGCACAGAAGCTTCATGACCTGCGGGTGTGTGCCTGCGCGCCGGCCCGGGCCGCGTCTGACGCGTGAGCGTAAAGATCCCTTTTCCCCTGTCTGTTGTGAGAGTTGTCCACCTTGATCTGCCTTTCAAGGGCACCTGTGCCCGCGTGGATTCATGATAGCAGAACGTTGACAGCGGCGAAAGGCGCAAGTTTGCTTTGGTTGTGCGGGACTCCACCACGAGGGCATACAGGCGCTTTGGGCGCACCCCGGGCTGTGATCCAGAGTGTCAGATTTCATCACCCGGGGAATGGACCGAGCCGGGAGCGGGGCGGTCTCCAGGTCCGGACCTGGCAGCCATGCATATGATATTTACAGATCTTTTACAGTATAGAGGTTGCCTGCGGCTCTTTTTCCAGGTAAAATCAGCAAGATGATCAGCAAGGCCTTGAAATCGTTATGGACGATTTTGACGACCGTCACCTATACCGTCGTGCTCGGCGTCCCTGCCATGGTCAGCGCCCTCGTCAGCCGTACCGGCCGGCTCCCCTTTCGGTTTGCCCGGCCCTGGGCCTGGCTCATCATGAAGACCCACCGGGTCATCCTGCAGGTGGAGGGGCGCGAAAAGATCCTCAAGCATCGCTCCTATGTCTTCATCTCCAATCACGCCAGCAATCTCGACCCACTGGCCGTGGCCCGCGCCATCCCCCAGACCCTGAGGTTCGTGGGCAAGCGCTCTCTGGCCCGCATCCCGGTGTTCGGCTGGGCCTGCCGGCTGGGGCGCATCATCTTCATCGACCGCACGGATAGCGAGAAGGCCGTGGAGACCATCAACAAGGCGGTCCAGGATCTCAGGAACGGCATCAGCGCCTACTTCTTCGCCGAGGGGACACGCAGCGTGGACGGCCTGCTTCGGCCCTTCAAGAAGGGGGGGGTGATGCTGGCACTCAAGGCCCACCTGCCCATCGTCCCCATAACCATTGTGGGCGGGCACAGACTGCTGCCCAAGAAGAGCCTGCACATCAAATCCGGCGTGATGAAGGTGATCGTAGGGGATCCCATCGATGTGCGCGGGTATTCCGAGGCGGACAAGGATCTTCTGCTCGAGCGCGTTAGAAAGGTCATCACGGCCAACCTGGAGCGTTACGAGGCCACCTTCGGGCGGGGCTAGCCATGCGGGGTTTATCAGCAACGAGCCCTGACTGATCGCGCCCGGCTGGGCTTGTGCCGATATCGCTGGCGGAGAAATCCCTTTTCCTCGCGGCCCGTTTTTGCTATCTTACTAAAAAACACGTGTGATGTCGATGGTTACGATCCTGGTGGTCTATCATTCTCAGAAAGGCAGCACCCGACGTCTGGCCGAGGCGCTGGCGGCGGGGGTGGATTCGATCCCCGGTGCCCGCGCCGTGCTGCGGGAGGCGCTGCAGACGGATCTCGAGGACCTGCTGAACTGCGACGGTCTGGCCCTGGGCTCGCCGGAGTATTTCGGCTACATGGCGGGGGCGCTCAAGGATTTCTTCGACCGTACCTATGAGGCGGCCCGCGGACAGGTTTTCCGCAAGCCCTATGTGGCGTTCGTCAAGGCCGGCAACGATGGCTCTATGGCGCTTGGCCACATCGACCGCATCTGCATCGGCTACCAGTTCAAACGGGTCGCGGCCCCTGTGGTCGCGGTGGGGAAGATCACACCGGAGATCCTCGAGCGGTGTCGGGAACTGGGGCAGACCATCGCCGCCGGCTGTGAGGCCGGAATCTACTGACGTGGAGGGGGAAGAGACTTTGTGGAGGCAGGACTACGAGCGCAAGCAGACTGCGCCTGAGCAGATCCAGGGCCTGATCCGTCCCGGAGCGCGCGTCTTCATCGAGACTGGCTGCGGGGAGGCGAGCTTCCTGATCGAGAATCTGATTCTGAACAATCCCGGCCTGAGCGATGTGGAAATCTATACCGCAATCCCGCTGCTCGGCTTTCCCGACCTGGGGGGGGAGTTCGGCGCGCGTTTCCGTATCAAATCCTTCTTCATCTCCCCTTCGCTCAGTTCGGCCTTCAAGGAGGGCAATGCCGACCACCTCCCGCTGTCCACCCGGGGACTGGTCAAGCTCGTCACGCAGGGTTACGTGAAGATAAACGTGGCCCTGATCCAACTCTCTCCCCCCGACAAGCAGGGATTCATGAGCCTGGGTGTCACCGTGGATATCACCAAGACCATCATCGACCTGGCCGATGTGGTGGTGGCGCAGGTGAACCGCTCCATGCCGCGCACCTTCGGCGACGGCTTCGTGCACGTGGATAAGGTGGACTACATCCTCGAGCATGACGAGCCCCTCGTGAGCTTCCCACGCGAAGAGGCCGATCCCGAGACGCGACGGGTGGGCGAGAACATCGCCCGGCTGGTCGACGACGGGGCGACCATCCAGGTCGGTTTCGGACGCATTCCCGAGGCGGCGCTGGCCGCCCTGAGGGACAAGAAGGATCTGGGGGTGCATTCCGAGATCCTTACCGATGCCATGTGCGATCTCGTCACGACCGGGGTTATCACCAATGCGCGCAAGGAAATCAATCCGGGCAAGATGATCGCCAGCGTCTGCATGGGCAGCCGCAAGGTCTTCGACTTCGTGCATGACAACCCCATGGTGGAACTCAGGGAACCCGCCTACGTGGACGATCCCCAGGTGATTCAAGCCCACCGCAACCTGACCGCCATCAACGGTGCGGTGGAGATCGACCTTACCGGCCAGTCGTGTGTGGGGATGAGCGAGCATATGGGGTACTTCGGTGCCCTGGGGCATGCCCTGTTCAACCGGGCGGCCATGCTTACCCCCCGGGGCAAGGGGATCATCGCCCTGCGCTCCACCTCGCGCGACGGGCGCCATTCGCGCATCGTCCCGGAATTCACCGACAGCCGCATCGGCATCATCACCACCCAGGCCGATATCCACTATGTCGTCACCGAATACGGGGCCGTGGACCTCTTCGGCAAGTCCATCCGCGAACGCGCCCTGGCACTGATCACGATCGCCCACCCGGCCTTCCGGTCGTGGCTCCTGGGGGAGGCCAAGCGGCTGAAATACATCTATCAGGACCAGGTGCTGCCCTCAGGGGAAGCCATCTATCCGGCGCACTACGAGACGGTGCACGCCTTCGGCGGCAAGCCGTTGCTCGTGCGTCCGGTGAAGGTGACCGACGAGCGCGGCATCCAGGACCTGTTCTATGCCATGAGCCAGCATGACAAGTTCTACCGCTTCCTGCGCAACGTGACCGTGCTCCACCACAAGCAGGCCCTGCCCCTGGTAAGCGCCGATTACCGCGATGCGATGGCCCTGGTCCTCTGCGAGGAGGACAGGCGCGTGGAGGCCGTCCTGGCGGTGGCGCACTTCGCCCGCGAGACCAAGCCCGGTCTGGAGAACACGTGCGAGTTTGCCGTCATGGTGCACCCCAACTGGCAGAACATCGGTATCGGTTCGTTCCTCTTCTCATACATGGTGGAGATCGCGCGTGATCTTGGCTTCAGCGATATGCGGGCCTACGTGTGGGAGGATAACGCCCAGATGCTCAAGGTCTTTGAAAAGGCCGGACTCAAGGCCCAGACATCCCTGGCGAACCATGTCTGCACCATCGATATGACGCTTTAGAACTTGGCCGGGATCCTCAGTATATCAGGCAGGGCCTTGTCCGGAAGGACGATGTCGCGGGGCTCGCCGGTAAGTGGGCAGATAAAGGTCAGTGATATGGCGCACATACAGATGCCCTCGCGATTCTTGTTGCCCCGGCCGTAGCGGGGGTCACCCAGGACGGGATGTCCGATCTGGGCGAAATGGCGACGGATTTGATGGAGCCGCCCGGTCTCGATCCACACGTCCACCACGCTGATGTCTCGCTGGGGGTCGTGTGACAGGGTCAGAAAGTGGGTGCAGGCGTCTTTCCCTTCCAGAGCCACGTTTATGGATCCCCGGGAGCCCGGGTTGCCTTTCACAGCAAGGCGGTAGCGCTTGTCCAACCCATGCTCCCGGAAGAGGCGCGCAAGCGCGGCGGCGGCCGGGCGACGATGGGCCAGGAGCATCACCCCGGACACTTCGCGGTCGAGGCGATGGACCAGGAGGATCTCCCGTCCCCCGGGATGGAGACGACGCGCCTGCCAGGGGAGCGAGCAGTGGTCGCCGAAGCGCGTGCCCTGGGACAAGAGACCCGCAGGTTTGTACCACGCGCTGTAGGCATGGAAGTCATGCAGGCAGCAGGCCTCGGGCACTACGGCCACAAGCAGCGCGCGATCATAATAGAACTCGAGGGTGTCCCCGGGACGGACCAGGGCCGTGGCACGCCGCAGCCGCCGGCGATTGGATCCGGGACCCGCAACCCAGACGGCCCCCTTGTGCATGGCATCCTTGATCCGGTTGCGGGGCAGCCCGGTATGGCTCACCAGCAGGTCGCAGGCCTTCGGCATCGCGCCGGGTAAAACCGTAAGGCGGTATACCCGGGGCTGCCCCGGGGGGGCTTCCGGCAAGGAGAGTTCAGAGGGTCCGTGTTTCACGGGCATGCTCCCATTTTTTGTGTGTGCCGCCAATATATAGGCCTTGTGACCCTGGATGCAACCCGAATCGCCCCCTCTCCGGAGGTCCATGCGCGTGCGCGGGATGGGGGTGGGTGCCGGTGTAAGTGCTTTCAGCATTTGCAATTCATCCTTGAATCCTATAGTGTTGTTGCGATACAGGCATTTTTTTATACGATCATTGCATTGTAAAAGGGATGTAATACTATGAAGCTCAGTGAAATCGATTATATGTTCCTGCTCGAGAGCCTGCATGATGGAGTGTACTTCGTCGACACCGATCGCACCATCCTGTTCTGGAACCAGGCCGCCCAACGCATCAGTGGTTTTGCGCCCGATGAGGTGCTGGGGAGGTGCTGCGCCGGCAGCATCCTCATGCACATGGATGGCTGGGGCACCGCGCTGTGCCGCGAGAAGTGCCCCCTGGAACGCACCATCAACGACGGAGAGCCGCGGGAGGCCGAGATGTATCTCCACCACCGGCAGGGGCACCTGCTGCCGGTGCTGGTGAAGGTCTATCCGGTGAAGGATCCCTCAGGCGCCATTGTGGGGGCCGTGGAGGTGTTCAGCGATATCAGCGAGCGTTCCGCCACCCAGGTGCGCATCCATGAACTGGAGAAGCTCACCATGCTCGACCGGCTCACCACCCTGGCCAACAAACGCTATGTCGAGATCGAGCTCTACAACCGGCTCAACGAGATGGAACGCTACGGGATCGGCTTTGGCCTGGTCTACCTGGATATCGACAATCTGCGCGAAATCAACGCCGCCTACGGCCGCGAGGCCGGCGATACCATCCTCAAGGTCATCGCCAAGACCCTGCTGAACAACTCGCGGCCCTTCGATCTCTACGGTCGCTGGGGGGGGGAGGAATTCGTCTGTATCCTGAAGAACGTCAGCGGGGACGAACTCTACAGCATCGGTAATCGGTTGCGGATCCTGGTAGAGCAGTCCTATTTCCTCGTGGGACGCACCAAGGTGCGCGCCACGGTCTCCTGCGGCGCCACGCTGGCACGGCCCAGCGACACGGTCAATGGCCTGCTCGGGCGTGCGGTGGATCTCATGCAGGCCAGCAAGGGGCGCGGCAGGAACCATATCACCGTCTCCACCGACCTGGAGACAATGATCCTTCCGGCCCCGTCGGCACCCGGCGAGTGAGACGGAACCGATCGCCTCTGAGATCGCCGGCCGGTAATCTCCCGGCACGGGCCGTCGGTCCGCAGGTCGCGAGGCGGGGCGAGTTCGCCAATGTTCGGATCACCCCATGATGGGGCGTCGGGAGCAGTCCCTGTCCCGCCGGGAGCGGTTCTATCCCGTGCGAACGGTCTCCAGGAGCGAACGCACGAGGTTGTAGGTGGAGAACTGGCCGTCGGTGAGAGGGCTGAAGGGGTGTTCGCCGCCGAATTCCCTGTGGACGATTTCCCCGATGGTCAGACCGGCACGACTGAGCCCCTGAACCCGTGCGGCCAGTTGTGTGAGATAGTCGATACACTGCCCCAGCGCACTCCTGCCGTCCTCCACGATCTTCCCCAGGGACGTCAGCAGGACGAGCCGGTCTCCGGGAAGCTGCCTGAGACGGCTCATGGAGTGGATCATTTCCCCGATATCTTCCTCGGGACGGATGAACTTCGGTGTTTCCCGGGCAAAGAGATCGCCCGTGAAACACCAGCCCCGGGAGGGTTCGAAAAGGCAGAGGTGACCGGCACAGTGGCCGGGGGTATCCACGATCCGGAAGGCATAACGCTCCGTGGTCAGGACGTCGGATACCGGCTTCACCCTGGTGGGCACGGGCGCACCCCAGGCGATCTCCTGGTAGGGATAGAGGGGGTGACGCCGGGCGATCAGGGGCACGGAGGTCGGGTGCGCGTAAATTTCCACCCCGAAACACTCTCGGATGTCGTGGTTCCCGCCCACGTGGTCCTCGTGGTAGTGGGTGTTGACCACCTTGGTCGGCGGACGGTGCTTCAGGAAGGCGGTGAGCTCCGTGGAGGTGTGTCGGCACCCGGTATCGATGAGGAGACCGTCCACCAGGTAGGCCGCCACCCAGTAGACCGGCTGGCCGTTGAACTCCCGGCTCATACGTATCCTTGTTACCTGCTCAAATACCGTTGTGTCTATCATCGGCGACCCCATAATTCCTGAAGGTTCTTGTCCAATTTCTCCATCAGCCTGAAGAGCGTCTGCCTTTCCTCCGGCGTGAAGCCCTCGAACAGCCTTGTCTGCATTCTTTTCGAGATATCGGACAGGGCCGGCTGGAGGCTCTGTGCCTTGGGTGTCAGGGTGAGGTTTGTGCAGCGTCCGTCAACGGTGTCGCGTTCCTTCACGATATACCCGGCCGCCTCCAGCTTGTTGACGACCGACGAGACGGTGGACTTGTCCTTGAGGGTGTGCCGTGCCACTTCCTGCAGGGTTACGGTGCCTTTACGGTCGATCACAAAGAGGATATCCCCGTGGGAGGGGGCTATGTCCTCAATGCCCCTCAACGAGAGTTCCCTGACCAGAAAGCGGAACAGGCGCTGTCTGATGCTGGTGATGCTGTAGAGGAAGTTGGTTTCGCTGATGGGCATAATGGTTTTGTATAAAACTAAAATGAGCATTTGTCAATCAGGGGGAGGGACGGCATGGGTGGGAATCCCGGTAGAAGATTGGCACCCAGGATGAGAACCCGGCAGGGAGAGGGGAGCGGAAGAAGGGTTTGGGGCCCTATGGCTCCCGATCGGCCTTGCGCGGGCCCATGGCGTGGCGCTTGATCCGGCTCTGCAGGTTCTGGCGCGAGATACCCAAGAGGCGTGCGGCGCGGCTCTGGTTGCCGCCCGTGAGCTCCAGGGCCGTCTTGAGGACCAGCTCATCGAAATCGGCGGTGAGGCGGGCATGCAGATTGCTCCCTGCGGCGGTCTCGAGCCGGCTGCGGATCCACTGGCGCAACCTGGGTTGGAGGTCACTTTCCTGGCCGGTGTGATCGAGGGCCTCCCGGATCTCGACACGGCCCAGTCGGCAGCCGCGGCTGAAGATCAGGGCCTTCAGGATGACATTGGCGAGTTCGCGCACGTTCCCGGGCCAGGCCTGTGCGCACAGCAGGGTCATGGCCTCCGCGTCGATGCCGGGGTTCTTGCAGCCCATCTCACGAGCCGAACGTTTGATAAAGTGCTCGGCCAGAAGGGGGATATCCTCCCGGCGCTCCCTGAGGCTCGGCATGGTAATGCGTACCACGTTGAGACGGTAATAGAGATCCTCGCGGAAGTGGCCCTCGCGGATGGCCTGTTCCAGGTTGCGATTGGTGGCGGCGATGATGCGCACATCGGCCGGCAAGGTCAGTGGTGATCCCAGACGCTGAAACTGTTTTTCCTGGAGGAGCCTGAGGATCTTGGCCTGGATGCTGGCCGGCATGTCGCCGATCTCGTCCAGGAAAAGGGTGCCGCCGGAGGCGCGTTCGATGGAACCCAGACGCCGGTTGTCGGCGCCGGTGAAGCTGCCCTTCTCGAAGCCGAAGAGCTCGCTCTCCAGGAGCGCCTCGGGGATGGCCACGCAGTTGATGATCTGAAAGGGTTTCAAGGCGCGGTGGCTGTAGCGGTGCAGGGCCCGCGCCACCAGCTCCTTGCCGGTGCCGGATTCCCCTTCGATCAGCACCGTCACATTGGTGGGCGCCGTGCGGCCGATGGCCTTGTAGACCACCTGCATGGCATGGCTGGTGCCGATGATGGCCTCGGTATCGTCGGTTGCAAAATCGAGGCTTAAGGGGTGCTGTTCGGCGGCCTTCAGGGCCTCATGGATCATCTTGAGCATGACCGGCACCTCAAAGGGCTTGGTGATAAAATCGAAGGCCCCCTGGCGGATGGCCTCGATGGCCACATCGTAGGAACCAAAGGCGGTCATGATGATCACCGGCGGGCAGTCTTCCCGGGTCTTGAGGGCGGCGAAGCATTCCATGCCGCTCATCCCAGGTAGTTGGATATCCATAAGGATGAGTTCGATGGGATTGGAGGCGAGCAGGTCCAGGCCATCTTCGGCGCTGCCGGCCATCAGGACCGTATATCCCTCGCGCTGGAGGATCTTGCGGAAGCTCTGTGCCAGGTCGTAGTCGTCTTCGATCAGCAGAATGGCGGCCATCGAGTCTCCTTACAGGGGCAGGGTAATCCGAAAACAGCCCCCTTTTCCGGGTAGGTAGTCGAGGCGGCCGCCATGCGATTCCACCACACGGCGGGCCGTCGCCAGACCCAGCCCCGTGCCGCGAGCCTTGGTGGTGAAGAAGGGGTCAAAGATCTTGCCCACGAGATCCGCAGGGACGCCGGGTCCGGTGTCGGAAAGGCTGAGGGTAACGGCGCGCGGTGTTTTGCGGCCGCAGATTTCAACGATGGTCAGCGTTCCGCCACCATTCATGGCCTCACAGGCGTTGGTGAGCAGGATGGCCAGGGTCTCGGTGAAGAGCTGGCGGTCGAGCATGAGGCTCGGCAGGGGTTTCCTGC
The DNA here is from genome assembly GCA_964618975.1 of uncultured Bacteriovoracaceae bacterium. Classification (GTDB taxonomy): domain Bacteria; phylum Desulfobacterota; class Desulfomonilia; order UBA1062; family UBA1062; genus CAZUDI01. The sequence continues at coordinate 9,554 of CAZUDI010000021.1, read as the reverse complement.
GCGGGCGCCTGATGCGGATCCCGGGGAGCAGCCCCCGCTGTTCGACCAGGTGCAGGGCCTGATCGAGCAGGGCACTCGGACTGCAGTCCTCGGGCGTTAGCCGGGGCGGGCGGGAGAACTCCAGATAGTGGCTGATGGCGCGCTCGATATAGTCTAGGCCAGAGATAATGGCGTGCAGATCGTCGCTCTGGTCGGCGTCCAGTCTGGAATGCTCCAGGCTGTAAAGGCGCAATTTGACCGAGCTCAGGGTGTTGCGGATGCTGTGGGCCGCGCCGCTGGCCAGCTTGCCCATACGCACCAGCTGCTCGGTGGCCAGGTTGCGCTCCAGCTCGTCCGTGTCGAGCAGAAAGGCGATGGTCTCCCGCGAGCCCGGCACGAAATCGGTGGCGATGATCAGATCGCGGACCTGACCGAAACGATCCCGGCAGCGGGCCTGGTAGGTCCGGGGCACGCCGGGTTCGCCCGCCTGACGTTTCCAGTGGTAGGCCTCGAGCCGGGTGCGGTCCTCGGGGACGACAAAGTCGTTCAGCTGCATGCGGCCCTCGACCTCTTCCTTGGTATAGCCCGAACGCCTCAGGAAGGCGTCGTTGACCATGGCGATGGTCATATCGGCACGGATGAGCATGGTGGCGACACCTACCGTGCCGAAGATGTCGCGCTCCAGCGCTTGGGTCTGGCCGCATTCATAGGTTTTGTCCGCCATTGAGCTCACCTGATCGCGTGATCGGATCTTTTGGTATTGTACCGGGGCCGGCCGCGGATTGCAACCGGGGGAGCATTGCTCCCCCGGCGGGACCTCACCCCTGGGCGGTCGTCCTGGGCATGAACAACCGTGGCCACTATCAGGCACCCAACTTCGAGGAGCGCTTCCGGGAACTTGTCAAGAGCAGCCCCCGGGGCGCGGATAGCAGTCAGAGGCTAGTCGGTCTTGAGCAGTTCCCAGTATTTTTCGTAGATCAGGATGGCCTCGCCCACGTCGACCTGGTATTCGCCGCGTTCGATGTCGGCCTTGTCCGGGTAGACGGCCCGGTGGTTGCGGGTTTTCTCGTCCAACTGGGCCTGGGCCTCCTTGTTGGGGGTGGCATAGCCCACGTATTCGCAGTTCATCCTGGCCACGTCGGGCCGCAGCATGAAGTTGATGAAGGCGTGCGCCTGGGCCAGGTTGCGCGCCCCCTTGGGGATCACGAAGCTGTCCACCCAGAAGATGGCGCCCTCGGCGGGGTAGATATACCGCAGATCGGGGTTTTCCTCGTTGGCCATGTAGACCTCCCCGCCCCAGATCTGGCCGATGACGACCTCGTTGTTCAGGAAGGGCTGCCGCGGCGAGTCGGAGTTGAAGACCTTGACGTTGGGCTTGAGGGCCTTCAGGCGCTCGTAGGCTTGCCGGATGTGCTCGGGGTCGGTATCGTTGCCCGAGTAGCCCAGGGAACGCAGGGCCATGGCGAAGACCTCGCGCACGTCGTCCATGAGGAGCACCTTGCCGGCGAATTCGCTGCGCCAGAGGTCCTTCCAGCTCGTCACCGTGGCCGGGTCCACCACCTTGGCGTTGACGCCGATGGCCGAGGAGCCCCACATATAGGGCAGGCTGTAGGCGTTGCCCGGGTCGTAGGGCTTGTCCAGGAGGTCGGGGTTGAGGTGCTTGAGGTTGGGGAGGAGGGCCTTGTCCAGGGGTTCGAGCATGTCCAGGCGGTGCATGCGGTCCACGAAGTAGGTCGAAGGCACGGCCACGTCGTAGCCGCCCTGCTTGGTCAGTTTGAGCTTGGCGAACATGGACTCGTTGCTCTCGTAGGTGGAGTAGCGTACCCTGATGCCGGTCTCTTTCTCGAAGAGGGACAAAACCGCCGGGTCGATGTATTCAGACCAGTTGAAGACAAAGACCTCCTGCCGGGCGGCCCCCGCGAGGGCCGGCATCAGCAGCATGACCAACACGCACAGCAATTTTTTCATCGATCAATTCTCCTTTATAACAAAGTGTGAGACCGTGACCGTGAGCAGGGACAGCAGGAACATCACCGCGCTCAGGGCATTGATCTCCGGTTTGATTCCCAGGCGGACCATGGAATAGATCTTCAGGGGCAGGATCTCGAAATAGGGTCCGGTGGTGAAGAAACTCACGATCACGTCGTCCAGCGAAAGGGTAAAGCTCAGCAGCCAGCCGGCGATGATGGCCGGCATGATCATGGGCATCATCACGTGCCAGAACATCTGGAGTTCACCCGCCCCCAGGTCCTTGGCGCAGTCGATGATGTTGCGGTCAAAGCCGCTGATGCGGGCATAGACCGTCACCACCACGAAGGGCAGACAGAAGGTGATGTGCGCCAGCAGCAGGGTGAGCGCGCCGGTGCGCAAACCGAGCATGATGAAGAACATCAGCAGCGAGATCCCCATGACGATGTCCGGGCTCATCATGACCACGTAGATGGAGGAGGACATCAGCGTGCGGCCCCAGAAACGGTAGCGGTAGAGGGCCACGGCGGCCAACGTGCCCAGGATGGTGGCAAAGATGCTCGAGGAGAGTGCGATGATGAGGGAGTTGGCGAAGGCCTCCATCAGGGGGCCGTCGTGGAAGAGCACGCGGTACCACTCGAGCGTGAATCCCTGCCAGTTGCTGGAGTACTTGGAGTCATTGAAGGAATAGATGATGAGGATCAGCATGGGCACGTAGAGAAAGGCATAGATCGCCAGGAGATAGGCGGTCCTGAGCGCGCGTCTCACGTAACGCCCCCGCTGCCGTTCGGCTGTGCCCGGCGCGAGCTTAAGTAATAGGCATAGAGGAAGAGGAACATGGTCAGGGTGAGCAGCATGCTGGCGGCCGAGCCCAGCGGCCAGTTGCCGGTGGTGAGGAACTGGTTCTTGATGAAGTTGCCGATCAGCATGGTGCGTGCCCCACCCAGCAGGTCCGGGATGTAGAAAAGCCCCAGCGAGGGTAGGAAGACCATGGTGCAGCCGGCCATAATGCCGGGCAGGGTGATGGGCAGCATGATGTCGAAGAAGATCCGCGACGAGGTGGCCCCGAGGTCGCGTGCGGCCTCGATCAGGCTGCGGTCGAGCTTCTGCAGCGAGGCGTACAGCGGCAGGATCATGAAGGGCAGCAGGGTGTAGACCAGGCCGCAGAACACCGCCGTCCTGGTGTAGAGGATGTCCAGCGGCGCCTCGATCAGCCCCAGGCCGAGCAGGATGGAGTTGATGATGCCGTTGGCCTTGAAGAGGATGATGAGCGCATAGGTGCGGATGAGCGAGGAGGTCCAGAAGGGGATGATCATGAGCAGGATGAGGACGCGGCGGGGTCTAGGCGGGATACGCGTGAGGGCAAAGGCAAAGGGGTAGGCGGCCAGCAGCGTCATGAGGGTGGTGCCGAGCGCCAGCAGAAAGGAGTTGCGGCAGACCTTGAGGAAGACCGGGGAGAGGATCTCGCGGTAGTTCTCCAGGGTGAACTGCCAGGCGATGATGGTGACCGGATCGCGTTTGAGGAAGCTCACCACGATCACGAAGAGGTAGGGCACGATCACGAAGAGCGTGATCCACATCAGCGTGGAGCCCACGGCCACGTTCTTGAAGGCGCTCCGGCGCATCATTGCTCGAGAACGACCTCCCAGCCGTAGGGCCAGTCCACGTGAACACGCTGGCCGTCCTGGTAGACCACATCCTCTTCATCCTCGTTGAAGAAGCGCGTGACAAAGATGCTTTCCCCGGAGGAAAGGCGAATGATGAGGTCTACGGTCTTGCCCTTGTAGATGACCTCCTCCACCGACCCGGCCAGCGAGGGCGTCGTGAGGCGCACCTCCTCGTCGCGGGTGACGATGATGTCCTCGGGCCGCAGCAGCACGCTCACCGGGCACCCGGCCGTAAGCCCCTTTTTGTTGAGCACCGGGAAGCTCTGTCCGGTGATGTCGACCGTGGCGTGTCCGTTCTCCACCGCGGTGACCACGCCGTCAAAGGCGTTGATCTTGCCTACGAAACGCGCCACGAACATGTTTTCGGGCTCCTCGTAGATATGGGTGGGGGTCCCGATCTGCTCGATGGCGCCCTCGTTCATGACCGCGATGCGGTCGGACATGCTGATGGCCTCCTCCTGATCGTGGGTGACGAAGACGAAGGTGATGCCGAGCTGGCGGTGCAGGCGTTTGAGTTCGAGCTGCATCTCCTGGCGCAGCCGGTAGTCGAGCGCGCTCAAGGGTTCGTCCAGCAGGAGCACGCGGGGTTTGTTGACGATAGCGCGCGCCATGGCCACCCGCTGCTGCTGACCGCCGGAGAGCTGGAAGGGTTTGCGGCGCTCGAGGCCCTGAAGCTTGACGATGCGCAGGGCCTCCATGACCTCGTCCGTGATGGCTTCCCTGGTATGCTTTTTCATCCTCAGACCGAAGGCCACATTGTCGAAGACACTCATGTGGGGGAAGAGGGCGTAACTCTGAAAGACGGTGTTGACGTTGCGTTTGTTGGGCGGGATCGTGTCGAGGCGCGAGCCGTTCATGAAGATCTTGCCGGTATCGAGGGCCTCGAGGCCGGCGATCAGCCGCAAAACCGTTGTCTTGCCGCAACCGGAAGGGCCCAGGAGCGTCAGGAACTCGCCCTCCAAGATGTCGAGTTCAAGATTGTCAACGGCGACGATGTCGTCGTAGTGTTTCGTTACTCCCCGAAGACGGACAATGGGCACCTTCTCCATCCATACAGCCCCCCTGTTGTCGCAAGATATTGCCGATGGAGTTACTATATGAGTTGCGGCGTTTATGCAACCGGGAATTCGATGTTTTTGCGATATTATTGCATCTTCTCAGAATCACGAGGTAAAAAGAGAATCAGGCGGAGGCACTCCCGGAGCAGGCGCATGCGTTAGCCTGCCGCCATAAGCGGGCCCTGGGTGAAGTCTCCGGGCTCTGCCGGGGCGCCTGCCGATATGCGGGCGGAAAGCTATCGATAAACAAATGAACATATGCGCATATGATGTCCTGAGGGATATATCGAGTGCCTCCCCGGGGTCGATAACCGGGCGGTATATCTCCCGGGCGGCACTCGAGAACGAGGTTCAATTTGGGCAAGAGAATAATCGTGGTCTGACCCCTATTCCCCCTATTCCCCCTACAAAAATATAACGTAAAGCTTACTGGGAACCGGCTTTTTCGGCGATCCAGTGCAGCGCCGGGTTATGCCGTTCTTCTCTCGCTACTCGCTGTGCATGGTCACTTTGTAGCCCAAAGCCGTTAGCGCCTTACTCGTTCTTCCGTTTCTCGGAGGGAAATCATTCGGAAGGGCCCACCCAACGAC
>CAZUDI010000021.1:0-4281 GCA_964618975.1 uncultured Bacteriovoracaceae bacterium | reverse complement strand
GTGCTTATGCCAAAGTGTGCGATTTTCCAAGCAGGAACCGAAGACGCCTCAAAGATTCGGGAGGGTGTATCTGAAAGGGGACCACCCCACAACACATGATTGATGGTGTCTAAAACTTTACCGCCTGTGGAAGAAACCTGCTCATACAGCCACTCTCCCAATAACTGAATACGTTGATCGCTGTTCATTGTAGGCAGAGGGTCCGACCCGAAAGTTGTGTATTTGACCCGGAGTGAGTGGTCCCGGAGAGCGTGGAGTCTAGAACAAACCTCGACGAAGTCGCTCTTTGACAGTGACGGAAGAATCTCTTTGGAAAGCTTTTCTCTCAAGAATGGTGCCCACACAAAGATCGTGCGGTCTTCATTGTGCGGCGGAAAGTCCAGTCTTCGCCACCACACCATTGCTTCTTGCAGTGCCTTTTCGGGATTGCTTCTGTTCTTGTCATGGAAGTCCCAGTGCATTGAGCGCGATCCCTTCCTAACTTCACTGTAATAGAAGGCGTGGAGAAACTGGTCTGCTTGTACACCCTTGGGAACGTCCGCTGTGATCCAAGATGGCCGTTGCGCTTCTTCTGAAACCCTGTCAGCTATGGAACGGAGAATCTGAAGCGTGTCTTGCCACTCTTTGAGGAATTTGTTTCTCTGGCGGTCCAAGGCTTTGGTTCTGACATAGTGGGTCAAGGGCACCTTTTGAGGAATACTCCTCTTCTTGTGAAAGTCTTGCATCGCCTCTTTTAGCCGCTTGTCGAAGTCTGTGTTGATCTTCACCACGGATGACAGCTCGGAGAAAACTTCATCCGTCAAGGCGTATGAATGGGTATCAAGCACTTCAAAAAACTCCGTCAACTCCTCTTCCAGCCCGCTGTCTACCAATTCATCTTCGGTGAAGAAGACTCCTGCCTCGATATTGCCAAACCAAGCGTTCTCGGTGAGGTTTGCTGAACCGATATAGGCCCCATACCCATCCCACCAAATGATCTTTGCGTGGAAAATGTCCGGAACAAGTTTGCAGACGTAATTCGGGGATTTCCTATCGAGAAAAGTCTTCAGAATAGGCAGCGCAATTGGGCTGGTGTCATCGTAGCGTCCCCAGAATGTAACCCTAATTTTCTTCTTCCAGCAGTCCTCCAATAAGCGCGGAGACCCCGAAGCGTAAGCTATGGCGATTTTGAGAGAGTCCGTCTTGTCTATGCCTTGCTCATGAATTTCCAGCAGATAGACCCCGTTAATACCTCCACCGACTAACTTCAAGTAGCCTCCAAGTTTCTCAGCTTTGTATCTTTGTTGCATAACGTAAGCATCAGCGGCGGCTGTAAGCCGTCCGCCTGGATGCTTTTGTTAGAAATTGTTTTATTGCCAATTTAAATCACAAATTAAAATATAGGTTGTCCACATCTGATACAATATCTTGAAGATACTCCTGATGGAGGAATTGGGAAGGCATGTATTTTTAGTATGTTATCATGAAAAACAACCTTAATGGTATCATTAGTAGAGAAGAAGAGACCATCTTGATAAGTTACCCCAACCTCCTTTGATGCAACCCAAACAATATTTAGTCTTTGCCTATCATCTACTTCTACATATCCAGATGCTAGGGTTGATACTATGTAATCTCCGTATGCCATTGTTGATGGATTACTAAAAACCGAATTAAAATCATAGCTCGAGGAAGGACAAGTATGTTTTAAATACTTTTCAAGCTGATACTGTGTTCCACCAGGAAATTCTGAGGGGATTTGGGGATTATAATAACTCTCACTAATTGCGCAATTAATACATAAGGTTTCCATAAGTATATCCTTGGAGTATTTCTAACGGGCTCTTTAGCGGGCGCGGTCTTTTGCGATCCGCTGGAAGAGATAGTTAGCCCTAACTTATGCGTGTAATCTCAATTTGGGTATTATATAAAAGATGATCAAGAATCCTTTGCTGAAGTACAAAATACAGATCTCTGACCTGTGAAGGGCTGCGGCCTTCAAGGTCTTCTTTCAAAAATTTTAAATATTGCTCATTAACAGTCTGGTTAAGTTCAAGGTGATCACTTTCATTTCTGTAAACCCTTATTCTATGGAAGACATCGAAAAGGCTTTCGTATGTTGATTTTGTTGTAGTCCAAAAATAGTCGTTTTGTCCTATTGATTTTCCATAAATATCAATAGCTTCAACAAAACACCGGTTGCAAGTATTTATAAACATACTGAAATCATCTTTTGATTTTACAATCCGCAGGTCTTTAAAACGATCAGCTTCTGGGAATGACGATGTGCCGAAAAGAATTGGATGTCCATTTTTTTTGATAATTCGCTCTAATACTCTAATATCCGTGATTATTTCCTCAACCCTCCTTGCAAGCCAATTCACACGATCAGATTCTGGTATGATTTTATACACTAACTGTCGTTTCTCCTTTCTAGCCAACTCCAAACCAACATATTGTGTAATTACGGGTATTAATGAACAATAAGCACCACCTTGTTCACCTATAATGCCATAATTCATCAAATGACGAATATATGATTGTCCTTCACTCAATTCCATAAAATCAATTAATTGTCCGCTTGATAGTAGCTCAAGCATAAAATATTCATCTGAATAAAAATCCCTTAACTCGGATACAACATGACCACAGTAGAATATAAGCTCATCATCAATTTTTTCTCTCTCAGCCTCAAAGACAGTGGACGATATAGCAAATGGTTTTGTTGTTGAAATAGACAACCTTGTGTTTAGCCAACTGCAAGCAAGACGTGTGAGTAGTGGATGCCCCCCATACCAATTGAATATGTTTGTTATTGAGTCATACTCGAATTTCATCCCCATTCGCCGCCCCAAGCATTTGATCATTATCCGCACTTCAGCCTCAGAAAATCCAGTCAAGAATTTATGAGGTACTATGCCGAATAATGGATTTTGTACTCCATTTACAATGTCCGTTTCTACTACAGTGGGGTTTACGCCTGCGAGAATAAATGAAAGGTTTTTATGTTGACTCTGACACGACCACATAGTCTGCCAAAATTCTATAAAATCTTGATGCCAGTGCAAATCTAATTTTGCCACAAACGATACAAATTCAATCTCATCAAACAAAAGACATATTTGTTTATTCTCATTTTTTGCTGCTTCTATTACTTCTAAAAAAGATTTTGAAGCATGGCGTTCGTCGAATAATTTATCTATATTCACTTTTAAGCTATTAGTTATTTGATTTGAAATATCTTCAAGCAACTCAAACCAGCGCGATTTTCTAATACTAGGCTGTTTGCAATCAAGATAAATCACCGATGCAATATTTTCTGCTTCAATTAATCGCTTTTCTTTAAACAAGAATGAGGTCTTACCTGTCTTTCGCAAACCGAAAATAGCTTTGTTTTCTTTTCGCTTTATAGAGTCATAAAATTCCATAATTAGATTTTGTCTACCAAAGAAGTAGGTATCTTCAACAAGTGGCAAGGAATAATTAAAAAGATCTCTACCGAAAAATTGCTCATCAAGCCGATTCCTAACGAACCAAGAGTTACCCCTATTATATTCTAACTCTTTTTTTGTGAATGAAACGATTATACGAGATTCTTGGCGAGAGGATGTATAGGAGTCCAACCACTCTCTTGTATTTTCAGCATCAGATATTAAAAAATAATTCAGTGTCTCTACCCGTCCTTTTGCAGGAGATTGTGAATAAATTTGATCAATGGCTTGAAGCGTTCTGGGTTCCATTTGTGGATAAGGTGCATACACAAGGAGTATCTCGTTTTCAAAGCCATAAGACTCTTTCAGATGATCTTCTGGAGAAAGAAAAAAAACTTTTAATAGAGTATTATATTCTTTTCGCACACGTGCCCAAGTAACAAAGAATCCGCTTAAAAATGGACTAAGCATGGATTCATCTTCAGGATGTTCATATAAATAGATATCCCTTACCTCTTTTCTAATAGTTCCCATATTACCTCTCTGCTTGTAAGGCTAACAATTATTAGACTGAATCATTCCATATTTTGTAATATATATTCCCTTTTCCGGAATTGTTCCGTAATTATTAAACTATAAAACACACCCTTAGTCAAACCATTCCGGTTCTGGGGAGGGTCGCCCGGCAATGAAACTGCTCGAGGAGAGGGATAGGGACGTCCGGAGAAATATGGACATTCGGGAATAGGGGTCATCCACCATTAATGCCCTGTAGGAATAATGGTAGGCCTCTATCTTTATTTCTGTTTTCCCTGCCTCAGGGCAGACAGTCCTTCAGGAAGCGGCCGGTATGGGAGGCCTCGCTTCGGGC
>CAZUDI010000020.1:7809-61920 GCA_964618975.1 uncultured Bacteriovoracaceae bacterium | reverse complement strand
TTGACACCAGACCCCAGTGCCGCCAGGCAGAACCAGATACCCCCATCCCGCGGGAGGCGCAGCGCTCAGGCGGGCGCGAGTTTTATTGATTATTCCGCTCTTGCATGCCCCCTCGGGGGCGGGAGTTGGGGGGGCGAGCCCCCCCGGGGGAGTGGTTAGTCCCCGCTGCAGCCAGCCTCGTCAACGCCGTAGATGCCGGCGGCGACGATGACCCTGGTGCCGTCCATGCTGGCGGTGCGGAAAAAGGTGCACTTGGGTACGATCTGCTGCGTGGTGGGGTTGAGCCACCAGTAGGAGACCCACCCCTGGCCGTGCTGTTCGGCCTTGTGCTTGGCCTCGGCCATGAAATATTTGCCCCTGGCCCCCTTGATAGTCACGGTGGTGTTGTTTACCAGGCCCTTTGAGACCGGGTGCATGAGGCACAGGGCCTCCATGTCCGTGACATACACGTATCCCTCGCCATTGCAGAAGCGGAAGCCCTCGAGCTCGGCCAGGGCGGACTTGCCTTGGGCATTGATCAGGTCGACGGCCTAGCCCACGGCCTGCACGAGTTCGTCCTTGCCGCACGACCCGGCCCACGCCGGGGCACCAAGCGCCAGGGACACCGCCACGATCAAGACAACACGTAATTTCATGTTCATGGTGAGACCTCCTGTGAGATGTGATTGACATATTGATCGGCACAAGCGGGAGGTTATAAAATGGCATAATAAGGCATAACATGATAGAGCCCCATGATCCTGTCTCCGCGGAGGGGGAGGTTCTCGTGGGGAGGTCTTAAGGGGACACTCGCTAGGCCAGGGGGCGCAGCGCCTAGCCTGCCTGGATGGGAAAGCGCTTTTGGCCGATGCGTAGGGAGATGCCGCCATCGGGGTCTTCCTCCATCATCAGCGCCAGGGTGTAGTAGGCCGGGCGTACGAAGCGGGCCTCTTCCCCGTCCGGCAGCCGGACATACATGACATTGTCCTTGCCGATGCGCAGGCGCTCGGGTTCGAGGGTGAGGGTGCGCATGTCGTTCATGACCAGGGTGATCCCTTCGTCCGGATTGCCGCGGATGGCGACCACGACAAAAGGGGTTTCCTCCACCTCGATATAGCAGATCTCGGGCGGGATGGTGATATGATAGCGCTGGTGCTCGTCTCGCCCCAGGGCCTGCCAGAAGGCCCTGAGAACATGAGGATTGATGATCTGGCGCCCCTCGTAGAACCACCGGCCTTCCTTATCGATGCACAGGTGGCAGTCTGCCGTGATGTCTCTCAAATCATTGATCATTCTATCTCCTGTCCTCTGTATAGCACAGATCGCCGTGCGGTGCATCCCCCCGCAGGCATTGCGCCCAGGCAGGGGCGTATCCCGACGCGGTCAATGCAACACGAAATGTGCAATAAACGCTTGACATATATGTAAGAATAAAAGGTAATAGCTCTCATCACTCGGGATCGCACTCGTCGCCACTGATGGCTGGGAGAGGGGTTGGTAGGGGGAAGCATATCCGTAATAAAATAAATTGACATATCAGTCAATATATGGCAGGAAGGTGCTATGGCAAAGAACGACAAGCAAGAACTCATCATCGACGCTGCATTGGAGGTCTTCTGCGAGAAGGGGTATGCCAATACCCGCATGGCTGATGTGGCCCGTGTGGCGGGTGTTTCCTATGGCCTCGTGTATCACTATTTCGGGAGTAAAGAGGTGCTCTTCGACGTCATCGTGGAGAGCTGGTGGGACGATTTGTATGCGTGGCTCGATATGGAAAAGGGCGCACCGGCCCCGGTGGCACAGAAGCTTGAAAACCTGATCCGCTACCTGCTGGACCGGTATCAGAATAAACCCAATCTGGTCTCCATCTTCGTCACCGAGGTTTCCAGGAGCTCGGTCTATCACACGGCCAGGGGCCTGGCGAAATTCAACAAATACTTCGCTCTCACCGAGGAAATCATGCGGGAGGGGCAAGATCAGGGCGTGCTTCGCAAGGATGTTCCCCCGCACTACCTGACCTATATCTTTCTCGGCGCGATCGAGGTCTTTATGTCCGTCATGGTTCTGGGCAAGGAGAACCTGACGAATGAACGGGAGGAACGCACCGTCAACGGCATCATCCAGGTGTTTCTCAACGGGGCAAAGGCCTAGTTCCATTTTCAGGGCCTGAAAGCGAATGACGGTTGATTTTCATGGGGTGTAATGGTGTGTCATGAAAAAGATTGACATATCAATCAATTTTTTGTAGGATGAGGGGTGGCGAGTTGATTCAGGCTGAGCGGCCTATTTCCGTAAGGAGGGTACATGCACTTGAAGGGCCAGCTTCACATCCACACCACCTGCTCGGACGGAAAGCTTACCCCCCAAGAGGCGGCCGAGGTGTATGAGCGTATGGGTTTCAATTTTATCGCCATAACGGATCACGACCATCTGCTGAAGCCGCATTACCGGGATCTGGTGTCAGAAATCGAATCGAATCTCATCGTCTTTTATGGCATCGAGCTCACCGTGTCCACCCATCTGGGGTATGTGCACGTGGGCCGCATCGAAGGGGAGCACGAGGTGCTGCATATTTTCAATCACCCCGGAGATTATGGTTTTTCCATCCGGCAGACAAAAGAATGTATCGAGGAGGTGGCGCGTCTGTATCCCATCGATGCGGTGGAGGTCACAGATCATGGGTTTGCGACCCCGGAGTATGACACGCCCGAGATCGCCTATCCCAAACTGGCCACCGACGACGCGCATACGCGCATCGGTTGCGGACGGGCCTGGGTCGAGCTGGACTGCGCGCGTGAGAAAGACGCCATTCTGCGGTCCATCAAACGCGGTGAGGCTCGTAAAGGCTTTGCCAAGGGAGCGGGAAGTAAAGCCGTTGTTTTTGCATAATATTCTACAAAGCATGAATAAAGAAAAGGAGGTAGGGTATTGACATGAAGAGGGTTGCGATATGTGCTGTGGCGCAGCATAAAAGTGAGCCGGACATCTGGTACAAGCGGTTTCAGGGCATGCTCCTTGACATCCTCGAAGACCTTCAGGAGCAGACAGGGTTTAATTTCAACGAAGACACCGGGGTGCGCAATATCGTAACCTCATCCGACGATGTCTTCGATGCCCGCACTATCTCGGATAACGGCATGGCCGATGTGGTGGGCGCCCATTATCGGGGCGAGGAGAAGATGGCCCAGGAGGGTCTCAATGCCCTCGGGTACGCGGCGGCATCGATCCTTTCCGGCCACGACGATGTGGTGTATGTCAATGGGCACTGCAAGGAGTCCCAGGCTGAAAGCCGCAACATGGTCACCAACCTGGCCTATGACCCCTTCTACTGCCGGTGTCTGGGCCTGGATTTCCTGAGCGCGGCCGCCCTGCAGTGCCGCGCCTATATGGCGCGCTCCGGGCTGACGCCCGAACAGATGGCCAAGGTGGTGGTGCGCTCCCGACAGTGGGCCGCGCGCAACCCCTACGCCAACGCCACCGAGGCCCTGGAGCTGGGCGACGTGATGTACTCCCCCATGGTGTGCGACCCGTTGCGAGAGAAGCATATCTACCCCGTGTCCGACGGTGCCGTGGGCTTCCTGCTGGCCTCCGAGGAGCGCGCCTACGAGTTCACCGACAACCCGGTCTGGATCACGGGCTTCGGCACCTGTATGGACAGCTATTTCATGGGCGACCGGGACCTTGCCAGCAATTTTGCCCTCAAGAAGGCGGCCGAAAGGGCCTACAAGCGGGCCGGCATCAAGAATCCCAGGAAGTCCGTCGACCTCGTGGAGGTGATGGACTGCTACGCCTACCAGCAGCCCCTGTGGCTCGAGGGCTTAGGTCTGTGCGACGAGAACAAGGGTGGGGTTTTCATCGACGAGGGCGGCCTCTCACAGTACAACGTGAACCTTTCCGGCGGCATGCTGGCGGGCAACCCGCTCATGACCGGCGGGATGTATCGCGCCGCCGAAGGGGCCCTGCAGCTCAAGGGGGCTGCCGGTGAGCACCAGGCGTCGGATGTCAACTGTGTGGTGTGTCAGAGTACCACCGGCGGAGCAGGCCAGTTCCACACGGTGCTTGTACTGGAGAGATAAGGAGGTTTCGACATGGGCAGAAAGAAGAACAGGAACGTCGGCATCATCGGTATCGGCCAGACCGAGTACTCCAGCCACAAAGAGCACCAGAACCAGGCCGAGATGGTCAACGAGGCCGTGCGTGCGGCCCTGGCGGATGCCAAGCTCAGCCTCGACGATATCGAGTGCGTCCTGCACGGCAATATGGAGCTCTTCGAGATGGTCCATCAGCCGGACATGTGGCATACGCTCGGCAGCGGGGCCTTCGGCAAGGAACAGCTGCGCATCACCACCGGCGGAACGACTGGCGCCAGCCTGGTGTGCGCGGCGGACAACCTGATCGCCTCGGGCATGTATGACGTGGTCATGGCCATCGGCCTGGAAAAGCTCCAGGAGGGTCACACCACGGGCGGCATCACCAATATGGCCGACCCCCTGTGGTTCCGGCACCTGCAGACCGGGGCGCTGACCGCTACCACCGCCACCATGATGATGGAGGAGTTCGGTGAGGAGCGGGCCAAGAAGGCGGCTATGTACTATCGCATCCTCATGGACAAGCACGCCTGCCTGAACCCCCGTGCCCACCGCCGATTCGGACTGGAGTACGAACAGGCCGAGAGTCTCATGAACAGCTCCCCCCGGTTGGTGGGAGAACTGAGGTTGATCCATATGTGTTCCCAGAGCGACGGGGCCTGTGTCATGATTTTCGCCAGTGAGGAGAAGGCCAAGGAACTCAGTGACAAGCCGGTCTGGGTTCGCGACCATATCAATGTGCACCGCGAGGAGAGCTTCAACTGCTTCGGTCTGGAGAAGCCAGAGATGACCCACCACTATGCCGCGCGCAGGCTCTTCGAGCGTAACGGCATCACCGACCCGGTGGAGTACTTCGATGTCTTCGAGATGTACGACCCCTCCGGCTGGTGGGGTATGGACTGGCTCAGGCAGTTCCTGCTGCTGGAGGGTGACGCGCACCTCCAGATGCTGGAAAAGGGCGAGTTCGATCTGGACGGCAAGCTGCCCATCAATCCCTCCGGCGGGGTGACGGCCAGCAATCCCATCGGTGCCACGGCCATGCTCCGTCCGGCCGAGGCCGCGCTGCAGATCAGGGGCGACGCCGGGCCGCAGCAGATCAAGAAGTCGGTCAAGCACGGTCTGGCCTCCGGTTTCGGCGGCACCATGTGGACAGTCCTGATTATGCTTGAGAAAGATTTAGACTGGTAGGAGGACACAAGATGGCTGAATACTTTGGATCGAAAGTTGAAGATATCTTCAATACCATGGAGCAGCGGTTTCTGCCGCAGGGCGCCCAGGGTGTGGATGCAATCATCGGGTACAACGTTTCGGGCGAAGGCGGGGGATTCTGGAAGCTCGTCGTCAAGAGCGGTGCCATGCAGCTGGAGCGGCTCGAGGCCGAGCCTCAGGGTTGCTCCGTGACGTTCAGCGCCGACGCCGAGTCCTTTGTCGGGGTGACGCTCGGCAAGGTGGACGCCGGGGAGGCCTTCTCCTCGGGGCGGGTCAAGGTGGACGGCGATCTCACTATCCTGGGCAACGTGCTGCCCAAGATCTTTGTGCCCTTCACTCCCATCGTGCGGGCCAAGGCCATCATGGACTCCATGATGGAGCGTTTCCGCCCTGACAAGGCCGAAGGCGTGGACATGAAATTCGGCTATAACCTCACGGGCGAAGAGGGCGGACAGTGGACCGTCACGGTCAGGGATCAGACCTGTACGGTGAGTGAAGGGCTGGCTGCCGACTGTACCGTGACCCTGATCATGGGGGCGGACATCTTTGTGGGGCTCAATACCGGCAAGATCGACGGGGCGGCGGCCTTTGGCGCTGGCCAGGTGAGCATCGAGGGCGACATGGCCGCGGCCGGGGTCACAGCCAAGCTTTTTGCCAAGTTCGAAGCGGCCGGGGCCGAGGACAAAGGCGAGGAGCTCATCTCACTCAAGTGCATGCCCACCATCAAGCAGCGCTATGCCACCGGGCCGCATATGGGCAAGTGGTTCAAGGGTCTCAAGGAAAAGAAGATCTACGCCTCGCGCTGTCCGGTCTGCGGACGGACCCAGCTCCCCCCGCGCGAGGTCTGTGCGGTGTGCCGTGTGCGCTGCAATGAAATTATCGAGGTGGGGCCTTCAGCCACGGTCACCATGATCGACACGGTCTATTATGCCAGTCCGGATCCGCTGACCGGGGACATCCGCAAGACACCCTATGCGGCGCTGTTCATGGTCCTGGACGGTTCCACCCCGGGGGAGAGTTTCTCGCATGAGATCAAGCCCGACGACATCGACCGTATCAAGCCCGGCATGAAGGTGCGGCCGGTATGGAACGAGGCCCGCAACGGGAGCTACAAGGATCTGCTGTACTTTGAGATCGACGACTGAAGGAGGAACGCATGTCTGCCTGCAAAAATATCAATATGACCAACTGCAAGGTGATGGAAGACAAGATGTCCCTGCCCAACCAGTATTTTGTGGGGCGGGTGGGCTCGAAATTCATCATATCCCTTAGAGACGAGAACAAGATCCTTGGGGTGAAGTGTAACACCTGCAACAAGGTTTTTGTCCCGCCGCGGGAATACTGTGAGAAGTGCCTCGAGAAGCTCGACGAGAACTGGGTGGAGCTCGGCAACGAGGGCGAGATCACCAATTATACGGTCGTCAACTACAACGACAAGCACCTGCCGCGCCGGGCCCCCTATATTCTGGCCCAGATCAAGCTGGATGGTGCCGACACCCCCCTGACGCACATCGTAGCCGGGATCGCCCCGGAGCGCGTCAAGGTGGGCTTGCGGGTCAGGGCCGTCTATGCCGAGGAGACCACCAACACCATTCTGGACATCGACCACTTCGAACCGGTGTAAGGCTTAGGCCAAGACGGGCGGCGGGTGCGCTTCGGCGGACTCCTCGCCCGAGATATATATGAAAAATTTAATTCATAGGGAGGGAATCAACGATGGCAAAGACGAGTGACAAGGTTATCATCACGGCGGCCCTGGCGGGCGCCGCAACCATGAAGAACAACAATCCGGCGACGCCTTATACGCCCGAGGAATTCGCTGAGGAGTCCTACAAGTGCTACAATGCGGGTGCGGCCATGGTACACGTACACGCCCGTGAGGACAGTGGCATGCCCACCCATGACCATGCGCGTATCAAGGAGACCCATGATGCGATTAAGGAACGCTGCCCGAATTTGATCGTGAACCTGAGCTCGGCCGTGGGCATGGGCAAGACCCCCGAGCAGCGCATCTCGCAGATCGTCCACGTGAAGCCGGCCATGGCCTCGCTCAACACCAACACCATGAATTTCAGCATCATCGACCGTAACACGGGCCAGATCCTGATCGACTTCATCTTCGAGAACACCTTCCAGATGCTGCAGGACTTCGGCAAGGCCATGGAGGAGAATGGCACCAAGCCCGAGATCGAGTGCTATGACATCGGCGGGATCGACAATACCATGCTGATCAACAAGCAGGGCATCTTCTCGGACCCCATGAACTTCAATTTTGTGTGGGGCGTGGCCGGCGGGCAGCACTTCCGACCGGAGTCCTTCATCGCCATGACGCGGGCCATCCCGGCCAACGCCAATTTCACCTCCTGCGGGGTGGGCTTCGAGCAGTACCAGGCTATCGCCATGTCCTGCCTCATGGGCGGGCACATGCGCGTGGGGCTGGAAGACAACATACGCCTGCCCAATGGCGATATGGCCAAGGGCAGCTACGAACAGGTGGAGCTCGCGGTGAGTATCGCCCGCAATATGGGCCGGGAGCCGGCCACCCCGGACGAGGCACGGGCGATTATGGGGATCACGCAAAAGTAATCATATAAGCATACTACTACGAATACGGCCGCCCCCCCCTTGGGGGGCAGGCCTTCATCATGAAATGCGCATACATTCAGGAGGTCGGGAATGGCGAATAATCTCGCCCAGATATTCAGAGAACGGGCACAGCGTTTCGGGGATCGTCTGGCGGTCGAAAAGCGTCTTGGTGGTGTCTGGCAGGGAATCTCGTGGCGGCAGTACTATGAACAGGCCCGCGAGTTCGGTCTCGGGTTGTACGCCCTGGGGGTGAGAAAGGGCGATAAGGTATCGATCCTCAGTCAGAACCGGCTGGAATGGGTCGTCTCCGATATGGGCATTCTCGGTATCGGGGCCGTGACCATCCCTATCTATCCCACGGTGCCGGCCCACGAAGTGGCCTACATCAACGAGAACTCCGATGCCCTGGTCTACATCGCCGAGGATCGTTCCGCCCTGGACAAGGGGCTTGAGACCCTGGACGAGTGCCCGCAGCTGCAGAAGATCGTGGTGATCGACACCAAAGGCTGCGATCTGTCCCACCCGAAGGTGATGGCTTTCTCCGAGCTCATGGCCCAGGGGCGCGAACTGGCGGATAAGGAGCCGGGGCTTTTCGAACGGCTGACGGACGAGACCAGTGTGGACGACCTGGCCACCTTTGTCTACACCTCGGGCACCACCGGCAATCCCAAGGGGGCCATGATCACCCACAAGAACATCCTGGCGGTCATCAAGGCCCTCGACGAGATGAACTGGGCCGACGACAAGGATGTACTGGTGGCTTTCCTGCCGCTGTGCCACGTGTTCCAGCGGGTGGCGGGCCACTTCTACGGCATGAGCACCGGGATCTACACCCATTACACGGAGAGCTTCGACACCATCGTGGACGATATCCAGGCCAAGAAACCCACGGTTCTGCTCGCAGTACCTAGGGTGTGCGAGAAGGTTTATGCGCGCATCCTGGGGCAGGCCAAGGAGGAGGCCCCCTGGAAGCAGGCGGTCTTCAACTGGGCCGTCTCGGTCGGTGCCCGGGTTAGCCAGTGCAAGGAGAGGAAGCTCCCGATACCTATGCTGCTCGATCTGCAGTACAAGGTCGCCTATAAGATCGTTTTCCAGAAGCTCAGGGAGGCCCTGGGCGGCCGCGTGCGGTGGATGGTGGCGGCCGGTGCGCCGCTGTCGCGGGAGATCGCCGATTTCTTCAATGCGGCCCAGATTTTTCTCATCGAGGGCTATGGCATGACCGAATGCTCGGCGCCGGCCACCCTCAACATGCTCGACAACTACAAGTTCGGCACCGCGGGACGTCCGTTATCCTGTAACCGGATCCGCATCGCCGAGGACGGCGAGATCCTCATCAAGGGTGACAACGTGGTGCAGGGCTACTGGAAGATGCCCGAGCAGACCAGGGAGGCCATCAACGATGAGGGCTGGCTCATGTCCGGGGACATCGGCGTGATCGACTCGGACGGATTTCTCTCGATCACGGACCGCAAGAAGGACCTCATCATCACCGCCGGCGGCAAGAACATTGCGCCGCAGAACATCGAGAATCTCTTCAAGCAGGACCCGCTTTTCGAGCAGGTGGTGGTCATCGGTGACCGCATGAAGTACCTGGTGGCACTGTTCAACCTGAATCCGGACGAGGCCTCCCGGGTCGCGAAGGAGGCGGGGCTCACCTTCGGCACCCCCGAGGAGCTCTATGAGAGGGACGATTTCAAGGCGATTGTAGACAGGCACGTGGCCGAGCTGAACAAGCACCTGGCCAAGGTAGAGACCATAAAATACTACAGTATCCTGAAGCAGCCCTTCAGTGAAGAGGGCGGCGAGCTCACCCCCTCCCTGAAGGTCAAGCGCAAGGTGGTGATGAGCAAGTACCAGGGTATCATCGAACAAATGTACGGATAAACAAACAACACGGAAAAAAAGGAGGAGCGCACCGTGGATGTGATAGCACAAGGCAAGGGGAGGCTTTTTACGGACCCCGATCCGGACGAGGCGCGGGAATTCTTCCGTAAGAAATCCCGCAAGATGACAAACAAGCTCATGAGCCTGGACAAGGCCGTGGCAAAGTTCGTGCATGATGGTGAATACCTGGCCATCGGCGGCTTCGGGGCCAACCGGACCCCGGTGGCGGCCTGTCACGAGATCCTGCGTCAGGGAAGGAAGAACATGGGTTTTGCGGGGCATACCTCCACGCATGACTTCCAGATCCTGGCGGCCGGCAAGGTCTTCAATCGCTGCGACATCGCCTATATCATCGGGCTCGAGGCCCGCGGGCTTTCGCCGGTGGCGCGCAAGTACATCGAGAGCGGCGAGGTGGAGATCTGCGAGTGGACCAACTACTCGCTTTCGGCCCGGCTTAAGGCCGCGGCCATGGGGGTACCCTACGTGCCCACACGCAATGTTCTGGGTACCGATACCTTCCAGTATTCCGGGGGCAAGGTCGTCAAGTGCCCCTTCACCGGCAAGAATCTCATGCTGCAGCCGGCGCTCTATCCGGACATCTCGATCATTCACGTCCACGAGGCCGATATCTACGGCAACTGTCGCATCCAGGGGATCATGATCTCCGATGACGACCTGGCCCGGGCGACCAAACGCCTGATCATTACCACCGAGAGGCTCGTGCCCAACGAGGAGATCCGTCGGGATCCCACGAGTACGGTCATCCCCTTCTATCTCGTGGACGCGGTGTGCGAGGTGCCCTTCGGGGCCTATCCCGGCACCATGCCATACGAGTATTTCTCGGACGAGGATCATATCAAGGAGTGGATGAAGGTGCAGCGGGATGCGGACGAGTTCGAGGCCTTCCTGAAGAAGAACATCTTCGACTGCAGGGACCATTACGACTACATCGAGCGCAATGGCGGCATTCACAAGCTCAACGCGCTCAGACAGAAGGAGTTTTTGCTGCACAAGGAGGTCAACAATGGCGGACTATAACGCGATGGAAATGATGATCTGCGTGGCGGCCCGCGAACTGGATGATGGGGCGACGGCCGGGGTGGGTACCGGGGCGCCCTGTGCGGCGGCCATGCTCGCCCAGAAGACGCATGCCCCCAACCTCGTTATCATGTTCGAGGCCGGCGGGGTCAGCCCGATCCTGCCGGAGATGCCCATCTCGGTGGGTGACTCCAGGACCTTCTACAAGGCCTGCATGGCCACGGGCATGTGCGATATCATGGAGGCCTGCTGCCGGGGCTTCGTGGACTACACCTTTTTAGGTGGGGCCCAGATCGACATGTACGGCAATCTGAATTCCACCATGCTCGGCTCCGATCACGCCAAGCCCAAGGTGCGTTTCCCCGGCAGCGGGGGGGCCAATGACTTCGCCTCGTTCTGCTGGCGCATGATGGTCATGACCGTGCAGGATGCCCGGCGTTTTGTGGAGAAGGTCAACTTCATCACCACCCCGGGCTGGCTGGAGGGCGGAGATTCGCGGGCCAGGTCCGGGCTGCCCCTGGGGTCAGGACCCTACAGGATCATCACCAACATGGCGGTCATGGACTTCGAGCCCGAGAGCAAGCGCATGCGGGTGATATCGGTCAACCCCGGGTACAGCTTCAAGGATGTGCAGGAAAACTGCGGTTTCGAACTCCTGCAGGCCAACAAACTGGCCGACACCAAGCCGCCCACGGACGAGGAACTGCGCATCCTCAGGGAAGAGGTCGATCCTTATCGCTACATTATCGGCCGCTGAGCCCCAGGACAAGGAGGGCAATGAACATGAAACGAATCGGAATCGTTGACGTTGCCATGGGCCCCGGCGGTCCATCCAGCGAGAATTTCCTGGACCAGGTCTTCCGGGTCTCCCGGGAGTGCCTGGACAAGGCCGGTGTGTCCCGGGAAGAGGTCGGCACGGTGATCAGTGCCTCCTCGGACGTCTTTCACAGTGGGTTGTCCTGTGCGAATGCCTACTACTGGGACGCCGGCGCGGCCTTTCTGAAGAACGGCTCCCGACAGGACGGGGAATCGCTGTTTGCCTTCATGTACGCGGTCATGCGCATCATGACCGGCAACTACGATACGGCGCTGGTCCTGGCCGTCTGCAAGGGCTCGGAACACCCGCCTGACGACACGATCACCCACCTCTTCACCGATCCCTTCTATCAGCGGCAGGTGGGCCTGAACGAAACCGTGGCGGCGGCTATCCAGAAGCGCGAGTACATGGAGCGCAGCGGGGTAACCGACGAGCAGTGTGCCCAGGTGGTGGTCAAGAATCTGGGCAATGCGCTCTGCAATCCCTATGCCCACGTCAAGAAACGCCTCAGCGTGGACGAGGTGCTCGCCTCCCCGGTGGTGAATGATCCCCTGCATGCCCTGGAGTGTGCCCCCCAATCGGAGGGTTTCGTGGCCATGCTGCTGGCGAGCGAAGAGAAGGCCCTCAAACTCACGGACAAGCCGGTATGGTTCAAGGGGTATAGCTCCTCAATCGACCGTTTCTTCCTGGGCGACCGCGATCTGCTCGACGGGCAGCTTGCGACCGCGGCCAAGCGGGCCTACGACATGGCCGGCATCACGGATCCGGCCCGCGAGATCGACCTGGCCGAGGTCTGTGAGCCGTATGCCTTTCAGGAACTCCTGTGGTGTGAAGACCTCGGTCTGTGCGGCAAGGGCCAGGGCGGCAGCTTCGTGGAGAGCGGTCAGACGGGCATTAAGGGCCGTATTCCGGTCAACGCCTCGGGCGGGGTGCTGGCCCTGAATCCCTACATGTCCCGCGGGCTCTACCGGCTGGCCGAGTGTGTGCTGCAGGTTCGCGGGCAGGCCGGCGAGCATCAGGTCGATCGGGAGGTGAAGACGGCGCTCGCCCACGGGACCCACGGCTTCGCCGGGCAGTGCCATGCCGTGGCCATCGTGGGAAGTTAGGAGGAGAGTATGGGAAATCCAGTTGCAATCATCGGATCGGGACAGACCAATCACGGCCGGCGTTTCGACGTCAACTATCCCGACCTCGTCAAGGAGGCCATCGACCGGCTCTTTGCCTCCACCGGTATCGACCCCGCCGATGTCGAAGGCGTGGTCTACGGCACCATGCCCTCCATGATGGAGGGTGTGGCCCTGACGCATTTCTATTTCGCCGAGGTGCTCGGCCTGGTGGGCAAGCCCCTGCTCAAGACCGAGACCTGCGGCTCCACGGGCATTTCACTGGCCATGACCGGCTATTACTGGATCAGTTCCGGTATGGCCGATCTCGTGCTGGTGGTGGGTTCGGAGAAGATGAACGAGGGCGACTCGCAGGCCACCATGACCAGCATCCTCGAGCCCTTCTATCAGCGCTATTTCATCTCCGGGGCGCCGGGGATCTTCTCCATGCAGTCCCAGGAATGGTCGGTGCGCTTCGGTATCCCCGCGGAGAAGGTGCGCGAGGCGGCCACGCGTCTGTCCATCGATCACCACGACGACGCCTTCGACAACCCCTATGCCCATATCAAGCAGAAGCTCACGGAAGAAGACGTGAATAACGCCCGCATCATCACCTATCCGGTGCGGCTGTGGGACGTGTGCCCCAATTCGGACGGCGCCTGCGCCATGCTGATGGCCTCCGAAAAGAAGGCCAAGCAACTTGGTCTGCCCGCAGCCTGGGTGCGCGGGCTGGGGTATGCGGGCGAGGAGTATTGGTTTGGGGACTCGGATAAGGTCTACTGGCAGTGCGCCATCGACGCCGCCAAACAGGCCTACAAGATGGCCGGCATCACCAATCCTCGGAAGGAGCTCGATGTGGCCGAGGTCTACAACCCGTTCACCTTCCAGGAACTGCTCTATTACGAGTGCTTCGGGTTCTGCGATTTCGGCCAGGCCTGCGATCTGACCCTCAAGGGGGTCTTCTCACGCAACGGTGAGCTGCCCTGCGACCCTTCGGGCGGAACCCTGTGCTCCAACCCCATCGGAGCCACCGGTCTGAACCGGGTGGCCGAGGCGGCCATGCAGGTGACCAACCAGGCCGGGGCGCATCAGATCCCCGGGGCCCGGCTAGCGCTGGCCCATGCCATGGGCGGGGTGGACCAGTACAACGGCGTCATGATCCTGGGCGCCGAGAGGGGGTAGAGATGAGCAAGGACTACAAGACCATGGAAAACATACTCAGGCTTCCCCACAAGTTTGCGGCCGGGGAGACCTATACGCGGTTTTACGCCGCCCTCAAGGAGGAGAAGCTGCTCGCGACGCGCTGCCCGGCCTGCGGCAAGGTGCTGCTGCCGGCACGCTCCTTCTGCCCGCACTGCCGGGCCAGCGAGCTCGAGTGGGTGGAGGTCGAACCTAAGGGGCAGCTGGTTTCCTGGACCTGGAGCGACCGGCCCTATTTCGGGGCCCCGGCCCAAGGCCCGGTCATCACGGCCCTGATCCGCATCGACGGGACCGACGGCGATTTTCTGCACCTCCTCGGCGGCATCGAGACCAGCGACGTGGCCAAGGTGCGGTCGAGCCTGAGGCGGGGTATGCGGCTGAAGGCCGTCTGGAACGCCGACAAGCAGGGCCGGATGCTGGACATCCGATATTTTGAACCCGTGGCCTGAAGATGCGGGGGAATAGAGGGAAGACGTCATGAGCAAGAAACTCGATTATGATATCGTGACCAGCGAGGTGTCCATCCCCTACGAGCTGGCCTATGGACCCACCTGGACCCGGTTTTTCGACGGTTTCAAGGAAGGGAAGATCTACGGGACTCGCTGTTCCAAGTGCGGACGCGTGCTGGTGCCGGCGCGCTCGTTCTGTTCGCGATGTTTCGACGAGGTCAGCGAATGGGTGGAGGTCTCCCAGGAGGGCGAGCTCGTCGCCTGGGCGCTGACCAATTACGAGTACTTCGGCATGCCCACCAAACCGCCCTTCATCGGGGCCCTGATCCGTCTCGACAACACCGACTCCAACTTCCTGCACCTCGTGGGCGGCATGGATCTTTCGGATGATGCCGAGGTGCGCCGCACGGTCAAAAACGGCATGCGCGTGCGGGCCGTGTGGAAGGAAGCCAAACAGGGGCACATCCTTGATATCAAGTATTTTGAGCCAGTGAAGTAGACCTTAAGGAGGTTCTCAAACATGGATTTTACGCTCACGGACGAACAGAGAATGTTCAGGGACACCGTTTACCGGTATGGCAAGGAAGAGATCGCCCCGCTGTGCGAGGATGCGGATCTCAATGGAGAGTTCAACCGGGAGGTGTGGCGCAAGCTGGGGGAGATGGGGCTCCTGGGCCTGCCGTTCCCCGAGGAACTGGGTGGTGCAGGTGCGGACATCGTCTCCTGCTGCCTGGCAGGCGAGGCCCTGGGACACGCCGGCGTCGATGGCGGCCACCTGCTCTCGCTGGGGGCCCACACCTACCTGTGCGCCGCGACACTCAACTCCTTCGGCAATGCCGAGCAGCGCCAGAAGTATATCCCCAAGCTTGCCACGGGCGAGTGGATCGGGTGCATGGGACTCACCGAGCCCGGGGCTGGCTCCGACGCCGCCTCCATGCGGGCCACGGCGGTCAAGAAGGGCGACCGCTATATCCTCAACGGGGTCAAGACCTTTATCACCAACGCCCCGGTGGCGGATGTGTGTGTGCTGTATGCCTCTCTGGACAAGGCCAAGAAGCATGAAGGCATCACCTGTTTCATCGTAGAGAAGGGTTTTCCGGGTTACTCCACCAGCCAGCCTTTCCACAAGATGGGCTGCAAATGCTCCACGACCTCCGAGGTGATCCTGGAGGACTGCGAGGTGCCGCTGGAGAATTGTCTGGGCGGTGAATTTCAGGGGTGGCCCATGGCCCTGAGTTCGGTGGAGTGGGATCGCTGCACGCTGCTGTCGCCGTTTCTGGGCTCGGCCCTCTACATGCTCGAGGTGTGCGGCCGCTATGCCAACGAACGCTATCAGTTCAACCGCCCCATCCGGGAGTTCCAGGCCATCCAGCACCGTATCGCCAGTATGAAGGTCTTCGCCGAGGCGGCCAGGCTGGCCATCTACCGCGTGGCCTCGTCCAAGGACAACGGACAGATGCTCAATCCGTTGCTGGCTGCGGTGAACAAGATGTATGTGGGTGACGAGGGCTGCAATATGGCCACCGATGCGGTGATGGTTCACGGTGGTTACGGATTCATGCATGAGTACCCGGTGGAGCGCAACTACCGCGACGCGCGACTGGGCACCATCGGCGGTGGCACATCCGACATCATGCGGATGATCGTCTCACGACTCATGCTCATGTAAGGAGGTCTCATCATGATTGATTATGAATTGACACAAGACGAAAAGAAGCTTCAGACCGAAATGGCACAGTTCGCTGCGAGCGAGATCGCCCCCCGGGCCATGGCCCTCGACGGGTGCTCGCGCACGGAAGTGGGGGAGTTCGTGCGGGAGAACCTCCGCAAACTCGGCCAGGCCAACCTGCTGGCCGCCGGTCTCAACGGGGAGCGCCTTGCCATGGTGAGTCACTATGTGGCCGGCGAGGAACTCGCCAAGGCCTGTGCTTCCACCTATCTCGCGGCCCGCTCCAGCATCTTTCTGTGCGGCGCCACTCTGAACCTGTACGGGTCGGCTGCGCAGAAGGAGCGCTATCTGCCCGGGCTGAAACAGGCCTCCCTGGTGGGGGCGCTGGCGTATTCCGAGGAAGAGGCCGGAAGCGACCTTAAGGATATCGCCACCACGGCCGAGCGCCGGGGTGACAGCTGGGTGCTCAATGGGGAGAAGAATCTGGTGCTAAACGCACCGATCGCGGATATTCTGCTGGTGCTCGCCAAGAGTGAAAAGGGCGCCGAAGGCGGGATGAGCCTGTTCATCGTGGAGAAGGTGGCCAAGGGGCTTACCATTGGGGAACCGCTGGACACCATGGGTGTGCGCGGGGCGCCGGTGGCCTCCTTGAGCCTTACGGACTGCGAGGCGCTCGCGATCGTCGGGGATACGCCCGGCAACGGCCTGGCGCAAGTCTGCCGGGTGCTCGAGTTGGGCCGGATCGGCGTGGCAGCATTGTGCGTGGGCATCGGGAGCGCCTGTATGGAGAAGGCCACCCAGCATGCCAAGTCCAAGAAGGCCTCGGGCAGGACCATCGGGAAATTCCAGGAGGTGGGCTTTAAGTTGGCCGACATGTTTACCAACAACGATCTGGGGCGCACCCTGGCGCTAAGAGCGGCCTGGGCCTTTGACCATGACGAGCCCGAGGCCGAGATCATCGCCTCGTGCGCCAAGCTCTTCGCCGGTGAGGGTGCCACCAAGGTGGCCAACTGGGCCATGCAGATCTTCGCCGGCCACGGCTATCTGAAGGGCACGGACATCGAAAGGCTCTACCGGGATGCCCGTTTCGGCGAGATTTACGAGGGCACGACCGAGGTCCAGCGTACCATCATCGCGGGCAACGAACTGGACAAATTTGTCCAGCGTTAGGAGGGGAGTGCATATGTCGGTTGACGCACGCTTCATCGGTAAGACGTACGGCCCCCTGGTCTATGAGGTTGGCAAGGAGAAACTCAAGGAGTATGCCCGGGCCATCAAGAACGAGGACCCGCACTATCTGGACGACGAGTTTGCCAAGGGCTCAAAGTACGGTGGCCTTATCGCCCCGCCCACCTTCGCGGTGGTCTACGCCGGCATGCTGGCGGAACCCTTCTTCCTGGACCCCGAGCTGAACCTCAACATGGCCATGCTCGTGCATGGGGAGCAGGAATTCGAGTTCCTGCAGGTGGTCAGGCCCGGTGATACGATCACCTCCGAGGGGGTCATCGCCGATATCCGCAACAAGGAGAAGCTGGATGCCGTGACCCTGGAGGGCACGAGCAGGAACCAGAAGGGCGAGGTGGTCTGCAAGTCCAGGTTCACCTTCGTTATCCGCAAAGGTTAGGGAGGATATCATGGCAGACAGGCAGATCAAGCTCGGCGACACGTTCACGGCCCAAGAGGTGGTGGACAGGTACCGGACCGTCTACTATGCGGGCGCCTCCGGTGATTTCAATCCCATTCACATCGATCCCGAGTTCGGCAAGCTGGTGGGACTGGGGGGGGTGATTCTGCACGGCCTGTGCACCCTGGGCTTCGTGGCCAAGTCGGTCACCGACTGGAGCGGCGACCCGGGGGCGCTCAAACGGCTCAAGTGTCGCTTTGCCGCCCCCGTGCACCTCGAGGATACCGTCACCACCGAGGCAAAAGTTAGTAAGGTCGAAGGCTCAAAGGCCCAGCTCGACATCAGGGTGACCAACCAGGACGGCGTGGAGGTTCTCACCATGACGCAGGCCGATATTTCATTGTAGTGTCCTTATATGGTGTGAATGCAATGAGGTGAAATGCCCTTTATTCGCTATGGGTCGAACTCCAGAGGCTTGCGGGCGTCAATGGATGTTCAGGGCTTGCCCGGGGATTCATCCCCATGGTTAGGGGTTTTGTTGCTTGGCGGTTCATTGTCGCCGGTTGCGGTGGCAATGAACCGGTACTTGTCTTCTCCGGGCCCTTCTTTAAGCACCAGAGGGTCGAATTAACCGCTGCTTGCAGCGGCAAGGAGGGTCATAAGCTTGCCCGGGGATTCATACCCATGATGCGCCTTTACTCGAAAACCAGCATCAGGGAGTGACCAGGGCTTGTCATGTCATGCCCCTGATAGACGGCCTGTGGCCGGCACACACAAAAACAGGCGGCCGTGAACGTCGTCAGCGGTGAGGAGGCATCTGCGGATACCTGAGGTGCAACCGGTCTCAGCAGAGAGGGGCATGTATAGAATGTGATGATCCCCGGGGTGTCCTGCCTCGGTGGGCGTGAGTAATACGAAGGAGGAAAGGCATGGATGGACTGAGTAGTTTCGGACACAATGTTGTCAGACGGGCCTGCCTGGGGGACATGCTCACCCGCACCACCGCGCGCACACCCAATCGACAGGCCTTTGTATTCAGGGACAAGTCGTTTACCTACCAGGAGTTCAACGCCGCGGTGAACCGGTGTTGTGACGGTCTCAAGGCCCTGGGTTTGTCCAAAGGGGACCGCGCAGCCATCATGTCGCACAACTGCGATGCCTTTATCATCTACTGGTGGGCGCTGCTCAAGCTGGGGGCCATCATCACCCCGCTGAACTTCATGCTCAAGGGCGAGGAGATCCGCTACATCATCAATCACAGTGAGCCCAAGGTGTTTTTCGTGGAAGACACCCTGATTGCGAACGTGCTGCCGGTGATTCCGGCGCTCAAGGGGGTCGAGACCTATGGGTACATCAATCTCTCCGGGGGCGATGTGCCTGAAGACTGGATGAATATCGAGCACCTCTGGCACACCGGAAGACCCGCCAGCGAGCCCGAGGTGGTCATTGAAGCCTATGATCCGGCGCTGCTCCTCTATACCTCCGGCACGGAGTCCCTGCCCAAGGGGGTGTTGAATTCACATCTCAACTTCTATATGGACGTCATGAGCGCCCTGTGCGACCTGGGGGTCCGTCCCGTTGACCGTCTCATCGGCGGCATCCCGCTCTACCACGTGGCGGCCATGTATCTCTTCGTAACCTCCGTGGCCCTGGGTGCGACCACGGTGCTGGAGTACGCCCCCAACCCCCAGGAGATTCTGGAACTCACCCAGGGCGAGAAGCTCACCTTCTGGGTATGGCCGCCGGCACTCTACGCCGCGCTGCCCTTCATGCCGGATTTCGAGACCTACGACCTGACCTCGCTTAAGACCTGCATCATCTTCGGTTCGCTGGCGCCGCCGGCCGTGATCGAGAAATGGAAGGGGCTCCTGCCGCAGGCGGGCTTCATGAACTACTACGGGCAGACCGAGATGAGCCCCCTGGGCACCACGCTTCTGCCCGCCGACTTCGATGCGCGGCCCGACTCCATCGGCCGAGCACACCTGCCGCTCGAGCTCAGGGTCTTCGGCATCGATGAAAACGAGGTGCCCCGCGGCGAGGTGGGGGAACTGGTGGCTCGCGGGCCCTCGATTATGCTGGGGTACTACAAGGACCCGCAAAAGACCGCCCAGACCTTCCGGGGGGGCTGGCACCACACCGGCGATCTGGTACGCATGGACGATCAGGGCTATGTGTACTTCGTGGACCGCCGCAAGGACGTGATCAAATCCGGCGGCGAGAACGTCTCCTCGCAGGAGGTGGAAGCCATGCTCTTCAAGTGCCCGGGCGTGGCCGATGCCGCCGTGATCGGCCTGCCCGATCCCTACTGGTCCGAGGTGGTCACCGCCGTGGTGGTGCCGGCCCCGGGGCAGAGGCTCACCGCAGAGCAGGTGATCGCCTTCTGCCGCAAGGAGCTCGCCGGCTACAAGGTGCCCAAGAAGGTGATGGTCACGGATACCCTGCCGCGCAACCCCAGCGGCAAGATCCTCAAGAACGTGCTGCGGGAACGCTTTACCCCGCAGGAGGTCGAGGCGTCGTCATAAGGAAGGCCTGCCGCCCGGGGCCTTTCTCCGGGCGGCCCGTTACAATAGGCGGGTCATAAAAATCGCCGGTCAGGTTATCTGCTTGTGCGGTGTAGCCGAGCTGTACTATATGCAGACGATGCGAGTGTGGATCCGGACCCTCCTGTTGGTGGGGCTTATGGGCCTCACGGTTTCCCCGGCGCTCCTGGCGGTCGTGCATACGGTGCAGCCGGGGGAAACGCTCGGCAAGCTGGCGCTTAGGTACCTGCCCTATACGGAGGCCTACACGCGCGACGAGCTCGTCGATGACATCCGCGCCATCAACGGGCTCAGAGACGAGGCCCTCAGGGCGGGACAGCCCCTGAGCATCCCGGTCCGGTGGGACGAACCCCTCAGGGCCAAGAGCATCTCCCGACCCCGCGACTTCATCGCCACAGGGGTCTACCTCAATAAGTGGACAGCCGGTTCGGGCAGGGTCTTAGCCGTGGCCGACGCCCTGCGCCGCCATGGGGCCAACACGGTCGTCTTCGACGTCAAGGATGTCACGGGGTCTCTGGCCTACCGCAGTGCGATTCCCGGGAGGTACTGTCCCGAGGCCCTCTATGATGTCGTCATCGGCGATGCCCCCAAGCTCGTAGAATTCCTGCACCGTCGGGATATGCACGTGGCAGCGCGCGTGAGCGTCTTCCGGGATATGCTCATGGCCAGCTGCATGCCGCATTGGCGCCTGGCCCCGCAGTGGCTTAACCCGGCGGAGCCCGAGGTGCAGGACTATATCCTGGAGATCGTCCGCGAACTCGTATGCCTGGGGGTGGATGAGATCCAGCTGGACTATTTCCGCTACCCGGCGGACAGCCGGACGGCATCGGGACGGGAGGGGTGCACGCGCCCGGAGGTGATCGCCGCCTTTCTCGAGGAGATAGCGCAAGTTACCTCACAGGCGGGGGTGCTGCTCTCCCTGGACATCTTCGGCATCGTTATCTGGGAGAAGGACGAGGACATCCTCGTGGTGGGCCAGGATATCAGGAAGATGGCCCCTTGCCTGGACATCATCTCCCCTATGCTGTATCCATCACATTTCAGTAAGGATTTCGCCGGGATCTCCAACCCCGCCGACGAGCCGGCCCTCTTTGTGAGCCGTGGCATAGGGCGGCTCAAGGGCATGGTGGGGGAAAAGGTGATCATCAGGCCCTGGCTGCAGGCCTTTCCGCTGCGCGTGACCACCGGGTTCGGCCCGGCCTTCATCCAGGCGCAGATCGAGGCCGCGCTCGATGCCGGGGCCAGGGGCTGGCTGCTGTGGAGCCCCGGCAATCACTATGAGCCGGCATACGAGGCCATGGAAAATCTCCGGCAAGCACAGGGAGGCCTCCCGGAAGTGTCCGGGGCCGAGGCCCATGAACCGGGCTCTTCCGGAGAGGAGGACCCCCGACCGGGGAGCCAGCGCCAGGAGCCTTCCCGTCCGGATGATTCCCGACCGGCGGGCGAGTCCCCCGGAGGTGCTGCGGACGTGCCGGAAGCGGTGCACTGAGCAGGGAAATGCGGCCGGCGCCCTGAGAGGCACCGGCCGGGAATATGGCCGGGAATATATGTGATGACGGTGTCGTAATGGCCTGAGGGTCGAATTCCCCTATTACTTGCGGCGGCAAGCAGGGCCCTCAGGCCTGCCCCGGGGTTCATGCCCATGATTGACACCGGGTTGTGATCCGATCAAGGAGGGGGGGAATGTCCGATCAGACGACCTATGCGGAGCTCCTGCAGGAGGTGCAGGGCCTCCGGATCTGGGTGCATGACCTGCTCGCGGCGCAGAGACGCTCCCGCGAGGAGCAGGCCCGCTACCGCCTGCTGACGGAGAAGGTCAGGGACGTCATCTGGACCATGGACATGGAGGCCCGCCCGACCTTCTTCAGCCAGTCCATCGAGGACCTCACGGGCTACAGTCCGGCCGAGGCCCTGCTTCTGGGGGCCGAACGGCTCATCACCCGGGAGAGCTTCGAACGGGCCCAGGCCGTCTTATGGGAGCGGGTGGCCAAGCAGGGCAGCCCGGAGTACGAACGGCTGCGTTCCCAGCCGGTGGAGATCGAATACCTCTGCCGCGACGGGTCCACCCGTCCGACCGAGGCCTGCACGAGCTTCATCCGCGACGAGCAGGGCCAGCCGGTGGGGGTGATCGGCATCTCGCGCGACATCAGCGCGCGCCGCAAGGCCGAATATCTCCTGCGCCGCTATCAGGAGGAGCTGGAGACCCGCGTGCGGGAGCGCACCTGCGAGCTGGAGCAGGCCAACCGGAGGCTTCAGTCCGAGATCATCGAACGCCGCCTGGCCGAGGAACAGCGCGCCCAGATGGAGTCGCGTCTGCGTCAGGCGCAGAAGATGGAGGCCATCGGCACGCTCGCCGGCGGCATCGCCCATGATTTCAACAATGTCCTGGCGGCCATCATCGGGTATTCCGAGCTGGTCCGGGAGGATATCGACCCCGGCAGCCTGGCGCGCGCGAACATGGATGAGGTCATGCAGGCCGCCTACCGGGCCCGGGGCCTGGTGCAGCAGATCCTGGCCTTCAGCCGGCCTGTGAAGGCCGGGGGTGAGGTGGTGCCCCTCGGTGCCATCCTGGCCGAGTCACTGCAGATGCTCAGTGCCACCCTGCCGCCTGCGATCACCCTCGAGCAGTATCTCACGGATGCCGACGATCGGGTGTGCGGTGATCCCGTCCAGATGCACCAGATCGCCATGAATCTCTGCACGAACGCCATCCAGGCCATGGGCCGGGGGCCCGGCAGGCTGAAGGTTACGTGTGTCGCGGTGGAGCTGCAGGAGGCCTTTGTGAAATGTCGCCCCGGGGTTGAGCCGGGGCCCTATGTACGGCTCACGGTCAGCGACACCGGGGCGGGCATGGAACCCCTCGTTCTAGAGCGCATCTTCGAGCCCTTCTTCACCACCAAGGCGGTGGGACAGGGAACCGGACTGGGCCTGGCGATGGTCCACGGCCAGGTTACCGCGCTGGGCGGCGCGATCTTCGTGGAGAGTTCCCCGGGACGGGGCAGCACCTTCAGCGTCTACCTGCCGCGGGTCAGGGAAGCCCCCGAGCCGGCGGCAGGGCGTGACCGGCCGGTTGTCCTGCACGGGGGGGGAGGCGAGCATATCCTGCTGGTGGACGACGAGCGGAGCATTATCCAGATGGCCTCCCAGATGCTCGAACGGCAGGGCTACCGGGTGACCGCGGCCTGCGACGGTTTCCAGGCGCTCGAGCTGCTCCGGGAGGGCGGGGAGCGCTTCGATCTCGTGATCACCGATCAGGTCATGCCCCGCCTGAGCGGGGTGGATCTGGCGCGGTGTCTGAAGGAGAGCTTTTCCCCCATCCCGGTGATCCTGTGCACGGGCTGCGGGGAGCAGGCCCTCGAGGCGGCGGCGTTTCAGGCCGGTATCCGCGTCTGCCTCACGAAACCGGTCGACTCCGGGGTGCTGGCGGAGGCCATCCGGCGCGTGCTCGGCGGGTCGTAAGGCCCTGCGGGCACCCCGCTGAAGGGCTTACCGCCCGGCCGGATCGCGGTCGAGCACCTTGCGCACCTTCTGTGAGAGGCCCTGGATGGTGAAGGGTTTGAGGATGAAGTCGATCCCCTCCTCGATGACCCCGTGCCGGGCGATGACATTCTCGGTGTAGCCGGACATGTAGATGACCCTGAGACCGGGGAATATGGCGGCCAGCCGTGTATAGAGCTCCCTGCCGTTCATGTCGGGCATGATGACGTCCGTGAGCAGCAGATCCACCGCGGCAGGTGCCTGGGAGAGGGCCTCCAGGAGCGCGGAGGCGTTCTCGGCGCTGATGACGCTGTAGCCGCACTGTCTGAGGATGTCGGTTGCCAGGTTGCGGACCATGGCGTTGTCTTCGGCTACCGCCACCGTCTCCAAGCCCCGGAGGATCTCGCCTGCGGCGGCGGGTTTGGCGGCGTGGGCCTCCGGACGGGTGACATGGGGCAGATAGATCCTGAAGCTCGTGCCGCAGCCTTGCTCGCTGTAGACATGGATCGAGCCCCCATGCTGCTTGACGATTCCGTAGACGGTCGCCAGGCCCAGCCCGGTGCCCTGGCCCCCTCCCTTGGTGGTGAAGAAGGGCTCGAAGATGTGGCTCTGGGTGGCGGCGTCCATGCCGCAGCCGCTGTCGAGCACCTCGAGGACGATATAGGGTCCGGGGCGTATGTCGGGGCGCATTTCGGCCGAGGACACGTCCACCTCCTCGGCCTGGGTGCGGATCACGAGGGTGCCGCCATCGGGCATGGCATCCTGGGCATTGACCACCAGATTCATGATGATCTGCTCGATCTGCCCTACGTCGGCATGCACGAGGCAGGCTTCCGCCTCGGTCAGGATGCGGATTTCGACATCCTCGCGGATGGTGCGGCGCAGGATCTTGGCGAACTCGGTCAAGACCGCGTTCAGGTCCACGGTCTGCATCTTGAGCACCTGCTTGCGGCTGAAGGCCAGGAGCTGCCGGGTGAGGTCTCTGGCGCTCTCGGCCGCTTTCTCGATGTGTCGGAGTTTCGCATGGCGTTGATCGTTAGGGAGGAGCTCCTTCTTGAGCATTCCCGCATACCCCAGGATGGGGGTGAGGAGGTTGTTCAGGTCGTGGGCCACCCCGCCCGCCAGCCGGCCGATGGACTCCATCTTGAGGGCCTGCACCAGCAGTGCCTCCGCCTGCTTGCGTTCGGTCATGTCGAGCACGATGTAGGCGATCCCCTGCGAGAGGTCGGCCGGGTCGATGGCTGCCGCACTCAGGAGCACGTCGATGATCCGGCCGTCCTTGCGCTGAAAGCGCGTCTCGGTCTCGGCCGATCTGGTAGTGGCGATGCGGTGCTGGAACACGCCCACGGTGTCGTAGTCCTGCTGTGTGGCATAGAGCAGGCGCGTGTCGTGCCCGATGAGCTCCTCTGCCGAGTAGCCCGTCATTTCGCAGAAGGGGGCGTTGACCTCCTGCAGCACGCGATCCATGGCGACACAGATGCCCACCGGCGCGGCCCTCAGGACGCTGTCCAGGCGGGCCTGGCGCTCGCGCAGGCAGGCCTCGGCCCGGGCGCGCTCACTCGCCTCCAGGCACAGCGCTACATAGGCCGCCAGGGTCTGCGACAGATGCTCCTCTTCCGGCAGCCAGGTCCTCGGACCTGAGGTATGCTCGAAACTGAAGATGCCCGCCAGACGGCCATGTACCCAGACCGGGGCGTCGAGCAGCGCGGTCACTCCGGACTGCCGATAATAGTCTCCGGGCAGGGTCGCCGTGCGCGCATCACGGCGGACATCGGAGGCGGCGATCACCTGGCCCTGCCGGTGGCTGGCAGTATAGGCGTCCTGGTGTGAGAGATCCAGGGTCTCGCCTTGGGAGTGCTCCCCGGTGCTCAGGTGATAGAGGTCGTGACAGACGATGCGTGAATAGTCCTCACTGTAGAACCAGATGCTGGTGCGCTCCGTGCCCAGGACCCCGGCGGACATGGCGGTGATGCGCTGCAGCCCTTCGAGGGGGACGGCCTCGAACCAGACCCCCTGATTGATGAGGTCAGAGATGAGTTTCCCGTAGAGGGTGCGGCGCTCCTCGCGGTCCTTGCGTTGGGAGATGTCGCGGGAGATGACCTGGATCTCGCAGAGGTCGCCGTCAGGCCGGTAGAGGAGGCTGCCCATGGTCTCGATCCAGGTGTACTCCCCGTCTTTCATGCGCAGGCGGTGCTCATAGCGATAGGTGTCCCGCTTGGCGGAAGTGGCCTCGGCGATCGTGCGCCTGAGCCCTGGGAGGTCCCCGGGATGGATGATCTCGGCCACCCGGCGGTGCCTGAGTTCCTCCGAGGTATAGCCGGTCAGAAGCAGGCAGGCGGGGTTGACATAGATCATCTCGCCGTCGGGCAGGTGCCGGGAGATCATGTCGTGCGTGTTCTCGATCAGAAAGCGCAGCTGTGCCTCGCTGGCGCGTGCGGCCTCCTCGGAGCGTTTGTGCTCGGTGATGTCGTGGGCCACGATGCTCACCCCCCCGGTCCGGTCCCCCGGAGCGAGGCATGCCGCCGTAAGGAGCACCTCGATGAGGCGGCCGTCCCGGCAGCGCCAGCGGGTCTCGAGGGTACCCGTGCCCGTCTCCCGCAACCGGGGCGTGAGCTGCGCCAGGAACTGCTCGAAGGCTTCCCGGGTGGGGTACAGCCGGTGGCACTCGATGCCGAGGAGCTCCTCTCGCGGATAGCCCGTCATTGCGCACAGGGCGCTATTGGCCTCCCGAATGACCTCAAGGTCGGTTAGACCGAAGCCTACCGGCGCGGCCCTGAAGATGCGGGCGAGGATTTTCTCACGCATGCCTTCTCCCTTGTTTGCGGTCTACTCTCCGGAACGCTCGCTCAGCAGGCCGCGTGCGGCCTGGCGGTGCGGGTCCCCCCGGGCTGTATGCAGAAGGTTGTGGCTCCCCTGGTCGCTGCCGGTGCCCAGGCCCTCACAGGTCCTCGGGTCCGTCTCCCGCTGAAACTCCCTGTA
The DNA here is from genome assembly GCA_964618975.1 of uncultured Bacteriovoracaceae bacterium. GTDB lineage: Bacteria > Desulfobacterota > Desulfomonilia > UBA1062 > UBA1062 > CAZUDI01. Next base: position 35,278 of record CAZUDI010000020.1, on the reverse strand, counting down.
TGCTGGATGGCTCCGGGTCGCATTCCCTTACTCCCTGCGGCCACACGCAGGGTCCGCCGAGGCCCCTGCCACCTAAGAATACAGAATAACAGGATGGCGCCTGGTATCAAGGTGCAGGGGCTGGCCGTCGGCAGACAGGGATCGCTTTCCGGGGGCCGTGGGGGTAGAATGGGTGGACAAGAGACCATCCCGGGTTCGAGGAAGGAGACAGGATGGATTATTTCAACATGAACGCCCTCTGCGGACTGGACTGCTTCAACTGCCCGCTCTATCGGGCCGGCCAGGATGAAGCCCTGCGGCAGGCCCTCGCCCGCAAGTTGCACCTCACCTCCGAACAGGCCCAGTACCGGGGCTGCCGCAACGAGGGGGGCACCATACCCTTCCTGGGAATGACCGAGCCCTGCCAGGTCTATCGCTGCACCCGGGGGAAGGCTCTCGATTTCTGCTGCCACTGTGAGGAGTTCCCTTGTGACCACCTACACCCGTATGCCGACCGGGCCTCCGAGGTGCCCCACAACACCAAGGTGTTCAACCTGTGCCTGATCAGGAAACTGGGCCTGGAGAGGTGGGCCGGGGAGAAGGCCGCCCGGGTGAAGGACACCTACTTCCGGGCCTGCTGGAAGATCTAAACCGCTTGCGGCGCGGGAGGTGAACGGCTCGCTGCCATCATGGGGATAAAGCCTAGGGCAAGCCCTGAACCCTCTATGCCGCTGCAAGCAGGCGGGAAATCGATCCTCGAACGATAAAAGGGGAGCCCTGCTTATGCCAGGTCAGAGGCTGCCCTGCGCGAGCATCTGGTGAAATCAGGATCAGAAACAAGGTGTTGCAGGTAAAGCATATGTAATGTAATAAGATTTTTGTGGCCGACACGATCAGACAGCACACCCGGGGAATTCCAGCGCACGCCTCCTGCAGGGAGGCTACATCAAAGATGAGGGCTGTCTGCCTGCTGACGATAGCCCTGTGCCTGATCTTGTGCCAGGCATTGTCCGCGGATCGGATCGAGCTGCCCGTCTGCGCACCGGGCGACCAGATCGTGCAGCACAAGGCCTTCACGCTCAAGTACTGCGAGGAATACGAGCAGGCCGACTGGGTGGCCTACCGCATTACGGCCGATGCCCTTGATTCCCGCCTGCATCGCACGAACGACTTCCGGGCGGACCCGGACATCGTCACCGGGTCCGCCACCCTGGAGGACTACCGGCGCTCCGGCTACGACCGCGGGCATCTGGCCCCGGCGGCCTCGATGAGGGTCTCGCCCGAGGCCCTGAGCGAGTCCTTCCTGCTCTCCAACATGAGCCCGCAGCGCCCCGGCTTCAACCGCGGCATCTGGAGGCGCCTCGAAGAGCAGGTGCGGGCCTGGGCCCGGGAAGAGGGCGCGCTCATGGTGGTCACGGGCCCCCTGCTGGAAGGAGGGATCTCCGCCTCCATCGGCCCCAACAAGGTGGGGGTGCCGCGATTCTACTACAAGGTGGTCCTGGACGACGTCCCGCCTTCTCTCAAGGCTATCGGATTCATCCTTCCGCACGAGGGTGCGCGCGGGAACCTCGCCGCCTATGCCTGCAGCGTGGACGAGGTGGAGCGCCAAAGTCATATCGACTTTTTTTGCGGCCTGCCGGACGAGCTCGAGGAACGCCTTGAAAGCGGGTTCGATCTGGAGCAGTGGCCCTTCGGCACGGCGGCGCCTTCCCCGCCGCTGGCGGCGTCGAAAGGCCTGCCCCGAAGATCATCCCCCTGAGCCGTGGACGATGCGCCGCCTGCCGGCCTTCGATGATCCGCAGGGGCATTCCGAACCGGGAATTTCCCTCACGCATGATCTGGGATGACAGGCGGGTTTATTGTATGTGGCAGGGGGATTTTCTCGTAAGCAGGCGTCGGTCCTGACAGCTTCCCCCCGGCCCCCCTCGAGGACAGTTCTTGTTTTTCGAAGAATGCCCAGATCGGCGTGAAGACGCAGCGTATTCGCGCCGGTCAGGCCTTCAGCACCTTGCGGATGCTCGTGGCCAGCCGCCCCATCTCGATGGGCTTCAGCATGAATTCCCGGATGCCCAGATCCCGGGCGCGCTCTTCCGTAATGTGCTCGCTGTACCCGGTGCACAGGATTACAGGGGTTTCGGGACGTATTTTCATGATCTGCTGTGCCAGCATGTCGCCCGTGATCCCCGGCATGGTCATGTCGGTGATTACCAGGTCGAAGGCTTCAGGGTCTTCCCGGAAGGACGCCAGGGCCTCGACGCTGCTGGTCCTCACCGTGACGCTGTATCCCAGGCTGCTGAGCATCCTCTCGGCCAGCTCGGCCAGGGTCTGCTCGTCGTCGATAAACAGGATGCGCTCCGTCCCGGTGGGGTAGGGCTCGCTGGTGGAGGCTGCCTCGTCCTGCAGCTCGGAGACGATCTCGGGCAGATAGACCTCGAAGGCGGTCCCCTCTCCCGGGGTGCTGCGGCAGGTGACGGCGCCCCGGTGGTTCTTGACGATCCCGTGCACCACCGAGAGCCCCAGGCCCGTACCGCGGCCCTGTTCCTTGGTGGTGAAGTAGGGCTCGAAGATGCGCTCCAGCACCTCGGGGGGCATGCCCTGCCCGGTATCGGCGACCGTCAGCCGCAGATAAGGCCCCGGGGCCACCGCGAGCCTGTCGGCAGCCTCCTGATCCAGGACCACCCTCTTCAGGCTCACCTCCAGCAGACCCCCGGCCCGGCCCATGGCATGGGCGGCGTTGGTGCAGAGGTTCATGACCACCTGGTTGATCTGGGTGACATCCGAGAACACCAGCCCGGAGGCCGAGATGTCCTGCCGGATCTCGATGGTGGTGGGGATCACGGAGCGCAGCAGCTTGAGGGACTCCTTGATCACGCTCTTGAGGGCCAGGGGCGCATAGGTGATGTCGGTCTTGCGGCTGAAGGTGAGGATCTGGGCGACCAGGTCTTTCGCCCGGTCGCCGGCCTTGAGCACCTCCCTGAGCTCGCGCTGCACCTTTTCCATCTCGGGGAGATCCTCGAGGGCCAGCCCGGTGTAGCCGATGATGGCCGAGAGGATGTTGTTGAAGTCGTGGGCGATGCCGCCGGCGAGCGTCCCGATGGACTCCATCTTCTGGGCCTGTACGAGCTGAACCTCCAGACGGGTTCTTTCCTCGGCTACTCGCCGGCGCTCGGTGATGTCGCGGGTGATGCCCAGGAAACCGGTGAGGTGCCCCTGGGTGTCGCTCAGCGGCGTGAAGGTCGTCTCGGTCCAGATGGTGGACCCGTCCTTGCATCGCTCCTCCAGCTCCAGGGTGCGTCTCATCCAGCGCTCACCGATCTGGCCCCGGGAGGCGTCCCAGCGGGCCTCCTCGAAGGCCTTGAGGGCCGCTTCCCGGGAGCCCGGGGTCAGCACCTCTTCCAGGCCCTGGCGCAGGACCTCTTCCACTCTGTAGCCGCGGATGCGCTCCACGGAGGGGCTGATGTAGGTGAAGCGCAGATCCAGGTCCATGGTGAAGATGATGTCGCTGGCGTTCTCGGCCAGCAGGCGGTAGCGGGCCTCGCTCCCGGCCAGCGCCTCCTCGGCCTCTTGTCTGTCGGTGATGTCGCGCACGCATTCGATGGCGCCGATGGTGGCGCCCGAGGAATCGAAGATGGGCTGCGCCCAGCCGGAGAGGAAGCGTTTCTCGCCGCGGACCACCGGCACGTCGGTTTCGCCGATGATCAGCGATCCGCGCCTTGTCAGGCGGTAATAGCGCCGCTCGATCTCTTTGTCGGGGTGAATGGCCAGGTCGATGAGCATGGGCCGCCGTTCGCCGTAGAGGGGGATGGCATAGGCGAAATCGCCCTGACCGAGCATCTCCCGGGCAGGGATCTTGGTCAGGTCTTCCATGGCCTTGTTCCAGGCCGTGACCCGGCCCTGGCGGTCGATGACCAGGGTGGCGTCCGGCAGGAAGGCGATGATGTCCGCGAGATGCTGCTCGGACTCCCGGAGGGCTGCTTCAGCCTCCCTGCTGGCGGTGATGTCCACGCAGGTGCCCTCGAAGTACAGGAGGAAGCCGTGTGAGTCCCTCACGGTGCGGGCGTTGACGGATACCCAGATCCTGCGGCCGTCTTGGCGCACCAGCTCGACCTCGTAGCCCTCGATGCGCTCCTGCTCCTTGAGCCGATCGAACAGGCGCGCGTGGTCTGCGGGGTGGACAAAGATCGGTGTGATTGTCTCGGAGGTCTCTCTGAGCAGCCCTTCGGGGCTGTCGAAGCCCAGGATTCTGGCCAGGGCCGGGTTGGCCGTCAGGAACCCCCCTTCCGGCCGTATCTGGAAAATCCCCTCCAGGGCTTCCTCGAAGATGGCGCGATACTTCTCCTCGCTCTTTTTGAGCTCCTCCTCGGCCTGCTTGCGTTCGGTGATGTCCTCGAGCATGCCCAGCTGATTGTAGGCCCGGCCGTCGGGGCCGGGCAGGAAGAAGCCGCGGTCCCTGATCCAGACATAGTGCCCGAGTCGGTGCCGCAGGCGGTAGCGGGCGTCCCAGAAGGCGCAGGCCTTCTCCGCCGCTGCAAGCCTTTCAAGGGTGGCCTCCCGGTCCTCGGGGTGGAGCAGGTCCTGCCACTGGAGGAATCCGCCGCAGATCTCTTCTTGGGGATAGCCGAGGACCTTCTCGAAGCTGCGTCCCCAGGTGATGTCCCCGGTGGGGACGAGGTATTCGTAGGCCACCTGGCCCGAGGCCTCGACGATGAGCTCGTAGCGGTGCATCCAGGCCTGCAGCTCCTCCTCGGCCTGCTTGCGCTCGGTGATGTCGCGGATGGTTTCGATGGCGCCGATCACGTGGCCGTCGCTGTCATACAGCGGCGTGGCGATGGCCCAGATGTGGGCCCCTTTCCCGTTGTAGAGCGCCGGGGCGTAGGCCTCGGCATAGAGCGTCTCTCCCTTGCGTTTCACGAAGGCGTAGGAGGCCTCGAGCTCCGCGTCGCTCTTGTCGAGGAGGTCGACGAGTGAGGGGCGGATATCCCGGTAGAAGGGCACCCCGCCCTGGGAGTGGTCCTTGCCGAGGATCACGTGCTTGTCTATGCCGCTCATCTCCTCCAGGGCGCGGTTCCAGGCGATGATGGTGCCTTTGGCGTTGACGATCAAGGTGGCGTCCGGCAGGAACTCGATGATGGCCTCCAGCTGCCGGTTGGCCTGCCTGATCCGCTCTTCGGCCTGTTTGCGCTCGGTGATGTCCCGGAAGTCCCAGACCCTTCCGATCTCCTCGCCTTCCAGGAGCATGGGGCAGGTATAGCGCTCGAAGACCCGACCGTCCTTGAATCGAATCTCGTCCAGGTCTTCGCGGGAGCTCCGATAGAGTTCGTGGATCTTGGTGATAAAGCCTGCGGGGTCCTGGAGTTGATCGAGGACGAAACCCCGCACCTGCTCGTCATCCCGGGTATCCTGAAGTCCCTCGGGGATGCGCCACATCTCCCGGAACTGCCGGTTCATCTGGGTGATCTTTCCCTGCCGGTCCACCAGCAGGACCCCGTCGGCCGTGGCGTTGAAGGTGCTGCGCAGCAGCGCCTCGCTCTGTGTGAGGGCCTCCTCGGCGCGCCAGCGGTCCGTGATGTCGATGCAGCTCCCCTCGATCCAGGCGGGGTTGCCGTCCCGGTCGCGCGCCAGGCGGAAGTTCAGCATTACCTTGATGAGGCTTCCGTCGGCGCGTTTGAAGAGGATCTCGCTGCCGGTGACCTGCCCCTCCCGGCGCAGGCGCGCGATCAGGGAGGCACGCACCTGGGGGTCGGCGTAGACTTGGGCGCCGATGTCGGTGACCCTTTCCCGGGCCTCCTGGGGCGAGGCATACCCCAGCATGTCTACCAGCGCGTTGTTGAGCATCAGGAGCCGACCATCGAGGGTGGTCTGGAAGATCCCCTCGATGGCGTTTTCGAACAGGGAGCGGTAGCGCTCTTCGCTCTCTGCGAGGGCCTCTTCGGCCGCTTTGCGCGCACTGATGTCACGCACCGCACTGTGGATCTCCGCCACACACCCCTGTTCGTCATAGATGATCTTTCCACGGGCCTCGACCCAGACGGTGGAACCGTCGCGGCGGAGCATGCGGAACTCGGCCTGATAGTGGCCCTGCCTCGCCTTGAGCGAAGCCCTGATGGGACCCCAGAGGAGGTCATGGTCCTCAGGGGGCAGGAAGTCTCCCGCCGGATGCCCGAGCATCTCCTCCGGGCTGAACCCCAGCAGGCATTCGCAGGCGGGGGTGACATAGGTGATCCTGTCGTCCGGGGAGTGCCGCGTGATCATGTCGGTGGTGTTGTCGATGAGCAGGCGGTGGATGCGCTCGCTCTGCCTGAGGGCCTCGTCGCCCTGCAGGCGTTCGCTGATGTCGCGCATGACCGCCACCGCATGGACCAGGCCTTTGAGCTCCACCAGGCTGAGGTTCATCTCGACCGGGAGGGCCTCCCCCGTGCGTCTGAGCAGGGAAGCGTTGATCTGTATGTTTTTTCCGGCAGGGTCAGGCCCCGAGAGAAAGGCCCCAGTCTGGTGTGCCTCGGGGGGTGAGAGAAGGTCCATCAGGGGCATGCCGAGCATTTCCTCCCGCGAAAATCCCAGACGCTCACAGGCCGACATATTCACGTCGATAAGCGTGCCCTCGGGAACCCGGGCCAGGAAGATGCTGTCGATGCTGTGATCCAGCAATGACCGGAAGAGCTCCGCTTCTTCGAGCTTGCGCTGCAGCTGCGGATAGTAGCTCTTCTGGATCGACTGTTCGCCGAGCCCGATGATCTTCTCCCGCAGGGCCTCCCAGTTATCGGGTGTGTCAGAACGCCTTTTCATAGATCGCCTCGATGTCCTTGCTCTCGGGCCTGCGGGGATTGGTGACCATGCAGGCATCCTGCATGGCATGTTCGGCCAGTCTCGGAATGTCACGGCGTGAGGCCCCTATCTGACCCAGTGTTTGTGCTATGCCCGTTTCACGCTTTAAACGCTCCAGCTCTCCTAAGAGGGCCTGTTTCTGCTGGGTGCGTGTCTTTCCCTGAAGCTGCAGGCCCAGGGCTTCTCCGACGCGGAGACAGCCCTCACTGGCGGCATCGAAATTGAAATCCACCACATACGGGAGCAGAAGGGCGTTGCAGTGCCCGTGCGGCAGGTCCAGCAGTCCGCCCAGGCTGTGGGCCATGGCATGCACCGCGCCGAGGCTGGCATTCGAGAAGGCCAGCCCGGCGTAGAGACTTCCCAGCATCATCTTTCCGCGCAGCGTCATGTCTTTCAGGTCAGAAAGCACAGGCATTAAATTGCCGGACACGAGCCGGACCGCTTCCAGGGCAAGCAGGTCGGTGATGGGGGAGCTGGCATTGGAGGCCACGGCCTCGATGGCATGCGTCAGGGCATCCAGGCCGGTACAGGCGCTCAGGTATGCATCCAGGGTCGACGTGGTGAGGGGGTCTATCAGGGCGACATCCGGCACGACCGTCTTGGAGACGATGGCAATCTTAACCTTGCGTTTTCGATCGTTGATGATGGCAAACTGGGAGACATCGGCGGAACTTCCCGCCGTGGTCGGGATACAGATGAGCGGAGGTCCGGGGACCGGCACCCGGTCCACCCCCTCGAACTCCAGGATGTGGCTGTTGTTCGAGGAGACGATCCCGATGCCCTTGGCACAGTCCATCGGACTGCCGCCACCCACCGCCACGATGGCATCACACCTTTCCGCCTGGAATATCTCGGTGCCGGTCATAACCTCTTCCGCCCGGGGATTTGTTGAAACCGAGGAAAACACCGTATGCGCCAGGCCTTCGGCTTCCAGTCTCGCGAGCACCTGGGCCGTCCAGCCGGCCTCGACCACCCCGGGGTCGGAAACCACCAGGACCTTGCGGGCACCGAAATTCCGTGCATAACGCCCGGCCAGAAAGCGAGCATTATCACCAAAGACGAATTCTGGTGCTACGAATTTCCGCAGTTCCGAGCTGCCATTCGTGCTCATCGTACGCTCCTTGCGGGGCTCGGCGGGAGAGCCCCTCTGGTGTGTCTGTCATAGGGGATAATAATAAGGGCTGCAGGACCCTTAGCAACGCGGGGCCTCTTCCAGGCCGGGCCTCGGGAGAGTGTTCTCAGGTATCCTGCGGAAGGCACTCGGCTGACGGTGCTCCCGGGTATCCTCACGGGCTGCCACGCATCGAGGCACAACTTGGACAGGGCAACAGCGCAGAGGGCGCCTTCAGGAAGACATCTCCCTGTCGCCCCGGGGCATACCCTGGGGGGTGTTTCACCGCGAGATACCGTATGACATGCTCTACCGCCTTGACACGGCCGTTTGTGAGAAACGGCCGTCTTTTATCGCGGTAGGTTGCGGCCACCCGAGGGCCCTCGGCGCAGGTCACTTGCTTGCTTTTGGCGCGACGAGTCTTTCTCCCCCGCCTGAAGCGCCTTGATCACCCTCCGCATCAGTTTGAAGGGCACAGACGGCCTTTCGGTCTGGTTGATGGATCCTGCCAGGTACAGATCCAGGTCCTCGCAATAGTAGAGGAAGGATCCACTCGACCCCGAGTGCCCCCAGAGGGGCGGCATCTTCAGCAGCCCATTGATGCAACGGGGGAGTGCGAAATACATCGTTCCGTACCCATAGTGCAGCGGAAAGGTCAGTTTGTGCCAGGAATGCATCATCTCCAGCGTGTCTCCCCGAACAAGGCGCCCCTCCTTGAGGGCCTCGAGGAAGATGATACAGTCCTCGGCCGGAGAGACGAGGCCTCCATCGGCCCAGTAGGACCCGTTGGAACGCACGCGGGTGATGTTTCGGTCGGCGCGGAAGATGTCCGCCGCCGCGGCAGCCGGCATGCAGCGGGGTTCTGAGCGGCCGACCAGCCAGGTATGCCGGAGCCCCAGGGGGCCGAAGAACATGTCCTCGAACACGACGTGCAGCGCATCCCCGCTTACGGTCTCGATGATCTTTCCCAGCAACTGGAAATTCGTGTCCGAATAGGAGGCCTCCGTTCCGGGCGGGAAAAGGGGTTCCAGGTCGTCGCGGGCCCGGGCGATGGTCTCGTTCACCGTCCATGTCCGGTGCGGATCCTCCAGGAAGACCTCGAAGAGGCTCTTCCCACCCTTTTCTTTCCCGGTATAGTAGTCCGCAATGCCTGACGTGTGCGAGAGCAGCTCCCTGATGGTGATGACAGGGGAGTAGTCCCGACCTTGATAGACGTGGATGCCCTGGATCAGCTCGGGGGGAAGGTATTGCGACATGGGATCATCCAGCTGGAGGCGCCCCTCCTCATACAGGCGCATGATGGCCGTGGCGGTATAGATCTTCGTGATGCTGGCAAGATAGAGGGGCGTGTCCCGACGCATCGGCGCCTGAGTGTCCTGGCTGGCGATTCCGGCGGCACCCGACCAGCTGAAGGAGCCGTCCCCCTTCTTCACGGCCAGCACGCAGCTTTTCACCGCGGGGTCGTTCGCGACGACCTGGGAAACCAGGTACTGCAGCTCCTGATTCAGGTCGTCGAAGGCCGGTTGCGAGCGTGTCAGGCACCACAGACCGGCCGCCATGAGCAGGGAGAACGTTATGACGGCAACGAGGACACGCTGCATGGTAAGCTTTCCCCCTTGCGCACGGCCTTGGATGCCCACCTCAGAAGATCCCCGGGATCATGCGCCAGCGTACCTTTTGTCTGTAGCGCGCATATGCCTGGGGAAACCTTTGCGACAGGACGGCCTCTTCTTCCCGGGCCGTCAGGGTCCAGTGCCCCACGCTCAGCAGCGCCAGCACGCACGTGACCAGGACGCCAAAGGCCAGCGCGAGGCCGATATTCATGGCGATGAGGCTGAGGTACAGGGGGTGGCGGATCTTCGCATAGACCCCGCTCGTGACGAGAAACTCGATGTCCTGCGACACGCTGTGGGCTTCCCGGTGATCCCTCTCGGCCCAGAGGTGGAAGGCATAGGCCGCAAAGGCCAGGAGGCCGCCCAGGATGTTCGACCAGGGGGAGAAGGGCAACGTCACCCAGGAACAGACCAGTCCGCCTATGCCCGTTGCGACAATGACGATCTTCTCCGCCAGGCCGCGATAGAGGGGGTTCGATTGGAGGAATGTATGCAGGGCCCGTGTGATGTTCATCCCGTCTCTCCTTTCCTGCTGGCCACCGTTGATGTCCCGGTTCAACGCCGTGCCCGCCGGAGGCCCTGGGGGCGGAGGGCGTCCCGGTGAGGATTTTCGGGCGGCTTCAGCTGCGGACGGCTCCCCGATGAGCGGCGTTGATGTCCCCTGTGGTGCGATCGTCAACAGATAACGCGAGACATTCCTTGACGTCAACGACAACCTTTTTCCGGTCGTGATTGTCGGCCGGTCTTTCCGGAAATACTCCCGGAAAGGCCTCCCGTAGCCGCGGCTTTCCCTGGTGATGTAGGTGCGCTCTGCTGAAGCGGCATTGTTGATGCGATGGTACTCGGCCGCCGATTTGAAGACGAACATCCGGCCGAGGCCCAGCACAGGGTGGCCGATGCCGGTAAGATCGTAGCCGGAGGGATCAAATCCGGCATTGAGGGCCGCCCCGGCGCGGGAGCCGGGGGAGTCGATGCGGTGCATCTCGACCGCCGCCCCATATCCCCGGAGCTCTTCTGCAAGGAGTCCGGCCGGATACGTCCTAGGGCATACGCTACGGCCTTTTGAGCATGAACGATGGGGGCATCGAATAACCTGACAGGGGTGTCATCCTGCTTAACCAGCATGCCTCCCTCGGAACAGCCCGGAATGACGGCCTCGGCCCCCGATGAAACGCCTGCCGGTGGCAGATGATCTGGGGGAGCTCTTCTGTGTCATGACCTCACAAACCAGGAAACGGGGCGCCTCAGTGTCACGGGATCGGCATATCTCTCGAGATAGCCAAGGCGCAAAATGAACTGCACGCGCCCTGACAACCCCAGTTCGTCTGCCACGGTCTCACGCCAGGGTGTTTCCTCCAGCATCTGGGTCATGGGGTGGACCGCAATCATCCTGTCCCGGACGTTAAGGAACATGCGCTGGAACAGGCGTCCGGTTTCCAGCAGGGTCTCGACGCGCGAATCCTCACTGGTAATCACGAGCCAGCCCCCATGCCTGGCTACCTGCTCGATGACCCCCTCGATCGTTGCTTCCCTGAAGCGCTGCCCCAGCACATCGTCCCGATCGAAGAAATGGCGGACATACCAGCTTGCAATTCCCGTTATCTCCATGCCTTCCGGGGTCAGTCCATCCCTGAATGCATGGGCATCGCTGTCAGACCATCTGATCCATGCGGCCAGCTCTTCCTGGGCTGCTTGGCGGGACGCCTGCTGCCGGTTGGCTGCGATGGTCTCCTCGGAGAGATATCGGCCATACCTGGATGAGGGCGGGAAGAAGAAAAAGCGGTCGGGGGCGTCGTTCGTGATATAGCTCAGATCGCTTGAGCGGATCTCCTTTCCGAGATAGCCTTTTCGCGCGACCCTCCGCAGACGGATTTTCTCGACGGGATTGTTGTCGGGGCGTTCGGGAGGAGACGTCTTTACTGTGACATGCGCAATCTCCCTGTCCTGGGAAGACTCTGTCAGGAGCTTCAGGTCGACCCTGTATCCGAAACATCCGGCCGCAACTACCAGGTTCTCGATGAAGGCCCCGATGGAAAGGAGGGTCTCTCTCTGGTCGGGATCGACAGAGGGGATAAGGCGCTGCTCGTCTGAGGTGACGATCCAGGTCTGCGGGTCTGCAAGGGTGATCCCCCAGGGTTGCGTATTATGTCCGCTGGGTGCCAGAGAGGCCAGCTCGAGGATGCGCCACCCGTCCCGGCTCAAGCCCTTCACCGCGGCATCCTGCGCCTTGATGTCGGCCCGTCTGAGGCCGGCGCACCCACTGAACAGCGGGTAGCTGCCGGCGAAAATGCCCATGGTGCCAGCGGCCTGTAAGAATTCCCGGCGTGAAATCTGCATGTGAACCCTCCTTTCCTGAGGCTCTCCATGAGCGGTGGGGCCTTCTTTGTCCCCACGGGCCGGTCACGGGTTGGATTGGAGCGCCTTTTCCAAACGCTATGGGCCACTTTCCCCGCCGCTTGCGGCAGCAAGGAGGCTCCAGGGCTTGCCCCGGAGTTCATACCCATGATGCTCGAGGACCCAGGCCTCGAAAGCGGCCCGGGCGTAACCCATGGTGGTGACGCCGCGATAGAATCTCGGATCGAGGGGGTTGCCCCTCTGCTTGTACACCATGGCCGCCTGGACCTCATTCGTTTGTGAGTCCACGAACTCCGCTTCAAACGCGGCCCCACCCCTGTCGAGCAGGACAGACACGGCGGGGGTGGTTGCGAGATTAAGGGCGGGATTCGCTGGCACGATCTCCGTGATGGACGCCCTGACCCTTGCCTGCATAATACTGCATAATATAACAATCCGTTCATCGGTTGACAAATGCCGCTGGTGGAGCCGGACGACGGATTGAGCGGATCGTGTCCATGGTTGCCCTCATGCTGATGATAATGGATCAGCTTGGGCATGGAGAGATGCGTTGCGCTTCCCTGTAGCGTGCCGCACAGGAGGTAAGATGGATTTCGCTATGGGTCGAATTTCCCGCCGTCCCCTCCTGACACAGGGGGCAGGGGTTTCGGACCCCATCAGAATCGGATTGCCCGGTAGCCGGGCCTGCCTGCAGGCCCGGCCACCGGGGGAGGATGTACCCTCTGGATCAGGCCGCCGGTCTCAGGGCGTTGACTTCCCGATAACCTTTGAGATCCGTGTAGAGCTCGTCTTTCAGCGGATTGAGTCTGCGGGTGATGATGCGGTAGAACTGATAGACGAAGACGGCGATATTGGCCGCCAGGGCAATGAAGCTCACGACAAACAGGGCCGTTTCGCTGTGCGAGGACTCCACTGCGAAGCGCGAGGTGTCGATGAAGGACGGGAAGCACATGGCGAACATGCACCAAAGCCCCAGGGTGTGGGCGCGATGCTGCAGCCAGGCCCCCTTCCGCAGCACGAAGGCCGGGATGGTGCAGGAGATCAGCAGCGCCGCCCCGCAATAGAAGGAGTGGTTGGAAAGGCAGTTATAGGTATAGGCATAGTTCCAGAGATCATAGGCAATGATCCAGAACCAGAGCATATCGGGCCAGAGCATGTCCTTGCTCTTTTCCTTGCTGGCAAAGATGCCCGTCCAGCCGCAGATGGTGACGATGTTCAGGAGCCCGGCGATGCCGTTCATGGCGTTCCAGGGGCCGCTGATCATGAAGACGCCGTCGACCATGCCGTTGGCGTTCATGGTGAAGACCTCGAAGTCGCGGATACAGGCCTCCAGGATATTGATGGCCAGGATCAGCGGGGGGAACATCAGGACATACTTGTTTTTGTCTGCACCCTTGATGTAGCGCAGGGCCATGAAGCCGACACACCCGGCCAGGCAGGAATAAACCTTGGCCCAGTGGAACCAGTCGTTCATGCTGGTGCCTTCGCCTGCCGTCTTGGGCCAGACCGCAATGGTGAGGATGATCGGCAGAATGATGAAGAAGAAAATGCCCCCCCATTTGTAGCGGCGGGTGATTTCGTTCAGGAGGATCAGACCGATGAGCACCACCACCCACATCAGGGCCTGGTCCAGGGATAAAGCTTCGTACAAAAACATGATGTTATCTCCTTCCGTGATGTTTTGCAAGTGTTGTTGCGTTGACTAAAGAGTTATATCGGCGTAACCCCGGAAAACTTACCCTTCTTCTGATATATAAAATATCCAAAAAGAATCAGATAATTGCACATTTTCGGCCCCTTCGCACAGGCCACGAAGCCCATGAGCATCCCTCCCTGATCGCCCCGGGGCGTATTTCCACAAGGCCGTGCGGCTTCAAGGGGCAGGTCTCTCCCCCGGGATGGCGGGTTGCCAGAGGGCTTGGGAACAAAGACCGGCTGCGGGGTGACCATTGACTCCACGCGGGGGGTGGCCGGCGGCGGCTGGGGGGCTCCCGGGTTTGCCCCGGGCCTCAGGCCCATTCTCCTTCATAGCCATGGACTTCCCGCAACAAGGGGCGATGGCGGCGCTCAGGAGCGATAAAGGTGATATGTCCCGGGCCGCCCCTGGTATCAGGCCTCCGGTGGTGAGCAGCGGGATTGTGGAGTCGCCGCCAGGTCCCTTAGGCCTCGGGAGAAACGCAAGGGCGTGCAGCGGGTGGTGGGCTAGTCGACCAGCACCCCCGAGATATTGCCTGGTGGTATCTTGAGGGCCGTGCTCAGGAGCTGTTCCATGGAGTCGAGAGCCTGCTCCGGGGAGGGATAGCCCTTTGCCCAGCGCTCGAAGCCGGCCTTTTTCACGATGAAAGAAAGGTACACCTTCTGCGATGCCTGAATCTGCGGCTCAAACTCGGGCGCAAAGAAGTTTACCTCGATATGGGTGAAAACCTTGGTGTCGAAGAGAGGAGGGATGATGCCGTCGATGATACCTTTGGCCTTCGCGGTGTAGTCATCTTCAATCTGATGCACGATCCTCATCTTTCGATCGAGCATCTCCTGGGAGAGCAGCTTGTCGATGATCTCCAGGCGGCGCAAACCGACTTCCTGGTCTTCCTTGTTGATATCGATATTGATATCGGTTCGATGAGGTCCGGTCTCCGCTGCCTGGGCGGCATCTCGGTACGCGCTGCCAGCAGAGAGGAGTAGGACAAGCAAAAGCAGGCCACAGACTTTTTTCAGCTGCATGATTCCCCCCTTCTCGATCAGGAAGCTCACTTTGAGAACTCCAGGCCCCGTGCTGTGACCCGTGCGATGGCGTATTGCCGAGATGCGTTGACCTGCCGCCTTCCCGCCGAGCGATCCCCTTGCCCGGTTTATATCAAAAGATGTTGTGATTGGCCATCAGACAATGATCATGACAGATAAAGTTGAATCGTTTGAGCGCATCAGCAAGTATCCCGCAAGATGATTTACCGATCCCTTCCGGGAAGCGGGACCCTGGCGGCGATTGCCGGCGTCGGAACAGAAGGAGCCGGCCGCGGCGGTCATCGGGGAGGCCGCAGGACCGGCAGGAGGTGCTGAAGGGCGTCGTGGGCGACCTGCGGCAGGTCGTAGTCGCCGTTGTGTACACACCAGTCGTAGATGATGCCGCGCGAAAAGCGCAGGATGAAGGTGCACATCTCCTCGGGGCGCATGCTGGTGGCGACCTCGCCGCGTTCCTGGCCTTCGGCGATGATGTGCGTCAGGATGCGCGGCAGGGTGCGCTGCTCGGAGAGCAGAAAGCGGTTGGCGGCATTGATCTGGGCCTTGTAGATCTGGATCAGCATGTCGATATTGTAGCTGGCGGCGATCTCGATCTGGAAGTCGATCAGCTCCACGATGCGGTCGATGGCGTTGCTGCTTCTGAAGCGCCCCTGGAGCTGCTCGGCGAACAGGAGGTCGGTCTGCTGATAGCCGTGAACGAAGATGCCCTCCTTGGAGCTGAAGTGGTGGTAGAAGGCGCCGACCGAGACGCCGGCCTTCTTGCAGATCTGTTCGATGGTGACCTTGTCGTAACCCCTCTCGGTGATCAGCTCCATGGCGGTCCTGAAGATATGGTTCTTGGTGGTGGCCGCCTGGCGTGCCCTGCTCGTCACTTTGTCATTCTTCATTCAACGCTCCCCCGCTGAGACCTTCGGGGATGCCCCCCGGGAGTGACAACGGATAAGTAGTGTAGCGATATATTCCGGTATAAGCGCAGGTGTCAATTGTTTATGCCACCGGACTTTGAAGGCCGTTGTACCTTACCACAGGGCGCTGCGAGCCGACAATCCTTACCCACCCCAGGCAGCAGGCACTGACATGCAAATCATGGGTAAGAACCCCCGGGCAAGCCTAAAGCCCCTGCTTTCCGTTGCAAGCAGCGGTGAATGCGACCCCCAGGCCATTAAAGTTCTTGAAGGGAGGTCTGGGGGGGAACTTCTTGCAAGAAGTTTCCCCCCCCAGAATAGAATCATCAATCTCGATTACACGCAACCCCGTCGGCCGGCCGGGCTAGATGTTGCGGCCCAGTTCATAGGCCTCCCAGACGGCGTGCATGATGTTCTGCACGTCGCGGGCGTCGCCCAGCAGGTGGATGTCGCGCGGGTCGTCGACGAGTTCCGCAAAGAGGGTCTTCTCGGGGCGGTAGCCCACGGCCACGATGACGGTGTCGGCCGGCAGGACCCCGTCGCCGGCCGGGCTTGCGACACTCACGCCGCCGGGGGTGACCGCCTTGATGCTGGTGGAGGTCATGATCCTCACCCTGTGGTAGTCGAGCAGGTCGGTCAGCATGTCGTAGTTGGCGAAGCAGATGCCGTGGGGGCCGCCCAGGATTTCGGGCAGGAGTTCGACCACGGTGACCTGGCGGCCCTTCTGGGCCAGCCACAGGGCCGTCTCGCACCCCACCAGTCCGCCGCCGATGATGACGACATTGTCGCCGGCGAGGGATTCGTCCAGCAGCACGGCGGCGGCCGTCCGGACATGGTCGGCCTCCATACCCGGCAGCTGCAGCGCGAGCGGCTGCGAGCCGGTGGCGACGATGACGGTATCCGCCTGGGCCAGGGTCTGCCGGTCGGCGGCCTGGTTGAGGTGAACCCTGACCTCGAGGTCGGCGAGTTCCTGTTCGTACCAGGCGATCAGTTTGCGGTCGTGGATCTTGAAATCGGGGACGCCGCCCGGCACGAGGTTGCCGCCCAGATGGTCGGACTTTTCATACAGGTCGACCGTATGGCCCCTGAGGCCGCATACACGGGCGGCTTCCATGCCGGCCACGCCGCCGCCGGCGATGGCGACCTTCTTCCTGACGGTGGCCGGGGTGACGGCATAGTCCACCTCGCGGCCGCAGGCCGGGTTGACGGCGCACGACAGGGGACAGGGCTTGGAGACACGCGCGATGCAGCCTTCCTGGCAGGACAGGCAGGGGCGGATCTTGGCCTTTAGTCCCTTGCGCACCTTTTCGGGCAGGTGGGCGTCGGCCAGCAGGGGGCGGCCAAGGCCGATCAGGTCGGTCTTGCCGTCGCGAATGGCGGCCTCGGCCAGGTCGGGGTCGTCCATGCGTCCGGCGGTGATGATGGGGATCTCGACGGCCGCCTTGAGCTGCTGGGCGAAGGGCAGGTACATGCCGTCTTCGAAGTACATGGGCGGGTGGTTCCAGTACCAGCTGTCGTAGGTTCCGGCGTCGACGTTGAGGGCGTCATAGCCGGCATCGGCCAGGATTCGGGCCGCGGCGAGGCCCTCCTCGATGTCGCGGCCGAGCTCCTCGAAGTCCTCGCCCGGCAGGGCGCCCTGGCGGAGGCCCTTGATGAAGCTCTTGAGGCTGAAGCGCACCGAGACCGGGAAGCCGGCCCCGCAGACGGACTTGATGGCCTGGACGATCTCGACCGCAAAGCGCAGCCGGCCTTCCAGGTTGCCGCCGTATCGATCGGTGCGCTGGTTGAAGAGCGCCATGGCGAACTGGTCGAGGAGATAGCCCTCGTGCACGGCGTGGATTTCGACCCCGTCGAAACCGGCCTGCTGGGCGATGAAGGCCGAGGCGGCGCATTTCTTGACGTAGGTCTCGACCTCTTCCGTGGTGAGCGCGCGGTGCTTGATGCTCGGGTCCCAGCGGTTTTCGACCGGGGAGGGTGCCACGGCGTGGCGCGACGGATCGACCAGGATGTGCGGCATGCTGGCGCGACCCCAGCCCAGGGTCAGCTGGGCGAAGATCTTGGTGTCATAGGCATGGACGCGCTCGTTCATGAGCTTGGAGGAGAGCAGGAACATGTGCGGTACCTTGGTCACGAGCGGAATCGAGGGCATCAGGAATTGTTCGATCTCGTTTTCGACCATGCAGACTCCGGTGATGATCAAACCGGTGCCGCCCTTGGCCCGCTCGACATAGTACTCGATGCCCTGCTGCGAGAAGGCGCCGTTGATGTCGCTGAAGCCGATGGGTCCCATGGGTGCCATGGAATAGCGGTTCTTGATCTCCACCTTGCCGATACGGATTGGTTCGAAAAGCTTCGGGTACTCGTGGTGCATTCCAACCTCCTGATGCGTTATTTGGCAGTCGGGAATATTCGTTGCCTTGGAAGGCGAACATGTTCACCGAACAACATCACCGAATATATTCGGTAACAGAAGATAATCGGCCTGTCAATCCCTATCCGTCCCCGGACGGAATCCGAACCAGCCCTGCAGGGGACCCCGATTTGTTTGCGGTGGCCGGATGATTGTCGGGGAGAAATGGAATCGCCGCCGAATGTTGTGATGGGGAGGTGATCTGACACCTTTCCAGAAAGGCAGGGCGGGAGATTTGATATTTTATCATACATGATTTCAGAACGATCGTTCCAGAAAACCTATGTGGAACGAATTGTTGGGTGAGCAACCCAGGATTAATGCGTAATGCGGTTTTATGGCGGAAGCGCATGGGAATCGAACCCACCCGGGACGCTCGCCGCACCCCACACCGGATTTGAAGTCCGGGGGACCCACCAGAGCCCGACCGCTTCCGCCATGTTCATAGCATGAGCGGGGGGCAAAGATCAAACGGATTGAGGGGGTGAGCTCAGGGGAAGGGCTGCCACTCCTCGGCCAGCTTGCGGGCGGCGTTGATGTCGGCAGGCGGCATGAGCCGTTCGAGCTCGGTCCTGAGCATCACGGCGCGGGCGTTGCCCTTGGATGCGGCCAGGCTCAGCCACATGTAGGCGATTACGAAGTTCTGGGGTGTCCCGCGGCCGAAGGTATAGAGCTGGCCCAGGTGCTCCTGGGCGTTGGCGTTGCCCATGTTGGCGGCCTTGAGGTAGAAGTCCGCGGCAATGGCATAGTCCCGGGGCACGCCCTTGCCCTCTTCATACATGGTGCCGAGGTAGTCCTGGGCATAGTCCTTGCCCTGTTCGGCGGACTTGCGGATCCAGGCCGCGGCGGCCCGGTAGTCCTGCGGCACCCCCTGGCCGGTGGCATAGGTGAGCCCCAGGGTGAACTGGGCCTCGGCGTCCCCGTCTTCGGCCTGGCGGCGCAGGTCTGTCAGGGCATCGGACGCGGATACTGCCGTCGCGAAGAGCAAGACTGCGGCCGCAAGGATGGCGAGCAGCATGCAAGTGTGCCTTCTCATTCCCGGTACCTCCCCTGGTTGTATCGGCTCGGGGGTCTCCCAGCATTAGGTCTGTCTGAAAGACCCGGTGGCCGATGGGGGAAGTGTTGACATTTCCCCGTGACCATCCATTATCATTAAAGTGAGACAGGGTGAGGCGAGATGCCGATAATTGATTAATCCTTACGGACCACTTCGCCGATACGAAGGGAGAACTGCCTAGAGAAGGCACTACGTGAACGCGAGGGAGATATGGACGTACAGCTGATTAACCCGTTTATCGAGGCAACTCTCCATGTACTTGAGACCATGGCATTCACCAAGGTGACGGTGGGCAAACCCTTTCTCAAGAAGGACAAGATCGCCAGGGGCGACGTGTCGGGTGTGATCGGGCTGACCGGTCAGGCGAGCGGGACCATCTCCGTGAGCTTCACCGAGCAGTGTATCCTCGCGGTGGTCTCGAACATGTTCGGCGAAGAGATGACGGAGCTCAATGACGAGGTGCAGGACGCCGTGGGCGAGATCGCCAACATGATCTCGGGCCAGGCCCGCCAGAAGCTCGAGACCATGGGCAAATCGCTCAAGGCCGCCATCCCCACGGTTATCACCGGCAAGGGCCATACCATCACCCACATCACCAACCACCCCATCATGGCCATTCCCTTCACGACGGACCAGGGCGAGTTTACGATCGAGGTCTTCTTCCAGTAACAGGGGGTGTCATGGATATCCTCAAGGATTTTCCCCAGAAGGACTTTGTCGACCAGATCACACTGCTCGGGGAGATCAGGGAGGGCGGCAAGCTCGAGGCCGTCCCATACCTCTTTTCCCTGATGGAGGAGCTTGCCGGCAACGATGCGGTGATCTATGTCATCGTCAATACCCTGCGGGCCCTGCTCTCCATGAGCGAGACGGCCACCGTCGAGGGGATCGTCTCCGGCACCCCGGCGGTGCGGGATTTGTGCATCGAGGTGGCGGGCGAGAACGGCTTCCACCAGGCGGTGCCCCCCCTGGTGCGCCTGGCCGGGGAGAGGTCGGACGTGCGGCGGCTGTTTGCGGCGCTCTCGGCCCTGGCCCGCATGCAGCCCGACGAGGCCCTGGAGTTGTTCCGGGCCTACATGCACCACGAGGAGGCCCTGATCGCCTCCCTGAGTGTGGAGATGATCGGCCGCTACCGGGATTTTTCCGCGCGGCAGGCGCTCTGCGACATCGTGTCCGCGGCGGAGGCCGACGAGTGCTACGAGGACTGCACCCTGCATACGGCCAAGGCCGTCTGGGCCCTGGGTGAGCTGGGTGACGAGCCGTCCGTGGCCTTCCTCGTCTCCCGCATCCACCACCGCAACCCCACGGCCAGGCGGGTGATTCAGCAGGAGCTCGCGCGCCTCGGCGCGCCTTCCCTGCCGTACCTGGAGGACATCCTCGCCCGCGACGATGTGGATGCCCGCATCATGGCGGCCAATGTGCTGGGCCTGATCGGAACGCGGGAGGCCGCCGCCGTGCTGGTCAAGGCCTTAGACAAGGGCCTGGCCGGAGATCTCAACGTGCGCTTCGCGATCTACGAGGCCCTGGGCACGGCGAAGTCCATGAAGGGGTTGGTGTGTCTGACCGACGCCCTGCGGGAGACGGAGGAGATGGTGCTCATGGCCGTGATCTCTTCCCTGGACGGGCAGCTCAACCCCACCATCGCCGACGACATCCGGCGCGTCGTGCTGGGGGACGCCTCCCAGGGCGGGCGCATCGTGCGCGCGGTCGTGGCCTCCCGGGCCCTGGTGATCTTCGAGGCCCTCTTTGAGGCCGGCGCTCAGGTGATCGACGCCCTGCTGCAGGCCCTCGGGCAGTCCACCGACCCGGAGCTGCGCGAGATCTTTGCGGGGAAACTCGAAGCCATGGGCGAAGCCGAGGCGGCTGACGCCCTGCGGATCCCGATACCGGCAGCCGTTGTGGGCAGCTGGCGCATCCTCGCCGTGGACGATTCCCGCGCCATGCTGAATTTCTACCGCGGGGCGGCCTCGGCCATAGGCTGCGAGGTCGACACGGCCGGCAACGGGCAGGAGGGACTGGAGCGCTTGCAAACAGAGGATCCCTATGACCTGATCATCACCGACATGAACATGCCGGTCATGGACGGGATCGAGTTCACCCGCAAGCTCCGGGAGAACCCCGCCTTTTCCCGCACCCCGACGGTGATGGTCACCACCGAGTCCGAACGCTCCCAGGTGGAGCTGGCCCGCAAGGCGGGCGTGGATGATTTTCTCCAGAAACCCTTTGCCGCCGAAAGGCTGCAGGCGCTCATCCGCAGGATGCTTCCATTGCAGTAAGGCTAGGCGGCCGTAAGAGAGGGGGAGGCCATGTCGCAGAAGGTCCGGGACATCATGAGCACGGAGGTGATCACCGTCGCCCAAGGGGCGGAGATCATGGAGGCGGTCAGACTGCTGCTCGAGCACCACATCAACGGGATCCCCGTGGTGAATGATGCATCCCAGGTGGTGGGCATCCTCTGTCGCAGCGATCTGATCGAACAGCAGAAGAACATTCCCCTGCCGTCGTTCTTCAGCCTGCTGGACGGCTTCATCCCCTTGAGTTCCGGCAAACACCTGGAAAAGGAATTCCGCAAGATCACCGCCCTGACGGTGCGGGAGGCCATGACGCCCAACCCCGTCAGCGTCGATCCCGAGACCACCATCGAAGAGGTCGCATCTCTGATGGTGGATCGCAAGTTCCACACGCTGCCGGTGCTGGAGTCCGGCCGGCTGGTGGGGATCGTGGGCGCCGAGGACGTGCTGCGCACCCTCCTGAAATAGCCGCGCTTGCCCCGGGGGGGTGCATTTCCCGGTTGCCCGCGCAGGATCTTTGGTGTAAGTCCGAAAAACTCCCGGGTATATCTTCGGGTCCGCTGTGCCGGACGACAAGCTTTGGTTCGGTCGCCTGCCGCGTGCAGGGGGTTGCGAGTGCGCCCAGGGGGTAATGTCTGTGAGAGAAGGGGAGAACCTATGGGGATCATGTCGAATACGGTCAGCATCTATCAATACCAGGTCCAGGGTGATCCGCCGGCGGGCGATCTGGCGGCCTGGGTGGGCCGGCAGCTGCATCAGCGGCGTTTCGAGCCCATCGACGAGGTGCCCGACGAGACCTCGGTGGGTTGGGTCAGGCAGGACGACGCCACGAACGCCGATTTTACGGACGAGCGCGCCTTCAGGCATGACCACTTTCTGGCCTTCAGCCTGCGCCGGGATCAGCGCAAGGTGCCCGCCGCGTTGCTGAAGAATATGGTCAGCCAGGAATGCGAGCAGTGGCTGGCGGCGCGTCCCGCGCTCAAGCGCGTACCGGTGATGCGCCGGGTAGAGATCCGTGAGAACATCCACGCCGCGCTTCTGGCGCGCACCCTTCCCACCCCCTCCACGGTGGACATACTCTGGAACACGCTCACCAAGGTCGTGACCGTGGCCAACATCAGCACCAAGACCCTCGAACTCGTGGAGGAGGAGTTCTCCGGCACCTTCGAAGGCCTTAGGCTCGTGCCCATCCATCCCGTGAGCCGCGCCCAGCTGGTGCTCGACGAGGAGCTGCACCCCGCGCTCATGCGTGCCAACCAGGCCTCCTCCAAGGACGTCCTCAGCCAGATCCGCGAAAACCGCTGGGTCGGCTGGGATTTTCTGCTCTGGCTGGTGTACCGCAGCAGCAAGGGGGTCTCCACCTACACGGTGGACCAGGAGGGTCCCCTGGAAAAGGGCGAGCGTTTCGCCGCCTTCCTGTATGACCGCTTCGTGCTGGTGGAGGAGCGCGAAGAGGGGATCCGCAAGAGCTCCATCATCGGCCCGCAGAAGGACTTTTCCGAGGCGCGCCAGGCGATCCTGGACGGCAAGAACATCGTGGAGGGGGTGCTGTATTTCGAGCGCGGCGATTTCCGCTGGAAGATGGTTCTCAAGGCGGACATCTTCGCCTTCGGCTCCTTTGCCTGTCCGGCGGTGACCATCGAAAGGGACGAGATCACCGATCCGGCCCTGGAGAAGGAGGCGGTCTTCTTCGAGCGCATGAGCCTCATGGAGACCGGTCTGCAGCTCTTCGACAGCCTCTACGCCTGTTTTTTGAAGGAACGCCTGGATGGCGACTGGCCGGAGACGCAGGCCAAGATCAGGGCGTGGCTCAGTTCACAGCCCTAGCGGATCGGGACATTCTTTCCTTGACAGAGGCCCCCCGGGGCTGTCTTTGATGGGGCATGAAATTCAGGCTCGTGCTCTGTCTGGTCGTGTCGCTGGGTCTGCACGCTGCCCTGTTCTCCCTGCCGTGGCAAATTCTTGCGCCTGAGGGGCGGCAAGGTGCGGACATGTACAGTGTGGGGCTTAGTTCGGAGGATCTCCCGCCGCTGCCGATTGAAGAGCCCGAGCCCCCCCGGGACGAGGAAGACAGTCTTTCCTTCGACGTCGAGGGCCAGGTGAGCCCCGACTACCTCTACCGGCTCAAGGCGCGCATCTTCGCGGTCTGGGGGGACTATCCCGCCGCGGCGATCGCCCGTGGCAGCCAGGGTACGGTGAGCATCGTTTTTGTGGTGGACCCCGCGGGAGGCCTGGGGCAGCTTGCCATTGTGTCTTCTTCCGGCGACAGGGATCTCGACGAGTGCGCGCGCCGGGCGATCGAGGACGCCAGCCCCTTCGATCCCCAGGAGGCGTCCCTGGGGGCGGGAGAGCTGAGGATCACGGGACATTTCCGCTATATTCTGGACTGAAGGCCTTTCCCCTTCGAGGCGCCACCCGTGGGTGCGGCCCTCTTGGTCCTTGCATCTGGATCGGGAGGAGGATAGAAAAGACCCTATGCGATTTCTTCTGACCAATGACGACGGTATTTACGCCCAGGGGCTGGCCGCCATCAAGCGCGAGCTCGAGAAGGTGGGCGAGGTGGTGGTGATCGCCCCGGTCACGGAGCAGTCCGCCGTGGGGCACACGATCACGATCGCCGACCCCATCAAGGTGATCCCGATCCACCGCTCCGGCGAGTTCTACGGCTACGGTATCACCGGCTCGCCCGCCGACTGCGTGAAGGTGGGCACCTCCTGCATCATGGACCCCCCGCCCGACGTGGTAATCTCCGGCATCAACAAGGGCGAGAACGTGGGCATCAACGTGCTGTATTCCGGCACGGTCTCGGCCGCCACCGAGGCCCTCATCCTGGGATTCCCGGGTCTGGCCCTGTCGGTGAACAACTACTTCAACCCCGATTACATGGCCGCCAGCATCTTCGGGGCGCGCCTGGCAAATCTTCTGGCCGCACGCAGCCGGCCCTTACCCTTCGCCCTCAATGTGAACTGTCCCTCGCTGCCCCTGGAGGAGATTCGGGGTGTGCGCGTGACCAGGCAGGGGGACTCTCGCATCGTGGACCGCTTCGTCAAGCGCGAGGATCCCCGGGGCATGACCTATTACTGGCAGGCGGGGCTGACCCGCATCATGGACGAGGCCGAGGATACGGACGCGGTGTGTCTGCAGCACGGGATGATCTCGATCACGCCCATCCACTACAAGCTCGAGTGCATCGCACAGAGCCAGATGATCGATATGGATTTTGAGGGACTGTTGTATGGAGCATGAGGATCTGGAGGCGCGTCTGGGGTATGTCTTCCGGGACAGGGGCCTTCTGGAAGAGGCGCTGACCCATACCTCCTTCGTCAACGAGCACAAGGAGGCCGGGGCCAGGGACAATCAGCGTCTCGAGTTCCTGGGTGACACGGTGGTCAACGCCGCTGTCACCCGGCTGCTCTTTCTGCGATTTCCCCAGGAGCGCGAAGGCGGGCTCACCAAGTTCCGCGCCGAGATCATCAACGAGGCCTCGCTCGCGCGCATCGCCCTGGCCATGGATCTCGGAGGGCACCTGCGGCTGGGTAAGGGCGAGGAACTGGATGGGGGGCGCCTGAAACCATCGCTCCTGGCGGACGCCTTCGAGGCCCTCATGGGGGCGGTCTTCCGGGACAGCTCCTTCGAGGTGGTCTGCTCGCTGGTGGAGGACCACATCACCCGCTGGCTGGGCCCCATGGACCAGATCTCGATCACCGACTACAAGTCGGCCCTCCTGGAGTGCTGCCAGTCCGTCTACCACTGCCTGCCGGAGATCCTCATCGTGGACGAGCGGGGCCCCGATCACGACAAGATCTTTGTGGCCCAGGTCTTGCTGGCCGGCGAGGTCGTGGGCGCCGGCGAAGGCCGCAGCAAGAAGATGGCGTCGCAGATGGCGTGCAAGGAGTCTCTGACATCCCTCGGTTATCTCCCATCATAGTCCCTGTCTTCGTTTCCCACCTCGGGTGCCCGGGGCGCTGTGTCTTCTGCGACCAGACCCAGTTCGCCAGAAGCGTGCCCCCGGAACGCGTCGCTGAGGTCGTGCAGTCCTTCCTGGCCCACTGTCGCGATGCGGCCTTACGCCCGCGCCTGCTGGCCTTCTATGGCGGCTCGTTTACCGGCCTGGATGACGAAAAGCTCGAGCGCTACCTCGCTGTGGCCGCCTCCCTGGTTAGAGACGGCGTCGTACACGGACTGAAGGCCTCCACGCGCCCCGACATGGTGGATGAGGAACGTCTCGTCCGGCTCAGGCAGGCCGGTTTCGTCGAGCTGGAGCTCGGCGCGCAGTCCTTCGATGACGACGTGCTCTCCCTCAGCCGGCGCGGGCACACCGCCGCCGACACGCTCAAGTCCGCGGACCTGATCCGGCAGGCCGGGCTCAGGCTCGGGTTGCAGCTCATGCCCGGTCTCCCGGGTGAAGACCGGGCGAGCCTGCGTGCGAGCGTGGATAAGGCCTGTGGACTGGCGCCCGGGACTGCGCGCATCTACCCCACGGTGGTGTTGAGTGGCACCGAGCTCGAGGCGTGGCATGTCGCGGGGGACTACCACCCCCTGGGGCTCGACGAGGCGCTGGAGCGCTCCCTGTACGCCTACCTGCGGCTGAAGGCGTCCGGGGCGCTGATCCTGCGGGTGGGGCTACCGCCCGTGGCGCCCGGTCACCTGCGGGCGGGGCCCTATCATCCGGCCTTCGGCTTTCTGCTGCGTGCGCGGGCCTACCGTATGCTGGCACAATCCGCCCTGGCGCAGATGGACCCCGGGTGTGCGCTGCGGGTGCATCCGCACGATGCGACCGAGCTGCTGGGGCACCGCCGGGAGAATCAGCACGCCCTGGGTTTCGAGTTGGCCCCGGATATGACGCTTGGGCGGGGGTGTCTCGGATATGTGCGTCACGGAGAAAGTGCTTGTCTCTGTTTTGATGATATTATAAATAATATCTTATGAGTTCGAATGTGTTCAGACTTGACTCCATGCCGGTTCTTCCCGAACTCGCCAACCGTGTCCTGCGTATGGCCCTGGACGATGACATTTCCCTGGTCAAGCTTTCGGGGGTGATCGAGAAGGACCAGTCCCTCACGGCGCGGATTCTTTCGCTCGCCAATTCGAGCTATTACAAGCGCTCGCGCACGGTCTACACCGTTCGCGACGCGGTGGTGGTCATGGGCATCGAGGGGGTCAAGACCATGTCGCTGGGGCTGTGCGTGCTCGACATGTTCCCCCCCGTACCCGGATCCAAGCTCGATTACAAGGACTTCTGGCGGCATTCCATCGCCTGCGCCTTCTATGCGCGCGCCATAATGGAGACCCTCGACGAGGCGCTGGCCTCCAAGGCCTTCTGTGCGGGGCTGCTGCACGACATCGGCAAGCTCGTACTCGACCAGTCCCAGCCCGCGCTCTACGGCGAGGTGCTCGAGGCGGCCCGGGAGGGCACCCGCGCCCTGATCGAGATCGAGAAGGAGCGCCTGGGCAGCACGCATGCCGAGACCGGACGCGACGTGCTGGCGCACTGGAAGCTGCCGCGGCTGTACGCCGAGTGCGTGTGGTGCCACCACGCGCCGCTCATGATCCTCGACGAGGAGCAGCTGCGCATCGCCGGCGTCGTGCATGTGGCCAACATCCTCACGCACATGTCCTGCATCGGCTCGTCCGGCAACCATTTCCCCCAGCGCGTGACCAACGCGCTTCTCAAACAGTTCGCCCTGCGGCCCGACCGGCTGGACACGCTCATGCTCTCGGTGCCCCTGGAGATCGATTCCATCTGCGACGACATCGGTATCGGGAAGGGGGGCGAAGGGCTCTTCCGTCTGGTGAACCGTGCCAGTATACGGCTCTTCGACACCTTCATGACCCTCAAGCAGCGCACGCAGAGCCTGGAGACCTCCCAGCGACGCTCCACCATCCTGGTTCGTCTCCTGGGGGAGCTCAACGCCGCCACGCGCATCTCCGAGGCCCTGGAGCGCTCCGCGACCCTGCTGATCGGGGAGGGACTGGCGCGCGCCTTCCTGGGCGGGCTCAAGGCCGGCGAGCTCAATCTCGTCTGCGAGGCCAGGCAGGACGCAGCTCCGCGTTTCATGCGCGCCAGCGACAGCGAGATCAAGGGCATGCTCGTCTCGGGGGACTACCCCTCCGGCACGCGTTTTGCGGGTGGCACCTTTGTCTACCTGGACGTGCTCGACAGCGAGCTGGCCGAGGACCACGC
>CAZUDI010000020.1:0-7799 GCA_964618975.1 uncultured Bacteriovoracaceae bacterium | reverse complement strand
GGAGTCAAGCATGGAATTCGGTATCGTCGGACTGGGTCGGATGGGCGGCAACATGGCGCGGCGGCTGGCTCGCAAGGGCATCCGGATCGCCCTCAACAACCGCAGCCATGAGGTGACCGAGGCCATCGCCGCCTGCCTCAGACGCATCTACATCGAGGACGTCCGGCGCGAGGAGGAGGGGCTCCTGAGGCAGGCCCTGGCCAGCGCCTCGCAGGAAAAGCTCAATGCGGAGAACATGCTCCTGCTCACCAAGGAGCTGATGGACGCCTCCAGTGTGGGTTTGTGCCTGCTCGACGAACACGGACGGGTGCGCATCGAGAACGAGAGGGCCCACACCCTGCGTGCCAACCTGGGGGCTTCGGGCGAGATTATCACCGCTGCCCTGGAAAAGGTCGCCGGGGAGGCGCCCTCTCAGGTGCGGGAGGCCATCCTGAAGCGCTCAGGTGCGGATCTGGTCTGGGAGGCAGCCGGTCACGGTACCTACCGGGTGGTGGTGCGTCCCGTGACGGTCAACGGCTGGGTGCTGCTTACCCTGTGGGATATCACCGGGGATCTGGAGCAGCAGCGCCGCATGGTCTCGTACGCCAAGATGTCGGCGGTGGGCAACCTGGCGGCCTCCATGGCCCACAACATGAAGAGCCCGCTGGGGGCCCTGCAGGGCTTCGCCAGCATCATCCAGGACGATCTTAAGGGAGGCCGCATCAAGGTCTACCGCGGAGAAAGCGAGGACATCGACTTTCAGGACATGATCACCAACATGCTCACGGCCTCCGAGAACGTGCTGGCCATTGTCAACCAGCTCATGGGGATGACCAGGAAGTGGGAGACACCCCCAGGGGATACGGATCTCGAGGGCTTTGCCGAGAGGGTCTTTCAGGTGGTCGGGCCCCAGGCCGCCTCGGCGGGCGTGAGCCTCAAACGGGAGTTGCACCTGAAGCGCGCCCGCGTAAAATCCCAGGCCCTGGAACAGGTGCTCATCAACCTCCTCATCAACGCCATCTCGGCCTCCTCCCACAACCAGGAGGTGAGCCTCAAGATCTCCCAGGAGGGTGCCATGGTCGTCATGAGGGTCATCGATCACGGGATCGGCATGGAGGCCTCACAGCTGGACAGGATCTTCGACCCCCTGTACACGAACTGGCCCTCGCGCACCGGGATGGGACTGGGGCTGGCGCTGGCGCGCGACATCGTCGAGTCCATGGGCGGCCGGATCGAGGTCTCCTCGGCCCCGGGTGAGGGTTCGGTCTTCTCTCTGCACGTGCCCGTGGGTGAGAGCGACTAGACATGGAACGCACAATCCTGATCGTCGAGGATGACGCCGTCTTCCGGAACTACCTCTATCAGGTACTGAAGTACGACTACGAGGTCACGACCGCGCCGGGTCCGCTGGAGGCCCTCACCCTCCTGAAGGAGCGGGCCTTCGAGCTCATGATCACCGATCTGAGGATGCCCGATATGGACGGCAGGGACCTTGTGGAGAAGGTTCACCGCGAGATCGATCCCAACCTCATGGTGATCGTGATCACCGCCTTCGAGGACGACTGGCCCATGGACAGCGCCCAGTCCACGCACGTGTTCCGCTACCTGCGCAAGGGGGCCTTCCTGCCCAGCGAACTCAAGCAGAACGTGGAGAAGGCCTTCGAGATGAGAGGCTCGCTCCTGCAGCTGGAGGAGTACCAGCGGCGCATCGATATCTCGGATACCCTCTACAAGGAGATCTTCGACAAATCCACCGACGCCATCTTCGTGGCGGACGAAGAGCTCCGGCTCTGGGCCGTAAACTCCGGCTTCGAGCGCCTGATGGGCTATTCCATCGGTGACCTGGAGTCGCGTTCGCTCCTCGACCTGGTCGACCGCGGCTCAGTGACGCGCGTGCGCCGGGCGCTGGAGCGGGTGCTCGCGGGCCAGGCGCCGCGCTCGAGCGGTCTGGTGCTGCTCCACAAAAACGGTTCGCGCCTGAAGGTCGAGTTGTGGGTCGGGCTGATCAAGGACGTGCAGGGGACGGCGGATGCAGTCCTGGGCATCGTCACACCGGCGGATGCGGCCCCTAAGCACGACGGCGAGAGTGTCGAATATGTCCGCGAGCTGAAGGCACAGCTGGAAAGGGAGCAGACCGAAAAAGAGGCCCTGAGCTATCGTCTGGAGCGGGTCGTGGACCTGGCGGGCTGCATCCTGCTGTGTCTGGACGAGCGTTTCGTGTGCCGCTACGTCAACGCCCAGGTGCACTACCTGCTCGATTACGAGCCCGGGGACTTTCTGGGTAAGCCGGTCGACTGGAAGAAACTCCTGCATGAAGGTGATCACCACCTGCTGAAGGAGTTCGGGAAGGCCCTCAGTCGTCAGGAGCGTATCTTCGCCGCCGAGGCCCGGGTCCTGACCGGCGGCGGGGAGGTGCGTCTGCTGGCATTTCGGGCTTGCATGTCCTATTCCGGGCAGGGCACCCCCAGGGATATCGACGTGGCGGCCGAGGACATCACGGCCAGGAAGCAGGCCGAAAAGGAGCTCAAGCGCGCCAACCGCAAGATCCATGACCTCAATCTGCGTCTGACCGATACCGTGGGCCGCAAGATCCGGGCCCTCAAGGACTCGGAACTCAGATACCGGCATGTGGTGGAGGACTCCCGCGACATCATCTTCTCCCTGGACCATGCCGGGAGCATCCGCTACATGAACAAGACCGGCCTGGGCCTGTTCGGGATGAACCAGGACGGGATAACGGGACGGCCCTACTACGAGTTTTTCTCCGGCGGCCAGAAGGGGGAGCGCTTCAAGGAGGAACTGGCGGTGGCGGAAAAGGGTTCCGTGAGCTTCGACGTGACGGCGGATACCTCGCAGGGCGAGCGGCTGTGCCGCATGATGATGGAGAAGCTCGGCATCGACGGCCACGACGAGTTCATCTGCGTGGCCAAGGACATCACGAAAGAGATCGCCAACAGCAAGAAGCTGAACCTGCTCGCCAATATCGAGCACTACAGCGCCGACGCCATCATCGGGCTCGATCGGGAGCGCACCATCATCTCGTGGAACCGTGGCGCCGTCCTGATGTTCGAGTGGCGCGAGGACGAGATCGTCGGGAAGTCGGCCCTGATCCTCGTGCCGGACGAGGTGAAGCGCGAGGCGGAGATGCTGATGGATATGGTGCTCCGCAAGGGCTTCGTGCGGGATCTCAAGACCCGCCGGCAGACCAAGTCGGGCAAGCTCCTGGACGTCATGCTGACCATGACGGCCCTCAAGGACGAGCTCGGACAGGTCTTCGGTTTCTCGGCGATCATCAAGGACATCACGGAGCAGAAGAAGATGGAGGCCGCCCTGATCCAGTCTGAGCGTCTGGCGGCCACCGGCCGGCTCTCGGCCAGCATTGCCCACGAGATCAACAACCCGCTCTACGGGATCCGCAGCTGCCTGACGCATGTGCTCAATGCCAATGGCGGCGAAGTCGATCTGCAGTTCGTACGCCTGGCCATCAAGGAGAGCGACCGCATCGCCGATTTGATCCGCAACATGAAGACCTTCTACCTGCCCAGCGAGGGGCGGGTGGAGAAGACCGATCTCAACGAGCTTATGCGGGAGATCCTGGTGTTCAACCGCAAGTACCTGGAGGAGAATATGGTCAGGGTCACCTTTCGGCAGGGCGAGGAGCCCTGGGCCGAGTGCATGCCCGACCAGATCAAACAGGTGTTTTTGAACCTCATCTCCAACGCGGTGGAAGCCATGCCGGGCGGCGGCACCCTGACCGTGGAGACCAGGTGCGATCCCGGGGGGCACACGATCAGTGTGGTGTTCGAGGATACGGGCGTCGGTATCGCCGGGGATGACCTGCCCCAGATCTTCGACATGTTCTACACCAAGAAGCCCAAGGTCAAGGGCGTGGGTTTGGGGCTTTCCGTGAGCTACGGTATTGTCAGCCGCCATGGCGGCCGAATCGAGGTCCGTAGCGAAGAGGGCCAGGGCACGACCTTTACCGTGATCCTGCCCGTGAAGACCAAATGGGGTCGTCAGCTGCCCCTGGAGTTGCAATAGGATGCCAGCAGGCTTCTCCTCGGGATTTATCGCCATTGCCGGCCGGCCGAATGTGGGCAAATCCACCTTCCTCAATGCCGTGCTCCAGACCAAGATATCCATCGCCACCGACAAGCCGCAGACCACCCGCGACCGTATCCTGGGGATCTACAACGATGAGAGCTCCCAGATCATCTTCATGGACCTCCCCGGGATCCACGCCTCGCAGAAGGGCTTCAACCAGTACCTCGTGCAGACGGCGCTCGCCGGCGTGGGGGATGCGGACGTGGTCCTGGTGATGGTCGATCCCCTGGACACCCTCGAGCACCTCTCACCGATCACGACCACCTTGAGGGAGAGCGGCACCCGGGCCGTGCTGGTGCTCAACAAGCTCGACCTGATGAGCGCCGACGTAGCCTTCAGGCGCATCGAAGAGCTCTCGGGTGCCTACGACTTCGTGGGGTGTCTGGGCCTTTCGGCCCAGACCGGCGAGGGGATAAGCGAACTGATGGCCTTCCTCAAGGGGCTGCTGCCCGAGGGTCCAAAGTATTTCCCGGACGACATCTACACCGACGTGTCGGTGCGCTTCCTGTGTCAGGAATTGATCCGGGAGAAGGTCTTCGTGCTGACCCACAAGGAGATCCCCTATGCCTGCGCGGTGCAGGTCGAGCGCTTCGAGGAGGGGGACCCCGTGCGCATTGCGGCGGTGATTCATGTGGAACGTCCCTCGCAGAAGGGTATCATCATCGGCCGGGGCGGGATGATGCTGCGGGAGATCGGACGTCAGGCCCGGCTTGACATGCAGCGCCTGCTCGGGTCAAAGGTCTTTCTCGAGCTCTTCGTCCGGGTGAGTCGGGACTGGACGAAAAACCCCAGACTGATGCGGGAACTGGGTTACAAGTAGGTACAACCAAAAGGGGAGAGGGGGCAGACCGTGCCGGTGGTGGCGATTGTTGGAAGACCGAACGTGGGCAAATCCACCCTGTTCAACCTGCTGATCGGCGAGAAGCGCGCCATCGTGGGCCCGCAACGGGGCATCACCCGCGACCGCATCTGCGGCCTGTGGCAGCTGAGCGAGGAGTGCAGCGTGGATCTCATCGACACGGGCGGCTTCGACACCCTGCCGGAGGGGCCCCTGGGGGCCTCCATGCGCACCCAGACCATGACGGCCATCCGCGATGCGGACGTGCTGCTGTGCGTGCTCGACGCCCAGGCCGGGATCACGCCCGATGACGCCGAACTGGTGCGGGTCCTCAGGCAGGGGGAGGCCAACGTCATCTATGTCGCCAACAAGGTGGACGACCCTACCTTCGATCAGCGCTCGGCCCAGCTCTACGAGCTCGGGATTGCGGACTTCGTGGAGATCTCGGCCCTCAACCGCCGGGGGGTGGCCGAGCTCAGGGAGTTGACGCTCAGGCAGGTGCCGCAGATCGTCTCCCCTGCGGCCGAGGGGGAGGATGAGGCCATCCGCGTGGGTATCCTGGGCCGGCCCAACGTGGGCAAATCACTGCTGCTCAACCGCATCATCGGGTACGAGCGGGCTATCGTCTCGCCCGAGGCGGGCACCACCCGCGATGACGTGGACATCCGGGTGGTGCACGACGATCGGAGTTACGTCTTCGTGGACACGGCGGGTATCCGGCGCCGCGCGCGCATTGATGACGAGCTCGAACAGCTCAGTGTCATGCGCTCCCTGAGGAACATCGGCCGCGCGCATATCTGCCTGCTGCTCATCGATGCCACCGAGGGGATCTACGAACAGGACCGCCGGCTGCTGCATCTGATCACGGAACGCGGCCGGCCCTGCTGCCTGGTGATCAACAAGACCGATCTGATCGACGCCCGCCAGGGGGCGCGTCTGAGGGAAGACATAAAGTATGCCGTGCGCTACATGCCCGACCTTGCGACCGTCAGCGTCTCGGCCCTGACCGGCAGGAATGTGGGCCGCATTTATCCGCAGATCGGGCACCTGTATACCCGCGCCACCACACGCATCGCCACTTCCCCGCTCAATCAGGCCCTCGCGAAGGTGGTCTCTGCCCACCAGCCGCCCGTGGTCAGGGGCAAACGCATCAAGTTCTATTACATCTCCCAGACCGGCACATTGCCCCCGCACTTCCACGTGGTGACGAATCTGCCGCGTGCGCTGCCCGAGACCTACGTGCGCTACCTGACCAACGCCCTCAAGAAGACCTGCGGCCTGGAGGGTGTCCCGCTGAAGATCTCCTTTGTAGGCAAGGCCGGGCGTTAGGGCCCGCCTCTCTGAGAAGGTGGCAGCGACCCCTACCTGGGGCCGGTTTCGGCAGGGACAAGGTGTGCCCCCCAGCACCTGGAGAGCGCCTTGTGCCGTCTGGTAACTCAGACCGGACCCGGGCAGTGACAATGCCGGCCTGCCGAAGGCCGCCCACGGGCTATTCCTGCGAGCGGGAGGCCTTGCGGGCCAGCGCCACGATCTGGGAAAGCTTGGGGCCGGGCGGCTCAAGGAAGCGGCGGCACTGCTCGGGGGTGTAGTTGTCCTCGATGAAGGCCCCGATTTCGAAGAAGGCCTGCCAGCAGGCAATCAACCGGCTGCAGGGCAGCCCTTCGTTCAGCGCGCGGCAGTAGCAGAAGGGGACAGGGTGCCCCAGCAGGGGGCACCGCGTTTCATGGCTGTCGTAGCGGGTGTCCATGGACTTCTTTACCACCGGCCGCTCTTGCGCTCAGGCGCCTTCGGCAGGCCCTCGATGGAGCGCAGCGAGGCCTGGAGATCGTCCTCCGGCAGCGGATAATTTTCCAGCCGGCCGCTCATATAGTTCTCGTAACCCGTGAGGTCCATCAGGCCGTGCCCGCTCCAGTTGAAGAGGATCACCTTCTCCTTGGCCTCCTCCCTGGCCTTGAGGGCCTCGGCGATCACAGCCGAGATGGCGTGGCTGGTCTCGGGCGCGGGGATATAGCCCTCGGTGCGGGCCCACAAGAGGGCGCTCTCGTAGCAGTGAAGCTGGTCCACGGCCCGGGGTGCCAGCAGCCCCTCCACCACGGCCTGGCTCACCAGGGGCGCCATGCCGTGGTAGCGCAGGCCCCCGGCATGGATGGGCGGCGAGATGAACTCGTGGCCCAGGGAGTACATGGGCAGCAGGGGCGTCATGCGGGCCACGTCGCCATAGTCGTAGGTGAAGGGCGCGCGCGTCAGGGTGGGGCAGGAGGTGGGCTCCACCGGGATGATCTCGATCTCGGCCCCGGCGATCTTGTCGGCCACGAAGGGGAAGGCCAGCCCGGCAAAGTTGCTGCCCCCTCCGGCACAGGCGATGACCACGTCCACCTTGTCCTCGCCGATCTTGGCGAGCTGTTTCTTGGCCTCGAGTCCGATGATGGTCTGGTGCAGCATGACGTGGTTGAGTACGCTGCCCAGGGCGTAGCGGGTGGTGCCGCTCGGGTCGCTGACGGCCTCTTCGATGGCCTCGCTGATGGCGATGCCCAGGCTGCCGGGCGTATCCGGATAGCGTGCCAGGATGTCCCGGCCGGCCTGGGTCTGGTCCGAGGGGCTGGCCACGCACTCCCCGCCCCACACGTTCATCATGAGCTTGCGGAAGGGCTTCTGGTCGAAGCTGATGCGCACCATATAGACTTTGCACTTAAGCCCCAGCAGGGCGCAGGCGAAGGACAGGGCCGAGCCCCACTGCCCGGCGCCGGTCTCGGTGGTGATCTTCTTGATCCCGAACTCGCGGTTGTACCAGGCCTGGGCCACCGCCGTATTGGGCTTGTGGCTGTGGCTTAGATCCTGTGTGCAGGGAATTGAATTGTGGCGAATCAGGCCTCGGAGT
>CAZUDI010000019.1:0-62272 GCA_964618975.1 uncultured Bacteriovoracaceae bacterium | reverse complement strand
GGGAAGGCGGACGAACCGTCGCCTCCGGCGTTATCGTGAAGATCACACAGTAGGATTGCAGGAGCACATCAATGGAGACGCAGAGAATTCGCATTCGACTCAAGGGCTATGACCACAAGCTGATAGATCAATCTGTGCAGGAAATCGTTGACGCTGCGCGAAGAACCGGGGCCCGGGTCGCAGGACCCATTCCCCTCCCCACCAAGATCGAGAAGTTCTGCGTGCTCAAGTCTCCGCATGTGGATAAAAAGTCACGGGACCAGTTTGAACGACGGACCTACAAAAGGCTCCTGGATATTCTCGACCCCACCCAGCAGACGGTTGATTCGTTGATGAAGCTTGATTTGTCGGCCGGGGTAGATGTAGAGATCAAGCTCTAGGACGACGTGGAGTATACGGCTATGATCAAGGGCATACTTGGGAAAAAGGTGGGCATGAGCCAGCTCTTCCGGGATGGTGGGGAGATGATTCCGGTCACCCTCATACAGACCGGTCCCTGCTTTGTCATGCAGAAGAAAATCAAGGACATCGATGGGTATGATGCCCTGCAGCTCAGCTTCGAGACCCGCAAGGCAGCGCGGGTGAACAAGCCCCTGCAGGGACACCAGAACAAGGCCGGCAAGGGCTATTTCCGCTATCTGCGCGAGGTCGGGTGCGACGATCCGGCCAGTGTGGAGGTCGGACAGGAGATCAAGCCGGACGATATCTTTGTCAAGGGCGAGAAGATCAAGATCACCGGAACCTCGAAAGGCAAGGGCTTCGCCGGAACCATCAAGCGCCACGGTTTCGGAGGCCTACCAGCCAGCCACGGATCGAAGATCCACCGAGCCACGGGTTCGGTGGGCTGCTCGGCCGATCCCTCACGGATCATCAGGGGGAAACGCATGCCAGGGCAGCTGGGCAACAAACAGGTCACCGTCAGCGGGCTGGAAGTTGTGGATATACTGACCGACGAGGGCGTGGTGGTCATCAAGGGGGCGGTTCCCGGACCCAGGGGACAGCTCGTGGTTCTCAGGAAGCAAGGGGTTTAAGCGATGCCGACGGTAGACGTATACAACATGGCGGGAGAAAAGGTGAAGGAAATCGCGTTGGCCGAGAGCGTCTTCGGATGCGAACTGCGTCCGCATCTGCTGCACGACGTGGTGGTCTGGCAGATGGCGAACCGCAGGGCCGCGACGGCCAGGACCAAGGGGCGCTCCGAGGTCTCCGGCGGCGGCCGCAAGCCCTATAAACAGAAGGGCACCGGACGCGCCCGCGCGGGTTCGAACCGTTCGCCCCTGTGGCGCACGGGCGGAGTGATCTTTGGCCCCAATGGGCGCAAGTATGCCCAGAAGATGCCCAAGAAGGTCCGGCAGGAGGCCCTCAGGACGGCTCTTAGCATGAAGTGCTCCGAGAGCGTGATCAAGGTGGTGGACAGCCTGTCACAGGATGAGATCAAGACCAGACGCTTCGTGCAGTCGCTCAAGGCCCTCGAAATGGAACATGCCCTGGTGGTCAGCGGCAACCTGACACGCGAGATTTCCCTGTCGGCGCGCAATCATGCCACGAGCAAGATCCTGGATGTCAAAGGGCTGAACGTCTACGACATCCTGAAGTATCCGGGCCTGGTTCTCGATCTGGAGGCCGTTGCCTATATAGAAGCGAGGCTGACAAGATGAAGGACAGAACGAAGATAATCAAACGCCCCCTGATCACGGAGAAGGGGACCATGCTGCGGGCGGAAAACAATCAGATCATCATAGCCGTTGAGAGGGCCGCCAACAAGATCGAGATCAAGCAGGCCGTGGAAGAGGTGTTCCGGGTACACGTGGAAGAGGTGCGCACCATGGTGGTCAAGGGCAAGGCCAAGCGCTGGGGTCGGCATGCCTATCAGCGGTCGGACTGGAAGAAGGCGATCGTGACCCTCAGGGAAGGCGAGAGCGTCGAGCTGTTCGAAGGGGTATAAGGGATGAGTATGCGAGGTTTCAAGCCAACGTCGGCCGGGAGACGCTTCATGACGGTCTCCGACTTCAAGGAGATCACGACCACGACACCGGAGAGGTCACTGACCTCCCCCATCCGCAAGCGCGGCGGGCGCAACAATGCAGGCCGGATCACGGTACGTCATCAGGGCGGTGGTCACAAGCGGCTCTACCGCATCATTGACTTTAGACGCAACAAGCAAGGCATTCCCGGCAAGGTCATGAGCATCGAATACGATCCCAACCGTTCCGCACGCATTTCGCTGATCCAGTATGCGGACGGGGAGAAACGCTACATCCTGTGGCCCGATGGACTCAAGGTGGGCTCCACGGTGATCGCCTCGGAAGAGGCCGATATCCTCCCGGGTAACACCCTGTCGCTGAAATCGATTCCCTTGGGAACCTTTGTGCACAACGTGGAGATCAGGCCCCTCAAGGGCGGACAATATATCCGCTCCGCCGGCACCTATGCCCAGGTGCTTGCCAAGGAGGGGCGCTATGTCCAGCTGAAGATGCCCTCGGGTGAGGTGCGCAAGTTCCTCGCGGAGTGCAAGGCCACGGTCGGTCAGGTGGGCAATGTGGGGCACTCCAATCTCACCATCGGCAAGGCCGGTCGCAAGCGCTGGCTGGGTATCCGTCCCACGGTGCGCGGTGTGGCCATGAACCCCGTTGATCACCCCCACGGCGGTGGTGAGGGGCGCGTGAAGGGCAACCATCCGGTAACCCCGTGGGGCGTTTCCACCAAGGGTCACAAGACACGGAAGGTTCATAAGGATTCCGATAAGTTTATCGTGAAGAGGAGGAAGTAGAGGTGTCGCGCTCATTGAGGAAAGGGCCGTTTGTTGATGATCACCTGCTCAAGAAGGTGCTTGAGGCACAGGATTCCGGCAGCAGGAAGGTGATAAAGACATGGTCGAGGAGATCGACGATTCTTCCGGAATTTATCGGGTTAACCTTCGCCGTGCATAACGGGAAGAAGTTCGTTCCGGTCTATGTGACGGAAGATATGATCGGGCATAAGCTCGGTGAATTCTCCCAGACGCGCACCTTCTTCGGCCATGCCGCGGATCGCAAGTCACAGAGAAAGGGGCGTTAGTCATGGAGGCCAGGGCAGTATTGAGATATACGCGGATATCTCCGCAGAAGACCAGGCTCATAGCTGATCAGGTTCGCGGCAAGCACATCGCCGAGGCCATCCGCTTCTTGAATCTCACGGGCACCAAGCGGGCCAAGGTGATCGCCAAGGTGATGAACTCCGCCGTGGCGAACGCCATGACAACCGGCATGATGGATGTGGACAACCTCTACGTGAAAGCGATCCAGGTGGACGAGGGACCGCGCCTGAAACGGTGGATGCCACGCGCCCAGGGGAGAGCGACTCGTATCCTGAAGCGGACGAGCCACATAGCAGTTGTGTTGGAAGAGTTATAGGAAAGGGGATAACGCGTGGGACAGAAAGTTCATCCGTACGGTTTCCGGCTGTGCGTCACGAAAGATTGGAAGTCGAAGTGGTACTCCGAGAAGGAGTATCCCGAACTTCTACTGGAAGACCGCAAGATCAGAGAGTATATTTTCAAGAACCTGAAGAATGCGGGCATATCAAACGTGATCATCGAGCGCGCCGCGGGCAAGGTGAAGATCATCATCTATACCGGTCGTCCCGGTCTCGTGATCGGTCGCAAGGGGCAAGGCACCGAGCAGCTCAAGGCGAGCCTGGCGGAATTCGTCAAGAAGGAGATCGTGCTGGAGATCAAGGAAGTCCGACGCCCGGAGACCGATGCCCAGATCATCGCCGAGGGCATCGCCAGTCAGCTTGAACGGCGTGTCGCCTATCGCCGAGCCATGAAAAAGTCGGTGTTTCAGGCCATGCGGCTCGGGGCACAGGGCATTAAGGTGGCCTGCGCCGGTCGTCTGGCCGGGGCCGAGATCGCCCGCCGGGAATGGTACCGTGAAGGTCGGGTACCCCTGCACACCCTCCGGTCCGATGTGGATTACGGATTTGCCGAGGCATATACGGTCTATGGTGTCATTGGCATCAAGGTCTGGGTATTCCATGGCGAGATCATGAAGAAGAGAGAAGAGGCCACGGCGTAGGAGAGGGAGAGGCAAGCCATGTTGATGCCAAAGAAAGTCAAACATCGAAAGCAGGGCCGCGGGAGGATGACCGGCACCCCGGAGAAGGGATCGCGGGTGTCCTTCGGCAAGTACGGTCTGCAGGCCCTGGAGCCGCACTGGATAACCGCCCGGCAGATCGAGGCGGCACGTATCGCCATCTCGCGCCGCACCCGTCGGGGAGGCAAGACCTGGATCCGGATCTTCCCGGACAAACCCATTACCAAGAAGCCGGCCGAGGTGCGCATGGGCAAGGGTAAGGGGGCGCCTGAGGAGTGGGTGGCCGTGGTGAAACCCGGACGGATCATTTTCGAGCTGGATGGGGTCGAGTACGAGCAGGCCAAGGAGGCCTTCCGTCTGGCCTCCCAGAAATTGCCCATCAAGACGCGTTTCGTGATGCGGGAGGGGCTCGATGAAGGTTGATGAATTGCGCGCCAAACCACTTGAGGAATTGGTGCAGTTGAAGGCGAAGTTTTCCCGTGAGATTATGGATGCGCGCTTCCGTAACATAACGAGCCAGCTCAAGGATACGAGCCAGATCGTGAAGAAGCGGCGCAATCTGGCGCGGATTAACACAATCATCAGGGAGAAGCAGTGATGGCGGGCACGTCCAGGAAATTGGAATTGGTCGGGGTGATCACGAGCGACAAGATGGATAAGACGGTCGTGGTCACGGTGGAACGTCTGGAGAAGCACCCGGTGTTCAAGAAGTATATCCGGCGGCGGACCACGTACAAGGCACACGACGAGCTCAATGCCTGCGGTGTGGGCGACACGGTGCTCATCCGTGAATGCAGACCCCTGAGTAAGGACAAGTGCTTCAGAGTTGTCAAGATTCTGGAGCGGCAGGCTTAGGCCCTGAGTCGGGTGGAGGCGTGATATGATTCAGATGCAGACGAGATTAAAGGTCGCCGACAACTCCGGGGCCAAAGAGGTCATGTGTATCAAGGTCCTGGGTGGCAGCAAGCGCCGCTATGCCTCCCTGGGGGACATCATCGTGGTGGCGGTGAAGGATGCCATACCCAACTCCAAGGTCAAGAAAGGGGATGTCTGCCAGGCGGTTGTGGTACGTACCAAGCGGACATACAAGCGCAGTGACGGGTCAAGTATACGATTCGACGAGAACTCGGCTGTGATCCTGAACAATCAGAAGGAACCGGTGGGGACGCGTATCTTCGGGCCGGTGGCACGGGAACTGCGGGCCAAGAAGTTTATGAAGATCGTTTCCCTGGCGCCGGAAGTGTTGTAGGGAGTTGAGACATGGCCAAGTTTGAAGCGTTAAGGATAAAGAAGGGCGACACGGTCGAGGTCCTCGGCGGCAAGAGTAAGGGGCGTACCGGCAAGGTCATAAGGGTGCTCCCGAAAAAGGACCGTGTGTACGTGGAGCGGGCGAACATGATCAAGCGCCACCAGAAGGCCACCCAGAACAATCCCGGCGGGATTGTGGAGAAGGAGGCCAGCATCCACATCTCGAATATCGCCCTGGTGTGCCCGAAGTGCAGCACCGGTGTGAAGGTCGGCTACAAGGTCCACGAGGACGGCCACAAGGTGCGCGTGTGCCGCAAGTGCGGCGAAGAACTGGATGCATGAGGATAATGAGCGATGGCAAGGCTGAAGGAATATTATATTAGTGAGGTCGTCCCGGCCATGCAGAAGGAGTTCGGTTATACGAATACCAACCGAATTCCGAAGCTGGAAAAGATCGTCGTGAACATGGGTCTGGGGGATGCGGTCCAGGATGTCAAGATCATCGAGAAGGCACGCGCTGAACTAGCGACCATCACCGGGCAGTCGCCGGTGGTGACCCGGGCGCGCAAGTCGGTGGCCAACTTCAAGCTCAGAGAGGGCATGCCCATCGGGTGCATGGTGACGCTGCGCGGGGAGAGGATGTACGAGTTCCTCGACCGCCTGATCAACAGCGTGTTGCCGCGCGTGAGGGACTTTCGAGGCATCTCGTCCAAGGGGTTCGACGGCCGGGGCAATTACACCATGGGACTCAGGGAGCAGTCGGTGTTCCCGGAGATCGATTATGATTCCATCGAGAAGGTGCATGGGATGAACATCACCGTGGTGACCACAGCCAACTCGGACGAGGAAGGGCGGGAACTTCTCAGGGCATTTGGAATGCCATTCAGGAAATAGGGGCAGCTATGGCCAAAAAATCCATGATCGCAAAGCAGAAGCGGGTGAAGAAGTTCAGTGTACGGGATTATAACCGGTGTTCCATCTGTGGCAGGCCGCACGCCTATTACCGGAAATTCGGCATTTGCCGTATCTGCCTGAGGCACTATGCCATGCGGGGTGAGATTCCCGGGGTTCGAAAATCCAGTTGGTAAAGGGGAGAGAGGATGCATACGGATCCAATCGCTGACATGATAACCAGGATACGCAATGGCGCCCAGGCGGCCAAGGAGAGCGTGGATATTCCCGCCTCCAAGATGAAGATCAATGTTGCCGATATCCTGCTTAAGGAAGGATACATCAAGGGATACAAGGTGCTGGAGGATGACAAGCAGGGCATCCTGCGCGTGAGCTTGAAGTACTACAAGTCACGCCCGGTCATCTCGCACATAGCGCGTGTATCCAAGCCAGGCCGACGCATCTACATGAAGGCGCAGGAGATCCCCATGACCAGAGACGGCCTCGGTATCTCCATCGTGAGTACGTCCCGAGGCGTCATGACCGACCACAAGGCCAGGGCAAGCAACGTGGGCGGAGAGATATTGATCAAAGTCTGGTGAGGAGTGTGAGGTATGTCAAGAATCGGAAAGCTGCCCATTCAGATCCCGGCCGGGGTGAAGGTTGACATCGATGATGCACGGATTACCGTCACGGGGCCCAAGGGGGAATTGAGCGAGTCACGGGTGGGCAATATTCATATCAAACAGGAAGAAGGCACGTTGAGGCTCGAGGCCCTGGATGCGGAGCGTCAGACGCGCTCGTATCACGGCCTCATGCGCACGCTGATCAACAATATGGTGGTGGGCGTCAGTGAGGGCTTCAAGAAGAGGCTCAAGATCGTGGGTGTGGGATATCGCGGCGAGGCCAAGGAGGGTTCGATCCTCCTGAACGTGGGCTACTCGCACCCCGTGGATTTTGCCCTGCCCGAGGGGATCAGCGCCACCGTATCCAAGGATGGCACGATCGAGATCGAGGGCATCAACAAACAGGTTGTGGGGGATGTTGCGGCGCGCATTCGCAAGGTCCGACCGCCGGATTCCTATAAGGGCAAGGGTATCCGCTACATCGATGAGGTGGTCAAGCTCAAGCCTGGCAAGAGCTCATCCAAGTAGTGAACGCGTAAGAGAAGGAGACAGACTCGTGGGAAAGATTTCAGCCAGAGATGCCCGGTTGAAGCGCAAGACCAGGATACGCAGGCATGTGGTGGGCACCACGGACAGACCGCGCATGTCCGTTTACAGAGGCAACCGGCATATATATTGTCAGATTATCGATGATACGCGTGGGATTACGCTGGCGAGCGCCTCTTCGTTGAGCCAGGAGCTCAAGGCCGCGAACGCCTCTGGCTTCACGATCGATCTGGCGCGCGAAGTGGGGACCCTCGTGGCGGCCAAGGCCAGGGAAAAGGGCATTGACAAGGTCGTGTTCGACAAGGGCGGGTAC
Organism: uncultured Bacteriovoracaceae bacterium; assembly: GCA_964618975.1. Classification (GTDB taxonomy): domain Bacteria; phylum Desulfobacterota; class Desulfomonilia; order UBA1062; family UBA1062; genus CAZUDI01. The sequence goes on along the minus strand of CAZUDI010000019.1, from coordinate 54,575 downwards.
AAATATCACGGCAAGGTCAAGGCCTTGGCCGATGGGGCACGCTCCGGCGGTTTGCAGTTCTAGACAAAGGAGAGAAACGTGGGTGCGAGGTTCGTAAAACCCGAAGAAAAGGATGGCCTCATCGATAAGGTCGTATTCATCAATCGTGTGGCCAAGGTTGTCAAAGGCGGAAAGCGCTTCCGTTTCAGCGCCCTGGTGGTTGTGGGGGATGGAAGCGGCCGCGTCGGTCATGGGATCGGGAAGGCCAAGGAAGTGGTGGTGAGTATCCGCAAGGGTGTCGATGTGGCCAAGAAGTCCATGATTGATGTCCCCATCGTCAACGGGACGATTCCCCACCCGATCGTGGGAGAATTCGGATCCGGCAAGGTGATGCTCAAGCCGGCCGCTCCGGGTACGGGGATTATCGCCGGCCATGCGGTACGGGCCGTGCTGGAGGCCGCGGGGTATCATAATGTCATCGCAAAGATTATCGGTACGCGCAATCACAACAACGTGATTCGCGCCACCTTCGACGCCCTTCAGAGTCTGGAAACCCGGTCACAGGTTGAGGCCAAGCGGGGGATTTCCCTCGGGCACCTGGGCCAGGCATGAGTGAGTGAGGATTGCTGTGGCTGGACAGATAAGGATTACCTTGAAAAGGTCCGTCAGCGGATGCACCAAGGGACAGAAGGCAACCATCGCCTCCCTGGGGCTGAAACGGCGGGAACGGTCGCGCGTCATGGATGACAATCAGGCGGTGCGGGGTGCTATCAGGAAGATGGAGCACCTTCTGGAATGGGAGGAGGTGTAGGCATGCTGGATCTATCCAACCTGAAGCCGGCTGCGGGTTCGCGGAAAAAGGTCAAGCGCGTGGGCCGAGGCAATTCCTCGGGCATGGGTACCACCTGCGGGCGAGGTCACAAGGGACAGAAATCGCGGTCCGGCGGTTCGGTGCCCACCTGGTTCGAGGGCGGTCAGATGCCCATTTACCGCAGGCTCCCCAAACGGGGTTTCAAAAATCGCTTCCGTACCGAGTATGAGGTCGTAAACGTGCAGGATCTGAGCGCCTTCGAGGCGGGCAGCGTGGTGGATGTGGCCGCGCTGGCCGACAGGCGCATGGTGCGTTCGGCTGAGGCTCAGGTGAAGCTGCTCGCCATGGGCGAGATAGAGATTGCGCTAACCGTGAGGCTGAACAAGGCCTCCCAGAGCGCTATCGAGAAGATCCAGAAGGCCGGCGGCACCTTTGAGGAGGCCTAAGGGGAGGCGGTGGTGAGAACCGGTCTTGAGAATGTCAGCAAGGTTCCCGAACTGCAGAAGCGGATTATCTTCACGCTGCTGATGCTTTTCGTCTATCGGATCGGGATCCATATCCCGACTCCGGGTATCGACTCGGCCATCATGGCCGAGTGGTTTGATCAGCAGCGCGGCACGCTCCTGGGCATGTTCGACATGTTCGCGGGCGGGGGACTACGCAACCTGTCTATCTTCGCCCTGGGAATCATGCCGTACATCAGCGCCTCGATCATCGTGCAGCTGCTGGGGATGGTCTATCCTCACTTCGAGCAGTTACAGAAGGAGGGCGAGGCCGGCCGGCATAAGCTCACTCAGTACACGCGTTACCTGACGGTGATACTCTGCATCGTACAGAGCTATTTCATGGCCTTCGGGGTGGAGCAGATGGCCGGTCCCGCTGGTGAGGCCGTGGTGCTGGCGCCCGGCTGGGGCTTCCGGTTGACCGCCATGATCACCATGACCACCGGGACCTGCTTCCTCATGTGGTTGGGCGAACAGATTACCGAGCGCGGTATCGGCAACGGCATCTCGCTGATTATCTTTGCGGGTATCATCGCCAATATGCCGGTGGCCATCTATAACACCATGCGGCTTACCCGTACGGGCGAGCTGCCCATCTTCGCCCTGCTGCTGATCGCGGTCTTCATGCTGGTCGTGCTGGCCGGGATCGTGTTCATGGAAACCTCGCAGCGACGTGTGCCCATCCAGTACCCCAAGCAGGTGCGGGGTCGGCGTGTCTACGGCGGACAGAGTACGCACCTGCCGCTGAAGCTCAATACGTCCGGGGTCATTCCGCCGATCTTTGCCTCGTCGATCATCGTTTTTCCGGCCACCGTGGCGCAGTTCTTCCCGCAGGTGGGCTGGATGAAGATCACGGCGGACGCCCTGAACCCGAGCAACCTGATCTATAACCTCATCTATGTGGCGGCGATCGTCTTCTTCACCTATTTCTACACCGCGGTGGTGTTCAACCCCGTGGATGTGGCCGACAATCTGAAGAAACATGGTGGTTATGTGCCGGGAATCCGTCCCGGCAAGGCCACGGCGGAATATCTCGACCGGGTGCTGAGCCGTCTTACCTTCGTGGGTGCCGTTTATCTCTGTGTGGTGTGCGTGTTGCCGCAGCTGCTCATATCCAAGGCGAACGTCCCGTTCTATTTCGGCGGTACCTCGCTGCTGATCGTGATCGGCGTGTCCCTCGACACCATGAGCCAGATAGAATCACATCTTATCTCCCGTCAGTACGAAGGGTTGCTGAAAACAGGACGCATCAAGGGCAGGCGATGAAATACAATCCAATTTTCAAGGAGATGCTATGAACATTATCTTAGTAGGTCCACCAGGAGCGGGGAAGGGTACACAGGCCAAAAGGATGATCGAGCGCCTCGGCGTTCCGCAGGTTTCCACGGGCGACATGTTCCGGGCCGCGGTGAAGGAAGGCACCCCCATGGGGCTCAAGGCCAAGACCTGTATGGACAAGGGCGAACTCGTCCCGGATGATGTGGTGATCGGCGTGGTGGAAGAGCGCCTCAACAAGGCCGACTGCGCGAAAGGGTTCGTGCTGGATGGATTTCCACGCACCCTGGAGCAGGCCAAGGCCCTGGACGGCCTGCTGGACAAGATGGGCAAGGGCATCGATCACGTGGTGGTGATCGAGGTACCCGACAACCATCTTATCGGACGCCTTACCGGGCGCAGGACCTGCAAGGGGTGTGGTTACATGCACCACATCGAGTTCGACCCCCCCAAGCAGGAGGGGGTCTGTGACAAGTGCGGCGCTGAACTTTATCAGCGGGATGACGATCAGGAAGAGACTATCCGGCAGAGGCTGACGACCTACCACAGCCAGACCTCTCCTCTGATTGAATACTATTCGAAAAAGAACATAGTGCGTAAGATTGATGGCACGGCATCCATGCAGGGGGTCCAGGATGCGATCCGGGCCGCCCTAGGGGCTTAAGGGAAGGTATGGCAAAGGATGTAATCGAGACAGAAGGTGTGGTCGTTGAGCCACTGCCCAACGCCATGTTTCGGGTAGAGCTCAAGAACGGACACCAGATACTTGCCCATATCTCGGGCAAGATGAGGATGCATTACATCCGGATTCTGCCCGGAGACAAGGTGCAGGTGGAGATTTCCCCCTACGACCTGACGAAGGGCAGAATCGTATATCGGTCAAAATGAGGTGAGGTAAGATGAAGGTTAGGGCTTCGGTGAAAAGACGGTGCAGAAAATGCAAGGTCATCAAGAGAAACGGTGTGATACGGGTAATCTGTGACAATCCGAGACACAATCAGAGACAAGGGTAAGGAGGGCTGTCTTGGCACGTATATCTGGTGTTGACTTACCACGGAACAAGCGTATCGATATCGCACTGACATACATCTATGGTATCGGAAGAACGACGGCGCAAAAGATTGTCGCCGAGATCGATATCGACCCGTCCATCAAGAGCGATGATCTGACGGAACAGCAGGTTGCCCAGCTCAGGGATTACATCGAGAAGAAACTGATGGTGGAAGGAGACCTCAGGCGCGAGGTGAACATGAATATCCGGCGGCTCATGGATATCGCCAGCTATCGTGGCCTGCGCCATCGGAAAGGGCTGCCTGTCCGTGGTCAGCACACACATAACAATGCGCGCACGAGAAAGGGCCCCCGACGGGTTGTTGTCGGGAAGCGGAAATAAGCTAGAGGAGTTGTCATGGCAAGACCCAAACAGAGGACAGGTAAGAAGAAGGTCAAGAAGGATGTACCTGAAGGCGTCGTGCATATCCAGGCCACCTTCAACAACACCATCATCACGATCACCGACCTGCAGGGCAACACCCTGGCATGGTCAAGCGCCGGAGCACACGGATTCAAGGGGTCCCGGAAGTCCACCCCCTTTGCGGCGCAGATCGCGGCACAGGAAGTCAGCCGCAAGGCTCTCGAATTCGGCATGCGCACGGCGTTTGCCTACATCAAGGGTCCCGGCTCGGGACGCGAGTCCGCCCTGAGAACTATCAACGCAAGCGGTATAAGGATCAACGGAATCAAGGATGTCACACCCATCCCCCATAACGGGTGCAGACCACCGAAGAAAAGACGGGTGTAAGTAAAGGAGGAAGAGTCTTGGCGAGATATACGGGTCCTGTGTGCAAAATTTGTCGCAGAGAGGGATCGAAACTGTTTCTCAAGGGAGAACGGTGCTATACGGACAAGTGTGCGATCGAGTCGAGGAACTATCCTCCCGGACAACACGGCCAGCGAAGGATCCGGCAGAGCGACTACCGTCTTCATCTGAGGGAAAAGCAGAAGGTACGTACCACCTATGGGGTTTCAGAATCCCAGTTTCGGAGGTATTACGACCAGGCCAAACGTCGTCGCGGGGCGACGGGAGAGAACCTCCTGCAGCTCCTGGAGCGCCGACTGGACAACATCGTCTACCGCATGGGCTTTGCGGCCTCACGCGCCGAGGCGCGCCAGCTCATCTCCCACGGTCATTTCATGGTCAATGGTCGCAAGACCGATATCCCTTCCTTTATCGTGGACGCGGGTGATCAGATCGAGGTCAAGGAAAAGAGCAGGAACCTCGGCGTGATCGGTTCAGCGTTGGAGAATATGGAACAGAGGGGATTCGTGGGCTGGCTCGAAGTGGATTCCCAGGCCAGGAAGGGTGTCGTCAAGGCATTGCCTGAGAGAAGTGAGATGCCAATGGCGGTTGAGGAAACCTTAATCGTGGAATACTATTCGAAATAATAGTGAAGGCAAGGGTAGGGATGATAGAGAAGAACTGGAAGGAAATCATAAAACCGAACAAGTTGGAGATCGTCGAGGCTACGCATACCGATTCGTATGCAAGGTTCAATGCGCAGCCTCTAGAGAGAGGGTTCGGGGTCACGGTTGGGAATTCTCTGAGAAGGATTCTGCTCTCATCCATCTACGGTGCTGCCATCATTGGCGTCAAGTTCGATGACGAGTTGGGTGTGCTGCATGAATTCTCCAGTATCCCGGGTGTATTCGAGGATGTCACCGACATTATCCTCAACCTCAAGAATGTGGTCCTGAAGATGCATTCCGACAAGCCGCGGATCGTCAGCCTCGAGAAGCAGGGACCATGCACGGTCAAGGCCAGCGATATCGTGACCGGGGCCCAGTGTGAGGTCATCAATCCCGACCAGCACATCGCCACCATTGAAAGCAATATGACCCTCAAGATGGAGATGCGTGTCGACTGGGGCAGCGGTTACGTGCCGGCCGAGATCAACAAGGAGAAGATTGACACCCCTGGCTGGATCGCCATCGACGCCATCTTTACGCCGGTACGGCGCGTCTCCTTCAACGTGACCCCCACCATCGTGGGGCGGCGCACGGACTATGACCGCCTTTCACTGGAGGTGTGGACCAACGGCGTGGTCCGGCCCGAGGACGCCCTGGCCTATGCGGCCAAGATCCAGAAGGAATACATGAACGTCTTCATCAACTTCCACGAGGATGAGATTGAGGGCGCCGACGAGGGCGAAGATGGCGAGCGCGAACTTAACGAGAACCTCTTCCGCACCGTGGAAGAGCTGGAGCTTTCGGTGCGCTCGGCCAACTGCCTGAAGAATGCCAACATGACCTATATCTACGAACTCGTCCAGAAGAGTGAGGCCGAACTCCTGAAGACCAAGAACTTCGGCCGCAAGTCGCTGGAGGAGATCAAGGAAAAACTCGCGAAAATGGACCTGCATATCGGCATGAATCTTCCCAATCTACCTTCTCACGAGGAGATCGAGTCGCGCAGGAAGAAGATGGAAGAAGAAGAAAGCAAGTAGGAAGAGGCGGGAGAGATGTATCATCAAATTTCAGGAAGAAAACTCGGACGGACCACGGATCACCGCGAGGCCATGCTCAATAACCTGGTCACCTCACTGATCCTCCACGATCGTATCACCACCACGGAGGCCAAGGCCAAGGAGCTCAGGAGGCTGGCCGACAGGATGATAACCCTCGGCAAGAAAGGGGATCTCGCCGCCATCAGGCGTGCCACCAAGAACGTCAAGACCAAGGAGGCCCTCGGCAAGCTCTTCAAGGAGCTCGCTCCCCGTTTCGCGGGTCGTCCCGGCGGGTACACCCGCATCATGCGCTACAAGAACCGTAAGGGAGACGGGGCACCCCTCGTGATCATGGAGTGGGTGGAACCCATGGGCGAGGCCAAGGCTGAGTAAGGACAACAATCAAGGCAATCGGGCTCATGCCGTCACCCTTGATGGCGTGAGCTTTTTTTATGGCCAGCGCTGCGTGTTGGATGACATTTGCCTTGATGTGCCCCAGGGGAGCTACTGCGGCATCGTGGGGCCGAACGGTTCCGGCAAGACGACCCTGGCGCATATCCTGGCCGGAATTCTGACTCCGCATGCGGGACGGGTCGACAATCACGGGCTGCGGGTGGGGCTGGTACTGGCCAACCCCGAGAACCAGGTGGTAAGCCTCGTGGTGGAGGAAGACATCGCCTTCGGCCCGGAGAACCTGGGGCTCGACTGTTCCGAGATTGCGCACCGTATTGATCAGGCCCTGGGGGCCACCCACAGCCAGGACCTGCGACACGCACTGACCTCGGCCATCTCCGGTGGTCAGCTCGCCAAGGTGGTCTTCGCCGGCCAGCTGGCCCTGGACGTGGACGTGCTCGTGCTGGACGAGGGCACGGTCATGCTCGATCCGGCCAATCGCCTTGTGCTGCTGGAGACGGTGTGCGAGCTCAACCGTACCCTGGGCAAGACCATCATACACATCTCGCACCGGCTCGACGACCTGGAGGCCGCCGCGTGTGTGATTGCCCTGGTGGAAGGACGTATCCATACCCGCGCCCCAGGGGTAATCGAACTGATCGAGGCGCATGCGCGCTCGCCAATACCCGGCATTGAGCCCGGCACTCGGCTCGTGTACCGGGGGCTGCTGCGAGAGAGGGGCCTCGACGATACCGACCTGCCGGCCGGTACCCGCGCCCTGGCTGGTCAGGTCACGGCGCGTTCCTCCTAGGGCTGTCCCCCGGGCTTATTCCCAGGAACCGGCCGATTTATTATGCCAGAATGGCAGGTCGTTCGCTCCCTTTTGCCCTTTATTTTGCCAAAATGTACCAGCACCTGTACCCCGGGGCGCGCCCGGATGCCAGAATGGCAGATCAAGGGGGTGCGGTCACGGTAAATAATCAATCAAAACAATAAGATACAAATTGATTCCCCCTGGCACGCACCTTGCCTTATGAGAGATAGATTCTGAAAAAAGGAGAGAGACCATGATAACACTGTGGATCGTCATTGGATGCCTGTTTCTGACCGGGATCGGGGTGCGTTTCACCTACCGGGTGCTCGGACTCACCCCGGCCGAGGCCACGGCGGTTTTCGTCCTCGTGACCCTGCTGGTGGGCGTTAATACGGCTCCGGCGCGTCACGTTATCGCGCAGCTCTTTTAAGGTAAGGGCAAAGGCAAACAAGGAGGAGGTGGACCATGCGCAGGGATAAGATGCCACGGATTCTGGCCAACCGGCTGTGCCGCATCAGCTCTTACGGCTTCGTGCTGGTAATCATGACCTTCCTGGGCCTCTACGGCGGGATCTATCTCGATCAGGTCACCCACATGGCCCCCAACTTCACCCTCCTTGGCCTGATCGGCGGCGTGCTGCTGGGCTTCAAGAATTTCATCGCTGAGGCCATCAACGAGCGGAGGGCCAAGTCATGAGCGCCCTCTTTCTGAGTATCGGCACCCTCTCCCTGGTTGCCCTGGGCGTGCGCTTCACCCGCCGCCACGGCCGCGACGTGACCTGCTCTCTCAAGAAATAGACGGCCCTGAGCCAGGGGCGGCCCCTCTGAGTGCTGGTGGCGCCGAGGGGATTCGTGGCTGGCTCGTCGTTAATATCCATAGAATATTTAGCTTCTTTTCCCATTACACCGGCCGGGTCTCCCGGTCGGATTTTCTTTGTGTGCACAAAAACGGCCCAAGATGCCTGCCTGCACCCGATAACGGCCCTGGCCCTGGAGACATCCGAGGAATGGATGGACCGCCGCTACCTCACCTTCGAGGGTGAGGTAGCGGTGTCGAATGAGGATGGCAGAATGGCTGCCTAAATTATGGCTTCGGAGATGCTGAGATAATTTACAGAAAATTAGTAACTTGACTTCATTCATGATTTTTTCCCAGGCAAGGATAGCACGGTAGCTCTTCTCATCTTCTATTATGCGCTTATTCGTAATTTTAACGAAGGTGCCCCTGCGGGTCGGTCAATCCTGCAGGGCGTGCCAGCCCAGCTTGATGTCCAGCACGGGGCTGCCGTCGACGGCGTCGAGTCCGCGTACGATGAGCGTGGTGCCCTCCACGCGCAGCAGGGTCACGTCCTGGACGGCGATGTGCGAGAGACGATCTGGCGTGCGTGAGGCGAAGACCCCCACCCGCTTGCCGTCCAGCCCGCGCGCGAAGACGGACCTGATCGCGCGGGCCTGGTGCAGGTAGTAGACGACGGTCAGCTCCCTTTCGTCCTCGATGTGGTAGAGGAAGGGCGCCTGGGAGGGGTGCAACTCGATGGAGGAGACATCCTCACCGCCGCCGCAGACCCCGAAATCATCCTCGGAGCGCGCACAGGTGTTGCGCACTACCCCGATGGGGTAGATCTCGAAGGGCGCGACATCACCGTAGAGGCACTTGGTGCAGACCCACCGGCCGTCGATCAGGAAGACGCGCCGGGTCACCCGGCGCTTGCCACACTGTTCACAGCGTCTGGTATCATCAGGCATGGGCGTCACCTCTCAGACGGGGTTGCGGGTCAAAGGTGTGCAGGGCAGGTGGATGCGCCTGGAATGTAATGCGTCGCCAGGGGTGCGCGTTTTTCGGGGGCCGGAACTGAAGATGCCGATAAGTCAAAGGCATACCCCCTTCAGCTAGCATGGATCTCTCGCGGATCAAAGGACTTTCTGGCAGAGTGCCCGGGCAAGGAAGCCCCTGCCGGCACCGGGGACGCCGAGGTGCCGGCAGGGGGATGTCCTAAATGAGGACCGTCCCCCGCTGCCCAGCCCTCAGGCTGTTCTGGTCGTCCACTAGCGGTATTCCGAACTCGGTAGAAGCTCTTCCTTTGCCTTTCTAATGGCTATGGGTCGAATTTCCCACCGCTTGCGGCGTCAAGGCAGGTCCAGAGCTTGGCCCGGGGATCATCCCCATAGCCACGTCATTTTGGCGCAGACGGCAGGTCGACGCGATTTCGGACGGGTGTCAGGCGCCATAATCATGTATACTGTGGTTGCGGCTTACCGCCGTTCGACGGCTATTCTGGTCGGTATCCGTAGGATGGTACCCGTCAGGTGGCACCTGTTGATGAGTGCTCGGCGTGGCGATGGAGTCTGGCACGGGATGGGGTAATTGTCGGGGGAGGGGCGTGGCTCCTGGGCGGCTGAAACGCGTTCTGGGACTGTTCGGGGTGACCTTTATCGCCGTGGGCTTCACCATCGGCGGGGGGATCTTTGTCCTGACGGGTATCGTCTTGAAGATCACCGGTCCGGCACTGCCGCTGGCCTTTGCCCTGGCGGTGATCCCGGTCTTCCTCAGCATGCTGCCGCTGGCCATGCTGGGCTCGGCCCTGCCGGCTACCGGCGGCAATTACCGCTACCCCAGCCGCATGGTTTCTCCGGCCCTGGCCTTCGTGGGGGTGTGGACATATGTGCTGACATCGTTCTTCGGCCAGATCCCCCTCTACGCCCTGGCCTGCGGGCGCTATGCCCACTACTTCGCCCCGCGGATCCCCGTGGAATTCATGGCCGTGGCCATCCTGAGCGCCTTCTTGATCGTGAACCTCATGGGGGTGCGGCTGGCCGCCACCGTGCAGGGGCTCATGGTGATCGTGCTGATCGGGGCCCTCATATACTACGCCACCTGCGGCCTGGTGCACCTGGAAAGCGCAAATTTTGAGCCGTTTTTCCCCAAGGGTGCCGGAGGCTTTCTCCTCGGCGTGGCCTTGCTCACCTTCACCTACTTCGGGGCCAACGGCATCATCGAACTCGGAGGCGAGATCAGGGATCCCGGGCGGGTGATCCCCCGTGCCCTCTTCATCGCCTTTCCCCTCATCGTGGCCGTCTATGTGCTCGTGGCCACGGCCACCGTGGGGGCGTTGCCCTGGGAGCAGACCGCCGCCCAGAGCGAGCCGCTGATCATGGTCGGCGAGATGGTCCTGTCCCGGGGAGGGTTGCTGTTTTTCCTGGCGGGTGGGGCCATCCTGGCGTTGACCACCACCCTCAACGCCCTCTTCATCGTGGGCACCAAGTCCCTGCTGGCCATGGTCGACGACGGCATTCTGCCTCAGGCCCTGGGGAGGGTGAACCGGCGCTTTTCCACCCCCCATGTGCTCCTGATCCTCATCTGGGCCCTCTCCGTTGCCGGCGTTCTGACGGGGTTTTCGCTGGAGACTTTCGCCTCCTATGCCGCCCTGGGGGGGATGCTGATCTTCGTGCCCGTGCTCCTGGCGGCCTGGGTCCTTCCGCGGCGCTATCCCGCGGCCTGGAGGGCCTCGCGTTTCCGGCTCAAGGGTTTCTGGCTCTGGTTCTGTCCGCTCACGGGTTGCGCCATGGTGGCGTTCTTCGGCAGCGTCATCCTCGTCGAGCTGCGCTCGCCGCTCAAGATCGCCCTTTTCCTGGGCTTTATCGCCTCGGGGGTGCTCTTCTACCGGGTGCGCCGCCGACAGCTGCGAGGGAGAGGCATCGATCTGGACGATATTCGACACAAGGAGGACTGGCTCGACCCATGAAGATCCCTCTCTTCGAGCGCTATCCCGCCCTGGCGGGATCTCTGGCCTGGATACCCCTGGGAAACCTTCCCACGTCCGTACAGCGGCTGGAGCGTACCGGTCGGGGCAACATCTGGATCAAGCGGGATGACAGGAGCTCGGAAGTCTATGGCGGCAACAAGGTCCGCAAGCTGGAGTTCATCCTGGCCGATGCCCTCCGGCGTGGGAAGAGGCACGTAGTCACCATGGGGGGCATCGGGACCAACCACGGGTTGGCCACGGCCGTCTTCTGCCAGCGCCTCGGGCTCGGGTGCACCCTGCTGCTCTTCGACCAGCCCCTTACGAGCTACGTGCGACAGAATCTACTGCTCTTTGGGAGCTTCAAAGCCCGCCTGGTCTATACCCGTACGATCCTGAAGACGGGCCTGGCCTTCTACACCACGGCCAGACTTATGTATCCGCGGGCCTATTTTCTGTATGCCGGGGGCTCGTCGCCGGTCGGCACCCTGGGGTTCGTCAATGCCGCCTTCGAGCTCAGGCAGCAGGTCGCCGACGGCCTCCTGCCCTGCCCGCACACCATCTTCTGCCCGCTGGGTTCCAACGGTACCCTGGCCGGGCTGGCCCTGGGGACGGCCCTGGCGGGGATCGACACCGAGGTGGTGGGCGTGCGGGTGACGGCCTCACATCTGGGGCCGCTACCCATGGCGACCCCGGAGACGGTCCTGGCCCTCATGCGCCGTACGCACGCCTTGATGAGGAAGAACGACGCCGGGGTGCCCACGCTCGAGCTGCGGGCGCCCCGGGTGCTGGACGCCTATTTCGGAAGGGCCTACGGCGATCCCACCTCGGAGGGCCTGCGGGCCCTAAAAGAGCTCGAACACCGCGAGGGCATCCGGCTGGACCCCACCTACACCTCCAAGACCTTCGCCGCGGTGCTCGATAGCGAGGGGAAGGCGCCGATCCTCTACTGGCACACCTACAATTCGGCCGACCTTACCCCTCTGCTGAAGGACCGGGATTACCGCGACCTCCCGTCGGCCTTCCAGCGCTTCTACCGGCAGGCGCACGTCCCCGTCTGAGACGTACTTATTATAGTGATAGTGAGATACAGATTGTGGTGAGTGAAGAGGGGGTGTTCCGTATGATGGGGAAACCTTCTTGAAAGCAGGCGTTCGGCTGACAGTTCCCCCCCCCATCCCCTTCAGAAACTTCCATGAGAAGGCACGGCAACCAAATCGCTTGAGGGTCGCTTTGCCTTGCTACTTGTGGCGTCAATGCGGGTCCAGGGCTTGCCCTGGGGTTCATACCCATGGTCTCTTGGTGGTGATAATGCATTTATTCATAGGCCGTGCTCTCCCAGAACTCCGACCCGCGGATGAGGCCGGCACTGCGGTAGTGCGGGGCAGAGTAGAGCGCCAGGCCTCCCTGGGGTGGGAGATAGACCCCGGCCGCGGCCACGAAGTCGCAGTAGGAGGGGATACGCCATGAGGGCAGCAGGGGGTTGTCCTCTTCGCCGCTCGAAAAGCGGCGCGAAGCCAGCTTGGTGATGCGCGGTTCAGCCAGGGGGGCCTCCCCCGGGAACTCCACACAGAAGAGCTCGGCGATGTTTTCGATTTCCAGGAAGGGCAGGAAGGGACCCAGATCACCGTTGTTGCCGTCCAGGGCCACCAGGTAGAGTGCGCCGTCCGTCTGGCGCACGAAGTTGATCGTCTGGGCGCTAAAGCCTTCCGGCAGGCCCTCTCCCACCACCAGCGCGTCCGTGTGCCAGACGGCCACGTTTTTCTGGTCGAAGCCGTCGGCGATCTCGGATGTGCACGAGCGGTAGAAGTGCAGCTCGCGCGTGTCCCAGGAAGCCAGCAGGTAGGTACCGTCGACCAGGCGCGCCAGGGCCACCGCCCCTGACTTGTAAACGATCTCCCCTTGCGTGCGATCGATGCAGGTGTCCAGGCGCCGAGGCTTGTCCGGGCGCGAGAGGTCATAGAAGAAGATTTTGGAGACGAGGTCGGTCTGATATTCCTCTAGCGGGATGGCCAGGATGTCACCCTCCACATCCATGCCGCCCGCGTGCCAGAGCTGGCCCGAAGCCACCTCGACGGCCATGATGAGCCGGTCGACAGGCTTGGGCAGGCCCGTGGCGCCGATGTTGGAGCCGAAGGCACCCTCTGAGGCGCGCGAGCCCAGGCATGCGATGAAGATCGAGCCGGTTCGGTCGAGGATGTTGCTGCCCGAGATCACCACACAGGGCCCCTTGCGCAGCCGCTGGATGCCCTGGAAGTGGTTGTCGATGCCGATCTCGTTGAGCACGGCCTGGGTATAGCGCGGCCAGGGGATAAGCCCTTCGTCCCACAGGGCCAGCCGCGTGCCGCGTTCGGGCAGGGCGGCAAAGGCGGCCTCCACGTCCGTGACACAGGGGTCCGTGCCCTCGAAGGTGTCGTCCAGCACGTGCAGGCGCCACTGGCGGCTGTCGGCGCCAGCTGAGGCCACAAGGGTATGTTCGCCGCAGTCGGCCGCCTGCGGGGCATAGGTATAGCATGCCTCAACCGCCCCGGGAAGCGGCTCACCGTCCAGATACCAGGTGTACGGCCCGCTTTCCGGCAGGGCCTGCAGGCAGAAGGTGAGCACGTCCTGGCTGTAGATAATGAGGGCATCTTCCTCAGGGGTTTTGGAGACGATGCAGCCATTCAGGGACAGAAAGATAGCGAGCAATACACTGACGATGTTTGTGCGCATGACCAACCTCCTTACAGATCAGACAACACTATATTACTACTCTGATAATAATATGTTGGCAGCGCTTAAGCAAGCGGGGTGCCTTCAGACCTTTTCCATCCGGACAATCGAACGACAACCCGCAGGGCCGCCCGGCAGGTGATAGTTATAACGTCTTGAATATTATTGACAAAAGAAGGGCACTCGGACAGTATGTATCCATACATTGTATGGCATCAGGCACAGGAGGCCGCCATGACACGCAAGGTGTTTTGGGATGATCCGTATCGGACCACGCTGGCAACCCGGATCACGGATATCGATGGCCGTGACATCACCCTGGCGGAAACGATCTTCTTCGTCTTTTCCGGCGCGCAGGAGAGCGACCGCGGCACCATCGCCAACCGGCGGGTCATGGATGCCCACCAGGAAGGCCGCGAGATCGTCTATACCCTGGAAAACACTTGCGGACTCAAAACGGGCGATCAGGTCGGGATGGCCATCGACTGGGAAAGACGCTATCGGCTGATGCGCCTGCACTTTGCGGCCGAGATCGTGCTGGTGCTGGCCGGCCGCACCCTGGCAGGCGCCCGGAAGATCGGGGCCCATATCGCCGCGGACAAGGCACGGCTGGATTTCGCCTGGTCCGGGAATCTTCAGCCGCTCATGGAGGGGCTCTTGGAAGAGACCATGGCCATGATCAGTGCCGATCGTGACATCCTCAGCGCCTTCAGCGATCAGGAGCAGGGACGGCGTTATTGGGAGATCGAGGGCTTCGCACGTGTTCCCTGTGGTGGCACTCATCTCAGGAAGACCGGGGAGGTTGGCGGCATCAGACTCAGACGCCGGAATCCGGGTCGGGACAAGGAACGCATCGAGATCATACTCGCCGATGAGGCCCTTGCATAATCCGAGTTAGTTTTCACCAAGGGCTCTGAATCGCAAGGGGTAAACCGCCTCTTGCAGGTCGATCCTTTAAGAAACAACATGTATTTATCACGTCCACCCGGAGCAGGCCACATGGGTTTCACACGTGGCCTGCTCCGGGTGGACGGGCATAGCCCCCTCCTGAAAGGAGGGGGCTGGGGGAGGTCGATTGGTATCATTTCAGGCCAGGGACGGGCTGTCTGTCTGGCGTGCCCGGCGCAGGTACTGCAGGCCGAAGACGGTGAAATAGCAGATCAGCCCCAGGGCATAGGCCGCCAGGGGCTCGCCTTCGAAGCCCAGCTTGCCGGCGAACAGGTAGGGCCGCATGATCACCATGAAGCTCACCAGCAGCAGCAGTCCCTCGTACCAGCGGTTCTTCACCAGGAAGAAATTCTGCACCAGGGAGACAAAGGCGAACATGGCGATGATCGAGGTCAGGAAGATCCAGGTGGCATACCAGAAGCTGTGCACATCGATCAGCAGCAGGTCGGTATTGAAGATGAACATGAAGGGCAAGATTGCGGTGCGCATGTCATAGCGGAAACCCTGGATGCCGGTCTTGATGGGGTCGGACTTGGCGATGGCCGAGGCGGCAAAGGCCGCCAGCCCCACCGGCGGGGTGTCGTCGGCCAGGATGCCGAAGAAGAAGACAAAGAGATGCGCCGCCAGCAGCGGGAAGACCACGCCGGCATCGGCCCCCAGGGTCACGATCACCGGCGCGGTCAGCGAGGCCATGACGATGTAGTTGGCTGTGGTGGGCAGCCCCATGCCCAGCAGCAGGCTGGTGATGGCGGTGATGATGAGGATCAGGATGAAGTTGCCCCCGGAGATGACCTCGATCACCTCGGTGATGATGCCGCCCAGGCCCAGGGTGACGATGCCCACAATGATGCCGGCCGCGGCCACGGCCACGCCGATGCCCATCATGTTCTTGCCGCCTGAGACCAGGGCCTCCCAGATCTGGAAGGCGCTACGCCTGAGGGCCTTCCCCAACGGTTTCCCGCGCACCAGGGCCGCGACTACGTTCTGGACCGGGATCAGGAGCGCCAGGGCCACGATGGCGCGGAAGGCCGCCAGCTGCGGTGAATGACGGAAGGTCACCAGCTCCACGATCAGGACTCCCAGTGGAATCAGGAAATGCAGCCCCTGGATGAAGGTCTTGCCGAAGGGCGGTAGCTCCTCTTTGGACAGGCCCGTCAGCCCCAGCTTGCCGGCCTCGACGTGCGTGATGAACATCAGCGCGATGTAGGAGACCACAGCCGGGATGAAGGCGGCCTTGATCACCTGTACATACTCTACGTTGCAGTATTCGGCGATGATGAAGGCCGCCGCGCCCATGATGGGCGGCATGAGCTGGCCGTTGGTGCTGCAGGCCACCTCCACGGCGCCGGCCTTGTGCGGCGGGTAGCCCACGCTCTTCATCAGCGGGATGGTGAAGGTGCCCGTGGTGACCGTATTGGCGATGCTCGAGCCCGAGACCATGCCGGTCATGCCGCTGGCCAGTACGGCGGCCTTGGCCGGGCCGCCCTTGAAGCGCCCCAGCAGGCTGAAGGCGATGTCCACGAAATACCGGCCGGCCCCGGCCTTGTCGAGCATGGCCCCGAAGAGCACGAACAGAAAGACGATCGTGGCCGAAACATCCAGCGGCACGCCGTAGATGCCCTCGGTCGACAACGTCAGCTGGCCGATGAAGCGGTTGATCGAGACGCCCTTGAAGGACAGGGGCTCGGGCATCCAGGGCCCGAAAAAGGCGTAGAGGATGAAGCCCGTGGCCACGATCGGTAGGGCCGGGCCCACCACGCGCCTGGCGGCCTCCAGCAGCAGGATTACGAGGGCGAAACCGACAATGAGGTCGCGTGTGAGGGGTGCGCCCTGGCGCTGGCTGATGCCGACATAGTCGATGACGATATAGAGCGCCAGCAGGCAGGCGCTGGCGGCCAAGACGTAATCCAGCAGCGTGAAACGGTCCTTGATGCCGAGATACTGAAGCAGCCTTGTCCGGCGTGGTTTCTTGATCATGGGGTGGGCCAGGAAGACCAGGCTCAGGGCGAAGGCCAGATGCACGCTCCGGATCACGGTGGCCTCCAGGAGAAAGAAGGAGGAGATCGACAGCTGGAAGAGGGACCAGGCCGCTGCGATGAGCGGGATCAGCCAATTCTGCCAGCCACTAAGCGTCTTGGTGATGCCCTCGGCCTCTTCGAAGATGCGCTGGGCCTCTTCGAGCCCTTTCTGATCGAGCGTGTCTTCCAGCAAAACATCCCTCCGGATCTTGAATCGCCATGGGTCGAATTCCCTTACCGCCTGCGGCGTCAATGAGGGTCCAGGGCTTGCCTGGGGATCATACCCATGCCTGTGGTCTCCTCGGGGTGGATACCCCTGCCATGCGTGGGAACCAGGCGGGCCCCTTTAAGGGGCCCGCCTGGGGGTGGTGCTATTTCAGGCTGGCTTCCCGGTAGTATTTCAGGGCCCCGGGGTGAAGGGGGGCGCTCAGTCCCTCCAGCATGTTCTGCCGCGTGAGGGTGGCGAAGGCCGGATGCAGGGCCTTGAACTCGTCGAGGTTGTCGAAGACCTCCTTGGTGAGGGCGTAGACCACCTCATCGGGCACATCGGCCGAGGTGCACAGGGTGGCCTTTACGCCGTAGGTGGGCACGTCGGCCTCATTGGTCACGCTGGGGTACTGGCTGATGGGGATGTAGGCCTTGGCATAGTAGGGGTGCGCAGCGATCAGCTCGTCGATGGCGGGACCCTCGATGGGCACGAAGTGCACCGTGCGGCGGCCGGCGGAGGCCTCCATGAAGGAGCCGTTGGGATGCCCCACGGTGTAGAAGTAGGCGTCGATGCGTCCGTCCTGCAGCATCTTGGCGCTCTCGGCCGGCTTGAGACCCTCGGCGATGAGCTCCTTTTCCCAGTCCAGGCCGAAGGCCGCGATGGTGTCAAGGGCGTTGCCGCGGTTGCCGCTGCCGGGCTGGCCCACATTGACCTTTTTGCCCTTGAGGTCGGCGATGGTATGGATGTCGGCATCATCGGCGGCGATCAGGTTGACCGGTTCGGAGTGCATGGCGAAGACGGCGCGCAGCCTTTCCTGCGGGCCCTTGTCGGCCCACTCGGCGGTGCCGTTGAGGGCCTGGGACTGGCGGTCGGACTGCACCACCCCGAACTCGAGGTCACCGGAAAGGATGGCGTTGACGTTGAAGACCGAACCGCCGGTGGATTCCACCGTCACCTTGAGGCCGTACTGGTCGTGTTTTTTGTTGACAATCTTGCTGATGGCACCGCCGGCAGGGTAGTAGACCCCGGTGACCCCGCCGGTGCCGATGGTGGCAAAACGCTTCTGGGGGCTGGCGGTCTGCTCTCCCTTCTGCGAACAGCCGCTGAACAGGAAAACCATCATGATGCATACGAAAAGGCTGACGATACGCTTCATTGAACTCCTCCTTAACGATTTTCTGAAGTTGCCTTACGGATAATCTGCAGACCATAAATCATCAGGCCCATAAGCTCAAGCCCCTTTTGCATATGAAAAGGGAGAGGAGCGCCTGCCTAGAGGAACAAAGAAGGCGGTTGATGTCTGATGCTGGGCAGGGTTGTCCTGACCCCGGAACGGGGGGGTATGCTAGAGATAGATAGTTGCCCAATGGAATAGTTTGAAGGATGCAATATGTCCAGCATCAAGCACAGGGTCCTCGGGTGGCTCTATCGGTGCGGCAGGCTGATCATACCGCGGCTGAAGCGTCTGGAGCTCCACCTCCGGCAGGGAAAGATCCCCGCCCGGCGTGCAACTCCATGAACCGCCCCCGCTCAATGCAGGGACTGCCCCTCCCGAAAACACGACCCTGCCGCCAAGGCTGGCAGCGGTGCATGTGATTTTGAATACCTGCGGCCACCGTCCCCTAGGTGATGCCGTAATCCCGGCCGTAGGTCTCGGTGACGAAGTCGATATCCTTATCGCCCCGGCCGGAGAGGTTGACGAGGATGGTCTGGTCGGGATCGAGCGTGGCGGCCAGCTGCAGGGCAAAGGCCACCGCATGGGCGCTCTCCAGGGCCGGGATGATGCCCTCCACGCGTGAAAGCGCGAAGAAGGCGTCGATGGCCTGTCGATCGTCGGCGGTGACGTAATGCACGCGGCCGATCTCCTTGAGGAGGCTGTGCTGCGGACCCACGCCCGGGTAGTCGAGACCGCTGGCCACGGAGTAGACCGGCAGCGGCTCACCGGAGGCGTCCTGCAGCAGATAGGATTTGAAGCCGTGCAGCACGCCGGGCGATCCCAGGGTGAGGGTGGCGGCATGCTGGCCGTCCTCAAGGCCCAGGCCGGCCGGTTCGACCCCGTAGATCCTTATGCTCGTATCCTCCAGAAAGGCGGTGAAGAGCCCCATGGCGTTCGAACCACCTCCCACACAGGCCACCAGATTGTCGGGCAGCCTTCCCGTCAGGTCGAGGAACTGCTGCCGGGCCTCCCGGCCCACGATACTCTGGAAGTCCCGCACCATCATGGGGAAGGGATGCGGTCCCACCACCGAGCCGATGGCATAGAACTGGGTGACGGGGTCTTGCAGGTAGGCCTCGAAGGCGGCGTCCACCGCGTCCTTGAGGGTTTTTGTGCCGCGCTCCACCGGGATGACCCGCGCGCCCAGGATCTTCATGCGGATGACATTGGGTTTTTCCTTCACGATGTCGATCTCGCCCATGTAAATGTCGCATTTCAGTCCCAGGAGGGCCGCGGCCGTGGCCAGGGCCACGCCGTGCTGACCGGCCCCGGTTTCGGCGATGATGGTGGTCTTGCCCATCTTCCTGGCCAGCAGGGCCTGACCCAGGCAGTGGTTGATCTTGTGGGCCCCGGTGTGGTTCAGGTCTTCGCGTTTGAGGTAGATCTGGGCCCCGCCGATGCTGCGCGAGAGGTTGCGGGCATGAAAGACCGGGCTCGGGCGCCCGACATAGTGGGCGTAAAGGGAGTGCAGTTCGCGGAGGAAATCCTCGTCGTCCTTGATGGTCAAGTAGGCCTGCGTGATCTGGTGCATGACCTCCTGGATGGGTGGCGGCACGAAGCTGCCGCCGAAGGGGCCGAAGTACCCGTTATTATCGGGTTGTGGTATTGAATCCAGTACGTTGCTCATGCGTTTCCTTTCTTGGCGTAGTGGGTTGCCAGGATCCGGCGGGTGATGGAATGCTCCTGCTTGAGGATCTTCGATCCGCGGGTGATCTTACACAGACTGATGCCGTGTCTCTCGGCGATGCCGCGTTGGGACTGGCCCTCGTAGAGCTCCTTGAGGAGCTGCCACCTGAGGGCCAGGTCCTTGAGCTCCTTGGGGGTGAAGATCTCCCGGAAAAAGGATTCCATCTCCTGCGCATCCGTGATGGCGGCGAAGATTCCGGGGAGTTCATGCTGTTGATCCATAGCTGCCTCCTAGTTTCTCTTGAAAGAAACAATAGGAAGAATTGACCGGCAATGTCAATAGTTATCGCTCGCTGTGAGCCCTTCTCGATTCGACTTGCTTATGTTAGCATCGTTGAGGAGACCTTTTCGACGCCTGGGAATGCGATGCAGGTGCATCCCTCCTGGTGGAGATAATATACGAATAAGATGCAGAGATTTTGAAAGGGGAGGGGGTGAAACCGTCAGACGAACGCCTGTTTACAAGAAGTTTCCGCCGCGCAAAGAAAGCAAGGCCACTTTCCTTCATGTACGTGTTTGTAATAATAGTATATCTATGGGAAAGGTGTCGGGCGATGGACGCTCAGACAGCCGAGATTTATCTCAAAATGACTATGAAACCTTGACGATCCAGGTGCTTTCATTCTAACCACACAGAAAATGCCTTGCCAGAAGGGAGACTGTGATGGAAATCCTGATTGCGTATTTTTCGAAGACCGGCTACACCGCCCGGCTCGCACGGGCCATCGGGGACGAACTCACCGCCCGCGGACACGGGGTGGTCTACGACGAGATCAAGCGGGCCCGGGAGGTCTCCTGGGTCCAGGAGGTCCTGCGCGATGCCCTGAGCTATCCCCGGGCCTTCACCCAGGTGCTCTTCAGCCGCCGCGCCTGGAAGGAGGACTTCTTCCGCACCTACCGCCAGGTGGAGGAGGACCTTCTTCCACCGTCGAAGGCGGACGTCTCCGCCTTCGACCGGGTTTTGATCGGCGGCCCCAAATGGGTCTATATCTCCTATCCGGTGGCGCGCTATCTGAAGACCGTCAAGGGGCTTTCAGGCAAGCCCGTGGGGATGTTCACCACCTTTTGCGGCCCGCCCATCCAGGCCTTCGAGATCGACATGATCGAGATCCCCATGACCTATGCCATCGAGGCCCAGGGCGGCCGGGTGGCGGCCAGTATGGGACTGACCACGGGCTACCACGAGGTCGGGGCCGCACCGATCTTCCGGCTGGTCAGCCGCATCCTGTTCCGCAGGCCCCTCGACGATTTTACCCTGGGGAGCGAGCATGCCACCCGCCTGATCACGGAGTTCTGCGATCGGGTGGAGAAGGGCTAGCGGCCTCCCGGGGCGGGTATCAATCCTGGCATCAGGGTACTGCCTTCACGGACCCAGGCGGGATGCCCGCACCTTCTTGAGGAAGACGTCCACAAAGAGCGTGTCCAAAGTGAGCTCGGGATGGAAGGTGGTCAGAAGGGTATTCCCCTGGCGGCAGGCCACCACCGTGCCGTCCAGGCGCGCGAGGACCTCCACGTCGGGGCCCACCCGTATCAGCCGTGGCGCCCGGATGAAGACCATGGGAAAAGGATGCTCCGAGAGGACGGTGAGACACCGGCGCACGCTGCTGGCCAGCTGGGGCCCATAGGCATTGCGCTGAAGCGTGGCGTCGATCACGGGCCAGACGCCCCCCCGGCAGAGCAGGATCACCCCGGCGCAGGTGCCCCAGACCGGCAGACCCCGGGCGAGCAGGTTCGCCAACGGGGCTGTAAGCCCGGATGAGGCGATCAGGCGCCGGAGGGCCGTGCTCTCCCCACCCGGCAGGATGATGCCGTCCAGGCCCGCGAGGTGTTCCGGGCTTTTCACTGCCCGGAAAGGCTCACCGGCGCGGGCCAGGCCGCAGGCATGCTCCCGGACGTCTCCCTGGAGAGCCAGAACCCCGACCATCACACCCCGCGCGTAGACAGACGCGCGTACTCCGGCAAGGTGCGCACGTCACACCCCGGCATGGCCTCTCCCAGACCGGCGGAGACCTTCGCGATTCTCCCGGGGTCGTCATGGTGGGCGGTGGCCTCCACGATGGCCCGGGCCCTTTTTGCGGGATTCCCGGTCGTGAAGATGCCCGAGCCGACAAAAACCCCCTCGGCGCCAAGCTCCATCATGAGCGCGGCGTCGCTGGGCGTGGCCACCCCGCCGGCGGCGAAGACGACTACCGGCAGGCCGCCCATGGCATGGATCTCGCGCAGGACCTCCAGCGGGGCCCTGACCTCCCGCGCCAGGGCAGGGATTTCGTCCTCCCTGAGGGTGGCCAGGGAGCGCAGCTGCGACATGAGGGCCCTCAGGTGCCGCACCGCCTCGACCACGTTGCCGGTGCCGGCCTCGCCCTTGCTGCGCAGCATGCTGGCCCCCTCGGCGATGCGACGGGCGGCCTCGCCCAGGTCGCGGCAACCGCAGACGAAGGGGACGCGGAAGGCGAGCTTGTCGATGTGGTGTTCCTCGTCGGCCGGGGTGAGCACCTCGCTCTCATCAATATAGTCCACGGCGAGGGCTTCGAGCACGCGGGCCTCCACCGTGTGCCCGATGCGGGCCTTGGCCATCACGGGGATGCTCACGGCCTCCCTGATCTGCCGGATGACCTCGGGGTCGCTCATGCGCGCCACTCCGCCCCGGGCACGGATGTCGGACGGTACGCGTTCCAGGGCCATGACGGCCACCGCCCCGGCCTCCTCGGCGATCACAGCCTGCTCGGGGCTGGTGACATCCATGATGACCCCGCCTTTGAGCATGCGGGCCAGGCCCCGGTTTACCACCTGACGTTCCTGATCAATTGACATAGGATCCTCCGAATGTTATAGAACAATAGAAACACTTTAATGGAAATGTTTCATGTATTATGCTGTATGTCAAGGAGAAATGCTTTGATCTACAAGGATCTCGCCGACAGGCTCGCCGGGGATATCATCAAAACCATGAGTCCTGGCGAGCGACTGCCAGGAATCCGCGAATATGCCCTCTCTCAGAAGATCAGTATCGTCACCGCGCGCAATGTATATCAATATCTTGCCCAGCAGGGGCTGATCGTCCTGCGCCAGGGGGCCGGCTCGTACGTGGCCCGTGGTGCGGTGGGGGGAGTCATCGATCTGTCGGCCGTGCGGCCCGCGGAGGAGGGGCTCTTGTGGATCGGTGCGCACCTGCGACTCTCGCAGGAGGGACTGCTGACCTATGACCCCCCCCAGGGCTATGCCCCGCTGCTGGCACAGGCCGGTGCCTGGCTGGCCTCCCTGGGGATCGAGGGCCGTCCGCTCGTGACGGCCGGATCGCAGCAGGCCCTCTTCCTGGCCGGGCTGGCCCTGCTGCGGCCCAGGGACCGGGTGGCCGTGGAGGATCCGGGGTATCGGGGGGCCAGACGCATCTTCGAGGCCCTGGGGGCCCAGGTCTTGACGGTCCCCTACCTGGCGGGGGCTGCGGAGCTGGAGCAGCTGCGCGGTCAGGGCATCCGTCTGTTCTACACCATGCCCCAGGGGCATGTACCCAGCGGGGCCTTCATCCCGGACGGCCTGCGTCCGGCCCTGCTCGAGCTGGCCGGGCAGGAGGACTTCCTCATCATCGAGGACGATCCGCACAGCGAGCTGATCGGCCAGCGGCCCCTCAAGGCCGCCGACCGCCGGGGGCGGGTGATCTATATCAAGAGCCTCTCCTCCCTGCTGGGGCCGGGTCTGCGCATCGGCTTCGCCGTGGTGCCCGAGTCCCTGTATGCGCGCATCCTCGATCTGAAGGAGATTAACGACCTCTCCCTTTCGGGTCTGTTGCAGCGCGCGGTCTGCTCCATGTTTGCCAGTGGGGACCTGAAGGCCCACATCGAGCGTCTGCGGGGCGAGCTGAGGCAGCGGCGGACCTGTCTTGCGCAGAACACCCCCTGGCAGACGGATGGTCCCTGCCTCTGGCTGCCCACGCCTGCGCCCAGCCGTACTCACCATGAGCAGCTCCTGAGGCGCGGCGTACGCATTACCCCTGGCGATATCTATGGACCGCAGTGGTCCACCCACATCCGTATCTCGCTTCTGAGCGCTTCACGTCCGGATTTCGAGCGGGGGATTGCCGTGGTGGCCGATTATCTGGCGCAGGGTTCGGGCCCGAGCTTGACGGAGTTCTAGTCCGCAGGCGCTGCCTTAAACGGGGTAAGGCTGTGAGAGGGAGGCGATGATGGATGCAGAGAGGAAGGGCTGGCGGGGCAAAGACCCGCTGAAGGTGCATGTGGCCGGTCCGGCTTACAGTCCCGAGGAGCGTGCGGGCCTGGAGGGTATCGCCGACCTGCTTGAAGCCGAGGGCTTTTCGCCCTACCTGCCGCATCGCCAGGGGATCGAGGCCCTGTGCCGGCCGGGAAGCGCCCCCTCAGGGGTGCTGCGTCAGCACGCCTTCGCCCTGGAGATCTTCCAGGTGACCCGGCGCTGCGAGGCCCTGGTTTTGAGCCTGAATGGCCGTGTGCCTGACGAGGGCGCGCTCTTCAAGGCCGCCTTGGCCTTTGCCCTGGGCAAGCCCCTGGTCATCTACAAGCGGGACCGCCGCAGCGCCTTCCACGGCAGCGACAACTCCATGATCACCGGGATGGTCCCTCCTTGCGGATTTGTCCGCTCCTGCCGGGGGGTCCCCGGCGCCTTGAAGAGGGCCCTCGGCCGGATGCACGGGCGCCTGGAGGATCTGCCGCCCGCGGTGCAGCGCTGCGTGACGCTGGGCGAAGCCGTCTGGGGCGTTCTCGCACAGCGCGAGCTTGCCCCTGCCGAGGTTTGCCGGCACATAGAGGAACTGTGCCATGAAGAGATTCAACCGCGGAGCGCAGAGCATCTGTTGCGCCGGGAGAAGGTCTACTGTTCCGGGGCCCTCTTCTGTCCCGAGGAGGTCCGGGCCATGGCCGAGCTTGCGCAGGTACTCGAAACAAACGGATACGCTACCTATCTGCCGCAGCGTGATGGGGTGGAGGCCTGGGTGATGGGCGCGGTGGACAATCCCCTGGCCAATGCCTGGATCTTCACGCCGATCAGGGCCCTGGTGCACCGGGCGGTCTTCGCCCTGGATATCTACCAGATCGTCTGTGCCTGCGATGCCTTTGTCTGCAACCTCAACGGCCGCGTGCCGGACGAAGGCGCGGTGATCGAGACCGCGGTGGCCTTCGCCGCCGGACGGCCGGTGGTCATCTACAAGCAGGACGGGCGCGTCCTGGACTCCGGGGGTGACAGCTACATGCTTCTGGGTGCGGAGCAGGCCCGGGTGGACGATCCGGCCCTGCTCCCGCAGGCCCTCAGCCACCTCGCGGATGAGACGCACGCCCCCGGACTGGCCCTGCGCCGCATCGCCCGTCTCGGATGCCTGATCGAGTATTTCCTGAAGCCCCTCCGGTGGGGCAGGGGGCGGATATGGAGATAGCCGGATTGATCGATCATACCCTGCTGAACCCGGCGGCCACGCAGGCCCAGATCCGAAGGCTCTGCAATGAAGCGCGCACCTACGGTTTTGCCGCCGTATGCGTGAACCCGTCTCATGCAGAGCTGGTGAGCACGGAGCTTATCGGCAGCGAGGTGGCCACCTGTGTGGTGATCGGATTTCCTCTGGGCGCTACCCTGACCGAGGTCAAGGTCTGCGAGGCCCTCTGCGCCGTGGAGCGCGGGGCGCGCGAAATCGACATGGTAATCAACATCGGCGCCCTCAAAGACGGGAGGCAAGACATGGTGCGACAGGACATCCAGGCCGTCGTACAGGCCATAAGGGGCCGGGCCCTGGTCAAGGCCATCATCGAGTGCTGTCTGCTGAGTGATGACGAAAAGGTGCGCGCTACACAGGCGGCCCTGGATGCCGGGGCGGCCTTTGTGAAGACCTCCACGGGGCTGTCCACCGGCGGGGCCACGCTCGAAGACGTGCGGCTTTTGTGTCGCACCGTGGGGGAAAGGGCCCTGGTGAAGGCCTCAGGCGGCATCCGTGATTACCCCAGCGCCCGGGCCCTGGTGGATGCTGGGGCCAGCCGCATCGGCACCAGCGCCGGGGTGCACATCGTAACGCAGGCGCTTGGCCCTCTGCCATAATCCCCAGGCCATGATCTCTGGGGCTGCTGTTGCCTTTGCCACGTGCCTTCCGCCATGGCCCCCCTTCTCGGGATGACCACATATCTTCTCCTCGCAGCCCCCAATACCGGGACCGTCGGGGCATTACCTCTGCGGCCGGGCCCACGCACGACGGAATCGGGGGTATGAATCCCAGGGCAAGTCCTGGACCCTCCGTGACGCCGCAAGCGGCGGGGAATTAACCCTCAGTTCATGAAAGAGGTACCTGGATGGAAAGGGTTGACAGGAAAGGGCAACCGTGATACACCAACGACGTTACCGCAACGATGTTGACGCAACATCGTTGCCATAAACCAGGGAGGTCATATATGCCCAAGCCAGCCCGTCCCGCACAGGAGATCGAGGAGATCCGACGCAGGATTCTCGATGAGGCCCTCCTGATGATCGCCGCCGAGGGATTCGATGGGATGACCATGCGGGGGCTGGCCGACAAGTTCGGCTTCTCCGCCAAGACACTCTATAACTACTTCTCCTGCAAGGAGGAGATCTACCTCATGGTGCTCACCCATGGCTTCGAACTCCTCAATTCCCGACTCGTGGAAGCCTTGGAGGGGCTGGATGATCCCGTGGAAAGACTCCGGACCCTGTGTCGCACCTACGTGGACTTCGGCATTCACAATGCCAACTATTACAACATCATGTTCAACTGGGACGTACCCAAGTACAACGACTACAAAGACACCGTCATGGAGCCCATCGCGCGCGCGGAGAAGATGACTGCCTTTAAGATGGCGGATATCGTCGGCGCGGTGGCGGGGGAGATAAGTGAAAGGTATGGGAATTTCCCCCGCAGCGAGATCGGCTACCTCGTCCTGAGGCTCTGGACCGCCCTGCACGGGGTGGTGTCGCTGTTCAACAGCCGGGGCATGCACGAATACGAGAGCGACCCCCTGCCGGTCGTCGCCCGACTCACCGAAGACACGCTCGGCCCCTTCCTGCCGGAGAGGTGATCATGCAGAAAGGGGCCGACAGTATACATCCGAGAGGGAGGTCGAGGTATGGAAAGGTTTCGCATCGAGATGTCGGTCCTGGCGTTCAAACTGTCACTCAAGGCCCTGGCGATCATCCTGATGGTGGTGCCCCGGTTCCGCCGCGAGATCTATAACCCACAGACCGGCTATATCTTCAATGCGCGCTATCAGTTCGCCACGCGGGACGGCGCGGTTAAGGTCTATATGATCTTCGACAACGGCCGGGTACGCTCGGGCTCGGGTGTCATCGACAAGCCCGATGCCATCATTGCCTATCGCGATAAGCCGACCCTGGCGCGACTTTTCGGCAAGGACCCCTCCGAGTCAACCGACTATCTGCTCACCAACGAGATGTCCTCCAGCGGCAACATGGCCTATCTTACCAAGTTCACCTACCTCACCACGCTGCTCTCCGGTGTAAAGAGGCGTGAGCAGCCGCCGTCCCTGCGTCCCCTCGTGGACATCGATCAGGGCGCCAAGCGGCGTAAGCTGGTCAACGAAACCCTCGATCGCAAGGTCGACCAGGTTCAGGTGCTCGACGACCCCTATTTGGGACGCTACTCCCTGGACGATTTCCCGCGGCTCAGGCGGCTCAAAAACCGCCGCTTTGCCGTCAAACCCGCCCTGTGTATCGAACGCGCGCATCTGCTGACCCGCTTTCATCGGGAGAACGGCTTCGAGCACACCCGATGGGGCACCCCCTTCGACCCCAATCTGCGCCAGGCCCATGCCATGCGTTATGTGATGGAGCACAAGCACCCCATCATTCAGGAGGATCACCTGATCGCGGGGAGCACCACCTCCAAGGAGGTGGGTATTCCCATCTATCCCGAATTCATCGGGACGCTGATCTGGCCCGAGCTGCACAGCATCGGCTCCCGCGAGCTCAATCCCAACGATCTTACGCCCCGTGAGGCCGAAATCCTCAACCTCGAGATCCTGCCCTACTGGATGGAGCGCAACATCCGTGAGTACACCCGCCGGCGTTTCGGCAATCCCCTCTCCCAGCAGCTCGAAGAGCGCTTCGTGCTCTACTTCATGATGAAGAACAACGCCATCTCCCACACCGTGCCCGACTTCAGGACCGTCCTCGAGGAGGGGCTCGACGCGGTGAGCCTACGGGCCACCGAGCAGGAAGCGCGCGCCGAAACTAAGGAGCAGAAACATTTTTACCGTGCGGTGCAGGTGATCTTAGACGGCGTGCTGACCTATGCCCGGCACTTAAGCGACGAGGCCGCCCTCCAGGCCACCTCCCTCGATCCGGACGACCCCGCCCAGGCCGGACGCCTGGCCGAGCTGGAAGAGATCGCGCGCATCTGTGCCAAGGTGCCGGCCCGTCCGGCCGAAAGTGTTTATGAGGGCCTCATGTCCATCTGGATCTGCTTCACCTGCCTGCAGATCGAAAACGCCAATTCGGCCCTGTCCATCGGCCGGCTCGACCAGCTGCTGCAGCCATTGTTCCTGAAGGAGGCTGCCCAGGCCAGGTCCCCAAGAAGGCGCGAGGCTCTCGTCAAGCGCACCATCGAGCTGGTGGCCAGCCTGTTCCTGCGTTTCAACGATCATGACCCGCTGGTTCCCAGTGTGGGCAACAAGCTCTTCGGGGGGACCTCCTCGGACGACACCGTCACCGTGGGCGGGGTCGATCAGGACGGCAACAATGCCGTCAATGACATGACCTATATCATCCTGAAGGCCGCCGAGATGCTCTGTTTCCAGGACCCCAATATGAATGCCAAGTATTATCCGGGCGTGAATTCGGCTGCGTACCTCAGACGCCTGTGTGAGGTGAACATCAACATGGCCGCCAGCCCCATCATCCAGAACGACAAGGCCATGATCGAGGTGCTCGTCAACGAGGGCATCCCGCTTGAGGACGCGCGTGACTGGTCCGCCACGGGCTGTGTGGAGCCCAGCATCAGCGGCCGCCACTATGGCCACACCAACTGCATGATGCTCAACATGGTGGCCCCCCTGGAGATGGCGCTGAACAACGGCGTGCATCCGGTTATGGGAGACAAGATCGGGCCGGCCACCGGTGACGTCCGCACCGACTTCCCCACCTTTGAGGACTTCCTCAAGGCCTACAAGGCCCAGATCCTCTATCTGATGGAACTCTCGGTGGAGATCAACAACTACATGGGCATAGCACATCAGGAACTGCATCCCACGCCGCTGCTCTCGGCCATGATGGGTGGTTGTCTGGAGACGGGCCGTGACATCATCTGCGGCGGGGCCAAGTATAACACCTCGGGGGTGGCCATGGTCTCGATCACCGATGTGATCGACAGCCTCATGGTGATCAAGAAGCTGGTCTATGAAAAGCGGACCCTCGATTATGGAACCCTGCTCAAGGCCCTGGCCAATGATTTCGAGGGCTATGATCACGTGCAGAAGATGATCGCGAAGGTGCCCAGGTTCGGCTCGGATGACGAGGAATCGCGCGCGATCGCACGCGACCTGATGGAGTTCTGCTATGAATACTATATCCATCAGGAAAACTACCGCGGCGGGAAATATCTGCCGGGCTACTGGTCCAACAGCTATCACGTGGGTTTCGGCATGCTCTCGGGCGCGCTGCCTTCGGGCCGCAAGAAGGGCAAGGCCTTCACCCCGGGGCTGACCCCGGCGCCCGGGTCCTCCGACAACTTCCTGGACAACATCCACACCGTGGCCGGACTCGACAACTTCAAGATGCCCAACAATCTGTCCTTCAACGTCAAGCTCGTGCCGCACCCCGCGGATTCGCATGCCCGAACCCTGGACATCTTCAGCGGCTATGTGCAGAGCTATTTCGACCTGGGCGGCATGCAGTGGCAGTGCAACGTGATCAGCTCCGAGACCATGCGCGCCGCTATGGCCAACCCCGACGACTATCGCTGGCTGATCGTGCGCATCTCGGGCTACAACGCCTATTTTGTCAAGCTCAACCGCAATATGCAGGAAGAGCTGATCGAGCGGGCCGAGTTCGCCTGCCGCTGATAACGGATCGTAAACATGCAGACCCTCATCGTAGAGGTCCGGCGCAACTCCTTGGACGACGGTCCGGGGGTCCGCACGGTGGTCTTTTTCAAGGGCTGTCCTTTGGGCTGTGTCTGGTGCCAGAATCCCGAGACCAAGTCGCCCTCTCAGGAGATCGCCTGGGAGGCGTCCGAGTGCCTGGGCTGCGGCGCGTGTATCGAGACCTGTCAGGCACAGGCCCTGGATTTTTCAGCGGACGGCTACCCCATCGACCGCCGGCGCTGCACCCTTTGCGGGGCCTGCGTGACGGCCTGTCGGGGCGGGGCGCTCAGTCTTGTCGCACGGGAATATTCCATCGAAGAGCTTACGGCCCTCATTGCCAGGGACGAGGTCTTCTATGGCAACACCGGCGGCGGCCTCACGCTTTCGGGAGGCGAGCCCACGCTGCACACCGCTTATCTGGAGCGGCTCCTGCCGGAGGTGAAGGGGCGCGGCCTGCATATCGGCCTGGAGACCTGCGGGCACTACGCCCGCGCGAGCTTCGAGCGCAGCATCCTGCCCTTTGTGGACCTGGTCTACTTCGACCTGAAGCTCTTTGACCCGGCCGCCCATCAGCGCTTCTGCCGCGCGGACAACGCCCTGATCCTGGAGAATTTCGCTTCCCTCTCGCGCCAGGGCGTGGTGGAGCTGGTGCCGCGCATCCCGCTCGTGCCCGACATCACCGCTACCGCGGAAAACTTGAACGCCCTGCGCGATTATCTGACCTCCCTGGGACACAGCCGCGTTGAGCTATTGCCTTACAACCCCTTGTGGCAATCAAAGCCCGCCACCCTAGGGGGGGTATCCGAATATACGCGTTCCACCTGGATGGATCCGCAGGAGGTGCAGCAGGCACGGGATATCTTTCAGGAATTTGAGCTCAATGATTTTTAGGCGTGGTTCAATACTTTGATAGTCCTGACTGCTGGGATTTAAGGCGCTTCATACGGCTTTCGACCGAAGATGAGATGGAGAAAGGGTCCTTGTTCCAAGAATTGGAGAGGAGTTGTGGCTTGACTAATATATACAATATATATATATAAAATATATAATGTATACCGAAGCAGGAGGGACGGTCGAATGGCCATAAGACATGCGATTTTAGGGATACTGCATTATCGCGACATGCACGGGTACAGGATCAAGGCCCAAATCGAGCACTATTTCGGGCATGTCTGGTCCATTAATTATGGGCAGATTTATCCGAGCCTGAAGGCCATGCTGGCAGAGGGCCTGATCAGTATGACAGAGGTGAATCAGGCCGGGCAACGGGGGCCGAGCCGTAAGCTTTATTCGATCACCGCCAAGGGCCGCGAGGCCTTTGCGGATTGGATCACGGCGGCGCCGGAAAAGAGCATGATCCTCAGGGATCCGTTTTTGATGCGCTTTGTATTTTTCAGGTTTGGAAACAAGCAACGAGCGCTCGAGATGATCGATGATCAGATCCGGATTTATGCAGAGCAGCTCAAGCTCAGAAAGGAGGGCGGTAGGCGCATGCAGGACCGTGATGTCTATGTGCGGCTGATATCCGAGCTGGGAATCCAGCAGAATGAAATGTTTCTCGAGTGGTTGAGGAGGGCAAGGACTGAGATCGAATCGAGTGAGGTTCGGTGAGAATTCAAGAGGTAAGCAGTAGCAAACCACATAAGGAGGCAGGCATCATGAATAAGGTAGTCGTGATAAGCGGTGTGGGCGCGGGTATGGGCTATGAAGTGGCCAAGATCCTGGCCGGCAAGGGGATGTCGATCGCCGGGTTTGACATGGACCCGGAGGCGATCAAGACAACCCAGAGAGATCTGCAAGGTATCGGCGGGATACATCACCTGGAGACCCTGGACATTACCGATCGGGCCGGCATCTTGCAATTCAGGGACAAGGTTCTGGCGGATTACGGGCATGTCGACACGGTGCTTTCCAACGTGGGAGTGGGGTTTTTCGGTCCCTTCGAGGAGATCGACCTCGAAAAGGCCCTCAAGAATGTCGAGATCAATCTCTTCGGTGCCGCGGCCCTGCTGCAGGCCTTCATTCCTGACATGCGCGCCAGAAGATATGGCAAGCTGGTGGTCATGGCATCCATGATCGGTCGCATTCCCTTCCCGTTCGAGTCCATTTACGTGGCCGGCAAATTCGCGGTAGAGGGGCTGGTGCGCTCGATCAGGTATGAGCTCGAACCCTTCGGAATCAAGGTGGCGCTGGTCGAGCCCAGCCAGGTCTCATCGCAGTTCGCCGCCAAGTGCCACAACCGCCCACCCGAGGATTCGCCCTACTACGACCGGGTGGTCAGATTTTCCAAGCAGAACAGTGAGATCCTGAAAGGCTCACCCACACCGCTGCAGGCGGCGCACAAGATTGCCGCGATCGTGGAAGAGAGCGACCCCAAGCTCCATAATCAACTCTCGCGCCGCGATTCCCTGAACGTCAAGATAGCGGAATTACTCCCGAGTCGTATTTACGATCCCATGTTTCTGAAGCACATGGATATAAGAGACTAAAGACGCCATGCCATCTCAAAGGAGTGTGTCTATGAGTACAAGCAACCAACAAGAGGGATTTGGCGGCTATATGGGGAAATATTGCATCATCAACTTGACGACGGGAGAGACCGAGGTTGTCAAACCACCGGATGAATTCTACCGCAAGTATCTGGGCGGTTACGGGCTCGGGGCCGCGGTGCTCACCGAACGCCAGCCGGCCGGCATCGATCCCTTGGCACCGGAGAGCCACCTGGGTTTCTGCTCGGGGCTGCTGACCGGGGCCGGGCCTCTTTTTGCCGGGCGCTTCATGGTGGTGGGCAAATCGCCCCTGACCGGTGGGTGGGGGGATGCCAATTCGGGTGGTTTCCTATCCCGCGAGCTGAAACGCACCGGGTATGACGCGGTCTTTATCACCGGAAAGGCGAAGAAACCGGTGTGGGTCCTGGTAAACGACAGGGGGATCGAGATCAAGGATGCCGAGTCTATATGGGGCAAGGATGGCATCGAGACCGAAGAGGCCCTTCGCGAGCGTTTGGGTGATAAAAAGGTACATGTCGCCTGTATCGGGCCCAGCGGCGAGAGGCTTTCCCTCATCTCCGGCATTTTTCACGACGGCGGCCGCATGGCCGCCCGTTCCGGACTGGGGGCCGTGATGGGCAGCAAGAATCTCAAGGCCCTGGTGGTGCGCGGGAAGCAGAAGGTGCCGGTGGCCGACCCGGAGCGACTCAAGGCCGTCAATGCCGCCTTCCTGGCGGAGTTCAAGACCTCCTCGTTGGGGGACAGGCTTTCCCTCAAGCTGCTGAACAATGTCCTTACCCAGGTCATCTACCATACCGGGGTCAGCGTGCCGGCCACCCGCTCGATGGTGCGGGAGATCCTGCGGACCTACGGCACCACCGGCAACCTGGTGTTCTCCTTCATGACCGGAGAGACGCCCATCAAGAACTGGACCGGGGTCGGGTATAAGGACTTCACCATGGCCAGCGCCGCCAAGAATTCCGACGACAGCATCCTCAAACGCCAGAAACGCCGGTATGCCTGTCAGGGCTGTCCCATGGGCTGCGGGGGGATCATCGATATCGAGAAGGGCCGTTATGCCGGTACCCAGGGCCACAAGCCGGAGTACGAGACCATCGGGGCCTTCGGGGGCATGACCCTGCTCGACGACACCGACATCCTGATCGAGCTCAACGAGATGTGCAACCGGGCCGGGATCGATAGCATCTCCACCGGCTGTGCCGTGGCCTTTGCCATTGAGTGCTTCGAAAACGGGATCCTTACGCTCAAGGACACCGGCGGGGTGGAATTGGGCTGGGGGAAAGGCGAGGCCATCCTGAAGCTGACCGAGATGATTATCACCCGTGAGGGCCTCGGTGACATCCTGGCCGACGGCGTGAAGAGGGCCGCCGAAAAGATCGGCAAGGGGTCCGAGGCCTATGCGATCCATGCCGGCGGTCAGGAACTGCCGCTGCACGATTCCCGCAACGACCTGGGATATGCCATCTCGTATCAGTGTGAGCCGACCCCCGGGCGGCATGGCAGCGGCAGTTATCTCAATGCCGGTCTTTTCGGAGTTGAAAAGAAATTCCCGCAGATGCAGCAGATTTTGAAACGGGCAGCCAGCAGGGAGGAAAAAGATGTTTGTCGTTACACAGCTTCGTCGATCTATATGTCGCTCCTGAACGGTTGCGGTATGTGCCTGCTGGGTGCGGTCACCTCGGATCTGCCGATGATAGACTACCTCAATGCCGTCACCGGCTGGGATCTCAGTGCCGCGGAATACTACAAGAGCGGCGAGCGGGTCTTGAGTCTGCGCAAGGCCTTCAACGTTCGTGAGGGTATCACTCCGGACGACCAGCGTCTGTGTGACCGGGCAATCGGCAAGACTCCGCTCACCACCGGACCGAACAAGGGTGTCACGGTGGATATGGATGCCCTGCAGGAGATGTTCTTTCGGCATCTGGGCTGGGATTCTGCGACCGGAGGGCCCACACCAGCCAAGATCAAGGAGCTGGGGCTGGATGTGCTCCTGTCCTGATATCAGTGCGGGCTAAGGCAGATGCACGCGACCATGTCCCGGTATGTGGTCGCGTGCATCTCTCAACAGGCGCAGTGCGGAGGCTGTGCATGTGTCTTCCGGCCCCACAGGAAAAGCGGCACGATTCTCTATTTCCTTTGCCCCTTTCCCCCAGGCGAGACACCACTCGAACGGTGATATTCGTCAATAGAGGTGTCTCCGGCGCTTGGCGGTGATCGGAGGCCCCCCTCCTATAGATCATCATTGAATACCTCGGGTTCCCGTTGCCCCGCGTGCACTTCGGCACAGCCCTCCGGGGGGCCGTGCCTGCGGCGGACGGTGTGACCGTTGAGATTTTTCCCCGACCCCCTGCCCCGCCGGCAGGGGTGCCCGTGATGCGTGTGCCGTCAATGAAGGCGTTGACAATGTCTGCGCACCATGTCAAGAATACAGGTGCCTTAGTTCCAACTTGTTCATTACGCACACACGAATGAGGGGAGAACAGCATGAGCAACAAAGAGGAAGTTAAGGCAAACGGCAAGGGCTGCGTCTTCGAACCCCTTGATTGCAGCCATCCCTATGCCGGAGCGCTTTATACCCCCACCCGCTTTGTCTGCGGGCTGTGTGGCCCTAGAGGACCGATCCCGCTGTTTCCCCGGATGATCGACAGGGGAGGGGTCTCTTTCGAAAAGTCCCATGGGCCGATCATCGCCCCCGCTGCGGACAGCGCTGCCCGCCTTGACTTGTTTCTGTACGCCCATATTATTGGACTTAGTGTCATGAAAGACTAGCGAAGCAAGCGTTATCTGAGTCAGGGGAGGATGGTTTGTGTTCCATGAAGATGAGCGTGATATGGCGGGCATCAATATCCCAAAAGATTCCTACGCAGCGATCCAAGACAAAGCTATGAGGTTGAGCGTGAAGAGAAGATCTGACCTGACGAAGTTCGGTGTGCTTGTGGCGACCTTGATTCTCGCCTCTGTCTGCGGCGCCGTGTTTCCCGGGGCGGCCCTTGCGGCAGAGTGGCTGGACACCGCCGCGGCGGGCGACTGCGCCGCCTGTCACGGGGAAGACAAGATGTTGCCGGAAGGGCACCTGAGTACCCTGGGCATGAGCCTCGATCAGTGCCGGCTGTGTCATACAAAGGCCACCATCGATGTCACCGACCAGATGCCGCTGAGCCACGCCATGCAGCTCGGCGGGGTGTCCTGCACCGACTGCCACGGCACGGAGCGTCCCCCGGTGGCCCCCTACATGGAGAAGTGTCTGGAATGCCACGATGCCGAGGAGGTCGCACGCCAGACCTTCCGGGGCGAGCATGAGACCAACCCCCACAATTCGCCCCATTATGGCACGGAGCTGGACTGCACCCTGTGCCACTTCCAGCACTCGCGCTCCGAGGACTTCTGCGCCCAGTGCCATGAACACGGGTTTGTCGTGCCCTCGCCCATGGTCCCCGGCAAGAAGGACAAGGGCGTCATCGACCCCGAGGACAACCTGCGCTGCACCCTGTGCCACAGCGAGGCGGTCTACACCGAGGGGTTCATGGCCTCGGCGCACGCCAACAACGGCTGTGCCAGCTGCCACGCCGGCATCGACGACGCTGCGTTGCACATCCTCAAGGAACAGAAGCCCGTGGAGATCTCCTGTGGGGCCTGTCATGGAGAGATCGCGGCCGAATACGAGCAGAGTGTCCACTTCCTGCAGGAAAAACTCACCTGCCAGGCCTGCCATACGGATATCCACACGCGCAAGCCCTTGCAGGAACCGGATGCGGCCCTGAGTATCTCCAGCTGCAACCAGTGCCATGACGAGAGCCAGGACCGCGTCTCCCTGGGGCATGCCGCGCGTGTGATGGCCGGCAACACTGATGCGGCTGGGTGCACCGACTGCCACGGGGTGCACTCCACGGCCCTGTTTGCCGATACCCCGGAGGAAAAGGCCCGCCAGCGCCTGCTTATGACCGATACCTGCATCAGCTGTCATGAGGATCCCCTGCTGGTCGGGCGCAACGAGCTCTCCCTTGTGACGGTTGCGGGCTTCCGGAGGACCTATCACGGCAAGGCCTTGGACTTGGGCTATCCCGAGCAGGGTGCCGGCTGTGCGGACTGCCATCTGCCCCACAACATCCTCCTGAGCGGGGATCCCCGCTCCCCGGTACACCCCGACAACCGTGCCGCGCTCTGCGGGCAGTGCCACGAGGGCTTCCATCCGCGGTTCGCCTCGTTTGTGGCCCACCCCGACGAGCATGACCCCCGGGGCTTCACCCTGCTCTTTCTCACCCGCATCTTTATGGAGCTGCTGATCGCCTCCGTGATGATCTTCTTCTGGGCGCATACGATCCTCTGGTGGCGCAAGGTCTACTGGGAGAAGAGCCTCCAGCGCAAGAGCGGCCGCGCGCGGGCACTGGTCCTGCCCGAGGAGACCGCCAGCCAGTATGTGCGGCGTTTCAGCGTCCGCGACCAGCTGCTGCACCTGCTGCTGATCATCTCCTTTATGGGGGTGGTAATCTCCGGCTTCCCGCTCAAATACCATGAGGCCCCCTGGGCGGATTTCTTCATGCGCATGCTGGGTGGGGTAGCGCAGGCCGGCCTGATCCACCGCATCAGCGCGGCGCTGATGTGGCTGCTGTTTCTTTATACGGCCTGGCTGTCCCTCAAGTTCCTGTTCCCCAAGGGCCAGGGAACCAGGGGCTGGGTGCATCGCCTCTTCGGTCCCGATTCGCTCTTCCCCAACCTCAAGGACTTCCGCGACGTGTGGCAGATGTTCCACTGGTTCGTGGGCAAGGGCGAGATGCCTGAGTTCGACCGCTGGACCTACTGGGAGAAGTTCGACTTCTTCGCCGTCTTCTGGGGCATGTTTGTCATCGGGCTCTCTGGTCTGGTCCTGTGGCTGCCGGAGCCGGTCTCCTACCTGCTGCCGGGCTGGTTGATCAACGTGGCCTATCTGGCCCATTCCGAGGAGGCCCTCCTGGCGGCGGTCTTCATCTTCACCGTGCACTTCTTCAACAACCACCTGGTGCCCAACAAGTTCCCCATGGAGACCAATATCTTCACCGGACGCTATACGCTCGAGGCGCTCAAAGAAGAACGCCCCCTGGAATACGAGCGCATCATGGCCGAGGAGAGGCTGAATCAGATCACCTGCGAGGGCCCGGGCGTGGGGCGCCAGCTCTACGCGGCTGTAGTGGGATTGACCAGCGTATTGATCGGCCTGGGGCTTACCGTGCTGATCTTTTGGGCTATCCTGGCATAGGACGACGAGAAAAAAGGTATGTTTCATTGGATAGGGGCATAAATTTATCAGGTTAAGGAGATGGTTTATGGATGAAAAGAGGAAGGGTATGGACAAGGAAGTAACCAGGCGCGGTTTCCTCAAGACCACCGGCGGGGTGGCCCTGGGCGGGGTGGCCGTTGGCGCACTGGCCGGGCCCAGCAAGGTCTTTGGCGCCGAGATGCCCACCAAGTGGGACGAAGAGGTCGATGTGGTGGTCATCGGCAGCGGCTTCGCCGGACTGGCGGCCGCCATCGAGGCCAAGCAGGCCGGATCCTCCGTGGCAGTGCTCGAGAAGATGCCCACGCACGGCGGCAACTCCATCATCAACGGCGGCGTCTTCGCCGTGGCCGGATCCCCCAAGCAGGCGGCCGAGGGCATCAAGGATTCCCCCGAGCTGCTGCTGCAGGATATGCAGAAGGCCGGTCTGTACATGAACCATCCCCAGTTGGCGCTCATGATCGCCGAAAAGTCGCGTGAGGCGGCTGAGTGGACCGAGGGCCTCGGTGTCGAGTACAAGGAGCGCGTCACCCACTTGGGCGGTCACTCCGTACCGCGCAGCTATTCCACCCACAACGGCAGCGGCTCGGCTATCGTTTCCAAGGAAGTGGAGAAGCTCGAGGCTCTGGGTGTGAAGGTGCGAACCAGGACCTATGTCTCGGCCATCATCCAGGACAAAGACGGCCGGGTCGTGGGCGTGAAGCTCCGGGAAGGCTACCGCTTCCCGGACGCAAACAGCGGCAAGGAGAAGTATCTCAAGGCCAAGAAGGGCCTCGTGCTCGCCTCGGGCGGTTTCAGCCAGGACATCTATTTCCGGACGCTGCAGGACCCCAAGCTCACCGAAGACGTGGATTCCACCAACCAGCCCGGCGCCACGAGTGAGGTCCTGATGGAGGCCTTCAGAGCCGGCGCTACGCCGGTGCAGATCTCCTGGATCCAGCTCGGACCCTGGACCAGCCCCGACGAGAAGGGCATGGGCATCGGCTACGTCTTCAATGCCATGGCCGGTTTCGTCTACGGCGTCATGGTGAATCCCAAGACCGGCAAGCGCTTCATCAACGAGCTGGCCGACCGCAAGATGCGCGCCGATGCGATCATCCGCACCGGACAGCCGGCCGTGTGCATCGCCGACAGCGAGGGCGTCAAGCGCGTGCCCATCCTCGACAAGATCCTCGCCAAGGGTGTGGCCAAGAAGTTCGACACCCTCGACGCCCTGGCGGCCGAGTACGGCATCCCCGTCGCGGCGCTCAAGGAGACGGTCAGCAACTACAGCAAGTACGTCAAAAACGGCAAGGACGAGGAGTTCGGCAAGTACCTGCAGACCGACTCCAAGCCCATGGAGTACCCGCCGTATTACGCCTGCCGCGCCTGGCCCAAGGTGCACCATACCATGGGCGGCATCCAGATCAACGAGAAGGCCCAGGTCATCGGCCTCGACCGTAAGCCGATCCCGGGCCTGTACGCGGCCGGTGAGGTTGCCGGCGGCATCCACGGCGCGGTGCGTCTGGGCAGCTGCGCGGTCCTCGACTGCATCGTCTTCGGCCGTATCGCCGGGCAGAGTGCGGCCGCCAAGGTCTAGCGCCTTACGGGCCTGACCCTCACGACCCGATCCGGGCGACCGGGGCTTTACGCCCCGGTCGCCCGCTCTTCAGTTACGGCCCGGAAGGACCGGGGGAAGGGAGGCGTGCCCGCGTCTGCGATCTGGCTCGGTAACCTGCGGCATGGCCATGATATTTAGCTTGACTTCCCCCGCATTGCCACTCACCATGCAGAAATAATTAAATGCAGAGGAGGTTTGCCCATGACGGAATTCTCTTCACAGGCCATCTCCATCGTACGGGACGCAGGTTCCATGACGGATTATTCCCTGCAGGCACTCACCATCCTGCGTGACCCGGCACAGTTCAAGTGGTATGTCATCCCCTTGCTGCTCATTGTCCTGCATTTCTACAACCAGGAGGTCAAGCGGCAGAACTGGGGAGCGGTGCTCGCCGGCCTGGCCTTCTGGGGCATGGACTGGTTCAACGAGATCTGGAACGCCCTCGTTTTCTACCTCACCCAGTACGCCCCGGTGTGGGGCGCGCCGGGCGGGGAGACGAGCTATCTGATCCTGGTGGGGCTCAATATCGAGATCACCTTCATGTTCCTCATCATGGGGCTCACCTCGACCTTTGTCCTGCCCGACGACAGGCGTCTCAAGATCCTGGGCATCAACAACCGCCTCTTCATTGCCGCTGTCATGTCCGTCTTCTGTGTCTTCGTGGAGGTATTGCTCAACCTGGCCGGTGAGCTCACCTGGGAATACCCGTGGTGGTCGGTGCGCGCCCCGTGGCTCATCTGGCTCATCGGCTATCTGCCCTTCTGGCTGGTTTCGTTCTGGGTCTTTGATATGGAGTCCCGCCGGAAGCAGGTTATCACCGTGAGCTGTATCCTGGGCTTCGACGTGCTGTGCCTGATCGTCTTCGGCGCCTTCCTGGGATGGATCTAGATGGCATAGCCCCCTCCTGGGAGGAGGGGGCTGGGTGAGGTCGAGCCTTTTATCTTTATCTCATCATGAAGGCTTCGGGGTGCCTTGTTTCTGCTCGATCTTGGCCCAGGTGTCGCGCAGGGTCGACGTGCGGTTGAACACGGGCGCCCCCGGACGCGAGTCCCCGGTATCCACGCAGAAGTAGCCCAGGCGTTCGAACTGGAAGCGCTCTCCCGGGACGGCGTCCTTGAGGAAGGGCTCCAGCCGGCAGTCCTGAAGCACCGTCAGCGAGTCCGGGTTCAGGAAGTCGGTGAAGTCGCGGCCCTGCCTGTCGGCGTCCGGGTTTTCGCGCGTGAAGAGTCGGTCATAGAGCCGCACCTCGGCCTTAAAGGCGTGCGCGGCCGAGACCCAGTGCAGGGTTCCCTTCACCTTGCGGCCGTCCGGGCTGTCACCCCCGCGCGAGGCCGGGTCGTAGGTGCAGTGGACCTCGACGACCTCCCCCGTGAGCGCATCCTTGACCACCTGCGTACAGGTGACGAAATAGGCGTAGCGCAGCCGCACCTCGCGCCCCGGCGAGAGCCGGAAGAACTTGCGCGGCGGCTCCTCGCGGAAGTCGTCGCGTTCGACATAGAGCACCTTCGAGAAGGGCACCCTGCGGGTTCCCATGGAGGGGTCCTCGGGGTTGTTGACCGCCTCGAGCTCCTCCACCTCACCCTCGGGGTAGTTGTCGATCACCACCTTCAGGGGGCGCAGCACCCCCATGACCCGCAGGGCCGTGCGGTTGAGGTCCTCGCGCAGACAGTGCTCCAGCAGTGCCACGTCCACGAGGTTTTCACGCTTGGCCACCCCGATGCGCTCGCAGAAGGTTCGGATCGATCCCGGCGTGAAGCCGCGGCGGCGCAGGCCCGAGACCGTGGGGAGGCGTGGGTCGTCCCAACCGCTCACCTGGCCTTGCTCCACCAGGGTGAGCAGCTTGCGTTTGCTCATGACCGTGTAGCTCAGGTTCAGTCTGGCGAACTCGATCTGCTGCGGCCGGGCGGGCACGGGTAGCTGCTCGATGAACCAGTCGTACAGCGGCCGGTGATCCTCGAACTCCAGGGTGCAGATCGAATGGGTGATGCCCTCGATGGCATCCGAAAGGGGGTGGGCGAAGTCGTACATGGGGTAGATGCACCACGCGTTCCCGGTGCGGTGGTGGTGCGCGCGCAGGATGCGGTAGATGACCGGGTCGCGCAGGTTGAGGTTGGGCGAGGCCATGTCGATCCGGGCGCGCAGCACGCGGGATCCGTCCGGAAACTCGCCTGAGCGCATGCGCTCGAAGAGGTCGAGGTTCTCCGCGATGCCCCGCTCACGGAAGGGGCTGTTTCTGCCGGGTGTGGTGAGCGTACCGCGGTACTCCCGGATCTGCTCGGCGCTCAGGTCGCAGACATAGGCCTTGCCCCGCCGGATCAACTCCACGGCATAGTCGTAGAGCTGGGCGTAGTAGTCCGAGGCATAATAGAGGTGCTCGCCCCAGTCGAACCCGAGCCAGCGCACATCCTCGATGATGGAGTCGGTGTAGGCGATGTCTTCCTTGGAGGGGTTGGTGTCATCGAGGCGCAGGTGGCACCTTCCGCCCTGGTTCTCGCGTGCGATGCCGAAGTTCAGGCACACGCTCTTGGCGTGGCCGATGTGCAGATAGCCGTTGGGCTCGGGCGGAAACCTGGTCACCACGCGACCTTCGTTTTTACCCTCACGCCTGTCCCGGGCGATGATAGCCCGGATGAAATCCAGGGATTCCGGGGTTTCACCCCGGGCGCTCTGTTCCTGATCGCCGGCTTCCTTCATGGGGTCTCTCCTCTTTCACAGGTTCACCATCCTTCTACCACACACGGGGAAAAAACACACGGATCGAAGCAGGGCCCTCGTGAACCCGGCGAACCTTGCCTGGGGGGGCCTGAGGACCCTCTCAGGGCACCTGGCGCGCGAGGAGATTCATGGACCATACGAGGGCGCGTCGGTTCTCCCCCATGGTGGTGCTGTAGGCCCCGCCGTAGAAGTGCCCCGGCCAGATGCGCGTTGCATCGGGCAGGGCGCTCAGGCGCGTGAGGCTGGCGTGCATGGCCTCTGCACTGCCGCCGGGGATGTCGACACGGCCGATCCCGCCGGCAAAGAGCGTGTCGCCGGAGACGAGGTTGTTCTCCCAGGCAAGGCAGATCGAGCCTGGCGAGTGGCCGGGGGTGTGCAGGACCGTCAGGCTCTCATCCCCCAGGCACAAGGTCTGGCCTTCCTGCAGGCTATAGTCTGGCCGCGGGGAGATGCGCCGGCTCAACAGACAGGTCAGCAGGGCGTTGAGACCGCGCAGGAGCACGGTGTTGTCGCCCGGGTGGGCCAGGATGGGGGCCTGGACTGCGAGGGCGGCATTGCCGAGGATATGATCGATATGCCCGTGGGTGTTGATGACCGCCTTGAGCGTGAGCGGCACGCCGTCGAGGTGCCGCAGGATGTCCCGCGGCGGGTCGATAACGATCATCTCGCCCGAGCAAGGCTCGACGATGAGGTAGCTCAGCAGGGTGAAGGTGCTACTTGCGATCTGCCGGACTTCGAGCATGGATCCCCTTCAGCGCTCCTGTTCGCCGATGATGCGGCGGAAGAGCGGGAACATCAGGCTTGCCAGCACCACGCTGCCCAGGGCCTGCAGCGTGTTGGCCGGCAGCTCGGCCAGGGCCGCCATGCGATCATACATGATGGTCTCGGCCAGGAAGTAGCCTGCCACCATCCAGGCGGTGGCGAGCACGAAGACCCCCACCATGAGGGGCGACAGACGCTGGGCGAGTTTGAAGCGGGTGGCGAAGAGGCCCACCAGCAGCGCCTCGAGTCCCTTGATGACCAGCGTCCACAGCGCCCACTGGGGGTAGCCGCCGATGATGTCGGCCAGGGCCGACCCGATCCCGCCGGCCATGAATCCCATGAGGGGGCCGAAGAAGATGCCGGTCAGCAGCACCATGCTGTCCCCCAGGTTCATGTAGCCCGTGGTCTGGGGGATGGGGATGCGCACGATCATGGTGGCCACGGCTACCAGGGCGATGAAGAGCGCCAGCAGGGCGAATTCGCGGGTTTTCATGCCTCCTCCCCCATGAAGGCGCAGGCCTTTGACAGGCGCGCGAGGACCTCTTGGCGGCCGAGGGTGAAGATCACCTCGAAGATGCCGGGCGAGGCCTTCTTGCCGGTGAGCGCCACCCTCAGGGGCTGGGCGAGTTTCTTGAAGGGCAGATCGCCGCGCTCGAGTACCTCGCGGAAGGCGTCCTCGAGCTGCTGCTTGTCGGCGAAATCGGTGTGGCCGAGCACCTCGATCAGGGCTTCGAAGACCCCCCGCATCTCGGGCACCAGGAACTTCTGCCTGAGGTCGGCGGGGGGTTCGCGGTAGCCGAAATAGAAGTCGCCGAATTCCAGCATGTCACGGAGGGTCTTGGTGCGTTCCTTGATGTCCACGACCACCCGGGCCAGGTAGTCCTTCTCCGGCAACGCGTAGCCCGCGCCGGAGACGAACTCGCCCAGCAGAACGGCGAGCCGCTGCGGGTCGCCGTTCATGATGTAGTGATGGTTGAGCCACAGCATCTTGTCCGGATTGAACACAGCCGCCGAGCGGCCCACATCGGCCAGATCGAAGAGCACCTTCAGCTCGTCCAGCGAGAAGATCTCCTGGTCACCGTGCGACCACGAGAGCCGCACGAGGTAATTGACCACGGCCTCGGGCAGGAAGCCCATGTCCTTGTAGGCCATGACCGAGGTGGCGCCGTGACGCTTGGACAGACGTGTCTTGTCCGGGCCGAGGATCATGGGCACATGGGCGAAGACCGGCAGCGGATACCCCAGGGCCTCGTAGAGCTGGATCTGGCGGGGGGTGTTGTTGACGTGGTCGTCGCCGCGGATCACGTGGGTGATCCCCATCTCGGCATCGTCGATGACCACGGTGAGGTTGTAGGTGGGCATGCCGTCGGCCCGGATCAGGACGAGGTCGTCCAGTTCGTCGTTGCTCACGGCGATGCGGCCCTTGATCACGTCGTCGAAAAAGGTGGTGCCGGCATCCTCGGAGAGGAAGCGTACCACGCGGCCCGGTGCCGGACCCAGCCCCTTGTGGCGGCAGGTGCCGTCATACTTGGGGTTGCGTTTCTCGGCCAGGGCCTGGGTGCGCTTGCGCTCCAGCTCCTCCGGGGTGCACTCGCACCAGAAGGCCCGGCCTTCCTCGACCAGGCGCTGCACCCGCGCACGGTACAGATCGAGCCGCTCGGACTGGTAGAAGGGCCCCTCGTCCCAGTCGAGCCCCAGCCACTGCATGGCGTTCAGGATTTGCTCGGTGGACGCGTGTGTGGAGCGCACGGCGTCGGTATCCTCGATGCGCAGCACGAAGGTCCCGCCGGTGTGGCGGGCATAGAGCCAGGAAAAGAGGGCGGTGCGGGCGCCGCCGATGTGCAGGTATCCGGTGGGCGAGGGTGCGAAACGGGTTCTGATCTCAGTCATGGCTTCCTCCGATTTGGCTGCGGATGAAGTTCAGGAGCCCGCCGGCCTTCAGGAGGGCCGCCTCGCGCCCGGAGACCTCCAGCCGGCCGCTGAGCCGCTTGCCGGAGGCGGCCTCGAGAACGAGCTCACCCTGGCCGGAGAGGGCCTCTAGGATGTTGCCGATGAGTACGGCATCCCCCTTAGCAAGGCTGGCATAGGTGTCGGCGTCGATGCA
Organism: uncultured Bacteriovoracaceae bacterium; assembly: GCA_964618975.1. Classification (GTDB taxonomy): domain Bacteria; phylum Desulfobacterota; class Desulfomonilia; order UBA1062; family UBA1062; genus CAZUDI01. The sequence continues at coordinate 9,767 of CAZUDI010000019.1, read as the reverse complement.
GATGGGCATGATCCCGAAGTTGATGAGGTTGGCGCGGTGGATGCGCGCAAAGGAGCGTGCCAGCACGGCCTGGACGCCCAGGTGCAGGGGGGCCAGGGCCGCGTGCTCGCGGGAAGATCCCTGGCCGTAGTTTTCCCCTGCCAGGATGCAGCCGGGGCCCGCCTGGCGGGCTTGGGCGGCGAATGCGGGCTCGATGCCGGCGAAGACGTGCGCGGAGATGGCCTCGATGTTGGACCTCAGGGGCAGGATCTTGGCGCCGGCGGGCATGATGTCGTCGGTGGTGATGTTGTCGCCCAGCTTCAGGAGAACCCTCAGTTCCACGGACGGCGGTAGCGCCCCGCGTTGCGGCAGGGGCCGGATGTTGGGACCACGGGTAACGTTCACGCCACGGCCATCCTCAGGCGGGGGGATAATCAGGGAGTCGTCGACGAGGAAGCGCTGCGGCAGTGGGATGGCGGGGTAGTCCCCCAGGGTGCGGGGATCGGTAAACTGTCCGGTCAGGGCACAGGCCACGGCTACCTCGGGCGAGGCCAGGTAGATTCCGGCCGAGGCCGTGCCGGAACGCCCCTTAAAATTGCGGTTGAAGGTGCGCACGCTCACGGCATCGGTGCGCGGGGCCTGGCCCATGCCGATGCAGGGGCCGCAGGCGCTCTCCAGGATGCGCCCCCCGGCGGCGATGAGGTGCGTCAAGGCCCCGGAGTCGGCCAGCATCGTGAGCACCTGCCGTGAGCCCGGGGCGATGCCCAGGCTCACATCGCGGTGCACGGTGTGCCCCTTGAGCACCGCCGCCACCATGAGCAGGTCCTTGAGGGAGGAGTTGGTGCAGGAGCCGATGAGCACCTGGTCGACGGGCTGGCCTGCAAGCGCGCTTGCCGGCACCACGTTGTCCGGCATGTGGGGGCAGGCCACCAGGGGTTCCAGCTCCCCGAGGTCGATCTCGAGGGTCTCGTCGTAGACGGCCCCCGCATCGGGTCCCAGCGCCTTCCAGTGCGCCTGGCGCCCCTGGGAGGTCAGAAAGGCCCGCGTGACCTCGTCGCTGGGGAAGATCGAGGTCGTGGCGCCGAGTTCGGCACCCATGTTGGTGATGGTGGCGCGCTCGGGCACGCTCAGGGTAGACACGCCCGGGCCGGTGTATTCGAAGATCCTTCCCACGCCGCCCTTGACCGTAATGCGTCTGAGGACCTCGAGGATCACGTCCTTGGCGCTCACCCAGGGCCTGAGGCTCCCCTTCAGCACCACGCCCACCACCGTGGGGCGGGGAATGGAGAAGGGCATGCCGGCCATGGCGGCGGCCACATCCAGCCCGCCGGCGCCGATGGCGAGCATGCCGAGGCCCCCGGCCGTGGGGGTGTGGCTGTCCGAGCCAAGCAGGGTCTTGCCCGGGATGCCGAAGCGTTCCAGGTGCACCTGGTGGCAGATGCCGTTGCCGGGGCGCGAGAAAGAGACCCCGTACCTGGCGGCGATATCCTGGAGGAAACGGTGGTCGTCGGCGTTCTCGAAGCCGGACTGCAGGGTGTTGTGGTCCACGTAGCTTACCGAAAGTTCGGTCCTCACGCGCGGTAGGTCGATGGACTCGAATTCGAGGTAGGCCATGGTGCCGGTGGCGTCCTGGGTCAGGGTCTGATCGATACGCAGCGCATACTCCGCTTCACCCTCCTCGACCAGGTGAGCGGTGATGATCTTTTGTGTGAGTGTCTGTGCCATGAGGTATCCTCTCTTAAAAAAATCCCTCTATCTCTAATAGATATGACCGAGGGAGTCAAGCGCCGGCACCCGGGCGGCATAGGACAATATCCTACAGATAGCCCCGCGGCATGTCTGACATGAATATTGGGTGGTTGCCGACATATCGGGTGCCCTTTATATGCTATTGAATAACAAATTAGGTAAAAGAGGTGCCCTATGGGAATGCCCGCAGAGAAAATTGCCCGGAGATACGATGAAGAAACCCTGCGCGTCCCGCGATGCCCGCGTTCTGACAAGTTCGGGGCGATCATCGAGGCCGCCAAGAAGGTCTTCTCCACCAAGGGATTTTACAATGCCAAGGTCTCCGAGATCGCCAGTGAGGCCCAGGTGGCCAGCGGCACCATATACCTCTACTTCAAGAACAAGGAAGACCTGCTCGTTCGCATGCTCGAGGAGGAGTTCCGGCGCATCGCACGCGAGATCCGTCTCGAGATCGTGTTCGTGATGAACCCCCAGGACAAGCTCCTCAGGTTCTGCATGAAATACCTGAACATGACCTGCTGCGATTATCACCTGGCCCAGATCATCAATACCGAGATGCGCCAGGCGCGCAAATTCATCCCGGAATACCAGGAGCGGGGCTTCGAAGAGGTACTCGAAATCCTGGTTGAGATCATCGAACAGGGACGCATGGTCGGGACCTTCCGTCCGGACATCGACCCGCGCCTTGCGGCGCGCATGATCTTCGGCTTTCTCGACGAGGTCTGTATGTTCATGGTCAACTCGGATATCAAGGTCGACGATGAAGGCTTGAGCGGGCTCCTGAGATCCATGCTGTTCCGCGGACTGCTCGACAAGGAAGAGGGCAAGTATGCGGCCCTGTCCATCAGCAGGCTGGCCCTCAGAAGCGTTTAACCTGCAAATATCCCTATATCCACCCCACAAATCGGGTCCGGATCCACAGTCCGGACCCGATTTTATTATCATTACGGCCCGTACCGCCCACGATACAGAGGCCACGCATGCCGCCGGCCGCGAACACCCGCGCCAGGAACAGGGGGCAATCCCTTGATCGATCCGGGTCGCATTGCCTTACCGCTGACGGCCTGGAGACGCGTCGACCCGGGGGTGCGGTGTCGGCGCGCCTCCAGGTAAGAGGTGTCGTCTAGACGATCTCCTCCACCGTGAGCGGGATGTGGGAGAGGGGCTCACAGGCGTCCTTTTTTATCAGGATGGGGTTCTCGTAGCGGAAGCCGATGTCCTCCTCGGGGCAGGCATACTGCATGGCGCAGATCAGGAGCTCGTTTGGCTGATATACATGATCGGGGTCGGTCCAGTACGGGAAGGGCCCCTTATGGTCGCCGATGCGCCACTCGTCACCCATCATGCCGATGCCGTGCTCGAAGCCGGGCACCATGTAATCGCCGAAGCCGCGTTCCTCGGCGAAATCCATCATCTCCTCGGCCAGGGAACCGGGGGTGATGCCGGCGCGGTAGGTCTTGAGGGTCAGGCTGACGATGTCGATGAAGTTCTTGGCGTGCCAGCGCTGACGCTCGCTGGCCCGGCCGATGAAGTAGTTCACCGAGTGGTCGCCCAGGCCCAGCTTGAACATGGCATGGATGTCCACCATGAGGGAATCGCCGAGCTCCAGCTTGCGGCGGCTGGCCGGGGTGCAGGCCCCGCCGGCCAGGCCGGTGCGGTAGCCGCTGGCGATCTCGTTGCCGCCGGTGAACGACCATTCCCATTCGCTGCCGGCCTTGCGCATGGCATAGGCCGCCAGGCCGGCGATCTCGGTTTCGGTCAGGCCCTTCCAGCCGCCGTCGACGAGCGCCGCGCGTACGGCCTGGTGGCCGATGTCCACGATGCGGCTGGCCTCACGGAAACGGTTGATGGTGCCCGCGTCCTTGATGAGGGCCAGCCGGTCGACGAGGTGGTGGGCGTTGACCAGCTCCAGGCCCTCAAGGCTGGCGGCGAACTGCTGATACTCGTAGTAGGTCAGGTTGCCCTCCGGCAGGTAGTTGGACATGCCCGATTCGATGCCCACCCGGCCGCTTTTCAGCCCCAGATCGTCTTTGATGAAGTCCGCGATGATCGTGATCTGGTCCATACCGCCCATGGGGGCGTAACCGAGTACATGGTCCTCGTCCAGCCATGAGTCGTCCGCCACGCGGGCGGCGTCGATGACGAAGGTGAAGGCCGTGGGCAGACCCTCACGAGGGATGACCACGAAGCTGCGCCAGGGGCAGAAGGCGTCCAGGGTCCACGAGAGGGTCCTCAGGCGCGAACCCAGGTAGCAGTCCAGACCCTCCTCGGCCATGGCGGCCTGGATTTTTTTGATACGTCCGGCGAAGTCGATATAATAAGGATCGTTTTGGGGCATGTTCGTCTCCTTTCATGAGCTTGTTTTAGATGGCTTGCTCTGTCCCGCCGGTGTGTACCTGAAAATGCACATGGGGCGAGAGAAGGCCGCCGTTACCGCATATCTGACATGCGGCGGAGGCCCTGATCTGTCGGGTCAGCTGCATCCCGGCCGGGCTAATACTCTGTGGGGATACCGGCCAGCACCTTGTTGATGCGGTCGGCGATGGCGGCCAGTTTGAGGGCCTTGACCATGTTGCCCTTGAGTTTGAGCTTGCCGCCCATGAGGGCCCGCTGGGCCTTGATATCACCCCGGGTGATCTGGGCGAAGAGCTCGTAGTCGCCGGTGATGACGAAATCGGCCTGGGGTCCCTGGCCCTCGTCGCAGGCGACCTCTTCCAGGTCGCCGGCGACACTTCTGAGGAAGAGGTAACGATCCTGGCCGCCAGGGCAGTTGACATAGCGGTAGCAGACCGAGACGCTCAGGTGCTTCATCTTCTCCGGTGAGACCTCCGCCTGCAGGCGACGCTTGGCCTCCTGGCCCCACTCCGTGCTCATGTATTTGAATTTTTCCGACATACTCCCCTCCTTGTACGCATTATCTCACGGGCATATATCCTGTCCGTGGCTTAGTCTTGCTTCAGCAGCCCCTTGAGCATGAGTTCGACGCTGAAGTCGAACATCTCTTGCGCGGAGCGGCCTTCGGATTTCACGTAGGTCTTGATGATGAACATTACGTAGACCGAGAAGATGAGCTCGGCGGTGCAGTCCAGGTCCAGGGGGCGCAGGCGTCCCCGATCGACGCCGTCTTTAAGGATCTGCCGGATCATGGCCATGGATTCGCGGTTGATATCAAGAAAGCGGTCCTCCGCGCGCGACAGCGGGAAGATGGAGGGGTCGTTCATGAGCACCTCGCGCAGGGCCGTATCCTCGGAGAGGTATTCGAAGGCCTTGGTGCACATGGTCCGGAAGCGTTCCACCACGTCGTCGATGCAGCCGATGGCTTCTTTGACGCGGTTCTGCCATTTCAGCATGCCGTGGGCCACGGCGCGTTCGTAGAGGTCTTGCTTGCTGGTGGCATAGAAGTATAGGGCGGTCTTGGTCAGTCCGAGCGCGCCGGCGATGTCGTCCAGGGTCGTCTTGCGATAGCCATAGCGTGCAAAGAGCCGCAGGGCGTGCTCGAAGAGCTGATCTTCCTTTTCTAACTTGCGCATCGTTACCTCAAACAATTGAACAAATAGTTCGATTATTTATATAACACGCACCACCCCGGGTGTCAAGCACGCCAGAGGCGTCAGGCGGACCTGATCCGGCTCAACCGGGGTTGCGGGTGGCATAAAACGTGCGATCCGCATGATAGGAACGTCCAGGTGTCTAACCCCTTGCGGGATTAGAGTTTTTAGGTCGAACAATAATCCTTATGTATTTTTTGGTTCTTAACACTTGGACTGAATTGTTTATGATTCGAACCTTGTCGCTGGGGTTAAGGTCCATGTCCTGCATGGATGGGGGGGGTCAGAAACGCGCCGGTTGGGGCCTGGATCGAAACCGAGAGAATCAGCGCATGCTAGTTTCTCTGTTTTACCGGCTGAACCGAGGCCGTTCGTGGAGTGCGAGCGCCGTGTATACGGTGTTTTCCCGTAAGATGGGATTGATTGTCAGAGTTCTTGGTGAATTGTGCAAAAAAATCATGGGGATGAACACCAGGGCAAACCTAAGGACCCTGTTTTCCGCTTAAAGCAGCGAGGAATTCGACCATCAGGCCATTAGAAGGCTTATGCCCACAAGGTGCCGGGGGGGAAATAAGCCCCCCTCAAACAAAGGTGCTTGAAGGGGGCTTGTGATTGAAAGGTGGCGCTATTCCGCTGAGGTGACTTTGGCCTCGTGATCTGCAAGCCAGCGCGGACAATGGTGCGCACACCAGGCCCGCGAGCACTTCCCTGTGGTCATGGCCTGGACGGTGCCCGGATTGCCGATGGTTCCCAGATAGAGGTGCACGATGAAGAAGGAGCCGATGACGAACGCGCTCATGGCGTGCAGCATATAGGCCCAGCGGGCCATGGAGACGGGGAAGGTCTCCGGGTACCACATGACCAGGCCGGAAAGGACGATAGTGACCCCGAAAACGACGACGAACCAGAAGAAGGCCTTCTGCCCGGCGTTGTACTTGTAGACCGGGGGCAGGTTGTCCGTCTCCCAGAGATAGCCGCCGCCCTGGAGGATCCAGCCCAGGTCGTCCTGTTCGAAGCTGCAGTCCTTTTTCCACATCCAGTAGGCATAGGCCAGCGCCATGGCGAAGACCACCCCGGAGAAGATGTGGATCCACTTGGTGGCGTAGTAGCCGCCCAGAACGGTGGGGATGATCTCCCAGGCATGGAACATGAATCCCAGCCCGGAGATCAGGCAGAGCAGGCAGCTGCCGGCCAGGATCCAGTGGGCGATGCGTTCGACCGAATCCGTAACACGTACCATAGCTTGTGTCTGATCAGACATGTTACTCACCCCCTTCCTGGCTGTCGTGGACCTCCTGCGGTCCCTTGGTCAGGTAGTGCAGTGCGGCCGCACCGGCCACGCCGCCCATGCCGATCAGGGTGAGAGGTTTGAAGAGGTTTTTCCACCACAGGATGGTGGTAGGCATCTTCGGGTTTTCCGGCAGCGCGTCGTAGACCGCGGGCTTCTCGCCCAGAACATAGACGACGTGCGTGCCGCCCACGAACTTGTCGCCGTAGACATTGGCGTCGCCGTCCAGCTCGGCTACCCGGGTGTAGGCCTTCTTCAGCATGCTTTCCCGATCACCGATGGAAAGCGCCCCGGTGGGACACGACAGCACGCAGGCGGGCTTCTGGTCACTCAAAAGCCTGGTGTAACACAGGTCGCACTTGTAGCACTTGTCGGTCTTGGGGTCATGGCGCGGGGTGTCGAAGGGGCAGGCCGTGACGCAGGCCTTGCAGCCGATGCAGAGCTCGCGATGCACGCCCACGGTACCGAACTCGGTGTGATACAGGGCCCCGCTCGGGCACACCCTGACACAGGCGGCATCCGTGCAGTGCATGCAGCCGTCCTTGCGGAACAGCCACTTGAACTCTCCCTCACTGTCCACGTATTCCTGGAAGCGAATCAAGGTCCAGGTGTTGCTCTGCAGGTCGGGCGGGTTCTGGTACGAGCCCCAGTTATGCGTCCGGGTGGCCTGCTGCTCGTTCCACTGTTTGCAAGCGACCTGACAGCCACGGCAGGCCGTGCATTTGGTTGTATCGATGAGTTTTACGATATCCAGATTTCTCATAGCATACACTCCTAGACCTTGCTCACATTGACCATGAAGGCCTTGTACTCAGGACAGAATACGTTGGCGTCACCCACGGTCGTGGTGAGGAAGTTGGCGCTGTCACCCCCGTCTTCCGGGTGAAGCCAGCCATAGTTGAAGGGCATGCCAACCTGATGCACGGTCTTGCCCTCAATGGTAAAGGGGACAAAGCGTTTGGTGACCATGGCCACGCATTTGACCGCGCCGCGCATGGACGATACCTTGACCTTCTCACCATTGCGGATGCCCTTTTCCTTGGCCAGGGCCTCGCCGATCTCGACGTAGAGCTCGGGCTGCATCTCCAGGAGCCAAGCCTGCCAGCGCGTCAGCGCGCCGGTGCACCAGTGCTCGGTGCAGGAATAGGTGGTGCAGACATGGGGATATTCTTCACTTGCATTGGCCACCTGATCGAGGTCGCACGCGAAGATCTCAATGGCCGGGTTGTTCAGCTGATCCGACATGGGATTCTTGTCGAGCGGGCCTTCCAGGGGCTCGTAGTGCTCAGGGAACGGGCCCTCCGCCATTCCGGGTCCGAACAGGGAGCCGACACCGTCGGCCTTCATGATGAAGGGGTACTTGCCCTTTTCCTTATCCGCCATGGGCGGCCAGGGTCCGTCGGGCACATCGCCCACCCATCTGTCGCCGGTCCACTCCAGGAGCTTGCGCTTGGGATTATAGGGCTTGCCGTGGATATCGCAGGATGCCCGGTTGTAGATAACCCTGCGGTTTACCGGCCAGGCGAACGACCAGTTGGGGAACAGGCCCAACCCGGTGGGGTCGTCCTTGCCGCGCCTTTTCATCTTGTTCTCGCCGTCGGCCCCGAAGCTGCCGGACATGATCCAGTTGCCGCACGCGGTGGTGCCGTCGCTCTTGAGCAGGGCGAAGGTCGGTACGATGTCACCCCTGCGGTACTGCTTGCCGTTGATATCCACGTCGGCGGTCCAGTGCCCGTTGATCTGTTGGGCCACCTTGGGCACGTCCATGTTGCCGTCACGGTCCTTGTAGTCCCATTTGAGGTTCAGGATCGATTCGGCGTTCGGACCGCCTTCTTCTGCATACAGGGCCCTGAGGGCATCCAGCAGACGGATCTGGATGTCGCCGCATGATATGGCGTCATCGGGCGGGTTGACGGCCTTGTATTTCCACTGGACCCACCTCCCGCTGTTGCTCTGGCTGCCTTCCTTTTCCATGGTGGCCGCGGCCGGCAGGAGGAAGACCTCGGTCTTGACGCCTTTGGGATCCACGCCCGGGCCGAACCAGAAGGATGAGGTCTCGTTGTCGAAGATGTTGGCGCAGACGAGGAAATCGAGTTTCTCAAGCGCCTTCCTGGTCTTGTTCGAGTTCGGAGAGCTCACCGCCGGGTCGGTCGCATAGGCGAAGAGACCTTTTATCTTGCCCTCGTACATTTTGTCGAAGAGATGCAGCTGCGAGTAGGCCTTGCCGTCATCGAGCTTGGGTGACCACTGGTAACCGAATTCGTTTTCGGGGGTGGCGGCGTCTCCGTAGAGGGCCTTGAGCCAGCTTACATAGAAGTTGGGATAATTACAGTAGTAGTTGGCCGACTGGGGATCGTTCGATTTCGGTGTGCATTTGTCCAGATACTTCTGCAAGGTGGTTGAAGATGCCGTCGGCATTTTGAGATAGCCGGGCAGATTGCCGTACAGAATGCAGTGGTCGGTGGATCCCTGCACGTTGGGTTCGCCTCTCAGGGCGTTAATGCCACCGCCGGCGATGCCCATATTGCCCAGAAGGAGCTGGATAATGGCCATGGAGCGGATGTTCTGCACCCCGACCGTGTGGTGGGTCCATCCGAGGGCGTAGCATTCCGTGCCGGCCTTGTCCGCTACGCCGGTAGCGCTGTATTCCGCATAGACCCGGGTGAGGTTTTCCTTGGAAACGCCGGTGATGCTGGAGACCTTGTCCAGGGTGTAGCGCGCGTAGTGTTTCTTGAGCAGCTGGAAGACGCAGTTCGGGTCCGTCAGCGTCGGGTCCTTGAGCGGGGCGCCGCCCGCATCCTTCTGGAAGGTCCAGGTGTCCTTGTTGTATTTGCGCTTCCCCGCGTCATACCCGGAGAACAGGCCGTTGTCGAAACGGAAGTCCGGATTCACGAGGAATGCGGCATTGGTGTAGTTCACCACGTAGTCGCGGAAGTACTTTTCATTGTTGATGATGTAGTTGATCATGCCCCCGAGGAAGGCGATATCCGTGCCGGACCGCAAGGGGACGTGGTAGTCGCAACGGGCCGAGGTTCTCGTGTAGCGGGGGTCTACATGGATGAGACGCGCCCCGTTGAGCTCTTTGGCCCGTAGGATCCATTTGAACGCGATGGGGTGATGCTCCGCCGCGTTGCTGCCCATGATAAGGATAACATCACTATTTTTCAGATCGATATAGTGGTTCGTCATCGAACCCCTGCCAA
>CAZUDI010000018.1:41676-62547 GCA_964618975.1 uncultured Bacteriovoracaceae bacterium | reverse complement strand
GCCATCGAATTCATCGCCAACGGCCTCAAGGGCCTCTTCCCGGCCCTGGCATAGCCGCGCTTGATTCCGGCCGAGCGCAGCATGGGCTTCCCTGCGGTCCGATTCAATTTACACCTGTCGGTCAAATGGGTTATACAGACGGCATAGAAATCAGGGGGGTGAACCCCGGGGCAGACCTAAGGCCCCTGCTTGCCGCCGCAAGCGGCGGGGGGATTTGATCCTTAAGCGATTACGGGGCAGGCACACACAGGTATCACCCTGTAGCCGTGAACGGTGGGGATGGCCTCCCTCAGGTGAGAAACCGGGGCGCAGGGGCAGGCATCCCCTGTAATGCTGTAAGGGTCAGGGGGTGCGCGCGAATGCAATTGAGGAAAAGATGAAAATACTCCACACCTCGGACTGGCACATCGGCCGCACCCTATACGGACATCGGCGTTATGCGGAATTCGAGGCCCTCCTGGACTGGCTGGCCGGGTTCATCGAAAGCGAGGGCGTTGATGTCGTGCTCGTGGCCGGCGATGTATTCGACAACAGCACGCCCAGCAACCATGCCCAGGGGCTCTACTACCGCTTCCTGTGCCGGGTTGCGGCCCTGCCGCAGCGCCAGGTGGTGGTGACGGCCGGCAACCATGACTCCCCCTCCTTCCTGAACGCCCCCCGCGAGCTGCTCCGCTCCCTGAATGTCCATGTCGTGGGCAGCATCTCGGATAACCCCGAGGATGAAATCATCGTGCTCAAAGGCCGGGATTACCAGCCATGTCTCATCGTCTGCGCCGTGCCCTATCTCAGGGATCGCGACTTGCGCACGGCGGCCCCCGGCGAGAGTTTTGAGGACAAGGAGCGCAAGCTCATCGACGGCATCCGCAGACACTACCGCCAGGTGTGCGCACTGGCCGAAGAAAAACGCGCCGAGCTGGAAACGGCGGTGCCGATCGTGGCGCTCGGGCATCTCTTCACCGCCGGGGGACAGACCGTCGAGGGCGACGGGGTACGCGAGCTGTATGTCGGCTCCCTGGCGCAGGTGGCCTCGGACGTGTTTCCGGCGTGCATCGACTATCTGGCCCTGGGGCATCTGCACGTTCCGCAGCGGGTGGCGGGCTCGGAGCACCTGCGCTACTGCGGGTCCCCCCTGCCCCTGGGCTTCGGGGAGGCGCAGCAGGCAAAGGACGTGCTGCTCATCGAGTTCTCCGGGGTCACCCCCCAGGTCACGCACGTTCCCGTCCCCAGATTCCAGGAGCTTCAGACCCTGCGGGGTGACTGGCCGGCCATCGACGCGGCCATTGACGCGTTGAAGACGCAGGGCAGCACGGCCTGGCTGGAGGTCGTCTATGAGGGGGAGGCCTTAGCGGGTAACCTGCGCGAACGGCTGGAAGAGGCCCTGGAAGGGAGCGGGCTTACGCTCCTGCGGGTGAAAAACAGAGGCGTGTTGGAAAAGGCCCTTCAGGGTATGGAGCACGAGGAGACGCTCGACGACCTGGATACAACCGAGGTCTTCAGGCGCTGTCTGGAGGCGCACGCGATCCCCCAGGAGCAGCAGGGCGCACTTATGGATGCCTACCGGGAAATCCTGCTTTCCCTGGAAGAAGACGACCCCCGGGCGGATTAGGAGAACATCAGGATGCGCATACTTGCGGTGCGTTTCAGAAACCTCAATTCCCTCTTCGGGGAATGGCACATCGATTTCACCCGCCCGGAGTATCTGAGCGACGGCATCTTCGCCATCACCGGCCCCACCGGCGCGGGTAAGACCACCGTCCTGGATGCCGTCTGCCTGGGACTCTATGGCCGGACCCCCCGCCTGGATAAGGTGACCAAGGGCAGCAACGAGATCATGTCGCGCCAAGCCGGCGACTGTTATGCCGAGGTCACCTTCGAGACGCAGAAGGGCCGCTATCGCTGTCACTGGAGCCAGCACCGTGCCCGCAAGAGACCCGCAGGAGAACTGCAACCGGCTCGCCACGAGGTGGCCGATGCCGCGAGCGGGGCCGTGCTGGAAACGGGGATAAGCCAGGTAGCCAGTTTCATTGTACACGTAACCGGCATGGACTTCGAGCGTTTCACGCGTTCCATGCTGCTGGCGCAGGGCGGCTTCGCCGCCTTCCTCGAGGCGCCCCCCGATGCCCGGGCCCCCATCCTCGAACAGATCACCGGCACGGAGATATACAGCCGGATATCCATGCGGGTGCATGCGCGCCGGTCCGCAGAGCGCGACGAGCTCGAACGCCTGCAGGCCGAACTCCAGGGCATCCGTGTCCTGAGTACGGATGAAGAAGGCGAACTGCGGACGAGCCTGGGGGAAAAGCAGCTGCATGAGACACAGCGCAGCGAACAGATCGAGGGCCTCCGCCGGGCACTGGCCTGGTGTGAAAACATCGAGGCGCTGGAAAGGGGGATTGCTGAACTGGAGGGTCTCGCCAAAGATCTCGGAAAACGCGCCGCTGAGTTCGCGCCTCAGGGCAAGAGACTCGCAAGGTCGCGCCGGGCGCTCAGCCTGGAAGGAGACTACCGGGAGGTGGCAGGTCTGCGTGAGCTGCAGCTCAAGGAGACGCAGGAGCTCGAGGACCTGCACTCCACCCAGCCTGTCAGGGACAAGGCCCGGGAAGCGGCCCTGAACCGCAGGCAGGCCGCGGAAAAAGGGCTCGATCAAGCCCGCAAAATACTGCGGCATGAGGCGGAGCTCATTCGCAAGGTCCGCGACCTCGATACCCGACTGGACGAGCAGAAGAGGCAGCTCCAAGAGCGGGAGACCACCCGGGCGAAGACCGAGCAGCAACTCGCTCGCTACCAGGCGGCCATCGAGCAGACCTCGCAAACCCTTCAAAAAGCAGAGGATGACCTACGGGCCGTGCAGGTCTCCCAGGCTCAGCATGCCCGCGATGCCGCGCTCATGACGACCCTGACCGCTATCGAGAGGGGCTTTGCCTCCCTAAGCGATATGGAGGCCCGCCTGGTAACTGCGGATAAGGCGGGGGCCGCGGCCGCCGCAGAGGCGGAAAACGCGGCGGCCAGGTGCCGGGCGTTGGAGGATGAGCATGCGAAGGCCCGCGAGGCCTTCGAGCAGGTGCAGGAGGCGTGTGCAGGGCTGGCCGATAAGGCCGCGCGTATTCTTAAGGGACGCGACCTCACCCACTGGCGCCGGGAGGCCGAGGGCCAGTGGGAGCGTGAACACCAGCTGCAGCAGACCCTTGAAATCATCGCACGCCTTGAGCACACATCATCCGAGATAGAGGAACAGGAGCAAAGGCTGGCCGCATCACTGACCGGCCATCAAACGCTCCTGGCTGAAATAAGCACCTGCGGGGAAAAGAAGGCCCTGCTGGAGGGAACGACGGCCGCCATGGAAAAGCAGGCGGCCCTCCTGCACCGTATCCGGGATCTCGAAGAGGAGCGCCAGCGGCTGATCGACGGCCAGCCCTGCCCGCTGTGCGGTGCCCTCGACCATCCGTATGCCCGGGGGAATATTCCCGAGCCGGACCAGGCGGAATCCGGCCTCAAGGATGCCCGCGCCGCACTCGGGCGGCTGACGGACAACCTGGGCATGCTGGAAGCCCGGCGGGCCGGGATGGCGGCCGAGATCCGGCATGCCGAACAGGCCCTGGATGATAAACGGGCGGCACGGGAGGCCGATGAGGTTCAATTAACCGCGGGATTGCGCAAACTGAAGCTCGCAGGCGAACCTGAAAATCGGGCGAGGAAGATAGGCGAGGCCCTGGCCCACACCCAGGGGGTAATCAAAGAGATCTCCTCTCTGATCGCTGATTCCGAAGCGCTGACCCGGCAGGAGAAGGCGGTGCACGAAGGACGTGAAAAGGCGCGGGAAATCCTGGAGGGCAGTGCCGGCAGCCTGCAGGAGGCCAGACATCGGCTTGATACGGCCGGGCGCGAGCAGGCGCGGCTGACCCGGGAGGCCCAAGCCCTCGCACGTGAGGCGGACAGGGCCCGTCTTGCAGCGCTCAGGGATGTCGAACCCTTCGGGATCAGAGAGCTTGGAGCGGATATCGGAACGATTCTGAAGGACCTGACGGCCCGCCGGGATGCCTGGAAGGCCGGACTTGAGGTGCAGGCCTCCCTCGAGGTGCGGATCCATGACCTGCAGACCGGTCTCACCCGGGACCGCGCCCTGCTGGAAAAACTCGAGGGTGATCTTAAAGAGCAGCTGGGGGACTTAGACAAGCTCAAGGTCCAGCATACATTGCTCAATACCGAGAGATTTAGGCTTTATGCAGACAAAAACACCGATCAGGAGGAGCTGCGGCTGACGCAATCCGTGGATCAGGCGCTCAGGACCTATGAGACAGAGCGCGAGGCCCATGCAAAACTGGAACAGGAGCTCTCGGTCCTGAAGGAACGGGCGGCCTCCCTGGAAGGGCGGACGCTCAAGCGCTCGGCGGGACTGGACCAGGCCGATCAGAGGCTTAAGGCCAAACTCCTAAAGGCCGGGTTCGAGGACGAGGGCGATTATCTTTGCGCCCGTATTCCGGAAGAGGAGCACGAAAATCTCACCCGCCAGGAGCAGGCCCTGATCAGCGAAAAAACCCAGCTCGAAGCCCGCCGACGGGACAAGCAGGCAACCCTCGAGGCCAACCTTCAGAAACAACTGACTGATCTGCCGCCGGAAACGCTCAGAGAGGAACTCCTTGCTGCCGAAGCGGACCTGAAGCAGACCCGTACCGATATCGGCGGCCTGCTGGCGGTCCTGAAAGAGAACGCCGGACACCAGGAACGGCTGCAGGAACGCATCACCGCGGTGGCGGCCCAAAAGGATAGCTGTGCCCAGTGGGATGACCTGCATCAACTCATCGGCTCGGCCGACGGCAAAAAATTCCGCAACTTCGCCCAGGGACTGACCTTCGAGATGCTGATCGCCCACGCCAACCGCCAGCTGTGCCGGATGTCGGACCGCTATCTGCTGATCCATGACGCCACCCGGCCCCTGGAGCTCAACGTGATCGACAACTACCAGGCCGGCGAGATCCGCTCCACCAAAAACCTCTCGGGCGGAGAAGGCTTCATCGTCAGCCTGGCCCTGGCCCTGGGCCTTTCCCAGATGGCCAGCCGCAAGGTCAGGGTCGACTCGCTCTTCCTCGACGAAGGCTTCGGCACCCTCGACGAAGACGCCCTCGAAGACGCCCTCGAAACCCTGGCGGGGCTCAGGCAGGACGGCAAGCTGATCGGTGTCATATCGCACGTCTCGGCGCTCAAGGAGCGCATCGGCACCCAGATCCAGGTGATCCCTCAAACGGGCGGCCGCAGCACCCTGGCCGGTCCCGGCTGCCTGAGGATCCGGGAGCCTTCCCCCTCAGGATCCCGCTGAGCGCCCGCGATCACGGCGTGCCGCCCCCCTGGTTTACTCCCTGGAGCCCTGTACGCGTGCCGAGGCGCGTTTCTTCCGCCCGGAACCCCTCACCGGACCAAGGTGCAACTCACCCAGCGTCCCCGTGCACAGGCCGACGAAAAAATGCCGGGCGTTCACCCCGATGGTCCTGGTGCGGTAGCCGCCCTCCTGCTGTATCAGGGTGGGCCGTCTGAGGGCGCCGATGCGCCGGCCCACCTGCTCGAAATCACGGGCCACAAGGGGCCAGGTCCCGGTGGGGTCGCCCCGGGCGGTATCCAGACCGAGGCAAACGATCAGATAGGCCGGGGCATATTCCGCCACCTTTTCCAGGGCCTGCTCGCAGACTGCGAGGTACTCCACCGCGGTGATATGCTCCTTGAGGGGATAGTTCAGGTTGAAGCCCCGGCCCTCCCCCTGGCCGCGTTCGTCGGCGAAACCGCTGAAATAGGGGTAAGCAAAGCGCGGGTGGCCATGAATGGAGACGGTGAGCACATCCCGGCGGGCATAGAAGATCTGCTGCTGGCCGTTGCCATGGTGGTAATCGATGTCGAGGATGGCGACACGGCCGAACTTGCCCAGGTAGGTGGCCGCGATGGCGGCGTTGTTGAAATAGCAGAACCCGCCGAAGACCCGTTCTTCGGCATGGTGACCCGGCGGGCGCACGAGGCTGTAGGCCAGGCGATAGCCCTTAAGGAGGGCACGCGCCGCGGTGAGGGTGCAGTCCACGCCGTGCTTGGCGGCCAGATAGGCGTTCTGGTTGAGCGGCGTGAAGGTGTCGATGCAGTAGTATCCGGCCCGCACGGCCAGTTCCCGCGGGGCGCGCGACTGGTTCCTCAAGGGGAACACGTAAGGGTAGACCGACCTGCCGGGCTCGAGTGCGCCGCAGACCTTCTTGAAGTACTCCACATAGGACCTTGCGTGTACCGAGAGGATATGCTTCTCGGAGAATCTCCCCGGGGGGATGCGTTCGAACAACTTGGTGCTGGTGAGCTCGTCGAGGATGGCGTCGATCCTCACCGGGGATTCCACATAGCCCCGCTCGCGTACGTGGTGGATGGCGTGCCGGTCATTGACCACCAGGGCTATGCGTCCGAAACGGCCCCGGCAGGATGCACCCGTTACGGATCTTCTGTGTGTATAGCGGCGTGCGCGCAGGGCCAGGGTCTTATCGCGCAAGGAGGCCACCACCATCTCGATATAGCCCGGCGGGCACAACTCGCCGTATTTGCGCTCCAGGATGGACCGCACGATGACACGGGCCTGCTCCCGCCCGGGGGTGCGCCCCTGCCCGAGGTCATCGAAGACCAGGTAGGGGGGGTTGTCGTGGGCGGGGCTCAGCGGCGTCTCGTAGGCGGTATTGATCACCGGACGCGCCCCGTAGCGCTCATAGAATCTCAGTCGCGCGCGGTTCTGCTCGAGCTGGGCCGGGTCCGGGCACAGGGCGGGGTCGTCCGGCAGGCACTCGCAGAAGATCCCGATCACACCAAGCCCCAGGGCCTCGTCGCGCACGCGCTCGTAGAGCACGCCGC
This sequence comes from uncultured Bacteriovoracaceae bacterium, assembly GCA_964618975.1. GTDB lineage: Bacteria > Desulfobacterota > Desulfomonilia > UBA1062 > UBA1062 > CAZUDI01. Next base: position 55,683 of record CAZUDI010000018.1, on the reverse strand, counting down.
CGATCCCGCCGCCCTGGTACTGCCGGGACGAGGAAAGATAGTCCAGGAAACAGAACTTGAGCTCGGGTTCGTGGGAGACAAGGGCGAAGCCCTGCACGACACCGCGCAGGTTCTCGGCCACGTACAGGATGGCCCGGAAGCGGTGTTTCATGGGATTGACGAGCATTTCCGGAATCTTGTCAATATCGGTGGCATGGATCCCCGCAAAGCGCTCCGGCATCATCTCCAGCACCTGCCGGAGCGCCTCCTGGTTGACGGGGAGCAGATCGTCGTAGATCCTTCGGATCCTGAACATGCTATCTGCTCTATACCCTTAACCGCCGCATGCGTGCCACCACAATCCACCCCAGCGCCCCCCGATCATGGATATGAACCCCGGGGCAAGCTTATGACCCCCGCTTTCCGCCGCAAGCGGCCGGGAATCGACCCTCAGGTCATCAAGGGTGACTGTACAACAACGATACGAGCGTGCTATCATGGCTTTCTTGTGAGGGTCGTCTCCAGACCCCATGATAACCACGCTGGGGGGAAGTTTGCATGCCATCGACGCTCTCATCATCGCCGCTCTTCGCCGTGATCCGAACCACGGCCTTCGGAGAGCTGGGCCTGCTCTGGAACATCGCCGAATCCCGCCCGGGCATCGTGAGGATCGTACTCCCCCGGCCGGGGCTGCCGCCCCCGGACCAGCTCTTCAAGGTGCTGCCGTGCGTGGCCGAACAGTCCTGCGCCGCCATGGATACCGCCACCGATGACATCGAGGGCTTGCTGGAAGGCCAGGACATCAGCTTCAGCCTCGACCTGGTACGCCTGGAGCTGTGCTCGCCCTTTCAGCGCGCGGTCCTCAGCGCCGAGCATGCCGTCCCCCGCGGGGCTGTGTGCACCTACCAGGGCGTCGCCCGGCACCTGGGTATCCCCGGGGGTGCACGCGCCGTGGGAGGCGCCCTGGCCCGAAACCCCTTCCCCCTCGTCGTGCCCTGTCACCGGGCCATCCGTTCCGACCGTACCCTGGGTGGATTCCAGGGCGGCCTGTCCATGAAACGCGCCCTGCTTGAGATGGAGGGCCTCGTCCTCGATGATGCCGGCCATGTATCCGCCACCGATTTCTACGCCTGAGCCCCCGCGCCGCCGGGGCGCGATCCCGCAGACAAAAGGCCCCTCCGCCCTTCGTACCGGGACGGATGAGCACCCGTCGATCGCAACCGCTGAAGGGAGACGCCCGCGATGATAGCGCTTGCCTGGCCCCTTCCCGGCCTCAGGGTCGAGACCTTCATGTGGCTTTTGCCGGTGGTGTTCATGCTGCACGAATTCGAAGAGATCATCATGCTGCCGCCATGGATCGTCAAAAACCAGCCGCGCCTGAACGCGCGCTTCCCGCGGCTGGCTAAAAGGGTCCTGCCGCACTACGCCCGTCTTTCGCCTTCCTCCTTCAGCCTGGCCGTAGCCGAGGAATACCTCCTCCTGAGCGCCCTCACCCTGATCGCGGTGGAACATTCCCTCTACGCCTTCTGGGCCGGAATCCTGCTGGGCTTCCTGCTGCACCTCATCGTGCATATCGTGCAGTTCATAATCTACCGCGGCTACGTGCCCGCGATCATCACCAGCGTCATAGGCTGCCTCTACGGCGTGCTGGCCCTGCATGCCCTGAATGCGGGAGACCTGCTGGCATGGCGCGCGGTGCTTTTCTGGACGCTTCTTTTCAGCGTCGTGATCGCGCTCAATCTGCTTTGCGTGCACGCCCTGGCCCTGAGGTTCGAGCGCTGGCTGAAGGCCAAATTCTCCTGAGGCCGCCATATGCCCGACCCACCCCAAAACACACCGGAGATGAATCCCTCGAGGCCCACCCGCCGACAACGCCTGCAGGCGCAGGCTCATCTCGGGCTGATCGAGGTCTATGCCCTCTGGCTCGCCGCGCGCGACCCGCGCGTCCCCTGGTATGCCAGGGCCTGGGCCCTCTTCGTCGCCGGGTACGCCATCAGCCCCATCGACCTGATCCCGGACTTCATCCCGCTCATAGGATATCTCGACGATCTGGTACTGATCCCCTTTGGTCTGTGGGTCGCCCGGCGCCTGATCCCGGCCGCGGTCCTCGGGGAAAACCGCCTGAAGGCCCGCGAACTCCTGCAGCACAAACGTCCCAGGAGCCTCGTGGCCGCTGCGGTGATCATTCTGATCTGGCTAGGGGTGGCCGCCGCGGTGGTTCTGTGGGTGAGCCGCCTGCCATGAGAAGGATACCCCTGAGCCCCGCTCGGAAGGCAGCCCCCCTTCCCCGGGTCACTTCTCCCAACATTCCTTGCGCATGTGAAATGAGGCCTGCCCATTATCACCTGTATGGGGCGTTTCCCGCGATGACCCCGGAGTACGTGTGTATTTTTCCCGCCTCGAGCCGGACTTTCAATCTACCGGAATATCGATTATTTTCTGTTCTTTGGCCTCCTTTCGTGGCATAATTGAGACCTGATTCACCGGAGATACGCTTTATCGCGGTGACCTGTGTACATATCATCCACGGGAGGTTTGACATGGATACGTTGACAGCCGAGAATCTGCACGATCTGAAAACGTGCATTGAGGGTCTGAAAAAGGATTTTCTGCGGGTAGAGCCCTCCGGCCGTGCCGGTCTGCGCTTCCACTTCCGCAACGGCCTGGGGGACGCACAGCCGCTCAGACAGCGCTATGACACGATCTTCGAGGACACCCTCGGCAAAAATGTCAACGGCGAGGGGAGCTGCATCATCACCGAGGCCGAGGCCGGCAGCCGCGAATGGCACTTCACGGTCCACAGCTCCTATCTGATCCAGCTCAAGAACGGGAACGACCCCACCTTCAAGGAAAGCGCCGCCTCGCTGCTGAAGGTGCTCGACGACCTCTACCGCCAGTACCAGATGCGGGACTAGTCACCCCCCGGGTAAGACGCCGAACGTTCGTACAAAGGCAGAGACCGACACAGAGACCCCCGGGGCAAGCCCTCCCCTCATCAGGCCGCAGACGACGCTGAAGGGCACCGGGTGGGATGAGGGTGCAGGCAAGACCCATGAACCTTACGCCCGGCAGGATTATCCCTATCAGGGAGGCCGGTACGGTGGACGCCCCGCTGCTCGCACCCCTGATGCGCGCCGCCTTCAGGGATGTGGCCGAGCACTATGGCCTCACCCCCGACAACTGCCCCAATTACCCCTCGAACTGCACCCGGGAATGGATCCTCGGCGACCGGGAGCGGGGTGCGGCCTACTCTCTCCTCGAAGCCACCGAGAGGCCGCTCGGCTGCGCCGCTCTGGAAGGAGCCGGAAAAGGCCGGTGTTACCTGGAGCGCCTGGCCGTGCTGCCGTCCGAGCGGCGGCAGGGCTACGGGCAGGCCCTGGACAGGCAGGTCCTGAACGAGGCACTCTCCCGGGGTTTCTCGACGGTCCAGATCGGCATCATGGATGCAGATGCCGGCCTTAAGATCTGGTATGAACGTCTCGGATTCTTGCAGATCGGGACGCGCTCGCTTGCGCACCTGCCCTTCGTGGTCGCCTTCATTCAGCACTCCCTCAAGGACTCCCCGTGAGCCGCCCAGGCGGGGAAACCGTCCCTGATGGGGAAGGAGCACGTCCTCACCATACGGCATCCAGGGCAGCGGTGCTGAGGTTGAACATGCGGTCCGCATCTCGTCAAAGGAGCATTCGGCCTCGTCTTTCTTATGGCAAGGACGGTGGCGTCCGGTGCGCACCAGGCGGTGGGGGAAATCATGGTTATGAATCCCAGGGCAAGCCCTGGCCCCTCCTTGTCGCCGCAACAGGTTAGGGAATTCGACCTATAGAAATTAATGTCTCGCGCTGGACAGCGTATCAGGCGGGGTTGAGCTTCAGGCGTGAAAAGTGCAGACCCGCCAACCCGGCCACCAGCAACTGATTGACCAACTCGGGCCTGCCCGCCAGGTTCAGGAGGATCTCCTGGGCCATGATGCTGCCCAGACAGAAGACCACGGCGGGCGTGACCGGCACGACCCCCTCCTTCTGCCGGAGTCCTTTGTACAGGTCCCGCAGGGCCAGCGTGGCGCCGGGCACGATCGTGGTGGCCTGTCCGTAGTCGCCCAGCAGCGCGCCCGAGACCATGAACATCCCCGGCCGAAGGGCATCCTCGAGGGCAAACCGGCCGGCATAGTTGTCCAGGCAGTCGGCCAGACCCCGGCATTCTTCGATGACTTCAGCGAGATCGTGCTCCCCGACACTGACCTCCAGAGGAACGAGCTCGGTGCAGCCGGTCATGGCTTCCAGCCGCCGGGCGGCCACGGCGGCCTTGGCCTGCCCGAGGTCGTCCTGGGTGTAGAGGGCCTGGCGGTTGAGATCCGGGGGATCAACCAGACCACGGTCAACCAGGTAAAGCCGGCCCACCCCGGAACGCACGAGGATTTCGGAGACCACACACCCCAGGGCCCCCATCCCGCCGACAAGGATCGCAGTCTCAGCGAGCATCCGCTGGCGTTCATCGCCCCAGAAGGCGAGGCTGCGCGAAAAGATTTCTTCACGCGGCAGTTCCTTCGAGCCTGCGGGCCTCTGCTGACGCCCAGCGTCCCGCAGGGCGCTGGCGCGTGATAACATATCTGTATGAGTCGGCTTCATCGCGGCGTTCGCCACCCGCCCTCAGGCGGCGGACACCGGCGGCATGATCGTGAGCTGATCGCCTTCCTTGAGCTCGGTGTGCTCATTGGAGGGCCGTTCATTGATCATGATCATGATGTCTTCCTCCGCGGGGATCCCGATGAGATTGATCGCCTCCCGGGCCGTAGTACCTTCCGGCAGGGTGAGCGTCCCTTCCTGCGGGCGGCCCTTGGTAAGCAATGTAAAGTAGTTGGTCGCCTGTATCTTCATGGCATGCCTCCTTTGGCCGATTACCTGTCCGACCCCAATGGGGACAGGGCTAATCATGGCGGTGAACCCCAGACAAGGCCCTGCTTCCCCCTTGAAGCCCTAGGCGGCGAGGGAATTCGACCACCGGCGATTTTTATCATATACACGGCCGCCCACCCGGAAAATCGGGTAGGCACCCTTTATCGTGTCAGACAAAGCCTGACAGGCCAGGCAGCCCACCCGACTGCGCTCGCGCTCCTGCCCGTGCACCCTCAGGGGTGCCTTCGGGCCGGGGCCCGCCACCGGGCATGGTTATACCTCCATGGCCGGCACAAGGGGACGGCGGGGGTGGACGAACCACCCATACCGATTGAAAAACCCTTTTGCATCTGTCATGTATAGGGAAGAATGATTAATGAGGAGGGCAATCCCATGCAAAGCGATCTCGTCTGTGTCGGTCTGACGACCCTCGACATCCTCGGTCGTCCCATCGAGTCCATCCCCGATGAGGGCAAGACCACCATCATCGAGCAGATCCGCCTCACCCCGGCGGGGACCGCGGCCGGCTGCGCGCTCAACGCCGCCAAGCTCGGGCTGAAGACCTCCCTGGTGGCGGCCGTGGGCAGAGACGATGCGGGCCGCTTCGTGGAGGCCTCGCTTGCACGCTACGGGGTGGACACCTCGCTCATGCAGCACCGTGACGACCTGCCGACCTCCACCACCATCCTGGCTGTGAGCACGACGGGACAGCGGCCCAACTTCCACGCCATCGGCGCCTCCATCATGGTGGAGATCGATGCAGCCTGTCGCGAGAGGATCAGACACTCGCGCTTTCTCCACTGGGCGGGCGTGGGCACCATGCTCACCCTGGACGGCGAGCCGGCTGCAGGCATCCTGAGGGAGGCCCAAGCCGCAGGGGTCGTCACCTGCTGCGACCTCATCTCCCCCGGTCCGCAGACCCTGCCCGCGCTTCAGGCAGCCCTGCCGCACGTGGACTACTTCATCCCCAGCCTGGAGGAGGCCATGGAGATCGCCGGCACGACCACGCCCGAAGACACGGCCCGCTTCTACCTGGGGCTGGGCGCTAAGGTCTGCATCTTCAAGTGGGGCGCCCGGGGATCCTGGCTGGCCACCTCCGAAGACCAGCGGCGCATTCCGGCCTTCCGGGTGGATGTGGTGGACACCACCGGCTGCGGTGATTCCTACTGTGCGGGCTTCATCACGGGCCTGGCCCGGGGTTGGGACCTCGAGCAGTGCTGCCTGTTTGCCACCGCCACCTCGGCCCTGGTCGCCACGGGCCTGGGCAGCGATGCCGGGGTGCAAAACTTCGAGGCCACCATCAGCGCCATGCAGGGCCTGCCCGTGCTCGAGGACTAGGCCCCGCGCTTCCGGGGAGATCCGCCATGCAGAATGAGGCCTGTCCGGATTCGCGCCCGCTGGTGCTGGGCATCAGCGGCAGCCCGCGCCGGCGCGGCAATTCCGCGACCCTGCTGCGCCTCGTGCTCGAGTCCCTGCCGGCCTCCTCCCTGCGCACCGAGACGGTGAGTCTAAAAGACCTGCGCTTCAGCGCCTGCACCGGCTGCGAACGCTGCCGCACGAGCGGCGCCTGCACGGGACTCAACGACGACATGCAGCGGCTCTATCCGCTGGTGGTCGAGGCACGCGCGCTGGTGCTCGTCTCCCCGGTCCACAACTACAACATCACCGCCTGGATGAAGGCCTTCATCGACCGGCTGTACTGCTTCTACACCTTCGACGACTCTCGGCCGCGGGGCTGGTCGAGTCGTCTGGCAGGACAGGGCCGCAAGGCCCTCATCGCCGTCATCGGCGAGCAGCCCCTCAAGCGCGACCTGGGGGTGGCGCTTCAAGCCCTGCGCCTGCCCCTTGAGGCCCTGGGTTACGAAATAACCGACGCGATCGACGTGAGGGGCATCTTCGACGCGGGAGCCCTCGCGGCGGCCCCCCGGCACTGCGAACGGGCGGCCGCCGCGGGCCGTGCCCTGGCCGCGGCGCTCAAATCCGGATGAGACCGGCGTCGCGCATGGCGGGCATCCTTCCCTGCGCCCGCGCATGCTGTCTCAGGGGAAGGGTTGATTTCTCGGGAGCACTTCCCCTATATGAAGATGCTGGCGGCCCCTTTCAGAGGGGTCGTGGCCTGAAAACACCCTGAAAGGAGAGTGGATGTTCATTCCCGTAGGCGACACACCCAACCCCAGGAACTTCACCCCCTGGGTGACCTGGGCGCTGATCGGCATAAACGTGGCGGCCTATCTCCTGATCAGCCTGCCCCTGTCGCTGCAGGGGGTGGACCCGGGCGATCCGGCCCTGCGGGAATTCCTGCGCCACCTCGCCCCCACCCTGCCCGCCGGGGTCTCGCTCTCTCAGGTGCTCTCCCAGCTCAGCGCCTACGACCTGTACGTCTTCACCCACGGCTACAAGCCCGGCGCCCCCCAGATAATCGATCTTATCGCGAGCATGTTCCTGCATGCCGGCTTCTGGCACCTGGCGGGCAACATGCTCTTCCTGTGGATCTACGGCGACAACGTGGAGCACCGCCTGGGGCGGGCAGGCTACCTTAGCGCCTATCTCGCCACCGGGGCCACGGCCACGCTCTGCTTCGCCTTCTTCGCCGGGCCCAGCATGACCCCCCTGGTGGGGGCCTCGGGGGCCATCTCGGGGGTGCTGGGGCTCTACTTCCTGCTCTTCCCCCGCAACCGCATCAAGGTCTTCGTGCTGCTCTTCCCGTTTTTCATGGACGTGATCCTGCTGCCGGCCCGCCTGGTACTGGGCTTCTTCATCCTCATCGACAACCTGCTGCCCTTCCTGGTGGGGGCCGCCTCCGGGGTCGCCTACGGCGCCCATATCGGCGGTTTCTTCGCCGGTCTCCTGCTGGCGGCTGTCGGCGAACGCCTGGCCTGGAGCTGGCCGGGTTCCGACAATTTGCGGAAACCCGCCAAAGCCGCCCGGCACGGGAAGGCCCCCGCGCCCGAGGGCTCACCCGCGCGCCTGGAGGTCCTGCGGACGGCCCTGGCCGGCGGGGAGCGTCCGCAGGCGCTGAAGGCCCTGGCCGGGCTCGACCGGGACGCGATGGCCGCACTCACACCGGGTGAGTGCGTGACCCTGGCATCCTGGCTGGAGGAGGGCGGGCACCCGGCGGCCTCCAGCCGGATCCTGCGCCGTTGCATCTCCAGCCACGCTGGCACGGGGGAGCTGGCCGAGGTCTATCTGGCGCTGGGCCTCATGCGCCTGCGCCAGGGGCAGCCCACGGCGGCCTACCAGCACCTGCTCGACGTCTTCGAGCACGCGCCCGCCCCGGCCACCGCCGCAAAGGCCCGCGATGCCCTGGAACGCATCGACATGTATCGCCGCAAGCACTGAAAGGGGCTGTCTTTTCCCCGCCTGTCCGGGCTTGTGTCCCGCCGGGTGATCGCGTACAATTCCCGCCATCTGCATTATTCAGGGCGGCCACTGCTCCTGAAGGGCCGCCTCTTTGATGCGGGAAGGGAGGAGCTGCATGCATATTCCGATCTACCAGGTGGATGCCTTTACCGACCGGATCTTCCGGGGAAACCCGGCCGCGGTGTGCCCGCTCGTCGCCTGGCCGGACGAGGCCGTGCTCCAGGGGATCGCCTCCGAGAACAACCTCGCGGAGACGGCCTTCTTCCTCGGCTCCGGCGGGAGCTACGAGCTGCGCTGGTTCACCCCCCAGTGCGAGGTGGACCTGTGCGGACACGCGACGCTCGCGAGCGCCCACGTCCTCTTCGAGCACCGCGAGCCTCACCTGAACGAGGCGGTCTTCAGCACGCTAAGCGGTCTTTTGCAGGTGACCAGGCAGGGGGAGTTCCTCTGCCTGGATTTCCCCTCCCGGCCGCCCTCCCCCGTCGAGGCGCCCCCGGAGCTGACCCAGGCGCTGGGCAGGACTCCCATGGCGGTGTTCAAATCGCGGGACTACCTGGCCCTCTATGCCTCGCCGGCCGACATCCTCGCCCTCAAACCGGACATGCAGCTGCTGGCCGGGCTCGACTGTCTGGGCACCATCGTGAGTGCCCCCGGCGAGGTGGTCGACTTCGTCTCGCGCTTCTTCGCCCCCGGGGTGGGCATCCCCGAGGATCCGGTGACCGGCTCGGCCCACTGCACCCTGGTGCCCTACTGGGCCCGGCGGCTGGGCAAGAGCACCCTGCGGGCGCGGCAGTTGTCCGCGCGCGGAGGAGAACTCCTGTGCGAACTCAAAGGCGAGCGGGTGAAGATCGCAGGCCGGGCCGTCACCTACCTCGAAGGGGTCATTCATGTCTGAGGCCCTCCGGGGCCACCCCCTGTTCCAGACCCATGCCGCCGTGCTCCTCTTCGGTCTGGCGGGGCTCTTCGGCAAGCTGCTCGACCTGCCGGCCTATCACATCGTGTTCGGCCGCACCCTGTTTGCCGCCCTGGCCCTGGGGGCCTTCCTCGTCCTGACCGGGCGGCCCGAACGCATCCGTACCCGGGGTGACCTGTGCGGCCTGCTGACCCTGGGGCTCCTCCTGGCGGGGCACTGGATCGCCTTCTTCCACGCCATCCACATCTCCACCGTGGCCATCGGCGTGCTCACCTTCGCGACCTTTCCCCTCTTCGTCACCCTCCTCGAGCCACGGCTGACCGGCGAGCGCCTGCGGTCCGGCGACCTCGTGCAGGCCGGGGCGATCCTGGCCGGAGTCTGCCTCCTGGTATCCGGGGGAGACGGGGGCCACGCTCCGGCCCGCGGGGCCGTGTGGGGAACGCTCTCGGGGCTGAGCTTCGCGCTGCTGTCGCTGATGAACCGTCACTACGTCCTCCGCTACTCCCCGCTGACACTGGCCTGGGTCCAGAACGCGACGGCGGCGGCCTTGCTCATCGTCCCGGTCATGCTTTGCGGGGAGCGGGCCGGCCCCGCCGCCCTGGGACAGCTGGCCTTCCTCGGCATCGTCTGCACCGCCCTGGCGCACGTGCTCTTCATCCGGGGCCTCAGGCAAATCAGGGCCCGGACCGCAAGCCTGATCGCCGGCCTGGAACCGGTCTATGCCATCGCCCTGGCCCTGATCCTGCTCCACGAGACCCCCGCACCCCGGACCCTGGCCGGCGGGGGGATCATCCTCGCCTGCGCGGCCCTGGCGACACGCTCCACCGCTGTGATAAGGTAGGGACATGCGGTCTTTGATCCTCAGTGCGATCATGGGGATATGCCTGGTGCTCTCTCCGGTGACGGGCGCGTGTCTGGAGGATACCCCCGCCACCTTCACCTATGACATCACCGCACAGGGCAAACCCCTGGGAAGGCTGTCCCTGACCCTGACCGAAGACACCTCCCGCGGGCGGCCCGCCATGCGGGTCGCGACAGTCACCGCCATCCGCGCCTATCTGCTGGGCTTTCCCGTCCTCACCCTTGACTGCCGCGAGGAGGCCCTGATCGACGCCTCCGGGGTACGCACCTACCGCCGCCAATCGCTCACCAACGGCGAATCGCTCGCGCTTGCGGGCACCCGTACTGACGACACCTTCCACCTCAGGGTCACCCGGGACGGCAAAACCCGCTCCCTGGCCATACCGCGTACGGACTATGTCCTCACCTCGCTGGAGAGTCCGGGTCAGTATGTGGAGGCCAAGGGTCGGCCCTGCACCCTCGGGGTGCTGGACTTCGACACGCAGTCCGTGATCCGGCGGCGCTTCACCTGGGTCAAGGACGAGGAAATCTTCTCTGCCGGGAGGCCCTTTGTCTGCAAGGTCATCGAGTATGAAGGCCCTACAATAATCGCGCGCCGCTGGGTCACCCATGACCGCTACGGGATCCTCATCCGGGAAAAGGGCCTCAGCCGGCCCTACATCATCCGCCTGGTGGAGATGCAGCTGGATGCACCCCGCGGCGGGGGGACGGACCATCCCGGGCCGGCCGCACCCGGCGCGCCATGAGAACCCGGGTAAGCCTGTGTACATCAGGGCTGGTGATTGCCTCGGCTGGCGCGATATGATATAAAATCAACCTCGTGGGGCGAGCGTGCATCGTTGGACCCACCTGTGCATTGACAGTGAAAGGTACGAACCCAGGACCGGCCCTGCCCCCCTGGCCACCACAGAAGCTAAGGGAATGCGAGCAAAAGCGATTCAAGGAGGTCTCGTATGTTTGACCTGATCCTGGAGCATGCGCATATCATTGACGGAAGCGGGCGCCCGGCCTATCGCGCCGATGTGGGTATCATGGGCGATCGCATCGCGGCCATCGGCGACCTGGGGACGGCGGAGGGCCGCTTACGCCAGGACGTGGAGGGCCGGGTGGTGTGCCCCGGATTCATCGACGTGCACTCGCACGCCGACCTCAGTCTCTTCAGCGAGGACAGTGCCCGCCTGCTGGCCCCGCTGGTGGAGCAGGGCATCACCACCTTCGTGGGCGGGAACTGCGGCATGGGGCTTGCCCCCATAGGCTCTTCAAACCGCGAGGGAATCAAGACCTACCTCGAGGTCTTCACCCAGATGGTTTTCGAGCGCGATGTGCGCTGGGAGAGCCTGGCGGGCTTCATGGAGCATGTGGAGAAGGCAGGTGCGCTTCTGAATGCGGCCCTGCTCGTACCTCACGGCCTCCTCCGCATCGCGGCCGCCGGCATGCGCGACCGGCCGGCCAACGGCAACGACATCGACTGCATGCAGTCTCTGCTGGCCGAATCCCTGGAGGCCGGGGCCTTCGGCCTGTCCACCGGGCTCCAGTATGCCCCGGGCAGCTGGTCGGACACGCGCGAGCTGCGGCAGCTCGCCGGCACGCTCAAGCCCTTCGACGGCATCTTCACCAGCCATCTGCGCTCCTACACCAGCACCACCCTGGGACAGGCCATCGACGAGGTGGCCGAGGTGGCCTCTACGGCCGGGGTCCACGGCCACATCTCCCACCTCTTCTCCATCCCCTGGATGGGGGCGCTTCACCGGCCGGGACTCAAGGTCCTGAAGTGGCTGGCCGCCCATGCCGAGCTGGCCGTGAAGGCCCTCCCCACCCCCCTGCTCCACCTGGAGATGCGGCGCCTGCTGGGGCGCATCGAGCGGCACATAAGCCAGGGCACCCACCTGACCATGGACCTCATGCCCACCACCGCCGGGTTCACCCACCTGCTGGCCTTCTTCCCGCCCTGGGCGCTCACCGGCAGCCGCGAGGAGGTCCTGGCGCGCCTGAGAGACCCCCTAAAGCGCGCCGCGATGCTCTCCGACATCGAGCAGGGCCGGCCGGCCTGGCCGCACCGCGGCCGCTCCGACTGGTCGCTCAACATCATGCGCCAGCTCGGTTGGGACGCGGTGACCATCATGGCGGTGCACACGCAGAAAAACCGGCCGCTGGAGGGTCGTCGCTTCACCGAGATCGCCGCCGAGCGCGGGAAACACCCCTTCGACGTCATGTGCGAGCTCCTGCTGGAGGAGAACGGCCAGGTGCTGGTCTTCGAGTCCCTCGGCGAGCCGGACGACCCCTTCACCGAGCAGTACACGCTCCCGGCGATCACCGATTCCGGCACCATGATCACCACCGACACCATCCTGCTGGGCATGGGGCGACCCTCGTACCTCTTCTACGGCTGCTACCCCAAGTTCATCGGCCGCTATGTCACCGAGCTGGGGCTCATCGGCCTGCCCGAGGCCATCGCGCGCTGCACCTCGCTGCCGGCACGCGAGTTCGGCATCGCTGACCGCGGGCTCGTGCTTGAAGGCGCCTTTGCAGACCTCCTGGTCATAGACGCCTCAACCTTCGGCACCAAGGCGAACTTCCGCGACCCGCAGCGCCGGCCCGCCGGTCTCGACACGGTGATCATCAACGGGGACCCCGTGGTGCAGTCCGGCGTACTCCTCCCCGGGGTGCTCCCCGGCAGGGTGCTGCGGAAGAACGCCTGAAGACGCCCCCTCCCCGGGGCCACCGCGCCTCGATCAAGCGCTCGCCGGCGGCACCTGCTCGCGGGATTATGGGCTACCTGAGCGTGCATGAGGTCCTCGACAGCGCCCGTACTTCCCTGTATCATGGGGCCATGTCACAGGCGAGTGCTTCCAGGCGACGGGATCAGGCCCGGGGCCTGTCAGGGCGCGAGGTTTTCCGATCCCTGCCCCAGCGTGCCATGGAGTGGGAGGGGCTCATCCGCATCTACGAGAGCCGCCTGTGGCGGCGCAACCCGCTCTTCGGGCTGATCCTCGGCATCCCCTTCGAGCGCGAATCGGCCGCCATCCTCTCCGCGCTGGAGATCACCGGGCACGCGAGGATACTCGACCTCGCCTGCGGCCCGGGCATCTTCTCGCGGCCCATCGCCTTGCGTCTGCGGGAGGGCCGCTGTGTGGGGCTCGATCTCTCGCTGCCCATGCTGCGGCACGCCCGCAGGCGGGCCGCCGGCGAGACCCGCCCGCACTTCGTGCGGGGAGACGCCCTCTGTCTGCCCTTTGCCGCCAAGAGCTTCGATGCGGCTCTCTGTTGCGGGGCACTGCACCTGTTTCCCGACACGGCCCGGGCCCTGGGCGAGGTCCGGCGTGTCCTCAAGCCGGGCGGCCGCTTCGCGGTCTCGACGGTCTACCACAGCGGTCTCCCCACAAACGCCCTTATCACCCGCGCCCTGCTGAGCCTGGGCGGGGTGCAGGCCTACGCCCCGGAAGAGCTCGGGGGCATCCTTCATGAGGCCGGCTTCACGAAGGTGCGCAACCTGCACGCCCGGGGGTTGTGGATGCTCATGTCCGCCGAGGTATCCTGATCCCTTCCCCCGGGCGTTGCTTGAGGCCGCCCGCTGTCTGTGCTATCTTTCCGGGAACATGGCGGGAGGAGGCAACAGAGGTGCACAAGGCGGACAGAACCGGTGGGGCAGACCTGCGGCGCCTGGCCGGGCGGCTGCGGCTGCTGGCCGTCCTGCTCGCCGGGCTGGCGCCCGGCGGCATGGGCTACGCCGGGGAGGCCGACGTGTCGCCGGGTGAGGAGTATGTCATCCTCCTGCATGGCCTCGGGCGGACGCGTCTCTCCCTGAGCCCCCTGGCCAGGCACCTCGAGCAGCAGGGCTTTCGCACGCTCAACCTGGGCTACCCCTCCCTGAGGTACCCGGTGGAGGACATTGCCGCACATCACCTCGCCCCGGCTATCCGGCGTCTCCCCCCCGACCGTCCCCTCCATGTCGTGACCCACCCGCGGGGGGGCATCGTGCCGCGGGCCTATCTGCCGGAGGCCCGG
>CAZUDI010000018.1:0-41666 GCA_964618975.1 uncultured Bacteriovoracaceae bacterium | reverse complement strand
AGTGGTCATGCTCGCCCCGCCCAACCACGGCAGCGAGGTGGCCGACTCTCTTCAGGGAAATCGGCTCTTTCACTGCATCTTCGGCCCGACCGCCTCCCAGCTCGTCACCGGCCCTCGGGGCCTGCCTGGCCGGCTCGCCCCGGTAGAGGCCGAAGTGGGGGTCATCGCGGGCACCCGTAGCTTCCTGCCGTTCTTCTCGCGCCGCATCCCCGGCCCGGACGACGGGCTGGTTTCCGTCAGGAGCACGCGTCTTCCCGAAATGTGCGACCACCTGGAGCTGCCCGCAAGCCACACCTTCATCATGAACGCCTCCGAGGTCAGACACCAGGTGAGCTATTTTCTGCGGCACGGGTCTTTCGAGCGCAGCGGCGGACTCCCGGGGCCTGATCAAGACTGAGGCCGCCCCTCTTCTCCGGCGACAATCCCGCCTTGACAGGCGGGCGTCAAAGCTATAATAGTATCCGCAATTGTTATATATTATTGGCTATTATGTGATCGTTCCGCAATGACCCCCCCGGGGACCTGCAACCAGAAGGGAAACGTTCAGCACCGGGGTTCATAATCATGACTGAGGAGCGACAGCTGCCATCGAGAGGAGGCTCCCCTCCGGAGCGGCGGGCCACCCGGCACGTGCCAAGGGAGAGTCCGCCAGCATGGAGCGTTTTCTCCGGACCTCAGCCATGAGAAAGGCCGCGGTTTAGCCGCCAGGGTCGTGGAAGAACCGGGAACACCTGACCCACAGGAGGGGAAGCGCCATGCATGTCTTTGGATCGAACGAGCTCAGGGCCGAGGTGCTCGGCCGCGGCCTGTGCGTGGGGTGCGGCGCCTGCGTCGGACTCTGCCCCTACTTCAGGAACCATCACGGCCAGACCGTGATGCTCTTTGACTGCACGCTCGGCCAGGGGCGCTGTCACGCCTTTTGTCCCAAGGCCGAGCTCGACCTGGACGAACTCGCGCGCCTTACCTGGGGCCGGCCCTATGGGGGGGAGGACCTGGGGAACTACCTCACGCTCACGGCCTCCCAGGCGGGAATGCGCGCCGCAAGCGGCCCGGTGCAGGCCGGCGGCACCGTCACGGCACTGGTGGCCTGCGCCCTCGAGAGCGGCCTGATCCCGGGGGCCGTCCTGACCGCCCGCGAGGGGCTCGCGTCCATGCCGCGCCTCGTGAGCACGCCGGAGGCGGCGGCGCTCTGCGCCGGTTCGAAGTACCTGGCCTCTCCCACGCTCGCGGCCCTGAACCACGCCGCGCGTGCGGGAAGCCGCGGTCTGGGGGTGGTGGGCACCCCCTGCCAGGTGCTGGCCCTGGCCAAGATGCGCACCAACCCGCTGAACGATGGCGACTATATCGACCCCGCCGGTCTGGTGATCGGCCTCTTCTGCACCTGGGCCCTCGACACCCGCCGCAGCATGCCGCTCCTCCGCCGCGTCCTGGGGGGGGCCAAACTCAAGGGCATGGACATCCCGCCGCCGCCGGCCGAGCGGCTCCTGCTGAAGACCGACCAGGGCGAGATCGCCGTCGGTCTCGACGAGGTGCGTCCGCTCATCCCTCACGGCTGCGAGATCTGCCCTGACATGACGGCCGAGTTCGCCGATCTCTCGGTGGGGGTCAGCGAGGGACGTGAGGGCTGGAACACGCTCATCGTACGCACCCCCCGAGGACAGGACCTCGTCGAGCGCGCCCTTCGGGACGGCTATCTCGTCTGCGAGCCCCTGCCCCCCGGAGAGGAGGAGCACCTGCGGGAGGCCTCCCGGGGCAAGAAGCGGCGCGCCCTGAGGGCGGCCGCAGACGAGGGGCTGCTCAAGGACGCAGGCGATGGCCGCCACGCGGCGTTGCGCCTGCCGGAGGACATCGCCAGGCGCCTCATGGCAAATCCACAGGAGGCCACATGACGATCCTTAATCAGGCTGGCGCCGGACAGACGCATCTGGTCATGGGCAACGAGGCCATCGTGCGCGGGGCACTCGAGGCTGGCGTGCGCGTGGCCGCCGGCTACCCCGGCACGCCCTCTTCCGAGATCATCGAGAACCTGGCACGGGTAAGTACCGACGAGGGCCTCTATGTGGAGTGGTCCATCAACGAGAAGGTGGCCCTCGAGGTGGCCGCGGCCGGCTCCTTCGCCGGGCTGCGCTCGCTGTGCGCCATGAAGCAGAACGGCGTCAACGTGGCCTCGGACTTCCTGCTGCACCTGGCCGCCTCGGGCACGCGCGCCGGGCTGGTGCTCGTGCCCTGCGACGACCCCGGGGCGCTCTCCAGCATCAACGAGGGCGAGAGCCGCCACTTCGCGCGCCTGGTGGAGATCCCCCTGCTGGAGCCGGGCGATTTCCAGGAGGCCAAGGACCTCATCCCGTGGGCCTTCGAGCTTTCGGAAAGGCTGCGGACCGTGGTCATGGTGCGCAGCGTCACGCGCCTGTCGCATGCCAGCGGCAGTGTCACCTTCGGCGAGCTGCCCACAACGCACCCAAAGCCCGTCTTCCGTCACCAGGGCTTCATCCTGGACCAGATGGAGGGCGTGCTCATGAGCGCCCCGGTGGATTACAAGCACGCCCAGCAGCAGCAGCGCCTGCGGCTGGCCGCCGAGATCTTCGAGACCTGCCCCTTCAACACCTATGAGGGACCGGTCTCCCCCGAGCTGCTCGTGGTCACGAGCTCGGCTTGCGCCCTCTACAGCCGCGAGGCCATCCGCTGGCTGGGGCTCGAGGGGCGCGTGGGGCTGCTCAAGCTCGCCACCACCTACCCCCTGCCGGAGAGGCTGCTCGAGAAACACCTGAGCGCCTGCGCCCGGGTGCTGGTGGTGGAGGAGGTCATCCCCTTCCTGGAAGACAACCTCAAGGTGCTGGCCTGCGAGCTCGTAGGCCGCATCGGCCCCAAGACCTTCCACGGCAAAAAGGACGGCCGCCTGCCCACGGTGGGCGAGCTGAACCCCGACCTGGTGAGCGCCGCCCTGGCCGGGATCCTGGGCCGGGAGGTCCCGGAGCGGCCGCCAGACTACACGGCCCGGGCCCAGGCCCTGCCCCTGCAGGCCCTGCCCGGGCGCGAGCTGACCTTCTGCCCGGGCTGCCCCCACCGGGCCTCCTTCTTTGCCCTCCACAACGCGCTCACCCTCGACGCCCGCGCGGGCTTCGTCTGCGGCGACATCGGCTGCTATTCCATGGCGGTGCTGCCCTGCGGCTTCTCGACCCTCAAGACCATGCACTCCATGGGCTCCGGCACCGGACTGGCCAGCGGTTTCGGCGCGCTCAAGGCCCGGGGCCTCGACCAGAGCGTGGTGGCGGTGTGCGGTGATTCGACCTTCTTCCACTCCGGCCTGCCGGCCCTGATCAACGCCGTGCACCACTCAAGCGACCTCACCCTGGTGGTGCTCGACAACCGCGGCACGGCCATGACCGGCTTCCAGCCCCACCCCGGCCTGGCAGGCGAGATGGGCACACAGAAGCTCGCGCCCGTCGACATCCCGGAGCTTTGCCGCGCCATCGGCGCGCGGGTGGAGGTCGCGGACCCCTTCGAGCTCGCGGCCACCGAGGCCACCCTCCTGGAGCTCCTGGACCAGGAAGGCGTCAAGGTGCTCGTCCTGAGGCAGATCTGCGCCCTGAGCCCCGAGAAAAAGGCGCACAAGGCCTTCGAGATGTCCCTCGACCAGGAGGTGTGCCTGGGGGAGAACTGCGGCTGCAACCGCCTGTGCACGCGCGTCTTCCGCTGTCCGGGGCTCATCTGGGACGCGAAAAGGGGCGCCGCCGTAATCGACGAGGTCATCTGCACCGGCTGCGGGGTGTGCGCCGCGATCTGCCCCTCGGGGGCCATCACGAAGAAGGAGGCCCGCCATGCGTCCTGAGACCCTGGCACACGATCCCTACAACATCATTATTACCGGCGTGGGCGGCCAGGGCAACGTGCTGGCCTCGCGCCTGCTGGGGGGCATGCTCTCCCAGAGGGGCTACCGCATCACCATCGGCGAGACCTTCGGCGCCTCGCAACGCGGCGGGGCGGTCATGAGCCACCTGCGCGTCTCCTCCGATGCAAGCTTCTCGCCCCAGATCCCCCGCGGGGGCTGCCACCTGGTGGCCGCCCTGGAGCCGCTGGAGGCGCTGCGCGTGCTCAGAGACTACGGCAACCCCGACACCCTGGCCATCAGCAACACCCGGCCGGTGCACCCGGTGGGCGTGATCGCGGGCGACCTCGCCTACCCGGAGGCCACTAATATACGCCAGTGGATCGGCGAGCTCACCCACAGGGCCTGGCTCATCGGCTTCACCGACGAGGCCCTCAAACTCGGCAGCCCCCTCTACGCCAACGTCATGCTCGTAGGCGCGATCGCCGGCATCGGGGCCCTGCCGCTGAGGCAGGGCGACTTCGAGGCCGTCATCGCCCACAGCCTGCCTTCCGGCACGCGGGAGGTCAACCTGCAGGCCTTCGCCCGCGGCGGCGAGCTGGTGCGTGACCCGCGCGCGGGCGCGCCCGCCTGAAAGAGCTGCTTCCGGGTGCGGCACCCTTTTGATCGCTTTGGCTCGAATTCCCCGCCGCTTGCAGCGGCAGAGTGGGGCACAAGCTTGCCCCGGGGTTCATCCCCCTGAGTGAAACCGGGAGATCGCCCTCGCTTGAGGCAGGATTCTGGCGCGCCCGTGTCACTGGGATGAATCCCGGGGAAGGCCCTGCGCTAGGCGGGGCGGGCCTCACCCTTCCCAGATCGCGACCGCATCGGCGGGCAGGAGGATCGCCCGCTCCGCGAGGGTGACCCCGGCAGGGTGGGAAAGCACGGGCGCCCGGTGCGTCGGGAGGTCGCAGGGGATAAGCTGCGCCTTGCCGGCGAGATTGCAGGCCAGTAGGACGCTGCCGCGCCTGACCCTCAGCCAGTGCGCCTCCTCGTCCCAGGCCACGCTGACCTCTCCCAGGCGCCCGTTCGTCAGGTCCGGGACCCTCCGGCGCAGGGCGATAAGCGCACGATACCACTGAAGGATGCCGCGGTGCGGCTCGCGGGCGGCCTCCCCCCAGACGAGCCGGGAGAGACGGAAACTCGCCTCGTCCTGGGGATCGGGGAGGTCCTCCCCGCCGAAGGCGGCGAACTCCTCTTGGCGTCCGCGCCGGACGGCCTCGCCCACGGCGGGGTCCGCATGGTCGGTGAAATAGAGGAAGGGCGTAGAAGCCCCCCACTCCTCGCCCTGAAACAGCAGCGGCACGAAGGGGGCGGTCATGACGAGGGCCGCGCCGATCCGGAGCCGGCCCTCCCCCATAAGCTGGCTTGCACGTTCCCCAAAAGCGCGGTTGCCGACCTGGTCGTGGTTCTGGAGGAAGCCCACGAAGCAGCCCCCCGCAAGCCCGCGGGCGGGCCGCCCGTGGCGATGCCGGCGGTAGACGGAGTAGCGCCCGTCGAGAACGAAGCCCTCTCTCAGGGCCTGGGCGAGGTCGGCCAGACGCCCGAAGTCGCCGTAGTAGCCCTGCCGCTCGCCGGTCAGCACGCTGTGGAGGGCGTGGTGAAAGTCCTCGTTCCACTGGGCATCGAGCCCGTGCCCCCCCAGCTCAGGGGAAGACACCGTGCGGGGGTCGTTGAGGTCGCTCTCGGCGATCAGCACCAGGTGGCGGCCCAGGTGGGCGGCGAGGCCCTGCACCTCGGTCGCGAGCTGCTCCAGGAAGTGGATGGCCGAGGTGTCCACGATGGCGTGGACGGCGTCGATGCGCAGCCCGTCCAGGTGATAGTCCCTGAGCCACATCAGGGCGTTGTCGATGAAGAAGCGCCGCACCTCGTCGCTGTGGGGCCCGTCCAGGTTGACCGCCTCCCCCCAGGGTGTGGCGTAG
The DNA here is from genome assembly GCA_964618975.1 of uncultured Bacteriovoracaceae bacterium. Lineage (GTDB taxonomy): Bacteria > Desulfobacterota > Desulfomonilia > UBA1062 > UBA1062 > CAZUDI01. Next base: position 35,879 of record CAZUDI010000018.1, on the reverse strand, counting down.
CGGGAGGTGTAATAGGGCCCGAAGCGCCCGAGGTAGTTGCCCACAGGGCCCAGGTGGTTGTAGACCACGTCAAGCAGCACCGCCAGACCGCGACCGTGGCAGGCGTCCACCAGGCGCTTGAGCCCCTCGGGCCCGCCGTAGACGTGGTGGGGGGCGTAGAGGTCGACGCCGTCATAGCCCCACCCGCGCTGTCCGGGAAACTCGGCCACCGGCATGAGCTCCAGATGGGTGACGCCCAGCCCGACGAGGTGGTCGAGACGCTCGATGACCGCCTCGAAGGTGCCCCGGGGCGTGAACGTGCCCACATGGAGCTCGTAGATGACGGCCGCCCCCAGGGGGGGCTGCTGCCAGCCCGCATCGCTCCAGGCAAACCGTGCATGCTCCAGCCAGCGCGAGGGGCCGTGGACCCCCTGCGGCTGCCAGGGGGAGCGCGGGTCGGGAAAAGGCCCCTGGCCCTCGACGTGGAAGGCATAGTCGCTCCCGTGCCTCAGCTGGGGCGCATCCACGCTCCACCAGCCTCCCGCATCCCGGGCCATGCCGAGGGGCCTCCCCCCGCATTCCAGTTCCACCCGGCCCGCCTCGGGGGCCCAAACACGCACCTCGGACATCGCCCCTACCCCTTCTTCTCCAAGAGCCCCACCGGAAAGCGGGCCAGAATCTCTGCCAGCCGTACCTCTCCCCCCGGCATCTCGTCGCCGGTCAGGACGTTGAGCCAGAGACCCTCCGGCAGATCCAGCACCGTGTCGGCCCAGTCGCCGGCCAGCTGTAAGACCAGCCGCGGGGCCACGCAGACGGCCCCCTCGCCCCGCACGAAGGCCACCACGTGCCCGGCGCGGGGGCCGCGGGCCATGAGCGCGCGGTAGCCCCCCTCGACCCCGAGAAGCCCGGGGCGCCGGCGCCGCAGGCTCAGGCCCTGCCGGATGACCCAGAGCTTGGGCAGCCCCTCGGCCATCCTTCCCAGGATATCCTCGGCGGCCAGCCCCCCGAGCTCTTCCAGCAAAGCGCGGCGCCGGTCGAAATCCACCGGCCGGCGGTTGTCCGGGTCCACCAGGCTCAGATCCCACAGCTCGGTGCCCTGATAGATATCCGGGACCCCGGGGGAGGCAAGCTTGATGAGCGTCTGCGAGAGGCTGTTGACCCACCCGGGCCACGCGACGCTCCCGACGAAGGCCTCCACGTCGGCGAGGAAAGCCCGGTCCTCCATCACGGCCGTGATGAACTCGGTGAGGCCCCGCTCGTAGGTCTCGTCCGGCTGGGTCCAGGAGGTGTGCCGCTTGTCCTCGCGCACGGCCTTCTGCATATAGGCCCTCAGGCGATCCGCATCGATCGGCCAGGCCCCGACCAGGGTCTGGTAGAAGAGGTACTCGCTGGTGCGCTCCGGTACCTCGCCTGGGCGGTGGCGTTCATTGTGCCCGGCCCAGCGCCGGACACTCTCACACCACCGGCTCGCGATCTCGGAGAGCACCGCCAGCCGGGCGCGCATATCCCCGCTGCGCTTGGTGTCGTGGGTGGTGGTGGCCAGCAGCGCCAGGGGGCGCTGAGCCTGTGCCTCGGCGCAGGCCGCATGGAACTCGGAAAGAGAGACCCCGAAACGCCTGGGGTCGCCCCCCACCTCGTTGAGGCACACCAGGCGGTGAAAGCGGTACAGGGCGGTATCCTCGACCCCCTTGGCCATGGCCGGGGCCGTCAGCTGCTGGAAGCGCATGGCCAGCTCGCCCTCCAGGGAGCCGGACACGCGCTGGAGGAGCAGGCCTTCGAGGAAGCGCAGCAGTTCGGGGTCCAGGTCGGGCCTGCGCTCCAGGGTCTCGGCGATGGCCTGGGAGACGTAGCCCTCGTCACGGGGCGTCACGCGGTTTCTGGCCAGGGAGACATAGGTGCGATAGACCGGGAAGCTCACAGCGGCCTCGCACAGGGCCTCGGAGAGCTCGTGGCGCGTATAGTCGCGGTGGCGCCGGTGCCGCTCGCAGACGTCCACGAACAGGCTGGTGAGGCGGTTGAGCTCGCTTCCGAGGTACTCCCGGATCACCTGGCGCTTGCTTGCGCGCACCACCTCCCGAAAGTCCGTCTCTTCGCCGGTGAACTCACGGTAGAACTTCGTCAGCTCCTCCTCGCCTAAGGGGTCGACGAAGAGCCCGCCTACCAGGACCAGGAAATCGTAGCCGGTGGACCCGGCGACGGGCCAGTCTTCCGGGAGGCTTTCGCCCCGGGCGAGGATCTTTTCGGCCACGATCCAGGCCTGGGGGCAGGCCTCGCGCAGGCGCTGGAAGTACTGGCCGGGATCGCGCAGGCCGTCCGGGTGGTCGATGCGCAGCCCCTGGACCCAGCCCTTGCGCACCCAGGCCAGCGGCAGGGCATGCGTGGCGCGGAAGACCTCGATATCCTCCACCCTCAGGCCCACCAGGTCCTGGATGTCGAAGAACCGGCGATAACCCAGGTCCCGGCTGGCCGTGCGCCAGAAGGCCAGGCGGTAGTTCTGCTGGTCGATGAGGGCATCCAGGGCCTCCGGGTCGCGGTTCAGGCGCGCAACCTCGGCCTCCAGGGCCGCGCGGGCCGGTTGTTCCCGGCGGCAGAGCCCGGCCAGCAGATCGGCGAGCACCGCTTTGTCGCGGTGCCGCCGTTCCACGGCCTGACGGGCAGTCACCGTGGGGCGTGGCAGTCGGGCATAGCTGTCGGCAAAAAAGGCCAGCATGTCGGAGCCGCAGGCGCTCGCCGCTGCCCGCAGCAGGTCCGGCAGGCTGGAAGGGTCGACGGGGAAGACCTGTTCCCGGTAGTTAAGGGTAAAGGTGCCGGCCCTGTGCCGCAGCTCGAACTGGCCGGCCTCGAGGATGCGGCCGTAGTGGTCGCCCAGCACCGGCAGGAGCACCTTGTTGGGCCAGCGTTCTTCGGAGGCGTCCCAGTCGACGTCGAAGTAGGTGGCGTAGAGGCTCGAGGGGCCGTTCTCCAGTACATCCCACCACCAGGGATTCTGCCGGGCGGCAATCGCCATGTGATTGGGCACCATATCGATCATCTGGCCGAGGCCGGCCCCCCCTAGCCCGCGGCACAGCCGGGCATGCGCCCGGGCGCCGCCGAGCTCCCGGTTCACCCGACCGGGGTCGACGATGTCGTAGCCGTGGGTGCTGCCGGTGGCCGCCTGCAGATAGGGGGAGGCATACAGGTGCGAGACGCCCAGGTCAGAGAGATAGGGGACGATCTTGTAGGCCTCATCAAAGCCGAAACCGGGCTGCAGCTGGAGGCGATAGGTGGCGACGATCTCAGGTCGCATGGCGCAGGAGGACCAGACTGCGGGGCGCAACCGCGACTCTTCCCCCGGCCGGAATGGCGGTCCCCTCTTCCACCCAGCCCTTACCTGTATCGAGCACCTCCAGCCAGGGCTCGCCCCAATCGGCCTCCGGGAGGGTGAAGGTCAGGGGTTCGTGATGGGCATTGACAATCAGGTAGAAATTGTCGTCCACCACCGGCTCGCCGCGCGGATAGGGGTTCGGGATCGTCTGGCCGTTGACGAAGATCCCCAGCGACTTCGCAAACCCCTGCCCCCAGTCCTGTTCGTCCATCTGCACCCCCTCCAGGGTGAACCAGGCGATATCGCGCACCCCGCTGCCGTGGATGGAGCGGCCGTGGAACCAGCGGCGCCGGCGGAAGGCCGGGTGCTCCCGGCGGAAGCGGATGAGCTTGCGGCAGAAATCGAGCAGCCCTTCGTCGACATGCTCCCAGTCGTACCAGGAGATCGAATTGTCCTGGCAGTAGGCATTGTTGTTTCCCCGCTGGGTACGGCCGATCTCGTCCCCTCCCGAAAGCAGGGGGACGCCTTGCGAAAGGAGCAGCGTGGAAAGAAAGTTGCGCTTCTGGAACAGGCGCAGTGCCTCGACGGCGGGGTCGTCCGCCGGGCCCTCCACGCCGCAGTTCCAGGAGCGGTTGTGGTTTTCGCCGTCACGATTCTCCTCCTGGTTGGCCTCGTTGTGCTTCTCGTTGTAGCTGACGAGGTCGTTCAGGGTGAACCCGTCGTGGGCGGTGACGAAGTTGATGCTGGCGTACGGCAGGCGCGAGGTGTTCTCGTAAAGGTCGGAGCTGCCGGTGAAGCGCGCGGCGAACTCCCCCAGGGTCTGATCCTCGCCCCGCCAGAAGTCGCGCACGCAGTCCCGGTATTTGCCATTCCACTCCGACCACACCGGGGGGAAATTCCCCACCTGATAGCCCCCCTCGCCCACGTCCCAGGGCTCGGCGATGAGCTTGACCTGGCTGATCACGGGGTCCTGCTGGATGAGGTCGAAAAAGGCCGAGAGGCGGTCCACATCGTGCAGTTCGCGCGCCAGGGTGGCGGCCAGATCGAACCGGAACCCGTCCACATGCATCTCCAGCACCCAGTACCTAAGCGAGTCCATGAGCAGCTGCAGCACGTGGGGGTTGCGCATGTTCAGGCTGTTGCCGGTTCCGGTGTAGTCCATGTAGTAGCGCTTGTCCTCGGTCAGGCGGTAGTAGTAGGCGTTGTCGATCCCCTTGAAGCAGAGCATGGGGCCGAGATGGTTGCCCTCGGCCGTGTGGTTGTAGACCACATCCAGGATAAGCTCTATCCCGGCCTGGTGCAGCGTCTTGACCATCTGCTTGAATTCACCCACCGCGGCCCCGGGGCGTGGGTCGGAGGCATATTCGCTGTGAGGGGCGAAATAGCCGATGGTGTTATAGCCCCAATAGTTCCGCAGGCCGCGATCGATGAGGTGCCTGTCATGGGTGAAGGCATGCACCGGCATGAGCTCCAGGGCTGTGATGCCGAGCTGTTTGAGGTAGTCCACGAGCAGGGGGTGGGCGAGGCCGGCGTAGGTGCCGCGCAGCTCGGGGGGGAGATCTGCCAGGGAGGCGCTCAGCCCCCTGACATGGGTCTCGTAGATGACGGTCTCGTGCCAGGGGATCTGCAGCAGGCGGTCGCCGCTCCAGTCGAAATGCGGCTGATGCACCACGCAGTGCGGCATGAAGGGCGCGCTGTCGTCTTCACCGATGACCTCGGGTCCCTCAGCGAGACGGTAGGGGAAGAGCGCCGCGTCCCAGCGGATCTGCCCTTCGATGGCCTTGGCGTAAGGGTCGAGCAGCAGTTTGGCCGGGTTGCAGCGGTGCCCTTCTTCAGGATTCCAGGGCCCGTAGACACGAAAACCGTAGCGCTGTCCCGGCTCGACGGTCGGCAGGTATGCGTGCCAGCAGTAGCCCGTCACCTCGGGCAGCTCGATGCGGGTCTCTCTGCCCCGATCGTCGAAGAGGCAGAGCTCGACGCGCTCGGCGATCTCGGAGAAGAGAGAAAAGTTCGTGCCGGAGCCGTCATAGACGGCCCCCAGGGGATACGGAAGCCCCGGCCACAGTCTCATATTCCCCCCCTTACCGATTATGCTGCCTGGGAATCGTCCCGACCGAAAACTCAACGTTGTATTGAAAAAAGCGCCCGCGGTATCCCCTTTCCTTCATTCTCCGGAGACTCCGGGCAGCATCACTCCCCAACAAGGCAACGCTTTCACATCCTACAATATAATCTCACCGGTGATGCTTTCAATCGACACGACGAAGAGACGGGTACAGGCAACTCACCAGGACAGGCCCAGGATCGTTCGTGACGCCCCCGACGGAAAGAGAAGGCGATCATCGAGGGACTACCACCATGAAAATCCTTCTTCAGGCAATTTTTCTCTTGACTCTAGTTGCCTATTTTGCCATATTGCCAAATAAGAGGTGCACACATGGACATGAAAACCTATGCCCGCTTTGAAGCCCGGGCCAAGATCCTCAAGGCCCTGGCTCATCCCACCCGGCTCTTCATCGTGGACGAGCTCGCCCGGGGTGAGCGTTGTGTCTACGAGCTCACCGGGATGATCGGTGCGGATATCTCCACCGTGTCGAAGCACCTCACGGTGCTCAAAAATGCCCATGTGATCAGCGACGAGAAACGCGGCACCCAGGTGTTCTACACCCTGACCATGCCCTGCGCCGCAAGGTTCTTCACCTGCGTCGAGGATATGCTGCAGACCAAGATCAGGGAGCATCTCGACCTGGCGGGGGAGGAGTGAGTTTTTTTGCCCGTAACCTTGGCCATATTGCCAAATGACAACATATCAAAAAAGGGATCCCGGATGAACTGGAAAGAAGAAGGAAAGTGGCTGGCCGGTCTGACCGGGGTCTTTCTGCTGCTCTTCTATCTCCCGGTGGGGTTGCCCCGATTTGACAGGGCCGTCCTGGAAGGCCTGCTGCTGACCCAGTCCTATGCCCGCGAGCACGTGATCCTGTGCCTGCTGCCGGCCTTCTTCATCGCCGGGGCCATCGGGGTATTCCTCTCCCAGGACTCTGTCATGCAGTACCTCGGCGCCGAAGCAAAAAAGATCGTGGCCTATGGTGTGGCCTCGGTATCGGGCACCATCCTGGCGGTGTGCTCCTGCACCATCCTGCCGCTGTTCGCCGGCATCTACCGCATGGGCGCCGGGCTCGGACCCGCTATAGCCTTCCTCTATTCCGGCCCGGCCATCAATGTCCTGGCCATCATCCTCACGGCCCGCGTGCTGGGCCTCGAGCTGGGGATCGCCCGCGCTTCAGGGGCCATCATCTTTTCCGTAATGATCGGACTGATCATGCACCTCATCTTCCGCAAGGAAGAGGCCGCCAAGCTAACGGCCGCAGACATACCGGCAGGTGCTGACGGCAGGCCCCTCTGGCAGACCGTGCTGTACTTTGCATCCCTGATCGCCGTCCTGGTCTTTGCCAACTGGGGCAGGCCCGCTGAGACCCAAGGCCTCTGGCAGACCATCTATTCGGCCAAATGGATCCTCACCGGACTGAGTGCGGCAGGGCTGGGGTGCATGCTCATCGCATGGTTCCAGGTGCGGGCCTGGAAAATCGGGGTCACGGCAGGGATGGTGGCTGTCTTTGCCGCACTCTTTCCCCAGGAACCCATGGCGGCCTTTGCGGTGGGCGTGTCAGGGCTCGCGGTCCTCACCGCCACCCAGGCCGGAGAAATGCAGGACTGGTTCGACAGCACCTGGTTCTTCGCCAAGCAGATCATGCCGATCCTGTTCGCCGGGGTGCTCATCGCCGGCATGCTGCTGGGACGGCCGGGCCACGAGGGGCTCGTGCCCTCGGCCTGGGTAAGCTCGGCCGTGGGCGGCAATTCGCTCAGCGCCAATTTCTTCGCCTCCATCGCCGGGTCGCTTATGTACTTTGCCACGCTCACCGAGGTGCCCATCCTCCAGGGGCTCATGGGTGCCGGTATGGGCAAAGGGCCGGCCCTGGCGCTGCTGCTGGCCGGCCCGGCGGTGTCCCTGCCCAACATGCTCGTGATCCGCAGCATCATCGGGACGAAGAAAACCCTCGTATACATAACCCTGGTCGTGATCATGGCCACCCTCTCAGGCATGCTCTACGGCTCACTATTTTAGAAAGGAGACCACGATGAAAAAGATCCAGATCCTGGGGACCGGCTGCGCCAAATGCACCAAGCTGGCCGAGAACGCCGCAAAGGCTGCCAGAGAACTCGGTGTGGATTATGAACTCGAGAAGGTTACCGACATCGGCGAAATCATGAAGCTCGGGGTCATGACCACCCCGGCCCTGGTCCTCGACGGCGAGGTAAAGGTCGTGGGCAGGGTGCCCTCCCCGGCCGATCTCATAAAATTGCTCAAGTAGCCCCGCATATCGGCCTGAAGGAGGGTACATGGACAAGATCCGCGTGCTGTTCCTGTGCACCGGCAACGCGGCGCGCTCTCAGATGGCGGAGGCCTTCCTGAAAACCTATGGTTCCGGGCGCTTCGAGGCTATGAGCGCCGGGCTGGAGCCGAAAGGGGTGCACCCCCTGACCATAAGGGTGATGGAGGAAATCGGCATCGACATGGGAGGCCGCACCTCCAAACACCTCGCTTCCTCCCTGGGAGAGATGCCTTTCGACTATGTGGTCACGGTCTGCGCCCATGCGGACGCCCGCTGTCCGGCGCCCTTCCCGGGAAGGGCCCGACGGGAGCACTGGGACTTCGAAGACCCGGCAGCCTTCTCGGGACCGGATAATCAGAAAATGGAAAAGTTCCGGCAGGTGCGCGACCTGATCGGCCAGAAGGTCCGAACATGGATCGAGGAACAGTCCCATCCATGAGTTGCACAAGGTAATCCAGGGGAAACATATCACGAAGGGAGAACAGCTATCATGGAAATGCAGGCTGCACAGATTATCGCCTTGCTGATCACCGGGATCGGGGTGGGTTTCGCCTCCGGTCTCCTGGGCGTGGGGGGGTGTTTCATCATGGTGCCGGTCCAGTTCTGGGTGCTCAACACCATGGGGGTTGACCCCACGCTGGCCATCCGCATCGCCTTCGGTACCAATCTTATGGTGGTGCTTCCCACCGCCATGAGCGGGGCCCTGACTCACCACAGAAAGGGGGCCGTGCTCTGGAAGGCCGGGATCGCCCTCGGCATCGCGGGGGCCCTCGGGGCCTTCTTCGGTGCCTTCATCTCCACCCACCTGCCCGGCAGGGTTCTGACTACAACCTTCGGTTTCGTCATCATCCTCGGAGGCATCCGTATGCTCACCGCCAAACCGCCCCGAATCACGGACGAGCCGTCCGACAGCGTGGCGGCGTTCATCCTCTGGGGCATTCCCCTGGGCATCGTATCGGGCATCATCGGGATCGGCGGGGGGGTGCTCATAATCCCCATCATGGTCTATGCCCTGAAGTTCAAAATGCACCAGGCCGTGGGCACCTCCACGGCCCTCATGGTCTTCACGGCCCTCGGAGGATCACTCTCCTACATGATCAACGGTCTTGGGGTGCAGGGACTGCCTCCATATTCAACCGGTTACGTAAACTGGCTCCAGTGGATCCTGCTGGCCGGCTGCAGCGTGCCCCTGGCCTTTGTGGGCGCGAAGACAGCGCATCGCCTGCCGGCCACCAAGCTCAAGCACCTCTTCATCGCCGTGATGCTCTACATGGGCCTCAAGATGGTGGGGGTCTTTTCCTGGCTGAACCTTCCGCTGTGAAGAACGCCCGGGCCTGCGACTCACTGCCTGACAGGACCCCGGAAAACGACCGGGTCTTGTCTGCCTGGGGGAAACTTCTTTAAAAAGAAGTTCCCCCCAGATCCCTTTCAAAGAAATTTTCATCTTCCTTGATATATTATCCATGCCAGGCTCTCGGGAAAGTCAGGTGCTTTGGCTGAATCGCTTTTTCAGGCGGATCACGGCTATGAACCTCAGGGCAGACCCCGGACCCTCCCCTTCAGGCGGGGGAAAGCCCGCCCGGGGACTTTGAGCTTGGTGCGCGCCGCGCGCATCTGGTATGAGGGCGGCAGGAGGAGCTCCCATGCACAAAACCCTCGTAGGCGAAATGACCCGCTTTGTCTGCGAGCAGGCCCGCAGTTCGGACGTCCCCTGGGGCGCGCCCCTGCTGGGGGTCGCCTCCGCGAGCGACCCGCTCTTCGAGCGGCTCCGGGAGGTGGCCAGCCCCACGCACGCCCGGCCACAGAACCTGCTGCCGGGCGCGCGCAGCGTGATCGCCTATTTCGTGCCCTTCACCCGCGCCCTGGCGCGCTCGAACCGCGAGGGGTACTACGCCTCGCCGGAGTGGGCCCGGGCCTACGTCGAAACCAACCGCCTGATCGAACAGCTCAACGCGCACCTGGCCGGGATCCTGGAGGCCGAAGGGCACACCTGCGCCCTGGTGCCGGCGACCCACAACTTCGACCCCCGAAGTCTCCGGAGCAACTGGTCGCACCGGCACGCCGCCTATATCGCCGGCCTGGGTGGCTTCGGGCTGCACACACTCCTCATCACCGCCAGCGGCTGCTGCGGCCGCATCGGCAGCCTGCTGACCACGGCGCCCCTGCCCCCGAGCCCCCGCCCGCAGCGTGAGGCCTGCCTCCACCGCCATGATGGATCGTGCCGCGCCTGCGTTGAGCGCTGCGTGAGCGGGGCCCTGCAGACGGAGGCCTTCGACCGGCAGCGCTGCTACGCCCTGCTGCTGGAAAACCAGCGCCGCCACGAGAGACTCGGCGTGGCCGATGCCTGCGGCAAGTGCGTCTGCGCTGTACCCTGCGCACACACCGACCCGGTGGCCTCCCGTTCCCGGTGACAAGCGGCGCTCACCTGAGGGCGGGCTGTCCATAGGGTCACCGGGCCCGCCCGATCCCGCTCGGACCTTGAGCACCCCCCCCGACTCAGGGTACGTGGACCGCTCCGGCAGCGCCCGCAACGTACCGGATCTCGGGTAACGCGGACAGATCCGTGCGGGGTAAGATTCGGGGGGATGAACCCCAGGGGCAGTCCTCAGGCCCCTACTTGCCGCCGCCAGCGGCGGGAAATTTGACCCTCAGGCGATTAAACCGGCATCACGCGCTGCCGATCTGTTTTACCGGGCTGGACGGCCACCCACTAAATCAGGTACAATGGAATCCTCTGACATACCGCCTGCGGCAGCGGTGTCCGCGCCTCACAATGGCCGGCCGCAGACAGACAAGGAGGCAGCCCATGCAGCCCGACCCCGCCTTTCTCCTGCAGAAATCCGGCATCCGCCTGCCGCTGATCGGCTTCTACGATGCGCCACAGATTAGCCCTTTCGCGCCCACCGTCCGGCCCGCGCCGGGGAGTCACCGCTGCGTCTTCAGCTTCTTTGAGGACTGGTGCGCCGGGAGGACGCTGCACCTCGCGGCCGACCAGGCAGGCTGCGGCGGGGCCGGCCACTGGCTGTGCGGGGTCGCAGGCCGCGACCGCGAGAGTTTCGTCGCCTTTCTGGTGGGCGGCGAGGGGCTCAAGGCCACCCCCGCCCACATGCACGCCTGGCTCGACCACACCCCGCCCTACCGCAGCGAGCACCCCCACATCCTCATCGGCCCGCTGCGCGCCGAGGCCTGGGATTTTCTCAAGACGATCACCTTCCTGGTCACCCCCGACCAGCTGAGCCTGCTCATGACCGGGGCCCAGTACCACAGCCTGCCCGGCGACCCGCCGCCGGTCATCGCCCCCTTCGGCGCCGGCTGCATGCAGCTGGTCGTGCTGCTGCGCGACCTGGACCAGCCCCAGGCCGTCATCGGCGCCACCGATATCGCCATGCGGAGATATCTCCCGCCGGAGATCCTGGCCTTCACTCTCACCAGGCCCCTCTTCGAGCGGCTCTGCGCCCTGGACGAGCAGAGCTTTCTGTGCAAACCCTTCTGGAGGGCCCTCACCAAGGCCCGCTCTTAAGGGGGGCCAGACCGCGGCGCCTGGTTGCTCCGATCACCTCACGGATGCCCCCCGAGACGGGCGACACAACCCTGGGGAAGAAGGCCCAGCGGCCTGCCGCGGGCAGAGGCGGTCAATACGCGCCCTGGCGTTTCCCCGCCACCGAGAGTCTCCTCTGCCCCGGCCGCTGGGTGCGGAATGTGCGCCATACTCCCCACCTTGTACGCGATTGATTCCTTAAATCTAAAGCTTATTTATTTACCTATGGACCATCACCACATCCCGCGAGACTCCGCCGACACGTCCAGCCAAGGCGTCATTGACACCTGTACGGCCCTGCTCGAGGCCGCCCTCAATGCGACCCCACCGGAGGAGATGCTGCGCCTGTGCCTGAGACGGGCCCTGGACCTGAGCGCCAGCACAAGCGGCTTCATCGCCCGGCGTGCGGGCGGGGACCTCGTGATCCTCGCCTCCCTGACACGCCCGGAAGGCACCGCCATGCTCGCTTGCGAGCGCCTCCCTTTCGCAGGCCCCTTCAAGGAGACACTCGCAGACGGGGCACCACTGAACCTCGGCGCCCCGACAGAGCGCGGGCGGCTGGGCCTGCCCTCGGGGCACCCCGAGGTGCAAACCCTCCTGGGCGTGCCCTTTGCCCATGGGGAAGCGCTTGAGGGACTGATCGTCGTGGCCAACCGGGAGGGGGCCTACACCGTGCGCGAAGAGCGCCTTCTCGAGGGCCTGGCGCGCCTGGCGGCGCTCGTCCTGGACACCTCACACGCAGAGCCATCCCTGCAGGAAAGCGAGCTCAAGTACCGCAGCCTGTTCACCTGCGCGGGCGATGCCATCTTCCTGGTGGAGGGCTACACCTTCATAGACTGCAACCCGCAGACCCTGGCCCTCTTCGGATGCCGTACCCGGGAGGAGATCCTCGGCAGGACCCCCATGGACTTCTCCCCCCCCTGCCAGCCCGACGGGAGCCCATCGCCCTCCCGGGCGCAGGCCCTGATGGATGCTGCCCTGCGCGGTGAGCCCCAGAGCTTCGAGTGGCGCCACACGCGCCTGGACGGAAGCCCCTTCGAGGCCGAGGTGACCTTCTCCCGCCTCGACCTCGGGGGGAGGCCCCACCTCCAGGCCATCGTGCGCGACATCACGCAGCGCACACGCGCCCAGGAGGAGCTGGCACGCAATCAGCAGCTCCTGAAGGGGATCATCAACAACTCCTCGGCGGTCATCTACGTCAAGGACCCCCGGGGGCGCTACCTGATGGTCAACCAGGGCTATGAGAGGCTGCAATCTGGCACCGCGGACCAGATCATCGGCCGCAGCGATTACGATTTATACCCCCCCGACACCGCCCGGACCCTGCAGGCGCACGATCTGGAGGTAATGCGCAGCGGCACCACCCTCGAATACGACGAGGAGATCCCGCAGAAAGACGGCATCCATATCTATGTCACCCTCAAGTTCCCCCTGAGGGATCCCTCCGGGGAGATCTACGCCATCTGCGGCATCTCCACGGACATCACCGAGCGCCGGCGTCAGAAGGAGGAACTGATCGAGTCGCGCAACACCCTTCAGACGGTACTCGACAACGTCTATGACGCCGTCGTCATCCACGACCCCAAGGGGGATATCCTGGAGGTCAACCAGAAGATGTGCATGATCTTCGGCCTGGATACCGCGGCGGCGCTGAAGCTGAACGTGGACGACATCTCGGCGCCGGAGTCCCCCCGGGAAAGGCTCGACGAAATCTGGCAGGCGGTCCTCGCCGGGGAGGACCGCTTCTTCGAATGGCAGTGCCGCCGGCCGTCCGAGGGCACGACCTTCCCGGTGGAGGTGTACCTGACGCGCCTCCTGCGCCGCGGCGGGCCCGTGATCCTGGCTACCGTGCGCGACATCACCCAGCACAAGCAGGCCCAGCAGGACCTGCGCGAGCGCGAGGAGACCTTCCGGGCCCTGGCGGAGAACTCCCCGGACGTCATCATGCGCTTCGACCGCCAGCACCGGCACCTCTATGCCAACCCGGCCGTGAAGTCTCAGACCGGCCTGGACCCGCAGGCCTTCATCGGCAAGACGCACTCCGAGCTCGGCTTTCCCCGCGACCTGGTGGAGCTCTGGGATAGGGCCATCGAGGGCGTCTTCCAGAGCGCCGCGTCCCGGCGTATGGAATTCCGTCTGCCCGGCGGAAGCTGGATCGACTGGCTGCTCGTGCCCGAGCTCGACGCCCGGGGCGCGGTGAAGGCCGTCATGGGCGCGGCGCGCGACATCACGCAGCGCAAGCACGACGAGCAGGAAAAGCTGCGGCTGGAGGAGATGCTGCGCCAGTCCCAGAAGATGGAGGCCATCGGCCGCCTGGCCGGGGGAGTGGCCCATGACTTCAACAACCTGCTCACAGGCATCATCGGCTACGCGGAGATGATCAAGCTGGCCCTGGACCCCCAGGACCCCCACTACGACAAGATCGAGGAGATCCGCAAGGCGGGCAGCCGCGCCGCCGATCTCACCCGCCAGTTGCTGGCCTTTTCGCGCAAGCAGATGATCTCCCCCCGGGTGATCGACCTCAACCAGGCCGTCTCCCAGGCCCAACAGATGATCGAGCGCCTCATCGGCGAGGATATCGAGCTGGTCTTCGCCCCCGGGGACGCCACGGGGCAGGTGAAGATCGACCCGGCCCAGGTCGACCAGATCCTGATCAACCTGGCGGCCAACGCCCGGGACGCCATGCCCGAGGGCGGGCGCCTGAGCATCGAGACCGCGCCGGCAAGAGGCAGGCACAGCGCCGGGGGTATGGTCGGGGAATACATCCGTCTCTCTGTCAGCGACACCGGCTGCGGCATCGACGAGGAGGATCGCGAGCACATCTTCGAGCCCTTCTTCACCACCAAGGAGATGGGCAAGGGCACCGGGCTCGGACTGGCAACGGTTTACGGCATCGTCACCCAGAACAGGGGCTTCATCGAGGTGCATTCCATCCCCGGGGAGGGCACCACCTTTCACATCTTTCTGCCGCGCATCGCCGGCGAGGCCATCCAGCCGGCCCTGGATAAAAAGACAATCCCGCAGGGGTACGCCACCATCCTGCTGGTAGAGGACGACGACCTCGTACGCGCCCTGGCGGAGAACATCCTCACCCGCCACGGATACGCTGTACTGAGCGCCCCCGGGGTCGAGGAGGCCGCAGCGATCTCCCGGGAGCATCCCGGCCGCATCGATCTCCTCCTGACGGACGTGGTAATGCCCCGCATGAACGGGCGCGAACTCGCAGGGCGCCTGCAGCAAGGGCGGCCTGAGTTGCGGGTCCTTTTCATGTCCGGCTTCGGCACGGACATCATGGCGCACCACGGGGTGCTGGACGCCGGCACCCCCTTCATCAACAAACCCTTCACCATCGAGGCACTCACGCGCAAGGTCAGCGAGGTGCTCGAGGGTTGAACCGCCTACGCCCCCGGAAGGGGCCGCCTCCTTGGGGCTTCGGGTCTCCGGGTATTTTGGTGTTTATCACCCGCTCAAAATCGGCTATATAACAAGTTTATTACAGACCATTTTCTTTCAAGGAGGATCCTTATGCACAGACCGGTACTCGTGGTGGCCTTCTGTCTGTTGATGGCGGTTTCATCCGCTTACGCCCTGGAGGTCGCCGGCATCACCATGCCCGAAACCCTCTCGGCCGGGGATGCTTCGCTGGCGCTCAACGGGGCGGGCGTGCGCTCCAAGTTCGGCATCAAGCTCTATGTCTGCGGGCTCTATCTTCCCGAGAAGAGCCAGGACGCCCCGGCCATCGTGGCCGCGGACAGCCCCATGGCCGCCCGGCTCCACATCACCTCCGGACTGATCACCGGTGAGAAGATGGAAGAGGCGGTTCGCGACGGCTTCGACCTGTCGACCGGCGGCAACACCGCCCCCATCGCGGCCGAGATCGACCAGATGCTCTCCATCTTCCGCGACAACGTCTCCGAAAACGACACCTATGACCTGATTTACACCCCCGGCTCGGGGGTGGAGGCCTTCAAGAACAACACCTCCAAGTGTGTGATCGAGGGGCTGGCCTTCAAGCAGGCCCTCTTCGGCATGTGGCTGGGCGAGAAACCCGTCCAGAAAAAGCTCAAAGAGCAGATGCTGGGTCTCTAGACCGGCGGAGAACCCCCCGGAAGGACATCCTTCCGGGGGGGCGAAGGTCGGCAGCCCCCCATACCTCTGGGAGATAAGGAGTATGTATGCAACCATCGCCCATCGCGCGCGACTTCACGCACCTGCCGCTGGAGCACGAGATTCAGGCCATCGGGGGACACTACGTCTTCACGCGGGAGCTGCGGATGCCTTATGCGGGCCGGGAGATCCTGTGTCTTGTGGGCTACGGGGTGGTGGATACCTCCTGCTGCGGCGTGGGCGGTTGCGGCTTCGCCCTGGTGCCGGGTTTCATCCTGGATTGGAAATACGCCTCCACCGAGGATGGATCTGCCATCTCGCGGGTGGAGCCCATCGAAGCGGAAGGGCTCCGTCAGACGCTCACGCGCCTGATCATGCAAAGTGAGGTGGTCAATCAGGTCAAGTTCCACGAGTGGTATAAAGATGCGTGAGCGGCCAGACCGGGATTCACCCCGGAGCCTGCCTGCCCCGTGCCCTTCAAAAGTCCGGGGACATAGGCACCCCGCCCCCCCTGCCCCCGGGGAAAGGGATCAGGGGCGGAGATTTTATTCATCCCCGATGACGATCGTGACCACCGCGATCGTGAAAACCTGTCCCTGAAAGGAACCTTCTCCCATGATCAGTGAGGCCTTCTTCACCCCCCGGACCGTGGCCGTGATCGGCGCCACGTCACGCCTCGGCTTCGGCCAGGGCATCTTCCGTTTTCTGTTGGAGCATGGCTACTCCGGGCGGGTCTTTCCCGTCAACCCCCGTGAAAAGGAGCTCTTCGGCCAGAAGGTCTATGCCTCGGTCACAGAGATCCCCGGCGAGGTCGAGCTGGCGCTGATCGTCATCCCCGCCCCGGCGGTGCCGGGGGCCGTGCGGGAGTGCGTGCGCAAGGGCATCCGTTCCATCATCATCGAATCGGCCGGATTTTCCGAGACCGGTGCGGAGGGGAGAACGCGCGAGGACGAGATCCGCGGGATCATCCAAGGAACTCTGACCCGCATCATCGGGCCCAACTGCGTGGGGGTCATGAACCCCCAGGGGGGCTTCGCCACGGATGATGTCTGCCTGGAGGACATCACCCCCGGCAACATCGCCGTGGTGGCCCAGTCGGGCGTCTTCGGCAACATCCTCATGGACTGGGCCCCCAGCCAGGACCTCAGGCTGAGCAAGGTCATCACCATCGGTAACCGGCTCGATGTGGACGAGGTCGACCTGCTCGAGTACCTCGAGCAGGACGACCTCACGGACGTAATCGTGCTCTACATGGAGGGCGTGAAAACCGGTCCGCGCTTCCTGAAGACCGCCTCACGCGTAGCCAGCCGCAAGCCCGTGCTGGTGCTCAAGAGCGGCCGCACCCAGGCGGGACAGGCCGCCACCGCCTCCCACACCGGCAGCCTCTCGGGGGACGACGCCATCTACGAGGCCGTCTTCTCCCAGTGCGGGCTCATCCGGGCCAGCAATTTCCAGGAACTCTTTGACATGGCACGGATCATGGCCTCCCAGCCCCTCCCGCAAGGCCCGGAGCTGGCCATCGTCACCACCTCGGGCTCCCTGGGCGCCATGACAGCCGATGCCGCCGTTGGCTGCGGCCTCAGCCTGCCGGCCTTCGCGCCGGCGACCATCCACCGGGTACGTGAGGCCGCCCCGGACTGGATGAACGTGCGCAACCCCCTGGACGTGGGCCCGTCCAGCGCCTTCCCGGCGGCACTCGCCGGGGCGCTGGAGGATAGGGGCGTGCACAGCCTCATCCTCATCCCGGCCATCCCGCGCCGGGCCATGCAGAGCCTCCCGGAGCTGGATATGGACACCAAGATCCGGCTGTGGCTGGGGGACCCTCCCAAGCTGCGGCGCTGCTTCCCGCAAAAACCGGTCATCGCCTTCACCATGGGGGCCCCTTCCTGGACCGCGGACCTGCGTGCGGTCTTCGGGGCCGACATCCCGCTGCTGCACTCCCTGGATTCGGCCGCGCGCGCCATCTCCGAACTCTACCGCTTCGGCCTGAGGCGGCATCAGACCGATCTGCGGCAGGCACAGTCGCTCTGAGGGCCTGAGTTTGCTTCGCCGGATTGCAGGGCCCCCGCCCCATCCGGGTGGGCAACCCAGGGCAGGCCCTGGATCCGTTTTCAAGCCGCCAGCGGCGGGGGAGAAGCCCCCAAGCGACTCGATCAAGGAGGGTATCATGGTCGACAGATTGCCAGGCCTCGAGGATCAATTCACCTTCTTCGCCCACCGCGGCGCCCGCTGGCACGCGCCCGAGAACACCCTGGCCGCCTTCCGTGCGGCCTTCGAGCTCGGCGCCTCCTGGATCGAGGCCGACGTCTACGCCGTCGACGGAGGCCTGGTGGTCTTCCATGACGACCGGCTCGAACGCACCACCAACGGAAGCGGCTTCATCCGTGAGAAGGGCCTGACCTACCTGCGCAGCCTGGACGCCGGAGGGGGCCAGCGCATCCCCCTGCTGGAAGAGGTCCTCGACCTCCTGGGGACGGACCGTGGCATCAACATCGAGCTCAAGGGCCCCGGCACGGCCGCGCCGCTGGTGGCCCTGCTGGAGGGGTATCTCAGCACCCGGGCCCTGGATGCCTCCCAGATCCTCGTCTCTTCCTTCAACCATCATGAGCTCAAGCGCTTCCGGGAGCTCGCCCCGCAGCTGCGCTGCGGGGCGCTCATGGCAGGCCTGCCGCTCGGGCAGGCGCGTTTCGCCTCGGAACTGGGCGCCTTTTCCGTGCACATGAGCCGCGATTTCATTGACGCCCCCTTCATGGACGACGCCCATGCCCGGGGTCTCAGGGTCTATATCTATACGATCTACGACAGGGCCGACCTCGATTACATGCGCCGGCTGGGGGTGGACGGGGTCTTCACCGACGTGCCCGAGCTTGGACTCCCCTGAGGGGTGAGGGACCTGGTGGTGGTGAACGATTTTGTGTAGCGCGGCATGCCCAATCCCCCCCAGTCATTCGCCCACCTGCGGGCCCCCGAGAGAGCGCCCATCCGGTTCGGATCCTGCAGTCCAAGGCATCCCCAAAAAACGCGCGTACCCTTTTCCGAAGCCGGCATCGCCGGGGCTGAAATAAGCCTTCTATTGAGCCCCTGCCCTCGCGTTTCCTGTTCCTGCCGCGCAGGCGAAGCGACACGAGCATGGGCAGGCATCCCCGGTCAGCCCTTGCCCCCTTCAAACCGCCAGCGGCGGGGAGTGCGTCCCACCCTAGCGATCAACCGGGGATTGTTTATACCGGGCCTTACTTACCCGTTCTGCCAGAAGATGCGGTTTTTTTCATAGTGAAACAGCTTGATGTACTCCCTGCGCGCCTTGTCGATGGAGTTGAAGAGCCTCCTGGGCGTGAGCACGACCCGCCGGTTGCAGTCCGGGTTGGGACACTTGCCGCGGTATTGGGATGACAAGCCACCGGTGAGTTTCACAAAAAAGACCGACCGGCACGTAGGATGTCCGAATTGGGCAACGCGGCCTTCTTCCGACATACGACAACCTCCTTTTCATCGTCACATAAAAATCTGCTCAGCTTCATAAAGACCTACTTATATATGTAATGTCCTTTTCTCTATCTTTCAACCCCCAAAACAACATAACCTACTGATAGCATTATATTATTTAAATTACTCTTTTATTTCATCTAGTTACAATGATTAAACATTATGTGTGATAGTTTATTCCCTTATCCCGGTATGGTAGGCTGCCGGGGATCCTCAGCGCACACGACCAAGCCCGGTGGACAATCATAGGGAAAATCCCAGCGCACATAGCCCGTATGCGCCCTGCGCTTACGGGTCGACAAAGTGGGCAGGGCCAGGTGCCGAATGGGGACCCCCAGCTTTGGGGAGGTTGTGCGCGCATAGGCGTAGCGGTGGTTGTGCCCGTGGATGAAGGCATGGAAATCAAAACGCCCCAGCAGCCCTTCCTCAAACCGCCGCCCCCTGACCATGCCGGCATGGTGATCGCCCACGTCATGCCAGAGGCTGCGGTGCGTCACCAGGTGCAGGCGCTCTGCGTCACCCCCGAGCCGGGTGAGGTGATGCGCGGCCCATTCGATCTGCCGCCGGGCGATGCGGTTGTTGCCCCACAGTCCGCCATAGGCCGCCAGGCCACGATGCGTGCTGCGCAGAACCACAAAGACATCCTGCTCACAGCGCATGATCACATCGAAGTCGTCGCTGGCGATCACCTCCTTCTGAGAGAGGACGCCCGCCATCAACTCGCGGCACATGCCGCGCGCGCGCCTGTCGGTGCGCACATGCTCGCCGATCCAGTCCCCGAAATCGTGGTTGCCCGGGGTAAAGACCAGCCGGAGTCCCGCCCGCCGCAGCTGATCCACGAAGCTCAGGGCGCACTCGAACTCCACGCGGCGGGCCCGCTGCGTGATATCGCCGGCAATCACCACGATGCCCTCCGGGTTGAGTGCCCGCTGGCAAGCCTGCTCCACAAAGGCCGCCACGTCCGCTTCCCGGTGGGCCCCAAAATGGATGTCCGCAACGAGAAACACGGGGGCTTCACCCCGCCCGCATAAGCGGCCGTGCTCCACGCCCGCAGGCCCTCGGGGGCCAGATACCGCTTGTGGCTTTCCATGTATCCATGGCAGGAACCTTACCTCAAAAGCGCCCCCAGGAAAAGACACCGTCGGCTACAGAATCAAAAAACATCCGCCCCGGCCGCCGGGACTCAAGTCAATCCGGAAAGGGCCGGAGACGCTCAGGCCCGCTGTCTGGCTCAGCCGGACCTCTGGCGGGGCTTCGGGAAAAAACAGGGGGCACGAGGCCCCCCAAGGGTAAAAAAAGAGCGGGGCGGGCAGGGGTCCTGCCCGCCCCGAGGTGGGTCATCCAGGGGCCGCTCAGGCAAGGCGCTCAAGCAGTTCGCGGGTGAGGGGATGGTCGGCCGGCAGGTGCTCGGGCAGCGGCTTCTCCGGCATGGGGACCTGGTTGCCCGGGATGGGCAACACGTTGAGCTCGGATGCGAACGAGACCCAGTGGGGCACGTCGAGCTGTTTGCCCTCCGGGTGGTTCCAGGTCTTGTACCAGAAGATGTCGTTGATGGACTTGCGCTGCTCCATGGCCTGGATTTCGGCTACGAAGGCATCCGTCTCGGCCTTGGCGGAAATGGCGATCAGGGCCAGCATCTTGTTGGTGGGCGGCAGCTCGGGGGCCAGGATGGACCAGAAGCCCTGCCCCCAGCCGCGCTCGAGCTGGGCGTCCGTGTCGTTGAGCTCACAGGAATGGATGGGCCCGGTCAGGCAGAAGGCGCCGTAGCGCAGGTCCTCGTGCGCGGGGATGTTGGTCGTGCCCTCGAGGTGGATGCAGTTGAGCCCGGCCTGGATGGCCTCGCCGGCATAGTGTTCGGCCGTCTCCACCGCGATGGAGCGCCGCGAGAGCGCCTCCAGATCGATGTATACGAAGACCATCCGCTGAGCATCCTCCCGGGGCTTGAGCACCTTGAGGCCCAGCTCGTAGGTCAGATCGGCGGTCATCCTGTAGGTATCGGGGTCCTGGGCGGTCTTGCCCTCGGCCGTATTGGCCTCATAACCTGCCAGGGTCTCCTCACGGCAGCGGGACATGCCCTGGGAGATGCAGGCGCGCATCTTGATAAGCATCTCTTTCCCGGCGGCGGTATCGCCCTCCACCATGATCATCCGGACGCAATCCTCCAGGGCACAGGCCTTGAGTTCGCGCCGGAAGGCCGCCATGAATTTGTGCAGCACCCGCTGGGGCACGCTGCGCGTGAAGTCCACCCCCCGGCGTTCGCTTCGGCGCTCGATGATCTTGGCCCCGGCCAGGGCCATGAGCGCAGGCTCGAAGCTCTCGCGCTCCTCGGGCACTTTGAACCCGAGCTGCAGGATGCAGCTGATGTTCCCCTCCGGGTGCATGCCCTCCAGCAGGGAGAGCTGCCGCAACCTGGCGTAACCCTCGCGGTTGTCGCCCTCGACCAGCCCGCGCGCAAGTCCGCACTTGATGACGTTCACACCCACGTTACCGCCCAGCACCGCGCCGACGGCGCTCTTGAGGTTGTGCTCGAAGGTCCCCATGTCGATGTTTTCGAGGCTGTCCATGCTGGGCGGAATGCGACGGCGCCTCAGGCGCAGCATGTCCATGAAGATGCCGTGATACCCGGTGTTGAAAAGCACCACCGTGGCAAAGGCGTTCTGCACGAAACGCTCGCCCCAAGGCAGGTTCGTGAAAGACGCCAGCGCCCTCTCCAGCTCCTCGTTGAAGGTCCAGTCGAAGTACATGCCCTGCCAGTGCTGTGAGTAGGTGGCGCAGGAGGCCTTGAGCCCGCAGGCGATCAGCTCTGCCAGCCGGTACTTGTTGGGCACGCTCGAGACCTCGAAGGGGCAGAAGTCGCGGCCCTGGTAGGTATGCGCCTGCCAGATGCGCCGGATACCGGCGGCCTGGATGCGCGTAATCGAGCGTGGGGATACCAGGAAGGGGATGTTGGAGGTGCGCGGATGCTCCGCGGGATACCACTGGGACGGATGCACCGCTGCACTCCCTTGTGGACCGATTCTTCTGCCATTTTTGTTTCCCAGAACGCCTTCACCGTTTTCAGACATAGCACTACCTCCCTTATTTTTATGGTTGTGAATACAAAAGCCCCTCAAGGGCCCCGCCGGGGTGGACGCACCCCGCGCTGTCAGGCCTCTCAGGGTAGCTTGGCCGGATTTATCTCCTGGCCCACGAACCCATTGAACAGCACCTCCAGGATCACCGGGATCTCATCCTCAAGGGGATAATCCATCCCGCAACGGAACCATTTGTTCACCACGCCGTCGATGAAGCCCAGGATGCCGTAGAACGTGGTATAGAAACTGGTGGTCTTGAGCTTCTGCTCCTGGTTGAGCGCCACGATGCGCTCCTTGAACATGGGAAGGTGGGAGACGATGTAGTCGTAGAACATCGTCTTGTTGCTCGTGCGCTGGAAGATGGCCTCGCTCTGGATCAGCCGGTAAAGGGTGTGATGGCTTGCTACGAAGTGCACCCAGAATTCGATCATCTCGCGGATCTGCTGCAGCACGTGCGTATCCCGGGAACAGATGGCGTTGATGTGCCCCACGATATCGTGGAAGTGCTCCTCCAGCAGCTGATTGAGGAGGTCTTCCTTGCTCTGGAAATACATGTACACCGTCCCCTTGGCCACGCCCGAAAGGGCGGCGATCTCCTCGATCTTGGCCTTGTGGTAGCCCTGTTCGGCAAAGACCTCGATGGCCGCGTCAAAGATCTTCCGGCGCTTCTCGTCGAGTGCGGCGCGCTTCTCCCTTTTTACCGGCGCTTGCCCCGGCAGGGAGGCCAGGACGCGGTTGAGGTGCCTGGAAGAGACCATCACCTCGTCCAGCCCCCTGCGGGCGCACTCGTCGATGGAGGTCATGAAAACCGCCGCGGCGGCTTCCTCCATGTCCTTTTCCTCCAGATAATCCATCACCCGCCCCAGATAGTCCTTAAGCCACACCTTGGACTCGCGCTGGTACTCTTCCGGCTGCGGAAAACGTTGGGCGATGCCTTGCAGGGCCTCCTGCAGCACGCCCCTGAAGGCCTGCTGGTCGAAGCTCCCGTCGGCGGCGAAATAGCGGCCGAGTTCCGCGTACAGGGAAAGCCTCTTCCCACCGGTCTTTTCCAGGATCACCTTTTGTGTGCCCATAGCCGTGCCTCCCCATTCTATCGACTGACCGTTCAGTCATATATTCGGGGACGCGCGGGATGTCAAGCGCATATTTGCAGTCACGACAAAGGGTTATGTTTTATTCTTTGATATCAGCTAGTTGTGCAGCGTCTGTCATCATACATGGACCCAGGGGAAGGCCCCGGAGGATCTAGAGGGCGCAACTGCCGCCGTTCACCGGGATGACCGCCCCGGTGATGAAGTCGGAAGCCCGGGAGGCCAGGAAGCCCCCCCCGGGATCCTTGCCGTCGTTCTCGCTGCCATAGCGGTTCAGGGGTGCCTGTGCCCGGGCGATATCCAGCACCGGCTGCCTGTCCGGGGAGAAAAGATACTCCATCATATCAGGGCACAAGAAGCCCGTGGCGATGAATCGCCCGATACCCCGCCCCCCGCCGGCGACGATGGCCAGCTTGCCCTGCGGATCGTACAAGGCCTTTACCTGCATGCGGATGCCCTCCCTTGTTCTGGCTCTTCGCAATCATTGTCCCTTTGGCCGGGGCCGGAAACGGCCGAGCCCCGGCCGGGTAGCCGCAGGGGACAGCAACATCGCACCATCCATTCTTTCACTCTTTTTCATCGACATTGTTCATATTTTTTCAGGACCGCGCCCCGGGACGAATCGGCCGGCGCCCGGGGCTCATTCGGGTCACGAAATATCGCCGCTGCCCTCTTAAGGGGGCAAAAGGAGTTCCGGGGCCCTTGCCGCCTGGATATTCCCGGCCGGCAGGCGGGCGAGGCCTCCATTTTACGCTTGACTCCCCCACCCTGTTACCCTAATGATATCAGACATCTGAAAAGAGGAAATATCAGACTTGAATCGATTCCAGAACAGGAAGCCTACCCTTTGCCACGACCATCATTCATTGCTGATATCTTCTGTTTTCAGAAATACAAACAGCAGGTCCTGGTGTCAGCCACGCTTCAGGGCCTGCAACAAGAGGTAATGCATGGCAAGTGGAACGGTAAAGTGGTTTAACGAGAAGAAGGGATTCGGCTTTATTACCACAGACAGCGGGGACGATGTCTTCGTCCACCACACATCGATCAAGGAGGAAGGCTTCCGCACCCTGGCCGAAGGCCAGCGGGTCACCTTTGAGATTGTCGACGGACCCAAGGGCCCCCAGGCATCCAACGTATACAAATCCTGACAACCAAACCGGGGCAGGCCCGTCCTGCCCCTCAATCACCCCTTCCCCACCTGCCCTGCGGGCCAACCAACGGCGTCTAAAAGTACCTATCTAATACCGCAGGTCGCGCCCAGAGGCCCGGGTGGTATTCTTTGCCCGGGACCTGTGCTATGGTGCCCTCAGGCGGCACGACCGCCGGGAAAGGTCTTCCATGGCACTGGTCACGATCATTATCACCTCGTTCATGCTGGCCCTTTCGGGCGCCATGATGCCCGGGCCGCTCCTGAGCGCCACCATCAGCGAGAGCGCCCGCCTGGGCGGCCGGGCCGGACCCCTGCTGATCCTGGGGCATGCTTTTCTGGAGCTGGGCATGGTCGCGGCCCTGCTGCTGGGGCTGGCCCCGCTGCTCAGCACGGATGCGGCCTTTGCCGCCATCGCCCTGACCGGGGCGCTCGTCCTGGCGTGCATGGCCTGGAACATGCTCAAGACCCTGTCCACGCTCTCCATCGACTGGGACGCCCACACACCGCGCGCCGGCGGCCTGGTCACCAGCGGCATCCTCCTGAGCCTGGCCAACCCCTACTGGACGATCTGGTGGGCCACCATCGGACTGGGGTATATCCTCACCTGCCGCGAGTGGGGAATGCCGGGCATCACGGCCTTCTTCCTGGGCCACATCGCGGGCGACCTGGCCTGGTATGCGCTGGTCTCCCTCCTGGTGGCCCGGGGGCGCCACCGCCTGTCCGTGCGCCTCTACCGGGGCCTGATCGGCGTCTGCGCCGTCTTCATCGCCGGCTTTGCCGGCTTCTTCGCCTGGGAAGGCCTGACGCGACTCGCCGGCTAGTCCTTCCCGGGCAAGCCCGCCCCTTGACGCCGCCCTCGGCATGGAAGGCAGCCCCCAGCGACCATAATGCCGGTCACCACTATCCGTGATCGATAGGGGGCACCTTTCCGGTATCCAGGTCGGCCTTATCTCGCATGCATAAATTCATGCTTGCCGTGATCATGGACTCTTGTCTCTTTAAAAGTCGGATGAACCACCGGGGACACAAGGGGGTAGCACATTCCGCATTGACTCCTTGCATAATTTTCATTAATATTAATATAGATTTATTTATAGTTGGCTCGCCCCGGTGGGACTGAAGCCCTCCAAGCGAGAGTTGTATCTCTAATAATTACGGTATGTAAAATCGAATATGAGGAGGTAATGCCATGCAGAATCCCAAGGGAGTTGAAGGTCGCCGGTCATTCCTGCAGAAGATCGCCCTGGTAACGAGCGGCGTGGCCGCCTGGATGGCCCTGCCGGTCCAGCGCGTGTTCGGCCAGACCCCGCTCAAGGTGCAGTCGGCCACTACCAAGCCGCTGCAGGTGGCCCCGGTGAAAACCTACCAGCAGACATTCACGGCCATCAAGAACACGGGCAAGATGGTGCGGGCCGATGCCAGCTGGCGGCCGGCCCTTTCCAAGCTCAACCGCATCGACCGCATCGCGGCGGTCATAACCATGGAGATCAGCCAGCGCAACCAGCGCTGCACCGCAACCGGCGGACCCTCCGGGCAAATCGCCGCCTTCCTGAACGATATCAGCACGGCCCAGGCCTTCCAGCGCCCGGTGGCCTACTCCTGGGGCGGCGGCTGCGGCGGGGGCTGCAAGGATGCCAAGGGCCTCGCCTGCGGCGTCTCCTGCAATGTCATCATCGCCTCGGAACTGGCCATCGATGTGGCCGGCGTCGCCCTTGCGCAGCAGGATCTGCAGCAGCCCATCATGATGTCCGATCTCGCGGCGGCCATGCGCAATGCGGCCAACGCCTACAACAGCATTTACCGCTAGGGCCATGCGGCCTGCCGCATGACGCACCAGGACCGGCATCGGGCATGGGGCCTCCCCGGCAATCGATCCCGCAGGCAGGGCTGACATGCGGCGGAGCTCCCCCCGTCATCGTCGCCAGGGTCAGATCTGAAGCATGGAGGCCCCCGGCATGAATCCCGGCGTGCAGATCCTGCACGACCGGCGTGTGAGCGTGGCCTTCTGCCCCCAGACCCTGGCGGCCCAGGCGGTGGATAAACGCACCGCCCGGGCCCTGGATCTGTATGCCCGCCAGGGGGATGTCACAGGGGCCGCCCGGCGCTTCCTTCTTGCGCCTGCGGCCCTTGCCCGTGTGCTGGAAGACCTGGGGGTCGCCCCGCCGCGCTCGGGCCAACCCTGGGCCGATACCGGTATCCCCCTGTCCGTCGGCAGCCAGGGCCAAGACCCCTCCCCGTGTTCGAGCCCGGGACTCGAGCGCCTGGTGCTCGCGGTCTCCGGTACCTGCAACCTGAGCTGCCGCTACTGCTATGCCGCGGGCGGGGCCTACGGCGCTGAAGCGGGCCACATGCCGCGCGAGATCGCCCTTGCGGCCGTCAACTGGGCCCTGACCACCTTCGGCGGCATCAACAATATCCAGTTCTTCGGCGGCGAGCCCCTGACCAATCCGCGGCTGATCGTGGAGGTCTGCGAATACTGCCGCACGCTGAGCGCCAAGGGCCACCTCAGGGCCCTGCCGCGCTTCAGCCTGGTAACCAACGGCACCCTGGCCGACGAGCGCACGCTCAAAATGCTCAAACACTATGCCATCGGGGTCACCATCAGCATCGACGGCCCCGAGGCGATCAACGATGCCCTGCGGGGAAAGGGTACCTTTGAAAAGGCCGACCGCTTTGCGAGGGCCTGCCTCGATGCCCGGACGATCCCCACCGATTTCGAATGCACCTTCACCGGGCGGCACCTCGAAGAGGGCCTCTCCATGGTGGATCTCGTCGAGTTTTTCGCTGAGCGCTACGGGCACCCCTGCCTGCATGTCGTGCCGGTCACGCTGCCCGCGCAGCATGCGCTGGCCCTGAAAGAGGCCGAGGTCCGGGATGCCCTGGTGGAGGCGGCCTCGCATTCGGTCCGCGCCCTGGCCGGGGAGCGGCCCACCTCCAACAGCTTCTCGCAGCGCATCATCGAGTCCCTGAGGGAGCGCACCCCCTTCGAGAACTACTGCCCGGCCGGGGTGAGCACCCTGGCGGTGGCCTCCGACGGGGGACTGTATCCCTGCTTCATGCTCACGGGCAGGGACGCGCTGCGCATCTGCCGCTTCCAAGACGACGGCACGATCGCCGACAACCGCCAGCCCGAGGTGAGCGCCCTGATCGCGGCCGGCAGCAAACAGAGCCGGCCCGATTGCCGGGCCTGCTGGGCCCGGCCTCTGTGCAGCGGCTGCATCGGCGCCGACCTCATCGCGACCGGCGACATCACCCGCCGCCCCGGCTGTGAAACCATGCGGGCCCTGGTCGCCACCGTGATCCTCGAGATCGCCGCCCTGCAGCAGGAGCTGCGCTTCGAGGAGCTACGGCCCTGACCCGGCCACGGGGTGCATCCGATGCCTGGTCCTGCGCCGGGGGCGTCTCTTTCGACTTCAAAAAAACGGGGCAAGGGCCGTTGGGGAATCATCCTGGTCTATTCCAGGCAAGACGGCGAGAAGCGGGGCGGCCCGCGTATGGAAAACAGGACTTTTCAGGACAATCCTCCCTATGATATCAGTTGATGCATCGACCGTGGAAGGCCCGGCCGTTGGAGGCTGCGACTGGCGAATCGCACAGTGATGGCAGGGGCCAGGCTATCGTCCGAGGTAGAGGTCCGAATGGAGCGAGGAAAGACCGTGATCCTTTCCAGGGCCCTGCGTTTAAGACGTCTGCCTGGCAAGCGTCAGGCAAACCCCCAAGAGGACAAAGGAGGCCTGCAATGCAAATGCGTATCTCACCCTTATGGTGGCCGATCCTGGCTGCGGCTTCGCCACTCATCGGTCCCTTGCTGCTGATCAAGAAAAGACGCTATGAGGAAAATCGAGTCCGCGCCGCCGAGCTCAACCGCGAGCGCATGCAGCGGGCCACCCCTCTGGATCTTCCCGAACTGGACACCCTCGATGTGACGGTCCTGGTGGAATGGAAGGCCAGGGAAGGCTTTATCGGCGATGCCGGAGTGTCCTATCTTTTCCGGACCGAGCTCGGTTCTCTGCTGTTTGACGTGGGTTTTGGTCCGAAGCGTCCGGCACTGAGCCACAATGCCGCCCGACTGGGCTTCAACCGCGACCAGATCAAACCTTGACCATCTCACACCTGCACCTTGATCACATGGGCGGCCTGGGAGCGCAACGCTCCCGGCAGGTGGCCCTGCCCCCGGAGCTCCTGCCCCTGGACCCCAAGCCCTGCTTCTTGCCCGACAAGGCCACGGCCCCGGGCTTCGTGACCACGGTGGTCGAAGGTCCCCGGGTCATCGGTGCCGGGATCGCCTCCTCGGGTCCTCTGGCCAGGAGCCTCTTCCTGATGGGCCTCACAGAGGAACAGGCCCTCCTGGCCCGCGTCAGGGGCAAGGGTCTGGTGGTCTTCACCGGCTGCGGCCACCCCACCATCGAGGTCATCCTCGAGATGGTCCGCCACCTCTCGGACGAACCCCTCTATGCCATCGGGGGGGGGCTGCACTTCCCGGTCACGGACGGGAGGGGCAACAAGGCGGGCATCAAGCTGCAGATGGTTGCCGGGACGGGCAAGCCTCCCTGGCACAGGATTACCGATGAGGAATTGAGCCGCACCATCGAGGCCATCAACCAGGCCGGGCCGAAGAAGGTCTTGCTTTCGGGACATGACACCTGTGACTATGCCCTAAGACGGATGACCGAGGGGCTCAAGGCCGAGACCGAGGTGCTCACGGCCGGGGCGACGTATCGGCTGTAGGCCCCCAGACGAGATGAGCGCCCTGAGAGGCCCCTGCTCGTCACCGAAGAGCGGGCCTCTTAGGGCGACACGGACCCTCGCGGGAGGGGAAAAACGCGCCTTGCGCCCTTCACCGGTCCTCCACCAGGCCCCCGAAAAGTCCGGCCAGCCTTTCCATATGGTCCAAGAGCTGCCCCCTGCTTTTGTCGGGAAAACGGCCGTAGTTGAAGAGGATCCCATTGAGCGTGGCAAAGAACAGGTGCGACATGAGCCGGACATTATCCCGCGTGCAGTTCGTGTGCTTGAGGAAGAGTTCGTCAAAGAGGTCCATGAGGATCTGCTCGGTTGAAATGACCTTGCCCATGGGATCCTGGGAAGCGAACTTGCCGAAGAAGATGCAGTGCTGCACCATGCGCATGTATTCGTAATGGTCCATGATGTATTCGATGTATGCCTTGCCGACCTCCGCGACCGAGGCATCCTCTGCGCGAACCAGCCTGGTGAAGATTTTCACGAGATCTTCACTCCCCCTGGTTGCCGCTTCGAGAAACAGGGTCTCCTGATCCGTAAAATAGTTGTAGATGGAACCGGGAGAGATGCCGGCCTCCTTGGCGATCTCGCGCATGTTGACCTTGCTGAAGGGCTTGTTGGCAAAGACCTTTTCCGCGGCATCGAGGATCAGCTCCTTGCGGACCGCCCGCTCCTTGTCTTTGAGCCTGCCCAAGGTATTCCTTTTGTCCGTCATTCGATCCCCCGATGGCCTCCCTTTGCTCAGGAAGTATGGCGACAAAATACCTTTGCTTTATCATCGCAGTCAACCCCGAGTGGGGACGCTCAGGCCGGGAAAGACGTGTCGTCCGTCTGAATCAAGGCCTCTTCTCCGCTCAAAATCCCCTGGACCCTGCCGGCAAACTTGGGGAACTCCGTGCCGAGATAAAAGCGCGACGAGAGGGTCCTGCTCCTGTAGAAGGTTTCTTCCTGACTTGTCCCCTTACCATCTTTCAATCTTTGCATGGTTATGCTCAGGCTCCAGACATGCATCCAAGCCAGAGACAGCATGAACATGGCCTGCTGCACCGGCGTGGCCAGGGCAAAGAGTTGCAGGTGCCTTCCCTGGTGGAGGTGATCCAGCAGGAAGACTACGACCCGGTCCATCTTCGCCATGGCCTGTTCCAGGGGCAGCAGGTACGCCTCATCCACCACGGAGCTTGCCTGATCGATCGTTGTGAGCACGTGTTTCTTGAAGACGGCGTAATTCTGCTGACCGGGGTTCAAGAGGATCTTGCGCATGACCAGATCGATGGACTGGATACCGTTGGTGCCCTCCACGATGGAGAGCACCTTGCAGGCCCGGGCGACGTGTTCCACCGGATAGTCCCTGCAGAACCCGTAGCCGCCGAATACCTGGATGGCCTCCGCCTGGATGAGCCACACCAGGTCCGTATTGCCGGCCTTGCAGATGGGGACGAGCAGCTCTACCATGGCCGCCGCCTCCGCGGCGGCCTCCCCGGTCTCGGTCCCCTGAAGGTCCAGACACCAGGCAAGATAGTAGGTCAACATGCGCATGCCCTCGACGTGGGACTTCATCCAGAGCAGCATCCGTTTCACGTCCGGGTGCTCGATGATTGCCACCCGTTGGGCTGAGGGGTCGAGCATCTGCGTTGCATGCGCGCCCTGGACGCGTTTTCTGGCATAATCCACGGCATGCAGGTAGGCATGGCTCGAGGCGGCCAGCCCCTGGAGGCCGCAGAAGAGCCGCTCTTCGTTCATCATCTTAAACATGAGCTTCATGCCGGAGCCCTGTCCGCCAAGCAAAAAGCCCGTGCAGGGGGACTCGTCGCCAAAGGCGAGGGCACAGGTGGGCGAACCGTTAAAGCCCATCTTTTTCTCGACCCCTCGGCAAAACACCCCATTGCGCCCTTCCAGGGTGCCGTCCGGCCCCACCAGATACTTGGGCACGATGAAGAGCGACAGGCCCCGCGTTCCGGAAGAGGCCCCGTCGATCCGGGCCAGAACCAGGTGGACGATGTTTTCGGTCAGGTCGTGTTCGCCCGCGGAGATAAAGATCTTCTGTCCCTGCAGACGATAGGTGCCATCCGGCCTGGGTGTGGCCCGGGTCCGCATATTCCCCACATCCGAGCCGGCCTCCGGCTCGGTGATACACATGGTCCCGCCCCATTGGCCCGTAAGCATCTTATCCAGGTACAGCCCTTGCTGCTGATCGTCCCCGAAACGCCGGATGAGGCCCGCCGCGCTGCCGGTGAGCAGGGTAAAGAACGTCAGCGCGGCGCTGGCCGCGCAGAAGAGTTCCTTGCAGGCCACGGAGATGCACTGGGGCATACCCATGCCACCGAGATCAGGGGCATCGGAGATGGAGAGAAAGCCCGCGTTTATCAGGGCTTGATATGGGGCGTGAAAGGACTTGGGCACGCTCACGCTCATGGTCGCGGGGTCGTAGCAAACCCCCTCCGCATCGCCAAGCGCATCCACAGGATACATCGTGTCCCAGGCGATCCTTTCCGCCAGGGTCAACGTGTCCTGAAACACGTCCCGGTCTAGCCCCTCAAAGCTGGCCTGCCCGGCAAGCGACTGGGCGTTGAGCATCTCAAACAGGACAAACTGGACGTCTTGCATGTCTACCAGCAGGTTATGCGCCATCTTAGCTCAACCCCTTTCTTGTCTGCCTCATCTCTTTTCGTGGCCGCTTTCCCGGGGGCTCAGCGCCTGGCTTCGATCATCTCGATCAGCGCCTCCATGCGGAGAAAGGCATTGGCCTCACTGTATTTGCGTACATCCGCATGATCCACGTCGATCATGACACAGGGGATCCCGAGATCCTTCTTGATGAGCCCCATCTCATCCATCTGCATGAGCGAATAGACCTTGCAGGACCGATTGCTGGCAAACACGATCCCGTCGATGGCGTTCTTCTCGACCGCCTCCCGCATCGCCTTGCCCCTGAGCGCCATGCCGTAGGGACACACGGAGAAGTTCTGGGAGCGTGCAAGAAAGTCCAGGGGGTCTTTCCCGTCAAAGGCATGGAACTCGGTTGTGCCTTCGGTCGTCCCGATGCAGTAGGTGTAGCTTGCCGTGGTGATATTGGCCCCGTATTCCGCCAGCCGTGAAGACATCGTGCGCAGCTGATGCCAGGGTGCAATGCTGTCCCAGTAGAGCCGGTGCCTTTCTCCGGGAACCGGGAAGATGCCGCTGGCCACCCGTTCCTCCGTCTCATCGGCCAGGAGCCGGTAGTGCTCCCTGAGTTCCGGTGTCCCCCTAGACGTCAGGATCGCCCCCATCTGGACAAAGGAATCGAAGGCGGTAATCCCCGACGGCCGGTGGGCGGCAAGGCCGAGGAAACGTCGCCACTCCCTGTTGGCCTCGCTGGACAGTTGTACCG
This sequence comes from uncultured Bacteriovoracaceae bacterium, assembly GCA_964618975.1. Classification (GTDB taxonomy): domain Bacteria; phylum Desulfobacterota; class Desulfomonilia; order UBA1062; family UBA1062; genus CAZUDI01. The sequence continues at coordinate 3,655 of CAZUDI010000018.1, read as the reverse complement.
CCTCGCGCGCCTTGTCGATATCGAATCGCTGGCCAGAGAGTTCCTCGATGGTCCGGATGAGCTCCTTGAGCTGCGCGACGATATAGTGCCTGTCTTCTCGGCTCTGTCTCTCGTAGCAGAAGGGCACGTCGAGGACGAAATGGGGCACACCCCATTCGCGGTGATAGACATCGAACCATTTCACGAGCAGCGAGCAGTTGTTGTTGTTGCTTACCAGCAGGTCCGGTCGCGGAAGCCCGGAGGTGGGCGAATCTCTCCCGCCATCAAACGCCGTGCCGATGTCGATCCTGGCATATGAGCAGAGGTCGGTGGAATATCCCATACGCTCGGCCTTCTCGCATTGCAGGGGGCCGACGCCCTTGCCCGCGCTCATGGCGGCATGGCTTTCGGGCACGGCGTAGACCACGTTCTCGAACCCGGCAAAGAGCTCGGGCGGAACGACAATGGCGATCCAGATCACGAAGGCACCTTCCGAAGCCCGCTGATGCAGGGACAGGTATGCATCCGCCATCAGCTTGCTCAGGCGCTTGCCTGACGGGTTTTTTTTGAATACTTTCGTTTCCGGCATGGCAACTCCTTTTATGCGGCCCTATCCGCGCAGGATTTCCGCAAAGCCCTCAATGCGCGTCTGATAGGGACCGAGATTTTCATAATCCTCAAGCGAGAAATCCAGACAGAGCAGACGGACATCTTCACCCTCGAGGATCTTCTTGAGGTAGGGCACCTCGAAGTATTCATACTCGCAGAATTTTTCACCGATAAAGATGCACCCATCGATCTTCTTCTCCCGGACCATCTTCAAGAGGGTTGCCATGCGTGCATCTCCGGTAGGCAGCACGGTCGTGCAGGGGTAATGATGGCGAAACATATCGATATAGTATTCTCCCGGATCATCGAACGCTGCCGGGGAATAGCCGTACGAACGTTTCCACATGGCGATGTCGTTGTCCACCACCCGCAGGCCGGCGGCCGCGATGCAGTCGATGATCCCTGCCGGAGGCGGCAGGATTCCGCTGACGATCACCCGGGGGGATGCCTGGTCCGCGGGCGGTCCTGCCGAGTAGCGTTCGATTGCGGTCTCAAGCATGGCGAGGTGTTCTTCCACGGGAATGCGCTGACCCGCGTTCATCATTCTGTAGAATTCATAAACCGTCAACCGGCCTTGTCCTACCAGCTCCTGCAATCCTGCCGCCAGCGCCCTTTGCCTGCGGTAAAGATCCACACTGTCCCTAAAGGCTTCTGCAGAGAAAGAAATATTGAAGCTTTCTTCCAGTTCCTGAATAAGACGGTGGATCCTCTGGGTGAGATAGAGTCTGTCCGCCGGCTTTTCCAGGGACGACGTAGGTATATGCAGTCGGAAGAGGGGCAGGGGTTGTCCCTGCCCTGCAAGGCCGAGCTGCAGGATCTCCGGCAGGTTCCGCAGGGTATCACAGGCATTGTACATGACGATCCCATCGAAGAGCTCGCCGCCGTGCCGGAGCATGAACTCCGTGAGGCAGCGCCCCACCGAACACGTATAGGTCTGCAGATGACGGTCACTGAGGGGAACCTCCCGGTAGAGGTCTCTGAGCCCCCACAGGACAACCGGGGTGAATCCCATGGAATGGAGGAGCTCCAGGGGCGGATAGAGCGGGAAGCAGCCCAGGGTTCGGCGGCCTGCACGCTTGAGGTCTTTGATCGTTGAATAGGCTGTGATCATCGGTCCCATCCCTTACTTAGAAATTTTTGCCTGACCTACCCGAAGAACACCTGCTGCCCGGAAGACCCCTGGCGACGCCTTGGGATGCGACCCACAGGACTGTTCGTCTCGTCTCCCTTGGGTTCATCTTGATCGATTGCTTTCCCATAAAGAGCTCCCCGGCCGTATCAGTGCATCACGTCCAGAATACTGAACTTTGTTTATTGTTATAAACCTTTCGGCTGTATGTCAAGCAAAAGTCGGCAGGGGGAGCAAGACGAGGGCCGCCACCTCGCCGCCCGCTGCGATGCCGCGTCTCCTCCCTCTACCGCCTCGAGGTCATCCCTGTGTGACGCGGGATACCGTTCAGCCAGGAGCCTGCCCGAACGGTAGGGCTATGGGAGCTGGGCTTGCGTCTGGCGCCGGTGGGGCTGAAAATTCTGCTTACACTCACTATCCTGATGTAATATTCTAATAGAATATGCATGTATTATCTTGATAATATTGAAGGGACCGTATGCGTGAAATGTATTTGATCAGAAAATCGGCAAATCGGATGATCCTTACGCGATCGATCGTGCTCTTCCTTGTTTTCTACGGGCTTGCGGCCATCGAGCTCCCCGTCGTTCTGCATGCTGAGGAAAACAGCTGTGTCGAGTGCCATACCAGCACCCGCGAGCTTCTCAAGATCTTGCGGCAGATCGAGGCCACCGAGCCCAAGGTGACCAAGTCGGCCGGCGAGGGGTGAGGCGGTGCGATGGCTCAGTTGGAGCCATATGAAAAGCTGCTGATCGACTACGACTTCATCGACGAGGACGTGCACGGCCAGATCGCCTGCGAGGTCTGCCACGGCGGCGATCCCTCAACCGACGACATGCAGGCATCTCACCAGGGAGTGATCAAGGATCCCACCTTCCCCGATGCCACCAAGACCTGTGGCACCTGCCATATGGACGAGGGGGGTCACCCCGAGATCACCGCCATGAATTCACACAACCTGCACGTGAACCTGGACCCCTTCAAAGTGGATGGTAATTTACCTTTCAATTTGCAAAAAACGGAAAATCTTGTGTGGGTATTCCAGGGCGTCAATTACTATGAAGAAAAAACAAGAACAAGGTATGTCGGAGGCTCCCAAGGTGTGAGCATTCGTATTGCTAAAGGGGTGTATTACAGAACCGGCGCGTTTAAAGGAGAACGAGTTCAGTCATCTGAGACAGTGCACGCTGATACCGGGTTATTAGGGGTCACGAATAAACATATATACTTTGCAGGCTCTTCAAAACGCTTCCGAATCGCGTTCAACAAGATCGTATCGTTTGAGCCGTTTTCTGACGGTATAGGCGTGCAAAGAGATGCACAAACAGCAAAAGCACAATCATTCCAAACGGGTGATGGTTGGTTTACGTACAACCTCATTACAAACCTGGCTCAGATGTAATGTTTTCTCGCAATCGCATGCACTCTGACAGCAAAAGGCGCCTTTCCTTTAGTCGCTTCGCTTTTTGCTGCCGGTGATGCAACGCGAAGTTAGACAAACACGATGGGAGCGTGCGTGTTCATGAAAATAATGCAGATCAGCAAAGCTTTCACTCTGATGGAACCAGGCCCAGTTGTCTTCGTTACGACAAATGAGGGGAAGAAAAACAACATAATGACTATCTCGTGGACTATGGTGATGGACTTTACTCCGAAGTTTGCCATGACTACTGGGCCATGGAACTATTCCTATGCCGCACTTCGAAAATCGAAGGAATGTGTAATCTCAATTCCCACCGTTGACCTCCTGGATGAGGTCGTTGGAGTGGGAACATGTTCCGGTGCCGACACAGACAACTTTGAAGAGTTCGGACTAACTCCTGTGGGAGGAAAGTATGTCAGATCGCCTTTGATTAAGGAATGCCTGTCGAATAACGAATGTAAAGGGCACTTCGAATAATGAAGTTTTCAACTCAACAGGTTTTTTGAGACCATTGT